>DATEEI010000081.1:0-43580 GCA_035281225.1 Vicinamibacterales bacterium
AGTCAGCATCAGAACGACAGCAAGTACACGTGGGCCCAAGGCCCCAGTATATGAGAGCACTCCGCGCGCGGGAAAACGACGGTTGTCGAGCTAGTCCTCTAGTGGCCCGTCCTCTAGTTCCCGAACCAACTGATCAGACTCAGCGGATTCGAAAAATCGTCTGTCCACGTGACAGCGTTGGCACGCCCCTGCGCGATGCGCCACCGCTTGTCGTGCGCAAGGGGTCCGAGGGTCTCCGGCGATCGTGCGAGCACCGCCCATTGCGACGCCGACTTGGCCAGCGCCGCCGCGGTCGCGTCAATCTGGGCGTCCGTCTGCGCGAGACACACGAGTCCTGCGTCTCGAGCCAGATCGGCGATAAGCGGCGTGAGACTGAGATAGCTGTTCGAAATGTGGAACGCTAACACGCCGCCCGTATCGAGCTTCTCCAGATAGAGCTGCAGCGCTTCACGTGTAAGAAGGTGCACAGGTATCGCGTCGGAGCTGAACGCGTCCACGATGAGCAGGTCGAACGCTCGCGGGGGTTCCTTCGTCAAGGCGATGCGCGCGTCGCCGAGCACCACTCGCGTCTGCGCCGGGCTATCGGATAGAAATGTGAACCGCCGCGGATCGCGCGCGAGGTCGACGATGGCTGGGTCGATCTCAAAGAAGGTCCATTGCTGCCCGGGCTCGCTATATGCGGCAAGCGTGCCGATCCCCAGGCCGATCACCGCGACCCGGTTTCGGTCGGGCTTTCCGTGAAATGCAGCGAATACCTGGCCGATGGGACCCGTCCTGTGAAAATAGGTCGACGGCTCCCGGCGGTGGCCGGCATCGAGATGCTGAGCGCCATGAATGATGCCTCCGTGAACCAGGTAGCGAAGGTTTCGCTCCGGAAGATCGAATACGCGGTGCACTCCGAAGAAGCTGCGGCCACGATAGGTGCTCTCAGCCTCGGCGGCGGAGTACGTCCCGCCCGCTAGCATCAACGCACCGAGCGTCAATGCAAACCTTACAGGACGCCGCGAGAAACTGTAGCATGCGACCGTGGGCACGATGAAGGCCAGCAGGAGCGTCGCGGGCCCTTTGGATCCTGATGCGTTGAACAGGAACATCATCGCGATCGCGAACCCGCCCACAACCACCGGAAGCGCGAAATCGAGCTGGCGTGCCCGTGGAGTGTCTGACTGAGTGGATTGCCGGGAGCGCAACGCGCACGCGAAGACGAGCGCGAGCGGATATTCCAGGACGGTGCTAAACGCCACAGGGGCGACCAGCGCATTGAACAGCCCGCCGAGCACGCCGCCGACCGACATGCTCAGGTAGAACTCCGTCAGATACCGGCCGTCCGGCCGTCGCCGCGCCAGCTCTCCGTGACACACCATCGCGGCGAAGAAGAACGCAAGCACATGAATCGGCGCCTGAATCACGACTGGAAGCTTGGTGCTGAACGCGATCAGCCACGCCAGCGGCAGTACCCAAAATGGCAGCGCGCGGATCATGGCCGCGTGCGACAGGAGCGTGCGGCGGGCGAACACCAGCACGAACGTCATCAGGTAGATGACCAGCGGCACAATCCAGAACAGCGGCACCGCCGCAACATCCGTCGTCAGGAACGTTGTCACCCCGAGCAGCAGGCTCGACGGAACGAAGGCGAGCGCGATCCAGTGAAGCCGCAGCTTCCAGCTCGGACTTTCTACGTTCGCGTCCACAGCCTCGGCGGTCTCCGTCGTGTGCACGGAGTGGTGAACCTTGGACTGCCGGTACACAAAGAAGAAACAGAAGGTCGTCAGCAGCATCAGCGCGACGTATCCGACCGTCCACATGGAGCTCTGCTCGTTCAGGCGCAAAGAGGGTTCCAGCAGCACTGGATATGCCAGAAGCGCAACGATGCTGCCGAGATTCCCGGCGACGGACAAAAAGTACGGATCGCGCGCGAGAGGATGATCGGTGCGGGAAAACCATCGTTGCAGCAGCGGTCCGCTCGACGACACGAGGAAGAACGGGATGCCAACCGTTACCAGCAACACACGCAGCAACCACGCCACCGGCGTGCCGCTGGTCGGCGGCTCGCTGTGCTGGCTCACGACGACGATGGGCAGCGCAAGAAACGAGGCTGCGAGAAGAACGATGTGCAGGGCCGCTTGATACTTGAAACGAAGCCATCGCGTGGATGCATGCGCGTAGAGATATCCGACCAGCAGCGTCGTCTGGAAGAAGACCATGCAGGTGTTCCAGACCGCCGGGGTTCCCCCAAGCAGGGGAAGCACCATCTTGGCGATCATCGGCTGAACGATAAACAGGAGTGAAGAACTGAGAAACAGCGTGACCGCGAACAGAATGACCATGAGCGGGAGCGCGCAAGAGCCATGCCCGGCAGCTGAGCCCAGTAGTGCATAAAAGCGGCGCAAATTCAGCGGTGTAAGCAGCCCATGGAACGGTCTGAAATTCGGTTCTGGCTAGCCGATTACTAATTTGACGCGAGGACTCTGGGCTCTGGGCTTTGGGCTCTGGACTCCAGCTACACCCCGATCCCCGTCCGAATGCGCTCGTTTGCAAAGCGCCCGACATCGGCGACCGGCTGCTTCAACTGCCCATCGATGGCGAGCATGGCGATCCCATGCACGCTGGCCCAAATGTGCTGAGCAAGCTGGAGCGGTGGGTCGGGTCTCACGAGTCCTTGCTGCTGCAGCGATTGGATGGCATCAACCAGCCCCTGAAACGCCCCCGCGCCTTCCTGCATGAGCTCCGGGTCGCGCAGACCGGCGGCATCGACATAGCCGCCAAACATGACGCGATAGTGCGAGGGGTGGTCCACTGCGAACTGCACGTAGGCAGCGCCCATCGCGTCGAAGCCTTCCCAGCCGCCACCATGTTTCTGCCAGACCTCGAGCAATTGAAGGCGCAGGGTGCGAAACCCCTCCCTGGCCACGGCGGCCAGCAGCGCCGATTTGTCCGAAAAGTGGCGATACAACGCCGTACGCGAGACGCCGAGCTTCTCGCCCACGCGACGCAGAGTGAGGGCCTCGACCCCACCGCGCTGAATCGTCCGGAGCGCTTCCTGGAGCAGCGCCCGTGACAGATCGCCGTGATGATAGCGATTGGCTCGTTTTCTGGCCATCGACTGCATGGTACCGACACATGTTGACATTGTCAACATGTGTGCGTATATTGATGTAGACAATGGCAACATTAAAGACATCGGCGGTGTTGGAAACGCTCTGGCGCGGCGACCGGCGGTTGACCGCCTTCGGCCTGGCGATGTTCGCTCTCCTTGCCGCGACAGGCGTCGCGCTGCTTGTGGACCCTCGCGAAATCACCGGCGCGCCGGCATGGATAAAGCCCGCCAAGTTCGCCGCGTCGCTCGGCATCTACGCGCTCACCCTCGCGTGGGTGTTTACCTACCTCCCCGAGTGGGTGAGAACGCGGCGGGTGGTGAGCTGGATCACGGTCGCCACGTTCGTCATTGAAATCATCATCATCGACGTGCAGGCCTGGCGCGGCACGACCAGCCACTTCAACTTCAGCACTTCGCTGAACGGCGTGTTGTTTACCATCATGGGACTCGCAATCCTGGTGCAGACATTCGCAGCGATTGCCGTCGCGGTGGCACTGTGGAGCCAGCGATTCTCGGATCGCCCCATGGGCTGGGCGCTGCGGCTGGGGATGACGATCACCATCATCGGCGCCGTGTCTGGCGGTGTGATGACTCAGCCATCGCAGGCACAGCTCGACGAGGTACGTGCCGGCACACGTCTCACCATCGCAGGCGCACACACCGTCGGCGGGCCCGACGGAGGGCCCGGTCTGCCCGGTACGGGATGGAGCCGCGAGCATGGTGATCTGCGCGTCGCACATTTTCTTGGTCTGCACGCGCTGCAGATGCTCCCGCTTCTCACGCTCCTCGTCGCACGGGGAGGAATGTCGGAGGCATCACGAATCCGGCTTACGCTTGCAGCCTCGGGCAGCTACATCTCTCTCTTCGGTCTGCTGATGTGGCAGGCATTGCGGGGTCAGTCGATCGTGAGTCCTGATGCGGCCACACTGACGGCGTTGGCGATATGGGCCATGCTCAGCGCGGCCGCCATGGGGATCGTGTCGTATCGATCCGACAAACTGCGCGCACGTGCAATGGGGTATTGAGATGTCGCCCGATCAGATTTTCTCGATTGTGAATTTCGCCGCGCTCTGTTGCTGGCTGCTCCTGGCCGTCCTGCCGGGCCGGCGGTGGGTGTCGAGCGTTGTTGCAGGCGTCGCCGTTCCCGGAGCGCTGGCAGCAATCTATACCGTCGTCATCGCCGCAAACTTCGCAGGCGCCGACGGCGGGTTCTCCTCGCTGCCGGAAGTGGCGCTGCTCTTCAATAACTCCTGGCTGCTGCTGGCAGGATGGATTCACTATCTGGCATTCGACCTTCTAATAGGAAGCTGGGAAGCGCGGGACTCGCGGGAGCGCGGCATTCCCCACTGGCTTCTGCTGCCGTGTCTAATCCTGACGTTCCTCTTCGGTCCTGCTGGATGGCTGCTGTATCTCGGCGTGCGATCGCGTTTCAGCGCGTGAACCCCTGGTAACCGCCCACATTCACAAACGAGAACACGCGCGCCCAACCCAACACTAAGGCTGCCGCACTGTGCTATCGGCAACCGTCACCAGAATCGTTGAATTGGCGCCTCCCACCAAAGAGACTCTTAACACGGTGTCGACTGGCAGCGAAGGTAGGGTAACTTCAACGACCTCGACAGCCCCTGTCAGTTGTGACGAGTTGACAACAACTACATTATCGATCGTGATGGTGCCTTCTGTCACTCGGCGCTGACCCAAACGGTCGCCATTCACTACCCGAAGAATAAATGGCGCGGTCGAATCCTGGCTCTGTCGGAGCCTGTATCTCAGCAGCCATGGGTCGCTCCCGACGACGAACTCTCTTGCCGCGAGTAAGTACCGAGTGCGTTCGTACATCCCATTGACTGATTCAAAAACCTGAAGAGGTTCAGGTTTCGGCTGATTGTCATCAAGAGGCTCAAGGAACCCCGGTGCAACGATATGCATCCAGCCGGAATGGTTGATGTCATAATGCGACGCACTAATTAGACGAGACCACTCCTTGCCATCTTCCGCTTCTGTTGCCGTGATGTTGGTGAGCTGTACACCGTTCCATTTGAAGAACCAACTAGGGTTGCCGCCCCGATTGAGAAACCTAACGTGCACATCGCGTTGACCATCGAAATCGAGGTCTGGTAACTCGACTTCGCACTCTCGTCCGTTTGTGGCATATGTGGCCGATACTTCATATCTGACCGAATAGACGCCGGGCGCATCTCGTCCGATTACGATTACGACACCTTCTGCTAGGTCTGTATACCCCGCGATGATTATCTCCGGTTCATTGTTAGTTGAGGCATAGACTTCAAAACAAGAGCGACGCTCAGACTCGTCTGCCGGAGACAAGCGGCTAGGGTAGAACTGATCCACGATTCCTTGCGGGACGCTCTGGCCGAGAGCTTGGGCGCCCGGTATCAAAGTGAAGACACTCAACAGCAGGTAGAAGACGTGCGCGCGTTGGATCATGATAGCCCTTCAGAAAATCGGACCTGGATTCAGCAATTTGTACGTCGGAACTGTCGACGCCACGCGTACGCCATAGGCGGTCTCCCCGTTGTAGAGTTTCCACGCCCCCTTGAACGACACCACAAATGCTTGAACGTTATCGAACTTATTTTCTGGAAACAGACTTCGATTTGCCTTATTGACTTTGTAATACTTGATCGCCAAGTCCCAGTTTCCAAGGTAGAGCGAGCCCCCGTTGTCGGCTAGATTGTCATCAGAGTCGAACAGCAAACTTGGATTTCTGGTGCCGTTTACCAACGATCCGCCCCAGCCGAGCTCGGTTGCCCTGATGTATGTGACTTGTAGATAGCCGTAGGAGCCGGCCAAAGACCATTGGGCCGTGAACGGATCGCCTAACACCTGCGTCGTCCGAGCGATCCCATTTGTTTCTGTCCAATTGCTGCGGTCGTCATTACACCGAAAGAGTTCGGTCACCCAAATGTTGACGTCACCCTCGTTGACGCCCCGTCCTCCGTTACCGTTAGCGTCACACTCCACTCTTAGCTGTGCGGCGCCAAGGTTTGGTGAGCCGGCCAGGTAGCGATCTGCGGGAAGCACAAACGGGCCCTCAGACAATGCATTGTCTGTGCTGTCCTCGAGTGTTTGAAACCGATAGGTTATGAAGGGCTCCCTGGTTGTTCGGTAGCGCTTGCCGCGCGAAATCGTCCTTAGATCGCCTATTTGCCCCGTCGGTTCGTAGCGGTACTCAAAAGGCGACCATGCGCCATACTGCTCTTGAGCAATTTGCGCTTTCATCAACTGCGGCGGTATGCCGTAGGCGTGTCCCCAAAAATACAAGCGCCAATCGAGGTCGTTATAGATATTTCCTAGCTTCGCCGTCGGGGGAGGATCTTCGACGACGATCGTGAACGTGTGGGTCGCTGGCCCGCCCGAAGGTCCCGACACGTTGATTGTGGCTTGGCCTTTGTGAACCGCCTGGTACACAACAGTATTGGCACTTCGCAGAATGTACGAGAACACGACGTTGGCCGGGAAGAGCGCCCCGGGTCGAATGCCAGGTTCCAAGGTTGATTGACCTTGCTGAAATGACGCCGCGAGCGGGCTGCCAGCTTGATTCACAAGGGCAAAGGTTACATATGAACCAAGCGGGACGTGGGCCGTTGTCGGGAGGGGCACGGCAGATGAGAACGCTCCACCGTCCAACGCCCCTTTCAGATACACGCCTGACCGGTTAACGGTCATACTGAAATCATGGAGCATCCAGTACTGAGTAGTAAGCCTCACATAAAAGTCAGCTGTGAATGCATTCGGATTAGTAAATGTCGAAGACGCATAGGCATTGAGGCCGTATGGCGTGCTCATATGGATGGTTGTTTCCGCGCCGAACGAGGAATTGTAGACACGGAGCTTTACAAAAGGGCCGTATTGCGGGTGGCCAAGCCAATGCCCCGTCGCGAAGAACGTTTCGTAGGGAAACAGAGTGATCTTAAAGAACTGACCCGGCTCCAGCGGATGCACGCTGCCCCGATATGTCATGTTCGGATCGATGATCGGGGCATTCTGAAATGACGTACCTCCGATGTTGTAGTCCTGGCGCCGCAGCTTGGTGACGGTGATCATGTAGTCGATCGAGCCCGCCACGTTCGAGTAGGTGGAAAACACGCCCGTCACGGGTAGTCCGGCATCCCCCCTGGTGCCGCGGTACGGCGGCACCCAGAGGTTCGGGTTGAACAAGTTCCTCGTCATTGGTTCATTGGAGCTCCAGTATTCGTCGAGCAGGGTCTGGCTTGCGTTGTTGAATAGCTTGACCTGGAAGCCGGAGCCCCAGTACGGATGGGTGTCGGAGGTCTCGACGCGGATGGCAAGCGTCTGGCACGGCTTGAGGTCAATGGCGAACGGTGGCGCGCTAGCGTTGCCCGTAATCGTGCCCTGGTAGACGACCGGCGGTTCGTCAGCAGGGCACTCGGGTGGCGCCTGCGCGGCTACGGGCGACGCGACGCACAGCACGAACGAGAGCAGGCACACCAATCGTGTGATGGCTGACATGGGGATCGCTCCGTGTGGATCGGGTCGGTGAAATTCCGCAGCGCGACTCAAAGCAACTGCGGCTGAGTAATCGTGAAGAGTTTCGACTCGCGCTTGCAGGATGTCAAGTCGGTGAAGTCCTACAAACTCATTTAATGTGACGCAGTTCAGGGCGTGAACTGCAGCGTCACTTCAGTCAGCGAGCCGTGAACCACATCGACCTGCACCCGCCGCTCTCCGAGCTCCGCGTGCGTCGCCGTGATTTCGTGCGACCCGATAACCACAGGCAACCCCTCGGCGGGTACTCCTGTCGTCGGCTGGCCGTCGATCCGGATCTCCGTACCCTCTGGAGCCGTCACGCGCACCGAACCCGTCGGCAGCGTCAGCGTGTGCGCGGTCGTTTCACCGGGCCGAACGTTGAGTGTTTCGGTCGAGCGATAGTTGAATCGCTCGCTGACCAGCTCGACCACGTGCTTGCCCGGGGTCGTCATGAGGCGCCCATCATCGGTGAGATTGACCGCCTGGCCGTCGACGACGGCGGTGACGGGAATCGGAGAGAAGATGGCGAGCCATCCGGAGAAAATCGCCTCGGCGACGATGGCGGTTTCGTTCGCTTTGATCGTAATTTTCCTGGTGACGTTCCCTGCGCTGCTCTTGAGCGACAGCGTGTGTGTGCCGACGGCAAGGTTCGGAATCGTCACCGGCGTCTGGCCGTAGCTCTTGCCGTCCACGATGGCTTCGGCGCCAGAGGGCGTGGACTCGACCTGCAGACGACCGACTCGTTTCTCAACCACTTCGCTGAAAGGCTCGATGTGCGCCGGCTCGACGGTCAAGGCAGGCGGCGTTTCACCCGGACCGGCAAATCGCGCGAGCGTGCTGATGGCGGTGCCGGTGTTCGCCACTAATATGAGGCACGCGGCGGCCGGCAGAGCCCACTTGGCGTGGCGGCGGTAGTTGACCGGCTCCCGCGCTTCATCTGCCGATTCTTCGGCAACTGTTTCTTCAGCGAGGGCGCTCGGGCGCCATAGGCTCAGGTAATCGGCGCTTGCCTGCGCCTCCAAGTTTTCGCCCACTTCTGCAGCGGGCGGCGCCGGTGTCTCGACCGGTGGCACGACAACTACAGGAGCCGGAGTGGCCGTTCGCGGCTGCATCCGGATCACGTTCAGCTTTTGCTGCGTTCCTGAAGACGACTGCGCTGATGCACGCGCGACCTCTGATGCAACGGCCTCGGCAGCGGCCGTCCGTGCGTGCTGAGCGGCGGCCTCACGCATCTCGGCCATCTGCGCGCGAAGCTCCTCGAGCTGCGTCACCTGCCGCTCCTCGGCTTTCGCGTGCACGCTCGCGAGCTCCCGTTCCAGCTGCTTGATCTGTTCTGCGGCCTTTTTGGTTTCGGACTCGTCAGCTTTGCGGGCCTGCGTCGCAACGAACCGAAGACGATCGAGCTCCGACTTCAGCTGCGCCTCGGCGGCCGCGCGATCGCGCACGGCGGCCGCTTCGGCGGCCCGCATGCGTTCGGCCTCGGTTCGGGCAGCTTCCAGTTGTACTGCCAGTTGCTGCTCGACCTCGGCCCTGACACGTTTCAGCTCGGCGGCAAATGCCTCCTGCGCTTCCACTCTCAGGCGCTCGGCTTCCACGCGGGCGCGCTCGGCCTCTTCGGCCTGGATCTTTCTCAGGTGCTCGGTCTCTTCGGCTTGGGCTTTTCTCAGGCGCTCCGCCTCCACGCGGGCGCGCTCAGCCTCTTTGGCCTCGACCTTCACTTTATTCAGCGCGTCGGCGACCGTGACCTCGGTTTCGGACCGCACACGGGCCAGCTCGGCATCGAGCATTTCGCGCGCTTCCTTTTCGGCCGCGGCGCGCGCTTCGGCAATGGCGACCTCGCGCATCGCTTCTGCTTCGGCCAACGCTGCGTCTCGCATCGCCTCCGCTTCGGCCTGCACGCGCGCGAGATCGGCCGCGACCGCTTCCCGTGCCTCGCGTTCGGCCGCTGCGCGTGCTTGAGCGATCGCCGCCTCGCGAATCGCATCGGCGTCCGCTTCGGCGCGAGCGAGCTCAGCGGCGCGGCGGCTGTCGGCCTCGGCGCGGGCGCGGTCCAGCGCCGCACCGAAATCGTAGGTATCGCCGGCCTCGACCCCAACGGGCGGCTGGACTTCATCGATCTCGACCAGACTGCTGACGTCCACGCCGAGCTCGCGCGCGAGCCGATCGACGTCGTCTACCTGTGCGTCGAGTGATGGCGCGGGCCGGGCTTCTTCTACCTGGACGATCGGCGCCGCAAAAAGGGAATCGACTGCGGACGGCTCAGATGCATCGGATGCCGTGCTCTCTGACACGACGGCCTCAGGTACGAATGGCTCGAACGCCATTGGTTCCGGGGCGGCCGGGGAAAACTCGGGTTGCGGAGCCTCGATGGGCTCCGGAGCAGCGGGCGGTGCGACAGGCTTCACGACGACCGGGCGGCTGCGCACTTCGTGGGCACGATGGAGGTGTGCGACCACCTCCTCGGCGAAGACAGCGGGATCGCAACCGGCGGAGACGGCTGGCTGCGGCTTCTTCTTTCGGAAGAATCCACCCTTCGTGGCAGCAGCTTCCCGGTTCCCCCGGAACTGAGGCAGGGTCAGCGTCTGCAGATGCGACGCACCGTCGAGCGTCCGCAGGTGCGCGATGAGCGTGTCTTCATCGCGCGGGGACAGGAAACTGCTCAGCAGAATGAGATCGGGCATGCGGTGCGCGATCGCATCCTTGGCTTCGAGAGCCGACTCGACAATCACGAGCTCCGCACCAATGCGCTGAAAGATGCCACGCAGCACCTGCTTCTGCATGACGTCCGGCTGCACAACCAGAACGTCGCTCATAGCATCCTCAGCATCAGCATGAACAGCACGGCCGCGACAACGGCAAACGAGAACAAATAGGGATTGTCCGAAGCCGACCGCGACGATACCGCCAGGATTCCCCGCGCGGCATTGCCGAGCGGGCTCGCGGACGCGCTGACACCGTGGCTCTGCACCTCTCCCGTCACCTGACCGACGCGCTCGAGCACGCGAGGCTCCATCAGGATGAGCAAGCCGGCCACAGCGATCAGCACGGCCAGTGTGGCCGCGAGATCGCGAAAGATTCTCCGCACCACACTGCTCTTCGCAATCCGCGTACCTCTTTCCCAAATAGGACCAGGCGCCCGGATACGGCGCTGTTATGGGCCACGTCTACCCGATCGCATCTCGCACACCTGCAGCGTCGCAGACAATTTGCGCGCCGCACTTACGAAACTGCATGTATAGACCTCCGTCGTGAATTCCGGTTCCGCTGATCCCGGCAAATAACGAACTGGTCTGTGTGCACACCAATTGTGTTGGGTCGGTGGTGTGCCGCAACGATTCACGCGAACGCACCGCCGTCGTGCTCGAGCGCCGGTAACTCGCAGAGAGCGGACACACTTGCGAGCACAGCCAGGGCTGCAAGGCTTCGCGTGGTACGGCGGTTGCGTAGTGACAGGCATCGCGCATCGCAATCCGCGGCGCGCACAGAGGGAGGAAGACATGCTTTACGTAGCCACGCTCATCAACTCGTTCCGCCGTGCCGATGAAGGACAGGACCTGCTCGAATACGCCTTGCTCGTCGCACTGATCGCGATCGTCGCCATCGCCGGCGTGACGTTGGCGGGCGAGAAGGTCAACCTGATCTTTACGACGATCACCGGAATGATTCCCGCGTAATGACAGTTCTTACAGCGCATCGCACTTACGCGGGCGCATAAAGGGAGGACAGAGATGCTCTACGTCACCGCACTCATCAACTCATTCCGTCGGAATGACGAAGGACAGGACCTGCTCGAATACGCCCTGCTCGTCGCGCTGATCGCGATCGTCGCCATCGCCGGCGTGACGTTGGCGGGCGAGAAGGTCAACCTGATCTTCACGACGATCACCGGAATGATTCCCGCGTAAGGCGCTTTCTCACATTGTTCGATCGGCAGGGTTTGGCGTGACGGGCGCGGCGATTCCGCAGCGCCCGTCACAACACAAGATCGGAGACCACCATGTTGTTTCTATTTCTGCAGCGCTTGGCACGAAGCGAGGAAGGCCAGGACCTCCTCGAGTACGGGATCCTGGCAACCATGATTGCGCTGTTTGCCATGGGAACCGTGGGATTTTTTGGCAGCT
Source organism: Vicinamibacterales bacterium (assembly GCA_035281225.1). Classification (GTDB taxonomy): domain Bacteria; phylum Acidobacteriota; class Vicinamibacteria; order Vicinamibacterales; family JAMQPK01; genus JAMQPK01. The sequence goes on from DATEEI010000081.1 coordinate 11,731, forward strand.
ACATCAACCAGTTTTACTGGCAGACCATTGGCGCAGCCAGCATCTGATCTCATCGTCGCCGTGTCGCTGTGCGTCGGGCTCGGAACGGGCGCGTTGATCGATGCACGCCATCGCCGTATCCCGAACATGGTCTCGATGGGAACCGCCCTGACGGGCCTGTTCCTGGCCGCGGCAGGTCTCAGCGGGATTTCAGTCGCGTCCGCCATCGCGGGATTCGCGGCCGGTTTGGTGATGATGCTCCCGGGGCACGTGATCGGCGCCATGGGCGCCGGCGACGTGAAGCTCTTCGCCGCCGCCGGCACATTGCTCGGGGGCGGCCGCATGGTCTGGGCCTTCCTGTTTGTAGCTATCGCGGGTGGGGTGCTCGCACTGCTCATTGCCGTGCAGCGCGGCCGGCTCAAACGCACCGTCACGATGACCGCCAGGCTGTGCGGCCGCGGCGGAGAGATGAAAGCGGCGATTGAATCGCCTACCGAGCACAACAGATTTCCCTATGGTCCGGCGATTGCCGTCGGATGCTTGCTCGCAGCGTGGAGGTAGCCCGATGACGACACGTAATAGCGAACGAGGCGCGGCGATGATTGAAGCCGCCATCATGACGCCGATCCTACTGCTCCTCATGGTCGGCATCTTCGAAGTCGGCCGGGCGTACGAGACCTGGCAAGTGCTGACCAACGCGGCGCGTGAAGGCGCGCGGATCTCCGTACTTCCCAATAGTGATGTGAACACCACCGAAGCGCTGGTGCGGCAGTACATGACCAACGGTCAACTCTCCCGTGCCGGAGACGCACCGGTCGGCGTCGACAAAAATGCGTCCCTGACCGTCAATGGTACGACGTTCGGCGCGTCATTGGTAACCGTCGATTATCCGTTTCAGTTCATGGTGCTGCAGCCGGTCGCCCAAATGATCGTGCCAGGCACTACCACTGGCTCGGCCATCACCATGCGCGCCACTGCGCTCATGCGGAACGAATCGCCATAGGAAACGAGGACTTTATGAATCGCGTACGGATATTCACTGTGTTCCTGATCGCCCTACTCGCTGGTGGAGGGCTCGCGTTCGGCACCTACGACTATCTTCAGAACGTTCCCGTGAAGACAGTCACGGTGCCGACCAGGCGGGTCGTCGTCGCCGGGGCCGATCTCACGATCGGCGCCGAGCTGCGGCGCGACGACCTCGCCACAATTGACTGGCCGGCGAGCGCGGCGCCCGAAGGCGCCTTCGAGGATCCCGCTGCTTTGGTGGGCCGGGGCCTCATCGCCTCGATCGTGAAGAACGAGCCGATTCTTCCCGGCAAGCTGGCGTCCAAGGAGGCCGGAAGCGGCCTTCCACCAATCATTCCCAATGGCAAACGCGCCATGTCGGTCAGGGTCAACGAAGTGATCGGCGTCGCGGGGTACGTCCTGCCCGGTACGCACGTCGACGTGGTCGCGACCGCCAGCACGACGAGCCGCGCCGAAGACATGACCTCGAAAGTCGTGCTGTCGAACGTGGAAGTGCTCGCGGCCGGCACGAGGCTCGAGAGCGACTCGAAAGACAGTAAGCCGGTGCAGGTAACAGTCGTCACCCTGCTGGTCACCCCCGAACAAGCTGAGCGCCTGTCGTTGGTGAGCACCGAAGGCAAGATTCAGCTCGCCCTGCGCAACCCGCTCGACCTCGAATCTCCAGAAACGTCCGGCGCCAGGCCCGGACTCGTGCTCGGCGGTGTCGCGCCTCCGCAGCGGCCCGTCTACACAGGCCCGCGCCGGGCGTCCGCGCCGTCACAACCCTCACAGACTCTGGCTCCGGCCGCGCCGGCGCCCACCGTTGAAATCATCCGTGGCGACAAACGGTCGCACGTCGTCGTCGGATAGGAGCTGATCATGAGAAACCTTCGAACGCTCGCGATTTTCATCGTCATGGTGCTGCCCCCCGTGTTCAGCTCCACCCGCCTGGCGGCCAACGACGCGCCGCCGGTGATCGCAACTGAGCAGATTCATCTGCTCGTCGGCCGCTCTGCGATCGTCCGCACGGACCGCGCCATCATGAGAGTGTCCCTCTCCACCGCAGACATCGCCGACGCGATGGTCACGTCGCCGCGGGAGCTGCTCGTGCACGGCAAGGCGCCGGGCACCATCTCTCTTCTGGTCTGGAGCGAGACCGGACGTATCACCACATACGAGGTAACGGTCCGGCGCGACCTCACCCCGCTCGAGGGGCAAATCCGCAAGCAGTTCCCGAACGAGCCGATTGCCGTGGCGGTTAACGGCAAGGACGTCGTGTTGTCCGGCGTCGTCTCGGCCAAATACGTGATCGACCGCGCCTCGTCGCTGGCCGTCGGCTACGTTGACAAGCCCGAGAACATCGTCAATCTCCTTCGCCAGCAGGAGAACGTTGCGACGAATCAGGTGATGCTGAAGGTCCGGTTCGCCGAAGTAAGCCGCTCGGCGATGCAGGAGCTCGGCGCCTCGTTCTTCACCGGTCCTGTTGGCAAGGGGGACTGGATCGCCCGCGGTACCACACAGCAGTACGCCGCTCCGATCTTTGACAAGGACAAGGGCCTGGTCTTCAGCGATTTCCTCAACTTGTTTGCCTTCAACACTGAGGAACAGCTCGGTGCGGCGGTGCGGGCGCTCAAGGGCAGGGGGCTGTTCGAGAGCCTGGCCGAACCCAATCTGATTACGCAAGACGGCAAAGAAGCCAGCTTCCTTGCCGGCGGTGAATATCCCTATCCCGTCGTCCAGGCAAACGGGGGCAACCAGTCTGTCACGATTGTCTTCAAGGAGTTCGGGGTGCGGTTGAAGTTTACGCCCACCATCACGGGCGGCGGCTTCGTTCATCTCAAGGTGGCGCCAGAGGTCAGCACCCTCGACTTCGGTAACGCCGTCGTGCTCGAGGGATTCCGCGTGCCGGCGCTCGCGACGCGGCGGACGTCAACCGAAGTGGAGCTTCGCGACGGCCAGACGTTCGCCATCTCGGGCCTCATCGACCGCAACATGAACGAGACCCTGCGACGCGTGCCCGGCATCGGCGACATCCCGATCATCGGGCATCTCTTCCGCAGTCAGGCCTATCAGAAGAACAACACAGAGCTCGTCGTGATGATCACGCCACACATCGTGCTGCGCGACTCACCGGGTGTCACCCCCAACCTGCCCGGCCTGGTCGAGCCGTTCCTGCCCGGGCCGAAACGCACGATGCCGATGCCGGATCCAGCGTTCTCGCACGTGGCGCCTGCGCAGCCTGTTGGGCCGACTCGCACCGTCGTGAGCACCGAACCCGTCTCTGCGCCGGCGGCCACAACCGTCGCCGCTCCATCCACTGCGCCTGCCGCACGCGAAGTCGCCAAGGCGTCGAACGCGGCCGTGAAGATCGACCGCGCAGCGGCCGAGCGGACGAAGAAGGAGCAGGAGAAGGCGGCAAAGCTCGAGACAGCGCGGGCCGAGCGCCAGCGCGAGCTTGATGAAGTCGCGACCCGTAAGGCGCGCGAGGCGGCAGCAATCGACGCTGCGCGCGTCGCGAAACTGCAGGAACAGGAGCGCAAGGAGCTCGAGCGCGAACGCAAGCTCGAGGAGAAGCGCCTCGAAGTGCAGGCAGCAGCGGACCGCAAGCGCTGGCTCGAACAGCAGGAACAGGCTGCGCGTGCAAAGGTCGTCGCCGACAAGCTCGCGAAGGAGCAGGCGCGGCGCGACGCCGAGCTGCAGAAGATCGAAAACCAGCGAATCGAAGAAGAGCGGCTGCTCGCCGAGAAGCACCAGAAGGCGCAGGAGAAGCTGGCTCGCGAGCAAGCAACCCGTGACGCGGATCTTGAAAAGCTTCTCACCCAATACAAGCGCCTGACAGGAGGCCAGCAATGAGACGCCGACCATTCAACGTGCGCGACGAGCGCGGCATGGTGCTCATCCTCGTCGGCGCGAGCTTTCTGGCGCTCATGAGCGCAGCGATGCTCGCGATCGACGTCGGCATGTTCATGGTCGCGCGCACGGAGTCCCAGAAATCGGCCGATTCCGGCGCGCTCGCCGGCGCGGTTGCGCTCGTGTTCGACAACTATGACGATCGCACCCCGACCGGCCCCGCCGTGCAGAATGCCATCGCGGCCGCAACGTCAACTCAGAACGCGGTCGTCAACGCGCAGGTGTCTGTGATACCTGCGGACGTAACGTTCCCGGCAACCGACAGAATCTCCGTGCGCGTGCAGCGCAGCACTGCGCGCGGCAACCCCCTGCTGACGCTGCTCGCGCCGATGATCGGCATCAACTCGGTGGACATCGGCGCCGTCGCAACGGCCAAGGTCTCACCCGCGGATGCGGCGACCTGCCTCAAGCCATGGGCCATTCCAGACAAATGGGACGAGCGGCACACCCCTCAATGGGATCCGAGCGATACGCTGGAAATGTTCTACGAGAATGGCCCGAACAAAGGAAAGCCTCTGCCGAACCCCGATCGCTACACCCACTACGAGCCCAACCCGAACGCCTACACCGGGTTTCGTTCGTCCCGGCAAGGGCCCGACTACGGCACGCAGATGGTGCTAAAGCCGGGATCGCCATCTGGTGCGATCAACCCCAGCCAGTTTTTTCCCATCAGGCTGCCGGGCGGTACGGGCGCCAGCTACTACGAATCCAACATTTCGGGCTGCTGGCCTGGTGAGGCAGAGGTTGGCGACTCGATCACCGTTGAACCGGGGAGCATGACCGGTCCGACGACTTCCGGTGTCCAGGATCTCATCGACAGGGATCCCAACGCATTCTGGGATACCGCCAAGAGGGAGGTCGTGAGCCAGATTCGTCCGAGCCCGCGAATCATCGTGATTCCCGTGTTCGATCCGTACGTTTACGAAAGTGCGAGGCAGACCGGCGCCACGGACATCAAGATCGCAAATTTCGTTGGGTTCTTCCTCGAAGGTCTCCAGGGAAATACGGTCACTGGGCGGATGGTCCCCATGACAGGGTTGATTAGCAATAACGGCGGCGGGCCGGCACCGACCGGCGCGTTTCTCCAGGCAATTCAGTTGGTTGAATAGCACATATTCCCCAGGCTCCCAGATATGGCACAGTTACCGGTTCTCCTCTCCAGCACGGACCCGGAGTTTCGCTCGCATGTGACGAAGCTCCTGCGATCGTCAGGAACATCGATCGCGATTGTCGACGAACGACACGCCGGCGCCACGCCGCCGGCGCTCGCCGTGGTCGACATCCGCACGGGCATGGGCACGATGAGCACCATCGAGCGCTTCCGTGCCTCGTGGCCGACGACGTCAATCTTTGCAATCGCATCGACCGCCGAGCCAGACCAGATTCTTCAGGCGATGCGCTCTGGCGCGAACGAGTTCCTCGCGTGGTCGCTCGGCGATGGTGGGCCACCGCTTGCGGAAACGTTCCTTACCGCGCTTCAGCGGACCGTCGAACGCACCCGCTCGAAGGATGGGGCGCACTCGGCCACTGTCCTGTCGTTCTTCGGCACCAAGGGCGGCGCCGGCACGACGACGCTGGCGGTAAACAGCGCGATTGAGATCGCGCGCGCCTCGAAGAAGTCGACGCTCATCGTCGACCTCCATCAGTTTCTTGGAGAGGTCGCGCTGTTTCTCGGTGTGCGGCCGCGGTTCACGCTGGTCGACGCTCTTGACAACCTCCACCGGCTCGACGCGGATTTTCTGCGAGAGCTCGTCGTCAAGCACAAGACCGGACTCGACATTCTGGCCGGAGGGGACCAGGCCGACCGCCCCGGTCCGCAGGATGCCGGTACCTTCGAGCAGCTCCTCCAGGTGCTCGGCCGCACCTACGACTACATCATCGTCGACGCCGGCATGCTGACGGGGCCGTGCTCGGAAGTCGCCGTATTTGCGGCCGACACCATCTACCTGGTGACCAACCCCGACATCGCCTGCATCCGCAATGCGACCCGACTGATCGACCGTATGGGACAGCTCGGCGCGGGCAGGGACAGGCTGCGAATCCTGCTGAACCGCACATCGGATCACCATCAGATTGGCTCGAAGCAGATCGAGGCGACCCTCGGCCAGGCGCCTCACATGACCTTCCCAAGCGATTACAGCGTCGTCGCGTCCGCGCTCAATTCGGGCGTGCCGCTCACGCTCAGCAATCACTCGGCGCTGGCCGGACAATTTGCCACATTCACCAAGCAGATCGTGTCTTCGCAGTCGGGCGATGCCGCAGCGGACCAGCCGCGTAGCCGCGCGCCTTTTCTGGGACTGTTTTAAATCACCATGGCGATAACCGCGAACCTTCCTTCCACTCCCCCGGTTACCCGCACTCCGGCGGTCGATGCGCGCCGCGCGCAGTACCTCGAGGTGCGAGGAGCGGTGCACCGCAAGCTCCTGACGCGCCTGAACCTCGAAAAGCTCGCCACGTCCGAGCGCAGTAAGGTTGAAGGCGAGATCAAGGCTCTGGTCTCGACGCTCATCGCCGAGTCCGGATTTCCGCTGTCGGTCGGCGAGCGCGACGCCATTCTTGGCGACGTGCTCGATGAGGTCTTCGGCTTCGGACCCCTCGAACCGTTGCTTCGCGATAAGACGGTCAGCGATATTCTCGTCAACACGTACAAGCAGGTGTTCGTCGAGCGTCGCGGCAAGCTCGAGGCGGTGCCGGCCGCCTTCCAGGACGATCAGCACCTGATGCGCGTGATCGATCGCATCGTCAGTGGCATCGGACGCCGCATTGATGACAGCTCGCCGATGGTCGACGCGCGTCTGCCCGATGGATCGCGCGTCAACGCCATCATTCCTCCTCTCGCCGTGGACGGGCCGTTGCTCTCGATTCGCCGTTTCCCCGCCGATCGTCTGAAGGCCGACGATCTCGTCGCCTACAAGGCGCTGTCGGCGAATATGCTCCAGTTTCTGCGCCACTGCGTCAACGCGAAGCTCAACTGTCTGGTCAGCGGCGGCACCGGCGCCGGCAAAACGACGCTGCTCAACGTCCTATCGTCGTTCATCTCCGACACCGACCGCATCGTCACCATCGAAGACGCCGCCGAGCTTCAGCTGCAGCAGCCGCACGTGGCGCGTCTCGAGACGCGGCCGGCGAACGTGGAAGGCAAAGGCGCCGTCCGCCAGCGCCAACTCGTGGTGAACTCGCTGCGTATGCGCCCCGATCGCATCATCATCGGCGAGGTGCGCGGCGAGGAGGCGCTCGATATGCTGCAAGCGATGAACACGGGTCACGACGGGTCTTTGACGACGGTGCACGCCAACACGCCTCGTGATGCGCTGGCCCGTCTCGAGACCATGATTGCGATGGCGAACGTGAATCTGCCCGACAAGGCGATGCGGCAGCAGATCGTCTCCGCGATCCAAATCGTGGTGCAGCAAGCGCGTATGAGCGACGGCACGCGCAAGGTCACCAGCATCTCCGAAATCACGGGGATGGAAGGTGACATCATCACGATGCAGGAAATCTTTCGCTTCGACAAACTGGGCCTTGGGCCCGATGGCAAAGTCCTCGGCCGATTCGTGGCAACCGGCGTGCGGCCGAAAGTCTGTGAGCGCCTGAAGGCGTCCGGCGTCCAACTGCCGGTGGATCTATTCGAAGGCGTACTCGAGGTGCGGTGATGACGGTAGGTATTCTCGTTACCCTGATGTTCGTGACCGCCACCGCCGGCATCGTCGGCGTGTGGATGCTGTTCGCCGGCCGGTCGCAGGCCAAGCAGACCAAAACAGTCGAGCAGCGGCTCGTCGAGGTGACCAAACCAGCTGATGCCACCGGCGAGGCTGAGTCGCTGGTGCTCCAGGAGAAGACAGGTCGTCTCCAAGACCTCGAACGGGTCACCAGTCAGGCGCTGAAGGGCTCAACGTTCGAGCGTTGGGTTCAACAGTCCGGCACGACCATGAGCATCAGCGCATGCGTGCTGCTCTCGCTGGTGTTCGGCGCGCTCGGCGGAACCATCGCGTTCATGTTCAGCCGGCTGTGGTGGGCGGGAGTACTCGGGTTCGTCGCCGGGTGCCTCATCCAGCCGATGCTGCTCCGCCAGAAGCGCGCGGCGCGGTTGTACAAGTTCGAGGAACATTTCCCTGAGGCGCTCGACCTGCTCTCGCGCGCGGTGCGCGCGGGCCACGCCTTCAGCGCAGGCATGAAAATGGTGGCCGACGAAGTCCAGGAGCCGATCGGATCCGAGTTTCGCAAGGCGTTCGACGAACAGAATTACGGCTTGCCGCTCAAAGAATCGCTCAACAACCTATCCAAGCGCATCCCGCTGCTCGATGTACAGTTCTTCTCCACCGCAGTCCTGATCCAGCGGGAAACAGGTGGCAACCTGTCCGAAATCCTGGACAATCTCGCCAACGTCGTGCGCGAGCGGTTCAAGATCCGGCGTCAGGTCCGCGTACACACGGCGCACGGGCGGTTTACTGGATACGTCCTCATGGCATTGCCCGCGTTTCTGGGAGTCGCGTTGTCGTTTATTAATCCCGAGCACATGGCGCTCTTGTTCGACGAGCGCATGGGGCAGCTCATGATCGCCGCGACCGTCGTCATGCAAACTGTCGGGTTCTTCTGGATCAAACAGATCGTCAAGATCGAGGTGTAACGTGTCGATGCTGCTTCCGCTTCTCGCGTTCGTGTTCGGGTCGCTGGTGGTGACGGCAATCACTTACGCCCTGACCACCCGTTCGGCCGGTATCAACGACCGCCTGCGCGATATCGTCGGCGGCGTGCCTCCGGCTGCAGCGGCACCCGACGCGTCTTCCGAACAGATCGCGGCGTTCTTCAAGCGGATCGGCGAGCGGGTGCCGAGGTCGCCGAAGGAGTTGGGCAAGATTCAGCTTCGCCTCGTGCAGGCCGGGTATCGCGGCGGCGAGGCGCTTCCGGTATTTCTGGGCATCCGGATTGCGTTCATGCTGGGCTGCGCCACGCTTTGCCTGACGCCGCTCGTGGGCCGCCCAGGTCTGCTCGCTGTACTTCCGGCGCTTGGGCTCGGTTACTTGATCCCCGGCATGGTCCTGGCTCGGAAAGCGAAGCGCAGGCAGCATCGGATCCGGCTCTCGCTGGCCGATGCGCTCGACCTGCTGGTCGTGAGCGTCGAAGCTGGGCTTGGTCTCGATCAGGCCCTGGCGCGCGTCGGACAGGAACTAGAGTTCGCATATCCGGATCTCTCCAGCGAGCTTCGTCTCGTCAGCCTCGAGCTGCTCGCCGGCACCGGCCGGTCCAACGCGCTGAAGAATCTCGCGGACCGCACCGGCGTCGACGATCTCAGCTCGCTGGTGGCGATGCTGGTTCAGACCGATAAGTTCGGCACCAGCGTTGCGGACTCGTTGCGCGTGTATTCAGACACGCTAAGAACGAAGCGGCGCCAGCGCGCCGAAGAAGCGGCGGCCAAGACGGGCGTGAAGATGGTCTTTCCGCTCGTGCTGTGCATTTTCCCCGCTATCTGGATCGTGACGATTGGGCCCGCAGCGATTCGCTTTATCAAAGTGCTCGTGCCGCTCACATCCGGCATGAAGTAGCAGACGACCAACAAGGACCGCGCGTCATGAATGTTGCAATCGATCAAGAGCTCGACCCAGCCATCGACATGGCTGACGTGCTGGCGCCCGAGCAGCCGGCCACACTCGAAGAGTCGGGATTGGCAGCCGATTCGGTGACGTCGTTGATCGTCAAGCTGCTGCATAGCGGCGAGGCCAGCGGCATGGATCTCGCCGATCGCATTCGCCTTCCCTACGGGATCCTCGAGCCATTGCTCGATCATCTGCGCGTCGAGCTCCTTGTCCAGGTCAAGAGCTCGTCTGGCCTCGGATCCGCGGGCTATCGTTACACGCTCAGCGATAGTGGACGAAATCGGGCGCTACGGTACTTCGAGGCATGCGGCTACGCCGGGCCGGCGCCCGTGCCGCTCGCCCAATACACCACTTACATGACCGCGCTGCGCGCGCAGACACGCGACGTGTACCGTGAGCGCGTGGCTCGTGCCTTTACCCACCTCATCGTCGAGCCTGAGATGCTCGATCAGCTCGGGCCAGCCATTGCATCGGGCCGTGCGATGTTCCTCTACGGACCGCCTGGAAACGGCAAGAGCGTGATGGGCGAAGGCATCGGTCGCGTCCTCGGAGGCGACATCTACGTGCCGCATGCGATCGATGTGGACGGGCAGGTCATTACGGTATTCGATCCAGTCGCGCATGATGCTCGAGATGAAAATGGCGCAGACTCGATTATCCGCTCGAGCACCGACATCGACGGGCGCTGGGTCCGCGTCGCCAGACCGGTGATTACGGTTGGCGGCGAACTGACCCTGGAGATGCTGGATCTGCGCTACAAGGAACAGTCGGCCTTCTATGAGGCGCCGGTTCACCTGAAGGCCAACGGAGGCGTGCTGGTCGTCGACGACTTCGGGCGTCAGCGGGTGGCCGCACGGGACCTGCTCAATCGATGGATCGTGCCGCTTGAATCGCGCGTGGATTACCTGAACCTGCAGACCGGCAGAAAGTTTCAGGTGCCGTTCGACACCATGGTGGTCTTCGCCACCAACCTCGAACCACAAACGCTGGCCGACGAGGCGTTCCTTCGCCGAATTCCGTACAAGATTCTCGCGAAGAACCCATCCCTCTCGCAGTTCTCGAAGATCTTCGAGATGAACTGCAACCGGCACGGGCTGACGTACGACCCGGCGATCGTGCAGCACCTCCACGATAAGTACTACATCGGCCGCTCGCTGGCGATGCGAGCCTGCCATCCACGCGATCTGACCGATCAGGTCGTCAACCTGTGCAGATACCACCGCCGGCAGACCGAGATCACCACGGAGCTCCTCGACGCCGTGTGTCAGAACTATTTTCTCGCGGACTCGCAGAACGGACCGACGGCCGCCCGATGAGGAAGCTCATCGCGCGCCTCCTTGCCGATTCATCGGAAACGATGTCAAAGGTCCTCGTCGGCGGACTGTTTCTCGCCCTCGCGTGGCGGCTCGGCTCCGACTACATGGAAACGAAGAGGGCGACCGACCTTCTCCTGCTCGTCGGCGAAGGGCTTGTCGTCGTGCTGACGTGCCTGCGGCGCCGTGCTCAGATCGTCGATAGGCGGATGGTTGTCCGGCTCGTGACCACGACCTCGATGATGTTGCCGATGCTCGTCAAGCCGGCTCACGGTGGAACGCTCATCGCTGAAACCACCGCCGCCTGGCTTGTCGTCGTCGGGCTCGTCATCGTTGTGGGCGGGAAAATTTCGCTCGGCCGAAGTTTCGGACTCCTGCCGGCCAACCGCGGCGTCTCGCAACGCGGCCTCTATCGAATCGTGCGGCATCCGATCTACCTCGGCTACCTCATGACGCATATCCCCTTCCTCGCCGCCCACCCGTCAGGATGGAACGCTGCGTGCCTGCTCATCGGCGACTGCGCGCTCATCGTGCGAGCGCTCTACGAAGAACAGACGCTCGGCCGCGACCCGCAATACGTGCAGTACTGCCAGACGGTCAAGTGGCGAATCGTCCCCGGACTCTGCTAGGCCGCGAACCGCTCATAAGAAGAGCCGGGCGAGGCCCAGGAAGAGAAAGAAACCCATTGAGTCGGTCATAAAGGTCAACAGGACGCTCGAGCCCTGAGCGGGATCGCGCCCAATCCGGTGGAGCGTCAGCGGCACGAGCACGCCGACCGCGGCGGCAATCACGAGATTCAGCATGATGGCGCCGGTCATGACCATCCCCAGCCGGATCTGGTGATAGAACAGGCCCGCGAGCACACCGACCATCCCACCCCAGATGATGCCGTTCAGCAGGCTGACGATGATCTCCTTGCGGAGTAGATGGGCGCGGCTTTCGCCCGTGAGCTGCTCGAACGCGAGGCCTCGTATGACGAGCGCTACTGTCTGATTGCCGGTATTGCCGCCGATGCTCGCAACGACGGGCATTAGCGTCGCAAGAGCGACCAGCTCTTGAATAGTCGATTCGAACAATCCAATGAACCGGGTCGCGACAAAGGCTGTGATGAGATTGACGAATAGCCAGAAGGAACGATTTCGGGCCGATTGCCAGACAGACGCGAACAGATCCTCGGCGCCCTGCAGGCCCGCCATCGAGAGCGCATCTTTATCAGCGGTCACGCGAATGAAATCGACCACCGCGTCCACCGTGAGGCGCCCGACGAGCTTGCCGCGATCGTTGATCACCGGCACGGACACAAGATCGTAGCGTTCGAATGCCTGAGCAGCTCTGGCCGCCATATCGGTGGGACGGAACGCAAGCGGATCCGCTTCCATGATGGCTGCGACCGGGGTGTCCGGTTTCGCGAGCACGAGCGACTGCAGGCTCAGTGCGCCACGGAGGAGATTACGCGCGTCGACGACGAACAGACGATCGAGATGGCCGGGAAGATCCACCCGCGCCTGCAGGTCGGCCAGGATGTCGGCGATGGTCTGCGATTCGCGGACGGCGACAATATCGACACTCATCAACCGGCCAACCGAGTTGTAAGGATAGGCATCGGCCTGCTGAAGAAGATTTCTGTCGATCTCATCGAGCGATCGCTTGACATCGCGCATGACCTCGTCCGGCAACTCCTCGGACACCCATGCGAGATCGTCGGGATCGAAGTTCGACGCAATCTTCGTAAGCCGATGGCGATCGGTCTGATCGACCAACCACGCCCGCGCCGACGCGTCGAGCTCGACCATCACCTCGGCGGCCTGCCGGGCGTCGAGGGAGGTCCAGATCTGCAGACGGCTGTCGGGCGGCAATCCCGTGAGCACCGCCGCGAGATCGGCTGGGTGGACACCTCGGAGCCGGCGTCTGAGCTCGACTGAGTTCTGCCGCTCCTGGAGCAGCGCACCCACACCACGCTGGCTGGCGTCCTGCCCCCGCGCCAGCGTGAGCAACGCGCGGTGATGATCGAGCATGGCTGCAATCTCATCGAACGTTTCCTGGAGGTTGACCGAGGGTTTTCTAGTCGGCATGCAAACATCGTACGCCCGACGTATTACATTCACTGAACTGTCATGACCGGATGATACGAATACCTGCATGCGCGCAGGCTTCGTATTCGGCATCTCCGCTTTGGGGGCCCTGTTGTGGAATGGGCCGTCCGCTCTGCAACCATCGTCCCGCTTCCTCCCGGGCGATGACGTCCTGCTCGAGGCTCACAACGCCTACCCCTACCAGGCCCGCTGGACCGATCGCCTCGATCGCGCGCTCTCGACCGGGACGCCTCTTGCCATCGAGCAGGATCTCGTTTGGCAGCCAGCCACCGCCGTTTCGAGGGCCCGTTCCATCGTCTCGCCCGGCGAGCCATTCACGGGCGAGGAGCCGACGCTGCGCGATTTTTTCGAACGCATCAGGCCGATCGCGACCCGGGCCCTGGAAGGCAACTTCCGGGATCAGTGGCCAATCATCACGCTGAATCTCGACTTCAAGGATAGCCATCCGGAGCATTTCGCAGAAATCTGGCGCCTGCTCGGCGACTACGAACCATGGCTGACAACGGCAATGCGGGTGAAGGATGAAACGACAGTGGAACCGTTCAGAGTCGGGCCTCTCCTCGTTCTGACCGGCAGCGATCCGGCACAAAAGATCGCGTTCCATGATTCGGTGCCTGTCGGCTCAACGCTGCGTCTTTTCGGCGCCGTCGACGCACCGAACCAGGGCGCGACCAACTACCTCCGCTGGGCAAACAAATCGTGGAGCGTCGTTGAACCAGAGGGCCAACGCGATGCCGGCAACTGGACGACTGCCGATCGGGAGCGACTCCAGCACCTTGTCGATGCCACGCACGGGGCCGGGCTGTGGATCCGCTTCCACACGCTCAACGGTCATTCGCCCGACGAGGGCGTGCGCCGGGGTTGGTCGTCCAGCTATAACTTCGGATCGATTGAACAGGCACGCGTCCGATGGCGGGCAGCCATTGACGCCGGGGTCGACTTCATCGCGACCGATCAGTACGAAGACTTCGCGATGATGGCGAGGTAACACGCTCGCTAGCCGAACGTCCAACGAGTCTGCTAGCATCACCCCTCGTAGCGTGCCCCTTCGCGATCGCATCGAGCCTGGCGTCCGCGTCCTATTCGTCGGCATCAACCCCGGCCTTCGCTCGGCAGAGACCGGCCATCATTTCGCCGGTTATTCAAATCGATTCTGGAAGCTGCTCACCGACTCCAAGCTCGTCCCGGAGCCTGTGGACTGGCGATCGGACGATCGCCTCCCCGAATGGGGATTCGGCATCACGAACCTGGTACCGCGCGAAACGCCGGGCATCGATACGCTCACGCGCGAGGAGTGCCTGGCAGGAGTCGAAGGGCTCCGAAGAAAAGTCCGGCGCTTCAAACCGAAAGTCGTGGCCTTTGCCGGCGTGTCCTTGTACCGATGGGTCTTTCCGACGAAGAATCCCGTAAAGCTCGGCCTACAGCGCGACGTGCTCGAGGGCGCCAAGGTGTTCGTGTTACCGAACCCCAGCGGACGGAACGCAAATTTCTCGTATGGCGAAATGCTGGCGGCCTTTCGCAAGCTCCGGCGTACACTGGAAGCTCAACGAGACTGAAGTCCCGCTGATACGGGGGCACAGGGCTTTAGCCCCTGTCACACGGAGGCACATATGCGCGCGCTCGTACGTATTCTGTTTATCGTCGCAGTCGCGACCATCGTTCCGACATCGTCGAGTTGGGCTCAGGCCGGAGAGCGAACCGTCTACGTATCGGTCCTCGACAAGACCGACTCGCCCGTCGCCGGACTATCTGCGAGCGAGTTCATCTTCCGCGAGGACGGAGTGGCTCGCGAAGTTCTCCGGGCATCGGCGGCGACCGAGCCGCTGCAGATCGCGCTGCTCGTCGACACGAGCCAGGTCATCGAGGAGCATCTGCTCGATCTGCGTTCTGCCCTGCGCGGGTTTTTCAAGGAGATGGGCGGCAAGCATGAGATTGCGCTGATCGGCACGGGTGAGCGTCCGACCGTGCTGGTGGACTATACGCGCGATGTCGCGCGTCTGGAGAAAGGACTCGGCACTCTTTTTCCGCGACAAGGAAGCGGCACCTACGTGATGGAAGCCATCACGAGCGCGAGCGACGGTCTGCGGCGGCGCAAAGCAAGTCGCCCGACCATCATCAGCATCACCGCACGTGGTCCTGAGTTCAGCGAGGCGCATCATGCCAGCGTGCTCGAACGACTGCGCGAGTCCGGAGTGGCATTGCACTCGATCGCACTGACCAAAGCTGGTGAGGCACGAACCGAACGCGAGGCTCAGGAGCTGGAGATGGTGCTCGCCGAAGGAACGCGAATGACTGGTGGCCGCCGTGACGACCTGCTCACCAGCATGATGCTCACCAATCGCCTGCAGTCGCTCGCCGCCGAGCTCAACAGCCAGTACCAGATCACGTACGCGAGGCCCCGCACGCTGCTTCCGCCCAATGTCTTGGAGGTCAGCGTCAAGCGGCCTGGCCTCACGGCGCGTGCGCGGCGCTGGCCATAGAGCGGCGCGGGGCGGAGGGCCCCCCGCGACTAAAAAATGACACGGGAACGGTTCACCAAGCTGGTTGAGGAGGCCTTGCGGGACATTCCGCGCGAGTTTCGGGAGGCTATGCGAAATGTGGCGGTTGTCATCGAGGACGAGCCGTCGCCGGCGCTGCTGGAAGAACTGGAGATGAACGCCGAAGATGGCCTGTTCGGCCTGTATCACGGCACACCGCTGACGGAACGCGACTCCACCTACGGCAATACGCTCCCGGATAAAATCTCGATCTATCAAGTGCCGATCGAGGATGCCTGCGAGGAAGATGAAGACATCCGCCAGTGCGTGGCGGAAACGGTCATCCACGAGTTCGGACATTATTTCGGTTTGAGCGAAGACGAAATCGAAGAGATCGAAGAAAAGTATTGGAGGAGCCGCTGAATGATCGCACGGGAACTGCTGCTCGAACCGCTTGCCTACATGCCGCCGGCGCGCGCACTAGATGGCCTGTCAGCCGAAAATGCCGGGCGACGTTTGTCAGCCGATGGGCATTCAATCGCAGAGATCGTCGCGCACATGACCTTTTGGCAAGGGTGGTTTCTGCGGCGTTGCCTGTCGTCACCCGATCCAATGCCCAGAACCGCCGCTGACGGCTGGCCCGCAGTCGCCGAAGGAAGCTGGGCCGACATCCACAAAGCATTTCTCAACGGCCTCTATCAGATCGCCGCTCTCGGCGACCGATCCGATAGGCTCGACAATGCCATTGCGCCGGCGATCGAGTTTCCCCCACTAGCCGAGTACACGGTTCGTGATGCGCTGACTCACGTGGCCAATCACAATGCGCACCACCTAGGGCAAATCATCACGATTCGTCAACTTACTGGGGCCTGGCCCCCTCCTTCGGGAAGCTACACCTGGTAACCCGCCACTGCGCATGACACAGCGAGAATTGTCCTTGAGATCACGCAGATGTCATCGTTGATCGCCGCTCAGGGAGCAAGACAGGCGCTTTCGGCGCTTATTCACACGGCACGCACCTTGCCTCAATTGGCCGCACCCATCATGTCAGCGGCACATCCCTTCCGGTTCGTCGTGCTTCTTGCGTTATTCGTGCTGTTTTCGGCGAATGCGCCGAACGCCGACAATGCGAATGCGATTGCCACGAGCTGGCTCGCTCGTGTGAATTTCTATCGCGCGATGGCCTCGCTTCCCCCTGTTTTTGAAGAGCCCATGCTCAGCGCGCCGGTCGCCGCACACGCGCGCTACATGGTGGCAAACGACGTGATCCAGCATTCCCAGAATCGAAAGCGATCCTGGTCATCACGCGAAGGCGCGGTCGCCGCTACCATGAGCAACCTTGCGGCATCGACGAACCCCAACGAGCCTGACTCGTGGGCGGTCGATGCCTGGATGCAGGCGCCGTTTCATGCAGTCGGCATTCTCGATCCGGCGCTCAGGAAAGTTGGCTTCGGCATACATCGCGAGCACGACGGCCGGAGGATCCAGACCGCCGCGGGACTCGACGTCATCCGCGGCCGCAGCACGAGACCCGTGGACACGACATATCCGATCGTATGGCCCGCGAACGGCACATCCGTTCCGATCGGCATGCATACCTCCGAGTATCCGAACCCGCTCACGAGCTGCCCCGGCTACACGCTGCCGGCCGGTCTCCCGGTGATCGTACAGATGGGTGCCGGCGGCGGAATTCCACAGGTAACACGAACGTCGATCTCGGAGGGAACTCGACCACTCGAACACTGTGTTTTCGACGAAAGCACTTATCGCAATCCCAACGCGGCCGAGCAAGCGCTAGGCCGACGCGTGCTTGCCTTTCGAGACGCAATCGTTCTGATTCCACGCGAGCCCCTGCAAGTCGGCTCGAGTTATCGTGTGCTGGTTGAAGCGAACGGACGCTCGATCGATTGGGTATTTACGGTCGCCCACTCACCTGTCGCCGACTCGCGCTGACCCGCCAAGCGTTACCGCCTCAGCCATCACCTGTTCCGCGCTCCAGCCCCTCGCCCGCAGATCGCGAACGCCGGTGTCGTTGTCCGACTTGCTCAGCTTCTGTGTAGGGGTCTTCATCAACAACGCGTGATGCAGAAACTGCGGCGGCTCGCGGCGACCAAGCAGACGCCCAAGTTGGATCTGCCGTCCGGTCGACTCGAGCAAGTCCTCGCCTCGAATGACATGCGTCACGCCTTGCAGCCAATCGTCTACGACGACGGCAAACTGATATGTCCAGTTACCGTGTCGATCGCGGACCAACAGGTCGCCGCACTGCTCCGACGGCCGCTGCTCCTGCGGTCCGAGCCGAAGATCGTCGAACCGTTCGGTGGCTGCAGGAAGCCGAACGCGCAGACCGAGGCCAGGCGCCTCGGCAAGTTGCTTATCTAAACAGGTACCAGGGTAACGGTCGGCGCCGATCTCACTTCTCGAGCACGCGCACGCATAGATCAAGCCTTGCTTGCGAAGCTTGTCGAGCTCGGCCTCATAGAGCGTGCTGCGTTCGCTCTGGCGGGTCAGCGAGCCGTGCGCGGCAAAACCGAGCCACTCGAGGTCTTCCAGGAGTGCCGCTTCGAACTCAGGCCGGCTGCGTGTCTTGTCGTGGTCTTCGATGCGCAGCAGCACGCGGGTATCACCGTGCGCTCGCGCAAAATCCCAGACCTGGATGGCGTTGAAAACGTGACCAAGATGGAGAAAGCCGGTGGGTGCAGGTGCGAACCTGGTGAGAAAAGAGGGCACCCATGAATTTTTTCACAGGTGCCCCTCTTTGTTGCGTTTGTTGCGCGACTACGCGTTCTGCTTGAGAACGCCTGTCTTAGCGGCCTTGATGAGATGTTCCGCTGCGCGGAACGCGAGCGCCTGAATCGTCATGGTCGGGTGATTGCGACCACCTGTTACCAAGTTGCTGCCGTCCACGATAAACAGATTCGGCACGTCGTGCGCGCGGTGGTACTTGTCGACCACCGATGTCTTCGGGTCGTTGCCCATGCGGCAGGTGCCCCGGTTGTGCGCCCCGCCACGACTGTCGTTGACATTTCCCGCCCAGACTTTCGTGGCACCGGCCGCCTGCAGCACCTCGATCGCCTTCTGCCTGAAGAACTCCATGTTCTTGATGTCGTCCGGATGACTCTGCGACGTGATGCGCATTGCCGGCAGCCCCCAGGCGTCCTTCACGTCCGGATCGAGATCCACGCGGTTGGTCGCCAGCGGCAGCTGTGTGACGAAGCAACTCACGCTCGCCTTGTGGTTCGCCTCGTCCCTGAGCGCCTTCTTGTACGCCGCGCCCCAGCGAGGGCTCCCGGGCTGCAGCCCGCCGACCCCGAAATCGATCGGGGTGTTCTGGCCACGCGCGGTGAGCCGTCCCCCACCATAGAACCCCCGCTTCGGATCGCTGGGCACCCAGTCGAGGATGCCCGCGGCCGAAATCATGCCTTTGTACTCGTTCAGTGGGTGCTCGAAGAGGCCGCTCGCACTGGCACCTCCACCGAGCATCAGATACCGGCCGACGATGCCGTTGGAGTTTGCCAGACCGTTCGGAAAACGCGCTGAGGTAGAGAGCAGCAACAGTCGTGGAGTCTCCGAACCGTTCGCCGACAACACCACGGCTTTGGCCTTCTGCTGCACTTCCCTCCTCTGGCCGTCGAAATAGACGACACCGGTTACGCGGCCCGTGCTGTCCACCGAGATCTCCCGGACGTAGCTGTGCGCCCGGATTTCGCAGCGACCCGTCTTTTCGGCAATCGGAAGCACGGTGACGGCCGAGCTCGACCTGGCGCGCACGTGGCACCCGAACCCGGAGCACATTCCGCAATGGACGCACGCGGGGCGGCCCATGTACGGCTCGGAAATGATCGCCATGGGGCTGGGCACCGAGGTCAAGCCAAGTTTCGCCGCCGCGATCTCGAACAGCGCCCCTGAACTTTTCAGCGGCAGCGGCCCGACCGGATACGGCTTCGACATCGGAGCAAAGAACGGAGAGTTGACGCGCAGGCCCGCGATACCCATCTCCCATTCTGCCTGGGTGTAATAGGGCTCCAGCTCTTCGTAAGTGATAGGCCAATCCGCCATGCCGGTGCCTGACGGGATCGTCGGATCGTGGGAAAGTTCGTTGAACTCGTACGGGAGATGGCGCCAGCTGCTGCCGCCGTACGTGACCGTGCCGCCACCGACGACCATTCCGTAACTATGGGTGCCGACCGTCGCCTTGTCCTTCTCAGTCCGGCGGAACGTGTTCACCTGCCTGGTAGGGTCGCTGATCAGGCGATCCGCGGGGCTCGGGTTGTCGTTGAGCCACTCGTCCTTGGTGTAATCCTGCTCGTGCCCGTACTTGCCCCAGCCGCCTTGCTCGAGAACGACCACCGAAAAGCCGGCGACCGACAACTGCTTCGCCATGATGCCGCCGGCGGCGCCGGATCCGATAACGACGAAATCAACCTCGGTTGACGGGGTGAATTGTCTCATTGGTATGCTCCAGTGTCAGCGTGCCTGTCGGCGAGGTTGAGGTTTCGCGTCGTAGTAGCCGAACGGCGGCTTGAAATCGAGCGAGTCGTCGTACCCGATCAGCTTCCAGCCAACCTTATTGTGATTGCCGCCGTGCATCGGGCTCGCGAAAAAGCCGATGACCGTGTGGTTGCGCACGGCGTTGAAGAACGGGGTCTTCTCGATCGCCGTCAGCACTTGAATCTGCTGCGGAGAGGTCAGCGCGGAGAATTTGGTCGCGCTCGGGAACAGCTCTTTCGTCTTCGCCTGGAGGTCCTTCATGCCCTCGAGGTAGAGGTTTCGTGAACCGCGCTCGAAGGTGACCAGCGCCCTGTCGATGAAGAAGATGACGCGGGCCTCGCGCGCGCCGGGCGTGTCGTCGGTGGGAATAATTTGAGCGGCCATGGCCTCGATGTCGGCCGCCTGCTCGTCCGTGAAGAACGCCAGCCTCGGGGTCGTCGTCCATTTGGCCGCTGCCTGCTGAGCGAGCGCTTCAGCCTCCACAATGCCGGAGTAATTGGAGAGCAGCCAGGCGGTGCTCAAACCAGTCATTCCGGACACGGAATCCACCAGAAACGCGCGTCGTGATTTTCCTCGGGTACTCATGGGCGCTCCCTTCAACGTTTGGCGTACTTCGTCACACCCCGCAGGGTGTTTTCTGCCGCGTACAGATTGCCGGCCGGATCCGCAACGATGCCTTCGCCAGCCGCGCCGTCCGGATTGTCTGTTTGGTGAGGCGGCACAAACATCACCACCTTGCCGTCCCTCGCGTTGCCGATACGAATGCCCTTCTTCCAACCCGGATGGTTGGCGGCGCCCGAATCGGCGTCGATCACGTAGAGCTTGTCGTCCTTATCGATGTAGAGACCACTCGGGCGTCCGTACTGCGCCCACTCGGCGATGAAGGTACCGTCCTGATCGAAAATCTGGAGGCGCGCGTTGCCGCGGTCGCCGACGAACACTCGTCCGCGCGAATCGAGCGCGACCGCATGCGCGTTGCGAAACTCGCCAGGCCCGGAACCGAGCTTGCCCCACTGCTTGATGAATTTTCCGTCCTTCGAAAACTTCACAACGCGGGTGACGTAATCAGGTGGCGTCTTCGGATTCTGACCGGAGTGGCCGTCTACCACGAAGATGTCGCCGTTCGGCGCAGTCACCACGTCGGACGGCTCGTTGAAGTGATCGGGACCACCCCCGGCCACGCCCGCAGTGCCGAGCCTCATCAGCACCGTTCCGTCAGGAGAGAGCTTGAAGACCTGGTGCCCTTTTGTCCCGTCCTTACTTCCTTGCGCGTCGGTGACCCAGACATTGCCGTCTCGATCGACGTGCAGCCCGTGCGGAAACACGAACAAGCCCGCCCCAATGCTCCTGGTTGGCTTGCCTGTTGCCATGTCGAACATGTGAACGGCCGGCAAGTTCGAGCCGTCACACGTGTTGGCGCCGCACCGCTCGATGGCCCAGATTTCGTTGCGAGGGCCGATCTCGATGCCAGCCGTGGATCCCCACGGTCTTCCTTCTGGGAGATTTCCCCAATGTCGAATGCCGGGTTGGACGGGACTGGGGAGGTCATGTCCGGGTGAAACCGGTGACTGCGTCAAGGCGCGTCCCCCGAACAAACCGACAAGGCAGGCGACAACGATAAGTCTTGTTTTCATCGCTTTTGCGAGTAATTTTCTACGCTGGTTCTACTACCCGCGTGTGCCGATGTCAAGAAAACTAGCGTGGGTCATGGATATACTCACACCCCGCTGGAGGTTCACATGAGATTCAGGACGTTCGTTGTGGCAGCGATTTGCGCACTGTCCGGGGCGGCCGGAGGCCAAGGGAGAGGGGGCGCTCCTCAACTTCCCGCGGCCGACACCGTCGCACCCGACATCCCAGGGGTCGTCGCGGGCGGTACGAAGGTGCAGCTCCTCAAGGAAGGACTCGACGGCACGGAAGGACCGATCGCGCTGCCTGACGGCAGCGTGATCTTTTCCGAAATCAACACGAACCGCACGATCAAAATCGACAAGGATGACACCTTCTCGACGTTCCTCGAGAACACGGGCGGTACCACCGGCGTCGCCTTCGACAGACAGGGTCGCCTCTTCGCAGCGGTCGTGCCGTGGGGCCGCACGAAATTTTCCATTATCTATCCCGAAGCGGCGAAGCGTGTCGTGATCGACAACTACGACGGCAAGCCGTTTGGCCGCCCCAACGACCTCGCCATCGCCAGAAACGGCGGCATCTACTTCACCGACTCGGCCAACGCGCAGCCGCGGCCCGCCGAACCGCTCCCGCTGCCGGCCGCGTTCTACTACTTGCCGCCAGGGTCCGCGAAGGCCGCACAAATCCTGACGGACGTCGCATTCCCGAACGGCGTCATCCTGAGCCGCGACGAGAAGGTCCTCTATTTGAACAACTCAGGCGGCGAATACCTGCTGGCCTTCGACGTGCAGGCCGATGGAACGCTGACCAACCGCCGCAACTTCGCAAAGTACGAGGGAGTGAGGACGAACGCGAACGGGTCCGTTTCGAGTGGAGCCGACGGCTTGGCGATCGATGGTCGGGGACGCGTGTACGTCGCGGCATCCAACGGCGTGCAGATCTTCACGCCGCAAGGACAACACCTCGGCACCATCCCAACACCACGACCGCCACAAAATCTGGCGTTCGCCGGACCCGACAAGAAAACGCTCTACATCGTCGGGCGCGGAGTCGTGTCGAAAGTGCGGATGATCGCCGAGGGCTTCAAGGATCGGGCGAAGTAGTCAGCCCTCCACGGCGGCGTCGGTGATGGCCAGGCCGCGATCGACGATATCCAGCGCCTCCATCAGCTCGGCCTCGTTGATCGAAAGCGGCGGGTTGGCAAAGAACGTATTCCAGCGCACGAAGGTGTACAGGCCGGCTTCGCGGAAGAATGCGGAGAGTGCCGCCATTTCGGGCGACGTTCCGTTGAAGGGCGCCATCGGCTCCCGCGTGGCCGTGTTGCGCACGAGCTCCACGATGCCGAACAAGCCAATGTTGCGAACGGCACCCACTGACGCGTGACGATCGGCCAGCCGGCCCAGCTCGCGCGCAAGCACGGCGCCCATCCGGCGGGCGTTGCCGAGCAGATCGTCCTCCTCGTAGACCGCGATGGTCGCCAGCGCGGCCGCGCACGCAAGCGGATGGCTGTTGTACGTGAGCCCGCCCTGGAATACGTTCGTCTTGAAATGATCGGCAATCGATCGCCGCATGCCGACAGCGCCGAGCGGTACGTACGCGCTCGTGAGCCCCTTGGCCATCGTGATGAGATCCGGCACGACATTCCAGTGGTCCACCGCGAACCAGGTGCCCGTCCGTCCGAAGCCAGACATCACTTCGTCGGCGATGAGGAGAATGCCGTGGCGCGAGCAGATCTCCCGCACGCCCTCGAGATAGCCCGGCGGCGGCAGCAGGATGCCGTTGGTACCGGTCACCGGCTCGAGCATGAACGCGGCGATCGTGTGGGGTCCTTCGAGCTCGACGATCTCTTCGAGCGTCGCGAGCGCCGTTGCGGCCGTATCGGAGCTGCGCGTCATCCCATGGTACGGGTGCGGGACGTGTACGACGCCCGGCATGGCTGGCTCCGCCGCCCAGCGACGGGGATCCCCTGTGAGCGCGATGGCGCCGGCAGTGCCGCCATGATACGAACGATACCGCGCGAGGATCTTGTGGCGCCCGGTGACGAGACGCGCAATGCGGATGGCGTTCTCGTTAGCGTCAGCTCCACCGTTGGTGAAGAAGAACACGTCGATGTCGCCCGGTGCAATCTCCGCCAGCTTGGCGCCTAGACGCGCGCGCGGCTCGGTGGCCATGAACGCGCTCGCATACGCGAGCTCGGCCACCTGAGCCTGGACAGCGCGGATGACGCGTTCGTCGCCGTGCCCGATGTTCACGCACATCAGCTGGCTGTTGAAGTCGATGTAGCGCTTGCCGTCCGGCGACCAGAAGTAGATGCCCTTCGCGCGCGCGACCGGGATGGGATTGACATTGACCTGCGCGGACCACTCGAAGAGAGAGTGCCGTTTTGAAAGCTCGACGATTTGTTCACCGGTCAGCGTTGATGTCACAACCCGGTATCTTCTCACGGCACCTGCCCACTTGTTTACTGCGGCGTCACGCAGTTGCAACCGGTCGGTCGCTTCGTCCCCCTATGTTCTCGTCTGAGGGAACGAACCATGAGAAAGATGATGAAGAGAAGCACGATCAGCGGCGTTGCGCTCGCGATATTGCTCGGTCTGGAGATTATCGCGAGGGACCAGGTGTCACACGCCGCGCAGCGTACCGGTGCCGCAGGGAACGGCGGCTTCACGTTTGGGCTGATCGGCGACATGCCTTACGGCGCCGAAGGTGACCAAAAGTTTCCGCACGTGCTCGCCGATCTGAACGCCGATCGGAATCTGTCGTTCGTCGTTCACGACGGCGATTTCAAGAATGGCAGCTCGCTGTGCAGCGACGACGTCTTTCTCGACCGGTTCGATCTCTTCAACCAGTCGGCACATCCGTTCGTGTACGTGCCCGGCGACAACGAGTGGACGGACTGTCATCGGGCCAACAACGGAAGCTACGATCCGCTCGAGCGACTCGACGCGCTGCGCACGCTCTTCTTTGACGACGACCAGACGCTGGGGCTCCGGACATTCACGCTCTCGAGACAGAGCGACGATCGACAGTACGCCGCGCACCCGGAGAACGTGCGGTGGGTGGTCCACAACGTGCTGTTTGCCGGATTGCACCTGGTCGGTAGCAACAACAACCTGGGCCGGACTCCTTCTGGAGACCTCGAATATGCCGCGCGCAACGCGGCGAATCTAGCCTGGCTGCGTCAGTCGTTCGCCATCGCTTCGGCTCGCGGGCACAAGGCGATCATGCTGGTGATCCAAGCAAACCCCAACTTCGAGCTGCCGGTCACCGATCCGCGCCGCAGCGGCTTCAACGAGTTCCTTGCGGCGCTCGAAACAGAGACGATCACCTTCGGCAGGCCTGTGGTGTTGGTCCACGGCGACTCTCATTACTTCCGAATCGACAAACCGCTGCTGGGATCGCGGAGCCGCCGCCGGATCGAGAACTTCACGCGCGTGGAAACATTCGGCGAGCTGGACAACCACTGGCTGCACGTCACCGTCGCGCCCACCAACCCCAATGTCTTCGTGTTCGACCAGCGAATTGTGACGGAGAACCTCGTTCAGCACGACTGACCGCGTGATCCAGCTGAGGTATCAGCGATTTTGATCGAGATCATGCCGGACGCGCGGCACGACCTCGGTGCCGTACAGCTCGATGCTCTTCATGAGCGCGTCGTGCTGCAGAGTGCCGGCGCTGTATTTGAGATCGAAGCGCGAAAGCCCAAGTATTTTCGCGGTGCGGACAATCTTTGCCGCAACCGTTTCCGGAGCGCCGACATACAGCGCGCCGTCCGGTCCTGCTTCCCGTTCGAAGTCGTCGCGGCCGCGCGGAGGCCACCCGCGCTCGCGCCCGATGCGGTTCATCATCTCCGAATAGTGCGGCCAGAGCTCTTCCTTCGCACGTTCATCCGTGTCGGAGACGTGGCCGGGCGAATGCACGCCGATCGGCTGCTCCGTCTTCCCGGCTTCGTGGAGGCTGCGCTTGTACAGCTCGACGAACGAGAGAAACCGCTTTGCGCTTCCGCCGATGATCGCGAGCGTGAGGGGCAGCCCGTGCTTTGCCGCGCGCAGGACAGACTCCGGACTGCCGCCAACGCCGACCCACGTTCGTAATCGGCCGGTCTCCACTGGCGGATAGACCGTCTGCTTCGTCAAGGCGCTGCGGGTTCGGCCGGACCAGGTGACAGGCTGCTGTTCGAGGAGGCGCACGAAGAGATCGAGTTTCTCTTCGAACAGCTCGTTGTACTGCGAAAGGTCGTACCCGAAGAGCGGATACGACTCCGTGAACGAGCCGCGGCCGAGGATCACCTCCGCGCGTCCGTTCGAAACCGCGTCGAGCGTCGAGAATCGTTGAAAGACTCTCACAGGATCGTCCGTACTCAGGACCGTCACCGCCGAGCCCAGACGAATCCGTTCGGTTTTGCCGGCGATCGCGCCGAGCACCACCTCCGGAGCTGAGATGGCGAAGTCGGACCGATGGTGCTCGCCGACGCCGAAGTAATCCAACCCCACCCTCTCGGCAAGGACGGCTTCCGTCACCACATTGCGCAGCGCGTGCGCCTGCGTCACCAGACGGCCGTCGCTGTCCCTGGCCACATCGCCGAATGTATCGAGCCCCATTTCGAGCATGTAACTCTTAGACGATAGTCAGAACGAGCTGGATCCCTGATGAGCACCTTCTCCACATCTCGAGGGGCTCTAGACCGCGAACGTGCCGTTCGGTGTATCGTCGTGTACGTGACAACCTATATCGCCCTGTTTCGCGGCATCAACGTTGGCGGGAACCAGATCCTGCCGATGAAGGCCCTCAAGACGATCCTGGAGAAGAGCGCCTGCAGCGACGTTCGTACGTACATCCAGAGCGGCAATGCCGTGTTTCGACGTGCTTCCAGGGATGCGGCCGCGCTGTCCAAGCAGTTGGCTGTGGCGGTCTCCAAAAGCCACGGCTTCGAGCCGCGCGTGCTGGCGCGAACACTGAAGGAGCTCGAGAAGGCGTCAGCTGCCAACCCTTTTCCGGAGGCTGAGGGAGACCCGAAGAGCGTGCACCTGTTCTTTTTAGCAGAGCGCGCGAAGAAGCCGGACCTGAAGGCCCTGGAAGCACTCAGAACACCGACGGAGCGGTTCATCCTGAAAGACAAAGTTTTCTACCTGCACACGCCCGACGGGCTCGGCAGGTCGAAACTCGCCGCACGCGCCGAGAAGCTCCTCGGGGTGGAAGCAACCGCTCGCAACTGGCGCACCGTGAAGACGCTCATCGAGATGGCGAAATCGTGACATGAGCCACGACACCAGGGCCGCGGCATTGAGTGTCGCGCTGATCGTTCTGTGTCTGGTCGCGATCACATGGATTCGTGCGATGGACTACGGCACGGCCAGGTCGGCCGCTGTCAGCACGTGTGAAGCGATCGACCGCTCCGAGTATCAGAGCGGGCTCTACTTCAATCCGGAGGGCTACCGTTCCTTCTACGTCCGCTCTGCCTGTTTTCAAAAGGCCGCCGTGCAGTTTCGTGACGAGTCGCTGTGCACCCACGTGCGACAACGCCGTTCGCTGTTTGCCTCGAGCTGGGGGTACTCCGCCTCGCAGTGCCGGAAACTCGTCGCCGAAGGGGTTGCCAAAGATCGCTCGGAGCTCGAAGAGATCAAGCGGCTCTATTCCCAGAGTCCCGTGCAACTGGAAGCTTTCCGAATCGAACGGAACGGCAACGGCCGCGATTTCGATATCCTGCCGATGTTTTCCGGCAGCTACGCCCACGGCTATGCTCTAACGTTCGAAATCCTCGACGAGAGCAGCACGGGTGCTCCTATCCCTGTTCATGCTTCCGGGTACTACCTTGATTCTCGTTCCGACCTGCGCATCTACGTGACCCAAGCGGAGATCCGACAGCGTTTTCCGGGCTTCGCGTTGAATCGTCCTTACAGAGTCAGAGCGACAGCGGTTCTTGACGTCGGTAACGGAGGACAGGCCGGCTATTGGAGCGAGGCGTTCATCGAGCGGGTGTTCCCGATCCGTGAGCGGTTACGATCGATCACGATACAGAGCGTCTTCTAACGCCCCGACCTCACCACTGATACTAAAACCGCACGTGCACGAACCTCCGGCCAGGGCAGAATTCGGCGACGGGGAGAAAGCGTGGCTTTGGTTCGCCGTTGCCATCATGGGCGCCATACTAGGAGAGCTCGCCTTTCATCTGCGGACATCGACCAGGCCGACCGGCATGCCCTTCATGCCACCGTGGATCGCCATCCCGCTAGCTATTTACGTTGCCGTGATGTCTTTACGCGCAAGCGGGCTGGTTCGACTGGCTATGAGTGGTTTGTCGCTGGCTCTGATCGTTACCTCTGCAACGGCAATGACGGGATTGCGGAGCTGGTCTGCATGGACGATTCAAAGTGCGGTGTTGTGCATGTCGTCGATCCTTGTGATCCTGGTCCTTCATCGCGCAAAGCGCGTTCGGCTCATCACAGTCGCAGCGGCGATGCTGCTGATGTTCGCTTTTACCTATAGCACCAAGCGATATGCCTACAGCTCGTGGCTTCGGGCAACGAAACAGAACTCGGTCATGAGCCCATGACGCCACTGCGAGCGCAGGGCCACAACGGCAGGATGAAACAGGGCTAAAGCCCTGTGCCACCAACTTGTCGGGCAACCGGAGCCGACAGCCCAAAAGAAAAACGGCCAGGGAAGAATAGTGCCGTCCCTGGCCGTGAGAAGTGCGTTCTTGCTACGTTAGTTTGTGCCGCTGGGGCGCCACGCGGCCGGCGTGCCGGTCTTGGCGTTCGCCGCCGCCCATGTCTTCGCGTCTTTGGATGCCGCCCACTTGATGGCATTCAGGATGAGCGTTTGAAATGCAGGATTTTCGAACGCGCTTTTGTCGTGGCCGTGCTGGATATACGCGATCGGCGTCCGTCCCGCGACCTTCACCCAGCCGGACAGATTGCTGCCCGCGACCTCCGGATGGCGCCAGCCTTTGGCATAGCGACCCGGGAAGTTCACGTCGATCGCTTTGAAGTCGGTCAGCAACAGCGGATGCACGCTTTCGGGCGCGTACGGACACAGGTAGGTCTCGTCGGTGATCTCGAACCCGTCGCCCAGTCCCTGCGTGATCGGATGGGTCTTGTCGACGACCGTGATCTTCTGCTTGATGCCGCCCTGCGCGCCGGACCCGGGATATTCCTTCCCCTTGAAGGTGATCGGCACACTGCCCCAGTCGCACGCCCCGCCCATCATTTCCGAGTACTCGGGCCACGTGCGATTCCAGGACGAAATCGCGTGATGAAAGAACACCATGCCTTTCGTCCCGGCTTGCATCAGGGCCTGGAGATTTTTCTTCGCCGCCGGCCCCGGATCGCCGTACTCGCTCGACCCATCGGGTTTCGTGATCTTCGTCCGCCCAATCGAATCGTAAAAGAGAAACACGTCGAACATCTCCGCGTGTTTCGGATCGTAGAACACCGGGACCGCCGGATGTTCGACATGCGACCAGCTAATCTCCGTGCCCATCGCATCGAGCGTCGACGCCAGCGCTTCACGATCGTAGGAATGCGCTTTCGTGGCGAACATCACGCGAATCGGCCCAGTTCCGCCCTGTGGCGGACGGCGCACGGCGGGCTGCGCAGGTTGAGCAGGTTGAGCAGATTGTGCGGGCTGAGCAGGTGCAGGCTGAGCAGGCTGCGGCGCCTGACCGGCCCACACACCTATGACCGCGAGGAGAACGAAGACGAAGGTCCGCAAAATTGAACCACCCATTGCAAGTCCTCTCTGCCGGGTTAGTCCGGCATTGCCAAGAAAGATAAACGCGTCATCCTAGTGTAGACATTACGACGGGGGCAAGGATATCGTTTCCTTCCTCCCCGGTATCATGGAGCCGCATGACGTGTGTGTGGTTGTTCATCGCGGCCCTGACTCGGCGTCTCGCGTACCTCGAGCCGTCCTCAGCCAGGACGGACATATTTTCGTGCGGGACGCACGGCGTCGGCCGGCTATTGAGATCTACTCCTACTTCGCGTTCTCATTTCCCGTTCTTGATGCAGCGATCGCCGGCGTGTATCTTCGGCGTCGTGAACTGCTGCATGAGACGCGATTCTCTGGTGCATCTTCGCGACGTTTGTGGGTGTGCATTCGGTGTATTTTCCGGCAACCCGGTATAGCGCACCGATGGCGTTCGTGATGCTTCTGTACGCTGCGGTCGGTCTGCACGCGCAGCTGTGGACTAGCGGCGGACTGAAGATTTGTTCAGGGCAACGGCGGCTCGAATGAGCGCCTTCAGGGCCTTCTCGTCCAGCTTCTCGCCTTCATGGACATCGATCGCGCGCCTAACGTTGCCGTCGAGACTGGCATTAAAGAGGCCCGACGGATCCTTCAGAGAGGCTCCCTTGGCGAAGGTGATCTTCACGACCTTCTTATACGTCTCGCCGGTGCAGACGATCCCGTGGTGCGACCAGACCGGGACTCCCACCATCCCATTGGAGGGTTTTCTCCATTTCCGCTCCTCCACCATCTCGGGGTCTGCCTGCATGATCAGAGCCCGGAGCCGGGAGAGCATCGCGTCCCTCCAATTTCCACCTTTGGTCGTCGTGCTCTTTTTCATATTTGTTCGGTCCGCGAGCTCCTAGAGTATCGTCACATTCTCGGAACCAGGTTTTGCAAATACGAGCCGGCACAGTAATCGGAGCACGTACGATGACTGGTAAGACGACGAAGGCAGCACCAAAAAAGAAGAAGGCCGCGAGGAAGCCGACTCTTCTTTCCGGCGGCAATCCACAGATCGCGAAGGCCGACGGCAACGCCCCCGTGCAGGCCTACATCGCCGCTATGCCGGGCTGGAAGCGCGACGTCGGTCGCCGCCTCGACGCGCTCATCGTGCGCACCGTCCCCGGCGTACGCAAAGCCATCAAATGGAATTCCCCCTTCTACGGAGTCGAGGGTCAAGGCTGGTTCCTGTCGTTCCACGTATTCAGCCGCTACGTCAAGGTGGCGTTCTTCCGCGGCACGTCGCTTCGCCCGATGCCACCTGGCGAGTCCAAGCACGAAGACGTGCGCTACCTCGACATCCACGAGGACGACCAGCTCGACCGCGCGCAGCTGGCGACGTGGATCCGGCAGGCGGCCGCCCTGCCCGGCTGGATTCCATAGCGGCGACTTCCCACGTTTTCGACAGTGTGATGAGAGATGACGCGGCTTTTCACGTTTGCGATTTTGCTGCTCCACGACGCGATCACACACGAGGCGCTCGAATAGGGCGAAATCCAAGAAACCCGATCTTATCCAATTAGACGAATCATTAGAATTTTCTTCAAAAACTCTTGACGTTCGTCATCCGTCGACACTAGACTTTTTTTCTCCGCTCACATTACTAGAACGTCTGGAAGCCGCGCCGCCGCGAACCGTAATTTCGGGCGGACACCAGACGTGCGCGGAGCACTCAATGGAGAACAACATGCCTATCAGACAAGTCCTCTGGGCTCTGCTCTTGATGTGCACCGTGGCCGCGATGCCGGCCTGGGCTCAAGAGACGCGCGGGAACATCAACGGGACCATCAGGGACGCTCAGGGAGTCATCCCTGGGGCGAGCGTCAAGATCGTCAATCTTGACACCGGCCAAACGCAGACGCTGACCACGAACGAAACGGGCTACTTCGAAGCGCCGTTGCTGCAACCGGGTCGGTATCGCGTCACGGTCGAGATGCCGAATTTCAAGACGGTGACCCAGGACCTGGCGCTCGCCGTCAGTCAGACGCTCAGCGTCAACCTGACGCTCGAAGTCGGTAACATCAGCGAGATCGTGAACGTCACGGCCGAAGCGCCGATTCTCGACACCACGTCCGTGTCGTCGGGGCAGAACTTCGATCGCGCGTTGATCGAAGGGCTCCCGATGTCGGCCAACCAGCCGACTCTGCTGTCAAAATTTGCGCAGGGCATGATCGGCCCGACCTCCCAGAACCTCGTGATGCAGGGCCAGATCGACGGTCCGAACGAGGGCGCCGGTGAAGTGTTGGGCGGCGTGGGCAGCAACACCTACACGATGGACGGCGCCACCAATGCCGGTAACAACCGCCGGATGTCGAACGCGCCGATCGCCGACGTGGTCGAGGAGCTGCGCGTCGAGACGTCGAACTTCGATGCCTCGCAGGGGCATGGCACCGGCGCGAACATCTCGCTGATGACCCGCGCCGGCACGAACCAGGCGCGCGGCACGTTGAATTACCAGTACTGGACGAACAAGCTCAACGCGCTGCGCCCGCAGCAGAAGCTGGCCTTTAAGACGGACCCCGACACGCAAAGGCTTTACGAGACCGGCCACTCGCACAACACGGCCGTCACCGCGGGCGGTCCCATCGTGCTGCCGAAGATCGTAGACGGCCGGAACAAGCTGTTTTT
>DATEEI010000082.1:0-4218 GCA_035281225.1 Vicinamibacterales bacterium
TCTAATTTTATTGATGAGCGTAATGACCCGTGTGGGACAACGATGGTTTATCCGCTTCCTCGGCCTGGCCCAAGCCTGCGGGATCGCATCCGCTAAACGCTCCTTACCGTCGGCGTAGATGCGCTGCATCATGTCGCCGAAAAGCCCTAGGCAAAAGGTTTCGCGGTATCCCGCCTCGACATTGAGCAACGCGTCCATGAGTCTCCGGCTCGTATCCTGGCTCTCGTCGATCAGCAGGATAGGGAAGCGGGTCACTAGCAGCCGGCGTAAACCGGGCTTCCCGCCGAGGAAATCGGCGGTCATGGCGATAACATCTGCGTGGCTCAAAGAGTCCCTCGTGCGGTTGTCGCCCGTCGGGCTGTAAACAAATCGCATAATTTCGGGGAGGTTCTCGCGCCGCCGCCGCTTGCTTTCTATCGAGCGAGCGCGGTCTGATGCGGCTTTGCTGTTTGCCCGCCCCTTCGCCTGTGCTTCTTCCAGTTCCACGATATCCTCTAGGAGCCGGGTCGAAAGCCACCCTCGAATATCACCGTCGTAGCCGGCAATCAGCGACCACGCGAACGCGTGAATGGTCGACACCTCCACGCGAGGATCGAACTCGAGCCGTTGCTTGATCTCGTCGCAGGCGGCATTAGTGTAGGTAATCACCCCGATCTTCTGACCGGATAGCGACAATCGTCGGCCCTGCTCCTTACTCACAGTCCGGATCGCCTCGACGAGCGACCGCGTCTTGCCCGATCCGGCGCCAGCATAGAGAAAGAAGCTCCTCGGCTTCTCGATGTTTAGGCAAGCGAGGATCGTTTCATCGGCTTCGGAATCGAATTTGTCGTCGTCCTCGCTCATGCGTCGGCCCCCTCGATTTCGGCGACGGCATGCTCTTCGACCGGCGGGTTAGCCTTGGCCTCCTCCTCGGGCGGCGCCTCTTTAACCAGAGGCAGGATCTCAACTTGCTTTTTCTTGAGCTGCGCGAGTAGCCATTCAAGTCCCTCGGCGATGTAGCGCGGCACGACGATCGTGTTGAAATTCTCGACCTCCATCACGTCAAGCGCAAACTCAGCCTTCTTGCCGTTCTTGAGAGCGAGGTACATTTTCCCGCCAATCGCGGTCGCCCCGCCACCACCAGCGATCGCTTCGCGAAACTTGCGGACCAGGCCCGTCCCATCCAGTTCGGCGAATAAGCTGAGGTTGTCGAACGCCAGCGCGTCCTCAAACGTATACGGATATGCAACCTCCGGCCCAATAATATCCGGGGACGTCAGACCCATTGGGATCTGATACGCGGCCCGCACAGCAAATAGTGGGTCGTCGTCTTCATGCAGCGTCTTCGTCGCGCCATCAGCTAGCATCAGCTCATCGACGTCGTCTAGCTTTGGCACCCATGTCTTCAACGTCGCATTATTGGTTTTCTGACCAGCGCCTTTCACGGGTTGGACGGAGGCACCGCCCGTTTTATCCAGCGTATCCAGGTCGGTGATGATCAGAGTAAGCAAGCCGAGGTGATCAATCAAAGGCTTGAGACGATGCGCGTGGCTTCCTCCAATCTCAAGCATGGTGATGTAGCACTGGTTCAGTTCGTCGTAGTGCGCTCGGATGAAATTTGGGACGAGCATGCGTTCCGCCGGGCCCTCCACCAAAATGGCCGCGTCGGCGAAAAACAGGTCCGCGTGCTGGGCCCGAAGATATCGGGTCACGAACCGCTCGGTCTCGCTACCCGGACCAAAAACCTCCGACAGATTGATGACGGTGGATACCGGCACTTTCGCGGCCATACCGGCAGGCAGCCGCCGGAAATAGCGCAGGCACGAGAACGACGTCTCGTGCGCGACATGGCTGGAATGGGTGCTAACAACCAACTGGGTGCGCAGCTTTTGGCTGTCGCCGAGGTCCTCGTGCGCACGCAGCACCGCATAAGCCTTCTTGATGAAGACTTGCTGGACCTGCGCGTGCAAATGGGCTTCCGGTTCCTCGACCAGGACGAGATGGAGAGGTTCGGTCGTAGTCACTGTCACGCCGGTTGACGCCTTTCCTACACGCATCCAGGCGTCACGAAAGCTCATCAACCGGAATATCATCGAGATCAGGTTCTGATAGCCGAGGCCGTTATTTGCCTCGGGTAACCGCAACACGGGCGTCATCGCGCTGTCCTCGGCAATGACGTCTACCTCGAAGCTGATCGCCGCATTGTGGTTGAGACCGTCTATAGCTTTCAAGCGCGTCGAGACGCGCGGACGTGGATCGGTCACGCCAGGGTATCCCATACCCTCAACCTCAGTGAACGCCGCCTTGAAACTCTCGGTCAGCCGCTTGTCGAAAGCGTCCTGGGCGGCTTCTATCGCCTGCAACGCGCCGAGGTCCTTCGGATCGGGGCCCTTGGTCGGGTCAAGGTGTTTGGCGTAGTAGCTTCTGAGCTGGTCGGACAGCCGACCGCCGCTAGCCGACACCGGGGCATCCTCCTCCTCCGCGGCCTGCTGTTCCTCACCGAAGCCCCTCTGTGCCGGTATGTCATGAACTCGGATCAAGCCGCTCAGCGGGTCACCCTCGATCGGCCGAGATCCGCCCGGAAGGATCTGTGGCCGCGCCAGAGATTTTGCAGGAGCGGCAAGCTGACCCGGATCCAGCGAATAAGCCCGAATGGTGAAGTGCGTCGACAAACGCTTGCTCAGGAAATCGATCAGACTCTCGGGCCAGATCGTCAGCTTGGGCGGATCAGTGTCCAGATTATCTGCTGCAGCGGCCGCAATGGCTGCTGCCCTCATCGTCTCGGCATCGCTCACCGCGCCCATGTACTCTTTGTACAAGAGCGCGAGGTCTTTCGGCTCGTAGCGCAGCCGGACGCCAAGTCGTCCCCCCTCCCAATCCAAGGTCGGGATGAAATCACGAACGTGGTGCATCTCCCCCGCTTCAACGTGCAGCCACAGATCCAAGGTCGGCAATGCGTTAACCCAGGGATCAACGACTAAGTCGACGATTTCCTCCGCATTCCGGGCAGCTATCCATGCCTCACCCAAGGCAATGATTGCGGGCCAATGGCACAACGTAAAATCGTGCATCTCGAACGGACAGCGTCGCGGCGACAGGAAGCGGCGGAGCGCAAGCATCGCCGACGTCTTGCCGCTGTTGTTTGCCCCAACGAAAAGTGTGGTCGTGTTCGAAAGGTCGATCCGCGTCGACAACAACTTCCTGAAATTGGCGATTTCCAAGAATTCAATATGCACGACTCGCGCCTCCCACCCGGTATGGGTCAAGAATAACCATAGAGAGACATTACAATCTACGGGTGTTTTGAGTGCCCGCTTCCGGGTAGAAACAAATTCTGCCCGAAAGTCCGTTATGCGGGCGCGAAGCTGTGCGCGCCTGGCACTCTTTGACCACAACCCTATCTACGTGCGGTAAGCATAGTGTCTCAGGTTGATTGCAATCCGAGAGTGGCGGTCCTAGCTTCACGGCATGCGAAGCCGTGGCCAATTCTACAGGGACGACCGTGACAGCATTCAACGAAGACCAGGTGCACACCTAAGCCTGTCCTCAAGCCTGTGCTTGAGCCTTTCTGCTTATGCCGACTGTCCGGTCGAAATGGGGGGCAGTTCAGTGAAGTAGCGGGCGGGCCTGTAGTGGCCGAAGGAACCAGACTTCATGGGGTTGTCGGCTAGATCGGCACCCTAACGGAAAACGCAAACATATCTCCCTCAGAAGAATCTGAACATGCACCACAAGAGTTTAGACATGCGAGATCTTACTTAAGTAATTTCGATCCCCAGGCATTAATCACGCCATCTCCGAGCTTTAACTCTTAACGATTGACGTGACGCTGCTTACAGAGACAGAGTTCAGATCGAAAGCTCAACCACCTCAGTCGCGTGATACATTTGCCCGAGCTGATCGTGCCGGATACGAAACTGGCTGCGTCGCTTGATCCTGAAGTTACCCGCGGCATCGGTCTCCAGCTTGATAGCCGGATCGTAATAGACTGTTCCTGCCGCCAAGGCCTTCAGGAACAGGATCAGGTCCGTCTGTTCGCAGAGCTGAATGCGTGGCCCATAGCGATATTCAGGTGGCGGCGTCCGAAACAGCGAGGGAACGTAGGCAGCCTGGGCATGTTTGCGGTTCCAGTGCTCGATGATGCCCGTATACTGCCAGAGCGCGGCTGTCTCGCCATACTGGTCCAAAAGGGCAATACCGCCTGCCAGGTCCGTGATTTTTCCCGCTTCGAAATCGTAA
>DATEEI010000083.1:0-40727 GCA_035281225.1 Vicinamibacterales bacterium
CACCAGCACGCGCACGGCGTCGACCTTTCCGGTCCGCGCCGCTGTCATCAGCATCGTTTCGCCACCTGGCAGCGAGGCGTGCACATCGGCCCCGGCATCGAGGAGCTTCGTGATAATCGCCGCGTTACCGTTCTGGCAGGCAATTGCCAGCGGCATCACGCCGTATCGGTTCATCAAGCGCACCTCTGCGCCAGCGGCCAGCAACCGGCTCACGAGCTCGGGGTTGTCCTGATGCGTCGCCCAATGCAGCGCGGTGGTGCCGTCAGGCTGTGCGACGTTGATGCCGACCTTCCGATCGAGGAGCTGACGAATCGCCACCGTATCGCCGCGCTGAACCGCCGCCGCGAGCGGTGCGTCTGTAGCAGCACCGGCGAGCGCACTCGAGCCGAGCACGGCAGCAGCCAACCAGAAGCGAAGAAGCTTGCACCGCACCTGATCGCACCCAGTCACCCAGCCAGCTCCACCGGCTGGTACAACGTGTCGATCTTGCCCGTGCTGTCCTGGAATGAATCGAGCCGCACGCCCACCGCGTCGAGCATCGTCAGATGCAGGTTCGCGAGCGGCGCGGGTTCGGCGTACTTGATGTGGCGGCCGCCCTTCACTTTACCGGCAGCGCCGCCGGCGACGACGATCGGCAGGTCGACGTGATTGTGGATATTCGGATTGCCCATGCCGCTGCCATACAACACGAGCGCGTTGTCCAGCAGCGTGCCCTCGCCCTCGGCGACGGCTTTGAGCTTGTCAAGGTAGTAGGTGAACAGCGAGACGTGAA
This sequence comes from Vicinamibacterales bacterium, assembly GCA_035281225.1. Lineage (GTDB taxonomy): Bacteria > Acidobacteriota > Vicinamibacteria > Vicinamibacterales > JAMQPK01 > JAMQPK01. The sequence continues at coordinate 773 of DATEEI010000083.1, forward strand.
ACTGATTGATCTTGGCGATCTTCGCGATCTTTTCCGGGTCGCCGCCGTGGTGCGACGTCGGATGGTGCGGATCGGTGACGCCGATTTCCGGATAGCTGCGGTTGCTGGTTTCGCGCGCGAGCTGGAACGTGATCACGCGCGTGATGTCGCCCTGCATCGCGAGCACCTGCAGGTCGAACATCAGCTTCGCATGATCTTCGTAAGCGGCCGGTACGCCGACAGGCCGATCGAGATCGGGCAGCGGATTGTCGAATGTCTGCGCCTCGGCTTTCTGAATGCGGCGCTCGACTTCGCGCACCGTATCGAGATATTCGGCAATCTTCGCGCGGTCGTGTGCGCCAAGCTGCGCCTGCAGCCGTGCGATGTCGTCGCGCACCCAGTCGAGCAGGCTTGCGCGGCGGCCGAGGGCCTTGCGTCGATCGGCGGGGCTGCCGCCTTCACCGAACAAACGCTCGAACACGACGCGCGGATGCGCCTCGGACGGCAGCGGCGTCGTCGGCGACGACCACGACAAGTTGTTCTGGTACACGCACGCATAGCCGTTATCGCACTGCCCCACCACTTCCATGAGATCCATGGCCAGCTCGAGCGACGGCAGTTGCGTCTCCTGCCCCATCTGCTGCGCGGCGATCTGATCCACCGTTGTGCCGAGATAGTAGTCGCTGCTTTCGGTCCATTTGGCCTTGGCGGCGCTGAGGAACGCGGCGTTCGATGTGGCATGCGTGCCTGGATACGCATTCCGCAGTTCCATATTGCTGAGGACCGTGATGTGCGTCTTCAACGGCTCCAGCGGGGTGAGCGACTCCGACAGAGCGGTGAGCGGACCGCTCTCTCCCGGAGGCGTCCACCGGGTAATGTCCGAGCCCATCGGGACATACACGAACCCGAGACGGCGCACCGGTTTCGCGGGCGTCTGCGCTAGAGCGGTCATCGACGGAATCATGGCGTCGAGCAATGGGAGCGCGACCGTCGCGCCCATGCCCCGGAGAAACGTCCGCCGCGGAAGCGCCTTCTTCGAAATGATCATGATGACTTCCTCATCCTGAACGGTGCGCTGTTGACGATGCCCATCACGATGGACGAAAAACGGTAGTCCTGACTCGCTGCGGCGCGCACGCTGGCACGAACCGCCGGCGCATCGTAGTGTGCGACGCCTCGACCGATTGCGAACGTCAGCAGCTTCTCCGTCAGCGTGGTGACGAACAGCTCCGGGCGGCTGAGGATCGCCTTTTCCAATCCCGCCGCCCCGCTGACCTCGGTGCCGTCAAACAGCGTGCTTGACGCATCAATCGGCTCGCCGGACTCCATCGCACGCCAACGGCCGACCGCATCGTAGTTTTCCAGCGCAAAGCCGACCGGATCGATCACCCGGTGGCATGCCGCGCACGCCGGGTTCTTTCGATGTTCGGCGAGGCGCTCGCGAACCGGCGCGTTCCGCTTCACCAACTTCACCTCATCGAGGGAAGGAACAGCCGCCGGCGGTGGCGGGGGCGGCACACCGAGCACGTTTTCGAGAATCCATTTGCCGCGGATGACCGGAGACGTACGTGTCGGATAGGAGGTGACCAACAGGATGCTGCCCTGCCGCAGCAATCCGCCCCGCCTTCGCGCCCCCGCCTCCGCGCTTGGCGCTTCGACGAGGTTCGGCGAGGCAGGCCCGTCGAACGTCACGCGGCGGAAACGGCTGCCATAGATATTCGGGATGCCATAGTGCTTGGCGAGGCGCTCGTTGACGAACGTGTAGTTGGCGCGAAGCAGATCGAGCACGCTCCGGTTCTCTCGAATCACGCTGTCGACGAGCATCTCCGTCTCCTGACGGAATGCCTGCCGCAGGTTGTCGTCGAAATCGGGAAACAGCCGCATATCGGGCGTTATCGTCTCGAGGTTCCGCAGATGCAGCCACTGCGACGCGAAGTTCGTCACAAGGTTCTGCGATCGCGGATCCGCGAGCATCCGCATCACCTGCTTCTCGAGGACCGCAGGCTTGTGGAGATCGCCACGCACCGCCGCCTCGAGTAACTCGTCGTCAGGAATGCTGCTCCAGAGGAAGAATGACAGGCGCGACGCGAGATCGATGTCGGAAATTCGATATGCGGGCCTGCCCGCCGTCGCGTTGGCGAGGGCGGGCTCCCTCTCGATGCGGAACAGAAACTCGGCGCTCGTCAGCACCGCCGACAGCCCCATCTCGATCCCAGCGTCGAATCCATCCGCCGTCTTTGCCGCCCGATAGAGATCGAAGGGTTTCTTCAGATCGCCTTCACGGACCGGCCGGCGGTACGCGCGCCGCATCAACGTCGTGAGAATCCTCCTCGCGCAACCGTCCTCCTGATTCGGCGATGTGGGCTGGCACGTAAAAACGCGGCGGCGGCTTGGCGTGTCGCCAGCACCCGCAGGGTTATGCGGCCCCACGATCGAAATCTCGTAGACCGCAGGCTGCAGCCGGGGATGGCGGTAGTAGTTGAAATGCGCTTCGTACGGCTGCCTCGCGGTTTCGAGCAGCAGCGACGGCTTCTTCGGGAACATGACACCCAGCGAATGCGGTCCGCCCGTGATGGGCAACCGGACCTTCAGGCGGCGATCGAGGTTCGCGTGTGAAGGAGACTCGCTCGATGACACACCCTGCGTCGGAGCGATCGGCTCGATGGCGAACACGCGCTGCCGCTGACCATCGAGCTGCAGTTCGATCTCGTGCGCCTCGAAGAGTCCTTCGATGTGCTCGTTACGATCGCGTGCGAGCCGAATCGTGATCTCGTAGTCGCCGTTGACCGGAAACACGTGTGAAACCAGCGCGCCGCCACGTGTTCCAAGCGGCAGCCCGTCGATGTGCTCTTCCTGGGTGATGTCGGGCTTGATCCTGACTGTTGCGCCGCCGACTGACACGCCCGGCCGGCCGACCGCGAGCTGACTGACTTTCTCCGCGGCCGTTACATAGCTGTCGAGCAGCGTCGGTGACAGGTTCCCGGCGGTCACGTTGTCGAATCCGAAGCTCGCTGAATCGCTGGGGAGCAGTGCCGTGACATTGACATCGAGCGCAAGCAGATCGCGTATGACGTTTCGATATTCGGTGCGATTCAGTCTGCGAAACGTCTCCGTGCGGCCCGGGTTTGGTGCGGCGGCGGCCAGGGTATCGAGGGCGCCTTCGAGGGCCGTCAGCGCGACGGCACGCGATCCGTCATCCGGCTGGCGGGCGCCGCGAGGCGGCATCTGTCGCGCGCGAAGCTTGCGCACGACTTTTTCCCATACTTCAGTGTGAGCAGCGAGACTATTGTTATTAAGAGCGTCGAGCTGGAGTCCGCCTGCCTTCGCCTTGCCGTTGTGACACGACACGCAATACGAGGTGACGAGCGTGCGATATGGCGCATCCTGTGAATGTGCCGGTTGCTGGCCGTACGCGGCCACGGGCGTCGCGGAGCGTTGCTGCTGTGCGGCCGGCGCACCAGCACCCATCGCCACGATCGACGCGGCAGTCAATGAATATGACGCCCAACGCGCGCGGCCGAATGACATGCGCTTCCTGTCTATTGCTCGGGATCCGAGTGATCCATCATACACTCGGACTTCACGATTTCTTCATGTCTGAAACAATTTGAAACATGTGGACTATCGACTGAAGACCGGGACTGACGACTGTTGACCGACGACTGACGACTGTTACCCGTGCTTCTTGAGCAGCAGTGCCGCGTTCGTACCGCCGAAGCCGAAGGAGTTCGAGAGCGCGTACTCCATCTTCAAGGGCCGGCTCTGGCCAGGCACGTAATCGAGGTCGCAGTCGGGATCGGGGTGTTCGAGGTTGATGGTGGGAGGGGCGGTCTGATGGTACACCGCGAGCGCCGAGATGCCGGCCTCCAATCCGCCAGCAGCACCCAGGAGGTGTCCGGTCATCGACTTCGTCGATGAGATCGCCAGCTTGTAGGCATGCTCGCCGAAGAGTTTCTTGATCGCCAGGGTCTCGATGCGATCGTTGTGTGGCGTCGAGGTGCCATGGGCATTGATGTAGCCGACGCGCTCTGGCGACACGCCAGCCTTCCGGATCGCCATGTCCATGACGCGCACCGCTCCGCTGCCATCCTCGGTCGGCGCCGTGATGTGGAACGCGTCGCCCGACATGCCGTAGCCGACGATCTCCGCGTAGATCCTGGCGCCGCGCGCGATGGCCGATTCACGCTCCTCGAGAATGACGACCCCCGCGCCTTCGCCGATGATGAACCCATCACGATCCCTGTCGAACGGACGGCTGGCCGTCTCTGGCTCATCGTTGCGCGTCGACATGGCGCGCATCGCCGCAAAACCACCGACGCTCATCGGTGTGATCGCCGCCTCCGAGCCTCCGGCAATCATCGCGTTGGCATCGCCCCTCCGGATAATCTCGTACGACTCGCCCACCGCGTGAGCAGAAGCCGAGCACGCCGTGCAGGTGGCGAGGTTGGGGCCCTTGGCGCCGAAGCGGATCGACACTTGGCCGGCCGCAAGATTGATGATCGACGCGGGAATGAAGAACGGAGAGATCTTCCGCGGTCCTCCGGCGAGCAGCGCCCTGTGCTCGCGCTCGATGCTCGTGAACCCGCCAATCCCCGAGCCGACGAACACACCGACGTCGGCGGCGTTGGCGTCGGTAATCACCAGCCCAGAGTCGTCAATCGCGAACTGTGAGGCGGCAAGCGCGTACTGGATGAAGACGTCCATCTTCTTGACGTCCTTCTTTTCCACGAACTGCAGCGGGTCGAAGTGCTTCACCTCGCCCGCGATGCGCGAGGCGTACGCCGAGGCGTCGAAGCGCGTGATGGGACCAATCCCGTTCTCGCCCGCCATCAGCGCGCGCCAGTTTTCGTTCGTGCCGATGCCCAGCGGTGACACCAGTCCGATACCGGTAATCACAACCCGTCTCGTCGCCACGATGCCTACTTCTTGCCTTTGGCGTGCGAATCGATGTACTCGATCGCTTCCTTGACGCGCGTGATCTTCTCGGCGTCTTCGTCGGGGATCTCGATACCGAATTCCTCCTCGAAGGCCATGACCAACTCGACCGTGTCGAGCGAGTCGGCTCCGAGGTCGTCGACAAAGGACGCATCCGGGGTCACTTCTTCCTCGTCGACGCCCAGCTGTTCCACGATGATACTTTTCACTTTTTCAGCAACCGCCATTCAATCCTCCTACGTGTACATGCCGCCGTTGACTGCTACAACCTGCCCCGTAATATACGCCGCTTCGTCCGACGCGAGAAAGCAGACCGTGTTGGCCACATCCTGAGGCGTGCCGAGACGTCCCAGCGGAATCTGCGCCTTCCACTCCTCCGATGTTCCGGCGGCGAGCGCACGTGTCATATCCGTATCGATCAGCCCCGGCGCGACGACGTTCACCGTGATGCCACGGGAGGCGACTTCGCGCGCGAGAGCCTTTGCCATACCGATCAGACCGGCCTTCGAAGCTGCGTAGTTGACCTGACCGGCATTGCCCATCTGTCCCACGACCGAGCTGATACTGATAATGCGGCCGCCGCGCTGCTTGATCATCGGCCGCAGCACGGCCTGCGTGCAGGTGAATGCGGCCGTCAAATTCGTGGCGATGACTTCGTCCCAGTCGGCGCGCTTCATGCGCATCATCAGCTGATCGCGGGCGATGCCAGCGTTGTTCACCAGAATATCCACCCGTCCGTACTTTCCCAGCGCACCGCTGACGACCACGTCCACGGTCGCCGGGTCGGTCACATCGAAGCCGGCGACCTCGGCCTTGCCGCCTTTCGCAATAATCTCCGCTACCGTCTCCTCGGCGTTCGATCCCCGAGCAGCAGCGACGACACAGGCGCCCTGCACCGCGAGGGTCTTCGCGATCGCCGCGCCGATGCCACGCGATGCACCAGTGACAATTGCGATTTTTCCGGATAAGTCCAGCATGTCGATCGTATCAGTATGTCGTGTCTCAGGACGTGATGCCCGGCTTCAGCCGGACGTCAACATCACCCGGACTGCGTCAAGATCGTCCGGCGCACCGACCGCGGCCACGCCGGCCTCGCGATGGATCTTGCGGATCAGACCGCTCAACACGGTGCCGGGACCCGCTTCAACATACGCGGTGACGCCATCGGACGCAAGGCGCCGCACGCTGTCCTCCCACCGCACGGCAGACGACACTTGACGCACGAGCGCTTCGATAGCCGACGCGGCATCACGCTTCGGTGACGCATCGACGTTGGCGACGACCGGCACGCGAGGATCGTGCGTCCGAAGCGCGCGGAGCTCCGGGGCAAGGCGTTCCTCGGCCGGCCTCATCAAGGCGCAGTGGAAAGGCGCGCTCACGGGCAGCGGCACGACGCGCTTGGCACCCAACTCTTTTGCGCGGGCGCCTGCGCGCTCGACGGCCGCGCGCGAGCCCGCGATCACGACCTGCCCCGCGCCGTTCATGTTTGCCGGCGACACGACATCTCCCTGGGCGGCTTCCTCGCACGCCTGCCTGACTTTGTCGGCGTCCAGACCAAGGATGGCGGACATCGCACCGGCCCCAACAGGCACGGCCTCCTGCATGTAGCGGCCACGGCGCCGTACGGCCCGGACCGCATCGGCAAACGAGAACGTGCCCGCTGCGACGTTGGCCGAGTACTCACCGAGGCTGTGTCCCGCGACGAAGGCCACGCCCGATGTCAGTCCTTCCGACTCCAGCACGCGATACGCGGCGATGCTCGCGGTGAGAATCGCCGGCTGCGTGTTCTCGGTCAGCATCAGCGCGTCTTCGGGACCGTCCCAGATGAGACGGCTGAGCGACTCGCCGAGCGCATCATCGGCCTCGGCAAACGTCTGCCGCGCCACAGAAAAGGCATCCGCGAGCGCGCGGCCCATGCCGACCTTCTGCGATCCCTGTCCGGGAAAGACGAGCGCAATCATGAAACAGAGGCCGCCGCGATCTCACGTTCGACCCGCTGGAGGAAACCAGCCGTCGAAAATCGGTGGGCCATGAGCACGGCATTACGGACGGCTTTCGCAGATGAGCGGCCGTGGCAGACGAAGCACACGCCGGCAACACCGAGAAGCGGCGCGCCGCCGTATTCGGAATAGTCCAGGCGGCGGCGGAAGCGCCGGAACGCGCGCCGCGACAGCAACGAACCCACCATTCCGGAAAATGTTCTCGACAATTCCTCTCCGAGGAGCCGCTCGACGGTGTCGACGAGCCCCTCGCTCACTTTCAGCGCGACGTTGCCCGTGAAGCCGTCGCAGACTATCACGTCGGCATTGCCCTTGTACACTTCGCGGGCCTCGACGTTGCCGATGAAATTGAACGCCGACCCCTTCAAGAGCTGGTGTGCGTCACGGATCAACCCGGTGCCCTTGCTTTCCTCCTCGCCGATCGACAGCAACCCGATGCGCGGCCGCTCGATCCCCAGCGAGACCTTCGCATAGACGGAGCCCATCGCCGCGAATTGCAGGAGGTGCGCCGCGCGACATTCGACGTTGGCGCCGACGTCGAGCAGAATGCCAAGACGATCGCCCGACGGTATCGTCGCCGCGAGCGCCGGCCGGTCGACACCCGGCAGCATGCCGAACGCCGCGTGCGCCGACATGACCGTCGCGCCGGTGTGCCCCGCGCTCACGAGCGCCGCCGCCTCGCCGTTGGCCACCGCTTCGGCGGCCACGCGAATCGACGCCCGCGGCTTGCGCCGCAGGGCGGCCGACGGCGCTTCCGACATGTCGACCACATCGGGAGCGTCGAGGATGCGGATGCTGATCGAATCGGCGTCAGGATGTCTCGCGAGCTCGGCCCGGATGATCTCGGCCGGGCCGGCGAGGAGCACGCCGAGATCGAGGTGACGCGCGGCGGCCAGGGCGCCGTCGATGATGCTGCGGGGAGCGTGATCGCCCCCCATCGCGTCTACGGCGATGCGAATCATTCGGGCGATTTACGCTTCGTCAACCGCGCGGACCTGGCGACCGCGGTAGAACCCGCAGTGCGGGCAGGCGCGGTGCGATGGCTTCGGCTCGCGGCAGTTTGGACAGTCGCTCGACTGCACCGCCGTGAGGGTATCGTGTGTGCGGCGCTTGGCCGTGCGCGACTTCGAATGCCGCCGTTTGGGATTAGGCATGGGACTCTCCTATGTTTTCAGTTTCTTCAGCACTTCCAGGCGCGGATCGATCCATTCCTGCTTGCAGCCGCACGAACCGGTATTGAGGTTCGTACCACACTGCGGACACAGCCCTCTGCACGCGACGTCGCAGAGCGGCTTCATCGGCAGCGCAAGCTGGAACTGCTCCATGATCAGCTGCCCGAGATCGATCTCATCGCCGACGTAAAACGCCGTGGCGAGATCATCTTCTTCGACTTCTTTCTCGTCTTCTTTCTCGTCTTCGCCGCTATCCTCGGCCCGCGGTACGTACCAGAGGTCGAAGTCGGTCGCGACCGGCAGTCCGAACGGCTCCAGGCAGCGGCTGCACATCAGCTCCAGGTCTCCCGTCAGACGGCCGGCAACCTGATATCGCCCGGTGTCCTGGCCGTCGACGTCGAACGAGAGCTTCACTGGCGAGACGACATAAAACAGATCGTCGTCTGTCCGCGGAAACAGCGATGGGGCGTACTGCTTCTCGAAATGCTCGTGCGCGTTGTATAAGGACCGAAGGCTTAACAGCATAACCCGTGCTCTACCAGCGCTTTAAGCGTTGGCAGAACGAACCATTATAGCCGAAGTGGTCGATGGTCAAATGGCCCCGGTTTCGCCCGGTTATCCTTATGCCACCTTCGTGGCAATCCACCAGGTGGTGCCACCGGCGTCCTTCACTCCGCCTCGCTTGTCGGCATCCTGCTTCTTCACCGGTGCCTGCACAGACACCGCACCCGCCGCGAGGGCTCGGCGATACGTCTCGTCAACGTCCTTGACGTAAACATGCATGTGAGCAGCCATCGGTGGCCAACCGGCGGCGCCGTCCGCGATCATCAACACGGTGTCGTCGATACGCACCTCGGCATGCATCACCTTTCCTGCGGCATCGGGAAAGCGGTGGATTTCGACGGCGTCGAAGCTCTGCACAAGAAAGTCGATCGTGCCAGCCGCGCCATCGACGATCAGATAGGGTGAAACGCTGTTGTAATTGACGGGTTTGTACGACGAACTCATGACTCCTCCGTGTGTCGTTCAATCTCACCAGAAGTGAACGCCGCGACGTCGCGCAGGTGGTGAACCAAACGCCAGTAGTACAGCACTTCGAATCCAATGGAGAAGCCCATCCCCAACGTCTCGCCCACGCGATCCGACTGCTCGCTGCCATGCCACACCAGCGCCGCCCCGAGGAGCAAAACGACTGCACCCAACCGATCGCGAGATAGCGCGGCACGAAATCCGAACCCTTCGGCCCGCGGTTCGCTCGATACGCGGCATAGGTCCCAACTGCGACGATAACAATCACCGCCGCATACCAGCCCCAATCAAGCGGCGTAATGGGCACCGGACCGTCGCCTGACCCGCTCGGCAAAGTAGCGGAGGCCGTGTAAAGGAGCACGGTCGCGAGCAGATAAGCGTACGCCGCCCGCTGAGTCAGAGGTCCCCGTTTTAGCTGATCTTTCAGCGACTCAATTCGCCAGAAGTGCATTCAGCCTCTGTTGTCTGATCGCTGGTGACCTCGACGTCGAGCGCGGGTGTATCCCGCTCGATCGCGTCCCCTCACCGGCCCTTCGTGGCGATGCACTCGATCTCGACGGCGATCCCGCCGGGGAGCGCGCCTGCCTGGATTGTCGTTCGCGCCGGGGCCGGCGCTTTGAAAAATGTCGCGTAGACCTCGTTCATCGCCGCGAAATCGTTGATATCGCGCAGGTAGACGTTGCACTTGACGACGTGATCGAGCGAGGAGCCAGCCGCCTCGAGGATCGCCCGGATGTTCTCGAACGTTCGCTTCGTCTCCGAACGTACGTCGCCAAGCTCGAGTATGCCGGTCGCGGGATTGGTGCATCCCTGTCCTGCGACGAAGATGAAATCCCCTTCGATGATCCCCTGCGAATACGGGCCGAGGGGTTTCGGCGCCTTGTCGGTCAGAATGGCGTTTCTCATGATCACTATGGCCTGTCGTCCGATCCAACTGGGCCGACCCATGGCTTGGGGATGAACAGGCTTTCGAACAGGGCTACCGCGTACCGATCGGTCATGCCCGCCAGAAAGTCGCGCGCGGCCACATCGACGCCCTCCTCGGAGATGGTGCGCTCGTCGAGGAACTCCTTTGGACGCTCGCGGATTTTCTCCCAAAGCCCGCCGAGAATACCGGTCGCTTTCTTGAACTCGGCGGTCGCCGACTCGTTTTCGTAGACGGCAGTAAACAGGAACTTCCGAAGCTCGAGTGTCGCGTCGAGCACGTCCGCACTCATTCGAATCTCTGAGAGGTCGCCACCGAACGTCGCTTCGACCACATCCTTCACCATGCGACCGATGCGTGCGGACGAGCTTCCGCCCAGCAGATCGACGGCCTTTCTCGGCAGATCTTCAGCCCGCAAGATTCCCGCTCGCTGGGCATCGTCGATGTCGTGATTCACATACGCCGCGATATCGGCCACTCGGACAATCTGTCCCTCGAGCGTCTTCGATCGCTGTGACGGGGGCATGCCGACGGGCGATCCGCCCTTGCCTTTCGAGTGGTGCGCGATGCCGTCGCGAACCTCCCATGTCAGGTTCAACCCCTGGCGATCGTTCTCCAACACGTTGACGATGCGGAGGCTCTGCTGGTAGTGGTTGAAGCCGCCAGGAATCAGCTCGTCCAGCACGCGCTCGCCTGCATGGCCGAAGGGCGTATGGCCCAGGTCGTGCCCCAGCGCGATCGCTTCGGTGAGCTCTTCGTGGAGCTGAAGAACTTTGGCAATTGTCCGTGAGATCTGCGCGACCTCGAGCGTATGGGTGAGCCTCGTCCGATAGTGATCGCCGGTGGGAGCAAAGAACACCTGCGTCTTGTGCTTGAGCCGGCGGAACGCCTTCGAGTGCACGATGCGATCGCGGTCGCGTTGGAAGGCAGGACGAACGTCATCCTCCGACTCCTCACGCAAGCGACCGCGCGTGTCGGCGCTCTTGGCGGCCTGGGGCGCCAGAATCTGCCGCTCGCGCGCCTCGAGATGTTTACGAATGCTGGCCATGGGCGCAACTACTCCATTGGTAGATTGTTAGATTGGTGGATTGACAGATTCCACCGATCGTCAATGCAGGTCATGTAGAAAGCTTGTGCCGTGCTTCATTGGTCCTACTCCAAAGTTTTCCGCTACGGTCTGCCCCAGATCGGCAAAGGTCTCCCGCGTGCCCAGATTGACCCCGTTCTTCACTCGCGGACCGGTGATGAGCAGCGGCACGTGCTCGCGTGAATGGTCGGTGCTCGGTGTGGTCGGATCGTTGCCGTGATCGGCGGTAATGACGAGCAGGTCGTTCTCACGCAAGCGAGGCAGGAGATCCTTGAGCCTCGCGTCGAATCGCTCCAGATTCTTGGCGTAACCAACAGCATCGTTGCGGTGACCGTACAGCGTGTCGAAATCGACGAGGTTCGCAAAAATCAGGCCGCGCGGTACCGACACCATCTCAGCCATCACGGCGTCCACACCTTTATCGTCACTCCCGGTGTGCACGGCGCGCGTGAGCCCGCGTCCGGCAAACAAGTCGTCGATCTTTCCTATCGCAATTGTCGGTATCTGCGCAGCGGCGAGGCGATCGAGCACGGTCTCTGCCGTTGGACGCATCGCGAAATCCTTCCGGTTGCCCGTGCGCGAAAAGCTGCCGGGCTGGCCGACGAACGGACGGGCGATCACTCGCCCCAGGCCATGTCCACCGACCACTAGATCGAACGCAATGCCACTGATGCGGTACTGCTCTTCGATGGGAATCACATCTTCGTGTGCAGCGATTTGAAAGACGCTGTCGGCAGAGGTGTAGACGATCGGCTTGCCTGTCCGTACGTGCTCCGCACCAAGCTCCTCGATGATTTGCGTGCCAGACGCGGCGTAGTTGCCCAGGGTGCCGCGGCCGATTTGCCGTTCGAAGCTGTCCAGGAGCGGCTTTGGAAATCCGTTCGGAAACACAGGGAAAGCGCGATCGAGCACGATGCCCATCATTTCCCAGTGCCCGGTCACCGAATCTTTGCCCGGCGACGCCTCTGCCATGCGGCCAATCGCCGCGCGCGGTGTCTTCGCACTGACCGTCCCACCGATATCGACGAGGCGATCCAAGCCGAGCGTGCGGAGCACGGGAACCCGAAGCCCGGCGGCACGTGCGATGTTACCGAGCGTATCGCTGCCCGCGTCGCCGTAGTCCGACGCGTCTTCGAGGGCGCCGGCGCCCACACCATCCAGCACGATGACGATGATTCTGGAAAAGGATGGCGGCACGGCGGTTACGGGAGCAACGCTTCGACGGCGGCCAACGCGTCCGGGGTCTCACCGGAGGTCTGAAGCCACACTAGGTTAGGCTCTTTGCGGAACCAGATCAACTGCCGGCGCGCATAGTGACGATTCTCGCGCGTGATCAGCTCCCGAGTTTCTGCTTCGCTTCTCACGCCATGCAACAACTCGAGCGCCTGTCGGTACACGAGCCCGCCGAACGGCCGTGCGGTCTCCGGAACCCCGCGCGCGAGCAACCCGCGAACCTCGTTCATCAACCCGTGCTCGAACTGCGCCTCGACACGCGCCTTGACGCGCTCAGCAATCAGCGAGAGAGGCGGCGACAGGGCCACCGAGATGATTTGCCGGCCGGCGAGCGGTGACGTCGTCGAAGCGAAGTGGTCGGTCAGCGGCTTGCCCGTGAGGAAGTACACCTCGAGCGCGCGTACGATCCTTTTGCGATCGCGAGGCAGAATGCGTGTGGCTGACGCCGGATCGATCCGCGCGAGCATGCGATGCAGAAACTCGACTCCTCGACGCGCGGCGATGGCGTCGAGCCGCTCGCGCATCCTTGCATCGGCGCCGGGACCGGGAAAGAGTCCCCGTGTGAGCGCACGGTAGTACAGACCAGTGCCGCCAACGAGAATCGGCCAGTGTCCACGTGCGTAGATGCCTTCGATGGCCGCGAGGGCATCACTGACGAATCGCGCGGCGGTGTACTCCTCGACAGGGTCCACGACATCGATCAGATGGTGGGGAATGCCGCGTTGCTGGCTGGTGGGTACCTTGTCGGTGCCGATGTCGAAGCCGCGGTAGACGGCGGTGGAATCGCAGCTGATGATTTCGCCGCCGCGCTTGAGAGCCAGCGAGATCCCGAGCGTGCTTTTGCCCGTGGCGGTTGGACCAAGGATGGCGAGAATCGGCGGGCGCAGACTTACATCCTGAAGAAAACGAGCAGGACGAGGGCGCCGAGCAGAATCAACAGACCGAGTTGCTGAGGACGGGTCGGCAGGGGCATCGCGTTACCGGATATCCGCAGGGTCCTCGTTGTAGAGGAACGTCACCGTGAAGAATGCCGATTCGGACGGATACTCCGCCGGCAGCGGCTGGGTCGGGCTCGAGGTCATCAGCGCGTTGACCGCCGCGTGATTGAACGACTCGATATGTGAAGGCTTCTTCACCTCGATGTCGGTAATAGTGCCGTCACGGTGGATGTTGAACGTGATGACGACGTGCCCCTTCATGATCATCGCGGCCTGCGGTATGAACCAGTTGCGCTTTACCTGCGCCACGAATCTCCGCAGCCACGGGCCGAAATCAGCTCCCTTGCTATCGAACTGAATAAGCCCCTGACCGTCTCCGCCACCCTGGGCATTGTCGAACGACTCTTGCTGTACGTAGCGACTGAGATTACGTAGTGCGTCGCCGAGCCTGCCCCTCGAACCCGATTCGCCGATTGCCAGCGGCGGTGCGGCGGATGGCGCTTGAGGCAGGCGGATCATGGAGCGGGACGGGTCGTTCGCCGTCATCTGGCCTTCGGTATCGGCGGTCGGGCGTCCCCGCGCCACAGCAGATTCTTCGGCGCTACCCCGATTTTGAGGGGCGAGCTCCGCTTCCTCGCGCGCGCGGGAGTTCCCGCGCGCAAAGGGCAGCGCGTTCTGGGGATCAGGCGGACGCTGAATGGTGGACCTTACTCGGTCTTGATCGGAAGCATCGACATCGACTCTAGGTTGAGGTTTCCGAATATCGACCCGCGGCTGCATGAAGACGAATCGCGGCGACTCTTGGGGGGGCGGATTGATCCGGACGGCGGACCGTTGTTCAGGGTCGGGCTTGGGAGGGTCGGGCAGAAACAGGAGTCCGATGACGAGCAAAAGGTGGACGATTATCGAGACGAGGACACCTTCGCGGGCGGACAGCGCCCGCTCGACCCTGGGTGTTTCTGGTCGACGATCCTCAAAGTCGATGTACATCAGTGAGTTAAGTCGATTATAGCACCCGGCTACGAGCGATGACCCTTCAGAGCGACGAACATATAGACGACGCCGAAGGTCATTGGGATTGCACGCACGGTGCCAAAACCCGCGGAGCGTAGCTGGTCGGCAAAAGCCTCGGCCGAGGGGAACGCCTCCACCGATTCGGGAAGATAGGTGTACGCGCTCGGATGTTTGGAAATGAGCCTGCCGATGAGGGGCAAGACCCTTCGAAAATACCAGAGGTAAAAATTACGTAGCACCGTCGAGCGCGGCAGTGAAAATTCCAGAATCACAAGCCTGCCTCCGGGGCGAAGCACTCTGACAATTTCTCGGCACGCCTCCATAGGCTGTTCCACATTGCGGATCCCAAACCCGATGGTCACGGCGTCAACCGTCGCGTCGTTCAGCGGAATGTGTGTGGCATCGCCGCGGATGAGAACGACGCCGGCGGGTCCAATAGGACCCGCCCTACGTACCTTGTCTTTTCCAATTTGCAGCATCGCGGCGGAGAAATCGATGCCGATGACGCGACGCGCAGGTTGCGCCGCGCTCATCGCGGCCAGCGCAAGATCGGCTGTTCCCGTGCACAGGTCGAGCACCGTCTCGCGACCCGTCAGTTGCAACGCTGTCACCGCGCGCTTTCGCCATTGCTTGTCGAGCCCAACACTGAGCAGGTGATTCAGGAGGTCGTATCGCCCGGCGATGGCGTCGAACATCCCCGAAATGCGGGCCGACTCCTTCGCAGGCGCGCTAGCGGCCGGCATAGATGGAGATCGCCGTCACGATGAAGTACAGGATGCCGACGTAACCGTTGAGATCGAACGCGCGCTTCACTTGTGAGAGATCTGTCTGGCTGACGAGCGATTGCTCGTACACGAGAAGGCCGGCCACACTGGCCACGCCCACGAAGTACAACGGACCCAAGCCCGCGACGGCACCCAGCAACGCGAGGCAGGCGACCGCGGCCACGTGCATCACGCGCGAAATCAGCAGTGCGCTCGCGACGCCGAAGCGGACAGGAATCGACTTGAGCTGCTGCCGGCGATCGACGTCGAGATCCTGACAGGCATACAGGACGTCGAAGCCGCCTACCCACAACGCAATCGCCAACCCCAGCAGCCACGGCTCCCATCCTGCGCCGCCGCCGGCGGCGAGCCACCCGCCAACTGGAGCGATGGCCACCGCCAGGCCCAGGAACAACTGCGTGGCCCAGGTATAACGCTTCGCGAGGGAGTACCAGAAAACCACAAGCAGCGCGACGGGGGACAGCACAAGGCACAGCCAGCTCAACTGTGCGGCCGCTCCAATGAATGCCAGCGACATCACCACGACGAAGATCGTCGCTTCCGCAGAAGACATGCGACCGCTGGGCAGCTCGCGGCTTGCGGTGCGCGGGTTCTCCGCGTCGAACCGGGCGTCGACCAAGCGATTGAATCCCATCGCCGCACTGCGCGCGGTCACCATGCACACGCCAATCCACAGTACATGACGCCACGTGACCTGATGCTGGCGGGACGCCAGCAACGCGCCGGTGAGCGCAAACGGCAGCGCGAATACCGAGTGGCTGAAGCGCACGAACGACAGGTACATCCGGATTCGATTAATCAACGTACATTCCGTGACGGAAAATCTCCATGTGCCGCTCGGGGAACTCGGAAGCCGCGAACCCATACCGCTCGTAGAGCCCATGCGCATCGCGCGTCACAAGCTGAAACCGCCGCAGTCCCTGCAGATCGGGATGCGCCATCACGGCTTCAATGAGCCATGTGCCCAGGCCGAGCCCGCGATGCGACTCGAGGACGTAGACATCGCACAGATACGCGTACGTCGCGCGATCGGTAACGACCCGCGCGAACCCTACTTGCATTTCACCATCGAACAGCCCGAAACACAGCGAGTTTGCCACTGCCTTCACAACAATCTCTTTCGGGATGCCTTCCGCCCAAAAGGACCGGCTGAGGAACGCATGGATGGCGCCCAGATCGAGCCGCCGCGGATCCGTCGAGATCGAGTACTGCCCTTTGGTCAGCTCCACGTCAACCTCGCATCACACGCCGGTGGAGCCGAAGCCGCCCTGGCCGCGAGCTGTGCCGCTCAGCTCCCCTACCTCTTCGACCATCACCGTCACACACGCCGCGATGACCATCTGCGCGATTTTCATCCCGGGGAGAACTTCGAAGCGGCTCGAACCATGGTTGATCAGGATCACCCCAACCTCGCCGCGATAGCCATGGTCGATCGTACCGGGGGTATTGAGCACGCTGATGCCGTGCTTGAGTGCCAAGCCGCTGCGCGGTCGCACTTGCGCTTCGGTATTTGGCGGCAGCTCAATGGAGATGCCGGTGCCGATCAGCTTGCGTTCGCCGGGCTCGAGCGATGCCGCGACGTCGGCACACAGATCCAGACCTGCGTCGCCAGGATGCGCGTACACCGGCAGGACGGCTGTGGGGGAAAGGCGTTTGACCAGAAGTTTTGGCATTGGAAGATTGGGAGATCGGGAGATTGATAGATTACTCTGACAGAGACTGCGACGTCAGCCAGCGAATTCGCGAGGCGTCGATCCCCGACACAAGATATTCCTCAACATTGGGCACGTAGCCATCGAGGTCGACGCTGATGAGTCGATCGCGCTTGCCCGCCTCGATGGTCCCGAAATCCGACTCGAAGCCGAGCGCGCGCGCGCCTGCCGCCGTCGCGCTTTCGAGCAACAGCCGCGCCGGCACGACAGGCGCCAGCCGCCGCATTTCGGCAAGTTCGGAGAACAGGTTGAGATCGGGAACGCTGGCCAGGCTGTCGGTGCCGACAGCAACACGTGCCCCTGACTCGAAGAACTCGTCGATCGGTGGCTCCCCGGCTCCGGTCCGAACGTTCCCGCGCGGGCAGGTCACCAGAGTTGCGCCGGCCGCTGCCAGTCGCTTCAGTTCAGACTCACCAAGCTGCACACCGTGCACGACAAGCAGCCGCTCATCGAGGCAAGCCATCTGATGTACGTAATCCACGGGGCTGCACTTGGGCACAACCCATGACGGGTCCCACGTGTCCATCGTTTCGAGAAGCTCCCGCCACGGTCCGGTCCCGTCCCGCAGGAACTCCATCTCCGCGGTCGATTCGCCAAGGTGGAGGCTCGACCGCGCGAGTGGCGTCTGCTGGAGGGCGGTCCGAATGGCGCCAAAAAGCGCTGGAGACACCGAGTAGGGCGCGTGCGGCGCCAGTGTGTGCCGGACATTGGCGCTTTCGGGTAATTGCCGCAGGCGCTCGATGGCCTCCGCGACGATTCGGCCCGCGTCAGCCGAACGGAAGCCGATCAGCTCATGGAAGACAACTGCCGGCATATCCTGAGCGGCCAGGACGGGTGAACTCGCCAGGCTGTTCGAGATGTCTCCGACAACGGCAGTCCCGAACGCGCGAGCCTCGTCGATGGTCTCGGCAATAGCGCGCGCGACTTCATCTGCACCCGGCTTGGCCTCGCGACCTAGCGCGAGCACCGAGCGTATCCACGCCGGAAAATCGTCGGTCTCCGGAATGCGTCCGCGCATCCACGACAGCTCGAGATGTGTGTGCACGTTCACCAGGCCGGGAAGCACGGCGGCGTGGCCGAGGTCTATCTCGTCTGACGCGGTGAAATCGCCAGGACGCGAGTGGCCGAACGCGACGATGCGGCCTTGTTCGGTTCGGAGCCACGCATCACGAATCGGCGGCTGGGAGATCGGCAACAACCAACCCGCGCGGTACTGAGGCATGATAATTGTCGATTGCGGTGATAGGTGATCGGGCGATCTCGATGTTGCGATCGTTCAATCACATCACCCAATCATCTATCGCCCAGTCTCAAATGCTTCCCGGCGCGGCTGCGGGCGGGATAGGACTTCACATCTGGCGCTTCGCCTGCGGATTCGTCAGCGCGGGCGGTCGCAAGACTCAACATCCGTGGGACGGCTCGCTCGCGGAAGATGGGATCCCCAAGAATCTCGTAGTGCATGTTGCGGCGCTTCGGGATGAAGCCGGCATCTTCCACGTTGCGGACGATCTCGATCTCGTCCATGCAGTACGCGGCGCCCGCTGCGCGGACGACGTTCTCTTCGATCATGACGCTGCCCATATCGTTGGCGCCGTACGCCAGGCTCAACTGCCCCACCTTTCCGCCCTGGGTAACCCACGACGCCTGGAGATTGTCGAAGTTGTCGAGCACGATGCGAGCAAGCGCCAGAGTGCGCAGATAGTCGACGCCCGTCGCTTCGGTCCCGCCGAGCTCAGTATGCTGCGGCTGAAAGCTCCAGGTAATAAAGGCTGTAAAACCGCCGGTCTCATCCTGCAGATCACGGAGGCGCATCATGTGCTCGATGCGCTCCTCCATCTTCTCCACCGTCCCATACATCATCGTCGCCGTGGTTCTCAAGCCACGGTTGTGGGCCTGTCGCATCACGTCGAGCCATTCGTCCGCTGTCGCCTTGCCGTAGCAATGCAGAAGGTGGCGAACGCGATCGACCAGGATCTCGGCACCGCCGCCCGGGATGCTGTCCAGACCAGCGGCAATCAAACGATCGACGACTTCTGGCACGCCCAGCTGCGATAGCCGGGCAAGGTGGATGACCTCCGGCGGCGACAGCGCGTGCAGTTTGAAGTCGGGATACCGGTCCTTGATCGCGCGGAAGAGATCTTCGTACCACGCAAGCGGCAGATCGGGATTGTGGCCACCCTGCAGCAGCAGCTGCACGCCACCGACTTCAATGGTTTCGTCAATCTTCCTGAAAATCTCCTCGAAGCCGAGAACGTATCCTTCGTTCGACCCCACTTCGCGGTAGAACGCGCAGAAGTTGCACTTTGCCACACACACGTTCGTGTAGTTGACGTTGCGGTCGATGATGTAGGTAACGGTGCGATCTGGGTGTTTGCGCAGGCGGATCTCGTCGGCCAGCCGGCCCAGCAGATGCGTCGGTGCGTACTGGTAAAGCGCGAGCGCTTCGTCGGCCGTCACGCGGCCGCCATCGTCCACCTTCCGCGCGATCTCGCTAATGTTCATCAGTAAAACTCAGGCCGGGTACTCCCGTGCACGCCGGGCACGCCCACGGCAACTGCCAGCTCGTAAAAACGGGTCAACCCGGCCATTTCCGGCTCGCCCAAAGCGTACTTCACCTCTTCGCACAGATAGCGATCCGCTCTTGCGGCCTTGTCGATACTGTCTGGATACGACAGCCGTCCAATTGTAGCGGTTGCCGCAATGCCTCGGTCACGAGCCGCTTGAAGTGCCGCGATGTCGTCCGGCCCCACCGCGCCGGGCCGACCTGCCCAGAACGCATAGACGAACGGCAGTCTAGTCATGCGGACCCATTCCTCGCCGAGATCGATTTTCTCCAGCCCGAGCGCGACGTGATCCGTAAACAGCGCATTGTCGCCAATCAGGAGCGCGGCATCACAGCTGGCCAGCATCTGTGGCAAATCGGGAGGCATGTTCACAAGACGGGGGTCGATCTCGAACCATCGCGCGCAAAGCACGCGCAGGAGAACCTGCGAGGTACGGGAGCTCGTATCGAGCGCGATGGAATGAATCTTTTCTCGAGGTACGCGGCTGAAAATCGCCACCGACGCGACGGGGCCATCGGAGGCGATGGAGACACCCGGGACAATCCGGTAGCCGTGCCCGATGTATTCGATGGAGGGGATCAACCCGAGATCGACTTCGTCCGCGTGAAGCAAGGCCGCGCATTGCGCCGGCACATCGAACCTGAGACTGAACCGATCGGTCTCGCGCTCCAGCCCATACACCAGCGGCCGGGTATTCAGATAACTGACGGCTCCGAGGCGAATCATGGGATCGGCGATCGGCGATCGGCGATCGGCGATGGTCGATCGACGATGGCCGATCGCCGATCGCCGAAATGTCCATCGCGCTCGACCGGCTCAAACCCTGCGGCGCGAATGCTGCGGTGGATCTCCTCGATCGGCGAGCGACGGTGCCCCTTCGAGTCGTCATCCTCCGCAGACACCGAATCGATGTCGTCGGCCCCGAACGTCAGCGCCACCTGCGCGAGCTTCGGCCCGTAGAGCGCCCAATCAACCTGGATGGTGTCGACGTTGCCTATCAACAGTCGCGAGAGCGCAATCCGTCTCACATCTTCATATCCGGTGGTCGGTTCTGCGGGATCGATCGTTCGCGCCAACGGCGCAAACGCACGAATCGAGCGGAGTTTGGTCTGAAGTGCCGAGATGTCGCGGCAGACTGCCTCCCACGGACGCTCCGGCGTTGCATCAATCGTGAGACGAGCCAGCTCGAGACCGGCATCGGTCACCGCCTCCAATGCCTGCTCCGGCGCTTTCAAGCGATCGAGCGGCGCCTGGGCGATCAATCGCAGTCCTGCCTGCTTCAGGACGCGGAGCACGACCGGCAACCCCTCGGGAAGCCTGCTGAGCTCAAAAAGACAGAATGCAGACAACGGCGTGTCTTTCGCACCCTCACGCGCCTTCGCCACAATCTCGACCGCGACGTTCAGGTTGTGAGGTGTGTGAAAGATGCGAATCTCGCCGGCGGTAGTCGGGAGTACAGTGCCCTTCGGTTCGACGTCCCCTTCAATCTTCAGATCGGCCACGCGGACATAGGTCACATCCGTGCCGTGGAGCTTGCGACGGACCGTGGTCGCCAACATGCCGAGCGAGATGATGTCGCGGGTGGATGCCAGGGCCGTGATGTCCGCGTCGGAGAGGGGCTCGCCTGCATCGACTGTTGCCGCGAGATTGTCCAGTGACGAGGCCACCTATGTGCCTTTCGCGATCGACTTCAGCAGCTCCGCCGCCTTCCGGCTGGCTGCCTCCGTCGTCTTGAGTCGCGTGGGCCATTCGCGGGTGAACCCTTCACCTGGCCATTTTCGAGTGGCGTCGATGCCCATCTTGCTGCCATACGCGGGCAGCGTGGACGCGTTCTCGAGATCGTCCATCGGTCCGATCGTGAACTGGATGTCCCGCTGCGGATCGACATGCGTGCCGGCGATCCAGGCGGCCTCGCCGACGTTCTGCACGTCGACATCCTTGTCGAACACGACGATCGTCTTGGAGAACATGAGCTGGCCGAGGCCCCAGAACGCATTCATGATCTTGCGCGCGTGCCCCGGATACCGCTTGTCGATCGACACCAGTACGATGTTGTGGAAGATGCCTTCGGGCGGAAAATGCATGTCAACGATCTCGGGGATGGTCTTCCGGATCATCGGCAGGAAGATCCGCTCGCTCGCCTTGCCGAGATAGACGTCCTCCTGCGGCGGGATGCCGACGACTGTTGTCAGGTAGGTCGGCTTCTTCCGCATCGTGATGCACGTCAGATGGAACACCGGAAAGTCTTCCGCAAGCGAGTAGAAGCCGGTGTGATCGCCAAACGGGCCTTCCCTGCGGCGCTCGCCGGGCTCGACGTACCCTTCGAGCACGATGTGCGCGCTCGCGGGTACTTCCAAGTCGACGGTCACGCCCTTCACCAGCTCGATGCGACGCCGGCCAAGAAATCCCGCCAGCAGCAGCTCGTCGAGCCCTTCGGGCATCGGCGCAGTCGCCGCGTACGCCAGGATGGGTTCGGGACTCAGCGCCACAGCCACTTCCAACCGCTTGCCGAGCCGTTCGGCGACACGATGATGCTGGGCTCCGCCCTTGTGCCGCTGCCAGTGCATGCCGGTCGTGCGGCCGTCGAATACCTGCATGCGATAGGTGCCGATGTTTCTCACGCCGGTTTCGGGATCCTTGGTGATGACGAGCGGCAGCGTGATGTAGCGGCCGCCGTCTTCGGGCCACGTTTTCAGGATCGGCAACTCGTCGAGGGAACCGTCACGTTTGACGATCTCCTGGCAGGGAGCGTCCTTGACGGTCTTCGGCATCAGATCGCGCAGACGGTCGAACATCGGCAGCATTTTGAAGGCGTCGAGCATGCCGGCCGGCATCTTCGGCGTCATCATCTCGTCGATTTCTTTGGCCACCGCGTCGAGCGAGCTCGCGCCAAGCGCCAGACACATGCGCTCGGTCGATCCGAACAAGTTCGTCGCCACCGGCATGTCGAAGCCCGTCGGCTTCTCGAAGAGCAACCCGGGACCACCGCCAGGCAACTTGCAAACGCGGTCTGTCGCAGCAGCAATTTCGAGATCAGGATTGACGCTCTCCCGGATGCGGGACAGCAGCCGGCGCTTGTCGAGGTCGGCGATGAAGTCGTCTAGGTCTGAATACATTTAGTCCACAGTCGAGAGTCCAGAGTCCATGGCCTCGGTAATCCTACGCGCGAGTACCAGCGCGCGCATACCATCGGCGCCGGTGACGCCAGGCGCCCGTTTCTCGCGCACCGCCGCCACGAAGTCGACGAGCTCACGCTTCAGCGGTTCTTCCTGAGTAACCTCGAGCTTGCCGCCCTCGATCACGGGTCGTGCGCCATCCCCCTTCACGAGCCGCCACCGCTCGATCTCCTGCGCGGCATAGTCAACCGACAGGTATGCGTCGCGCTGGAAGATTCTGATCTTTCGGATCCGGTCCTTGCTGATACGGCTCGCCGTGATGTTGGCAATACAGCCCGAGGCGAACTTCAGCCGCGCGTTGGCGATATCCGGCTTCGGCGTCAGTACCGCCACGCCCACCGCCTCCACGGCCACGACCTCGGACGGCACGATCGACAGCACGACATCCAGGTCGTGGATCATCAGATCGAACACGACGTCGATATCCAAGCTGCGATCCGGAAACGTGCCGAGCCGATGCACTTCGATAAAGCGAGGATGATCCAGCAGCGGCCGAACCGCCGAGACCGCAGGGTTATAGCGCTCGGTATGTCCGACGCCGAACACGGCGCCAGAGGCGGCGGCCGCATCCAGCATCTGTTGCGCCTCACGTAAGTCGCGCGCAAGCGGCTTCTCCACCAGCACGGCGGTGCCGCGCTGCAGAAACGGCAGCGCCACGCTCAAGTGGGATTCTGTTGGTACGGCGATCGTCACCGCGTCCACCCGCCCCACGATCCCGGCCGCGCTGGTCACCCACGGCGCGTTCACAAGGCCCGCAATCTCGCGCGCCCTTGACTCGTCGATATCGACGATGCCCGCCAGGTCGACATCGGGCAACGCCGCAAGAATGCGGGCATGATGCTGACCAAGCGCGCCTACACCGATCACGGCGACACGAATCTTCACGGTCTGTCTCGCCCCACGATGGTGATCCCCGCTTCGTCGGCGCTAACGAGCAGCGCGTCACGCTCGAACATCAGCGTCTTGCCGGCGTCGATCGACAGTGCGGTGGCGCCCGCGGCGCGCATGGCCTGGATCGTCGCCAACCCGACGACCGGCACGTCGAAGCGCATGTCCTGCTTCGGCTTTGCCACTTTCACGATACACACGCCAGGTCCGGCTAAATGTCCAGACCGGCCGATCACCTCGTCGGTGCCTTCCATTGCCTCGACCGCGACGACGGCGCGGTGTTTCACCGCAACCGTTTGACCGATATCCATCCCGGCGATGGCGTCGGCGACGGCGTAGCCGAATTCGAAATCCTTCTGCTCGTCTCCCGTCGGTGCGCGCCGGGTCATGACACCCGCCGCCGCAAGCATTGGCTTCAGCAGGGCCGTCGAATCGAGCAGCTCGATGCCGTGATCCCGTAGCGTTTTCGCCACCGCCCCAATCAGGCCATCCGTGCTCTGGAACGGCAACTTGACGAGCAGCGAGAGAAACGTGGCGTCCGGCTTGATCCCCCCCGCAAAGATCTTGGTGTGCTTCACCTGCCCCGCCATGACGGCCTGCGTGATGCCGGCGTTCTTCAGCAGGTTGATGCACGTGCCCAGCTCGCCGAGTGAAATCCAGTGGATTGGCGAGTGGGCATTCGCGGCCGCTTCGCTCAGATCCGCGGAGGCTTCTTCTTTCGTGGCGATGACGGTGACGTCATGCCCCATCGACCTGGCGGCGTCGAGCACCAGAAAGGGAAAACGGCCATTCCCTGCGATCAGACCTAGGTGCATGATCGGCGATCGGCGATCGGCGATCGCCGATCGGCAGTGATCGGCCATCGGCCATCGGCAGCGATCGGGCATCGGTCATCCGCGGTGATCGGCCATCGGTCATCCGCGGTGATCGGCCATCGCCCGTCGTCGACGATCGCCGATAGACGATCGCCGATCGCCGATCGCCTACTCATCGGCCACCATTTCCTCGGTTCGCCGCGTCGGGCGCCGGAGAAGCGGACCGCGCTGCGACGAGCGGATGAAGTCGACGAGGTACTGCACTTCGGGGCACGAGAGTGTCGCGTCCTGCTCGATCTGCTTGAGCGCGCGTGTCGTATTCAGGCGCGACTGCAGCAGATACCGGTACGCGCTCTTCAGCTTGCCGACGACCTCCTGCGTAAACCCGCGGCGGATAAGACCGAGCGTGTTCAAGCCGTAAATACGAGCGCGGTTGCCGACGGTCTTCGCGTACGGCAGCGCGTCCTTCGTCACCACCGAGTATCCGCCGACGAACGCGTGGCGGCCGATGCGGCAAAACTGGTGCACGCCCGAGCCGGCGCTGATGGTGGCAAAGTCGTCGACGAACACGTGTCCGCCGAGCGTCGCGTTGTTGCCGAAGATCGTGTCGTTGCCGATGCGGCAGTCGTGCGCGACGTGCGCGTACGCCATGAACACGTTGCGATCTCCAATCGTGGTCTCGCCACCGCCGCCGCGCGTGCCGCGATGAATCGTCACGAACTCGCGAAAAATATTGCGCTGCCCGATGCGCAGGTACGTCTCCTCCCCTTTGAACTTGAGGTCCTGCGGGATGAGGCCAATCGAGGCAAATGGAAAAATCTCGGTTCCGTCGCCGATATCGGTAAACCCGTCGATAACGGCCGATGCGCCAATGCGGCACCCCTTCCCCAGCTTGACGTGCGCCCCCACGACCGCATTCGGCCCGATGATGGTACCGGCGCCGATCTCGGCGCCCGTCATGACCACCGCCGAAGGATGGATGCGAACACCGTCGGGCATGACGGCCAGCAGCAAAATGGCTTCGGCGACGATCTGATCCCCGACATAGGC
The DNA here is from genome assembly GCA_035281225.1 of Vicinamibacterales bacterium. GTDB lineage: Bacteria > Acidobacteriota > Vicinamibacteria > Vicinamibacterales > JAMQPK01 > JAMQPK01. The sequence continues at coordinate 26,075 of DATEEI010000083.1, forward strand.
CTGCGCTCGCGCTTTCGCCAGCGTCGCACGGGCCTTCAGCAGCGTCACCTCGAGCCGCAGGCGATCGCCCGGAACGACCTGCCTTCGAAACTTGGCCGCGTCCACGCCGTGGAGGTACACCCGCGACATCGGCAGCGGTCCCTCGCGCTCGAGCAGCAGGGCGGCCGCCACCTGCGTGAGCGTCTCGAGCATCAACACGCCTGGCATCAGCGGCGCGCCGGGAAAGTGCCCCTGAAAGAAATCCTCGTTAACCGTGACGTTCTTGTGCGCGACCAGACGCTTCCCCGGCTCGTGCTCGGCAATGCCATCGACCAGCAGCGAGGGGTGACGGTAACAGAGGCGATCGAGGAGTACGGGAATGTCGATGGGCACGGTGGGACTCAGAATACTCGAAACTGAAAAGGCGACAGGACGAAGGGCAGAGAGCAGAGGGATGAGGGCAGAGGGAAGACAGTGCTTTCTGCCCTCATCCCTCTGCCCTCTGCCCTTTTTTCCCCGCCCAGTCCCTACGGCTTCGCAGGCGCCGCTGGCTTCTGCGTCGCTGGTGGCGCGGCTGGCGCGGCTGGCTTCTGCGTCGGCGCGGGAGGCGTTGCAGCTGGAGGCGTGGCCGCCGCTGGTGGCGCGGCCGCCGGCTTCGCAGCCGCCGGCGCGGCAGGCTTGGCCGTGGTCGGAGCCGGCTTTGCCGAGTCGAACCGCTTGATGACTTCGCCCGTGATGTCGAGCGACGGATCGACGTAAATGGCGCCCGCATCACCGGCGCTGAACAGCAGACCGATCGCCAGCTCCTTCACGATGCCGTCGACGATGGGCCGGAGCTTTTCCTGAAAGTCTGCCTGGAGCTGCTGCTGCATCTCCTGCACTTCGGCGTTGGCGTCCTGCTGGAAGCGATCGATTTCGATGGTCAGCCGATCGATTTCCTTCTGCGCCTGCGCGCGCGCGGCGTCGTTCAGCACGGCGCCGCCCTGCTGCAGCTTCTGCTGGTTGGACTGCAGCGCCTTGGTCTTCTCCTGCAGCTCCGCGCCCTTCTTCTGGGTGATGGCCTGCACTCTGCCGCTGGCCGCCTTCCCTTCGACCGACTCGGCCGCGATGCGCTGCAAGTCCAGAAAGGCCATTCTCAGGGGTGCTGGAGCCGGGGCGGGGGGCGCGGACACCGCTGGCGGCGCCTGCGCGAAGGCCGACCCGCTGAACACCATCACACTGCACACCGCGGCTGCTGTCAATCTCGTCATCTGACACGATCCTCGCTTAGAAAGTTGAGCCAACGTCGAACCGGAATCGGAACGCCTTTTCCGGTTGTCCCGTGCTGTAGTTCAGAACGCCATTCCGCTGTGGGTTCGACGCAAAGATCAGACGGAACGGCACGTTCAGTACAGGCATGAAGAACCGGACCTCCACGCCCGTCGACGTGATGAAATCCCGGGTCGCGAACCGCTGCCCGGTGTCCTTCACCTGGCCAGCATCATAGAACAAAATCAGACGAACCGGCCCACCGACCGAAATCAGGTACTCGGCGTTGAACAGCATGCTCTTATTACCGCCGATGACGATCCCGCTATTTGGATCCTTCGGTCCAATGGACCGCAGATCGTAGCCGCGAACGCTGTAGCCCCCGCCGAGTACCAGTCGCTCGAAGATCGGCAGCGCGCTGCTTCCAGAGAATGGCCGGATGTACTGGAGCTGGGTACGGAGACCAAGCGAGGTTCTGGACGATTGCTGCAGGAACCAGACCCCCTCGACCGAGGGGTTTAGGTACCGCGTGTCGCCACCAATACCTGCGATACCCAAGGACGCCGTGTAGCGCCGCCCTGTGACAGGCGTCACGGGATTGTCGATGGAGTTCAGCGAGAAGGTCGGAACGATCTTGCTGATCACCCGGCGCCCTCCCTGTCCGACGAGCAGCGCGTCCTTGAGGTAGGGGCTGGACTCGATGAGGAACCGCTGCTGCTCGGTAAGATCCTTGAAATCGATCGACTGACAGCCCACCTCGGTGAAATAGCACTCAGCGCTGAAGAACGCCTCGTTTAGGTCGCTCACGTGCACCCGTTCGTAGCTGTACTGCACGTACATCCGCGAGAAATTCGCCAGCGGAAAGCCCGCTGTGATGTTGCCGCCCGCCGACCCCTGAGTATAACTGTCGATGAAATGGATGTTCCGTTTGTGCAAATCGATCGAGCCGGTAATCGGCCGGTCGAACAGGAACGGCTCGGTGAACGCAATCTGATAGTCGCTGGCCCGCGCGCCCGACTGCATTGAAATCGTGAACGTCTCGCCGCGTCCCATGAAGTTCGCGGTCGAGAACGACAGCTGACCGAAGACGCCGTCGTATTGCGACACGCCGGCGCCGAACGAAAGCTGGTTGCGGTTTTGCTCTTCGAGCTTCAGGGTAAGGTCGACCTTGTTGTCAACGTTGGGCGTCTTGTCGATCTGGACGTGCTTCTGCTCTTCGAGCGGCTTGAAGTAGCCGAGCTGGTTGAGCCGCCGTATGCTGTACTTCATCGCCTCGGTGTTGAACGGACCTTCCTCATACAGCCGCATCTCGCGCCGGATGACGCTGTCGCGGGTCGTCGTGTTGCCGAGGAACGTGATGCGGTTGACGAAGTACTGCTTGCCTTCTTCAATCCGCAGCGTCACGTTGACGTTGTCGCCGTCGAAGGCGAACTCGGGCCGCGGCGTCATCTCGAAATAGCCGCCGCTGCCGTACATCTCCTGCACCTTCTGGAACCCCTGGCGGACGCGCTTTTCGTTGTAGAAATCGCCGGGCTTGAGCTTGAACAGCGGTCGCATGACGTTGGACGGCACTCTCGTGTTGCCCGCGAAGTCGAACTTGTCGATGCGGAAGCGCTTGCCTTCGGTGACGGGAATCTCCAAGATCATGTAACGCGTCTTGCCGTCTTTGGAATCGCGGATAGGCTTCAAGATCGGCTGGCCCACGTCCGACTGGAGGTAGCCCTTCTCACGGAAAAAGCCGATGATGCCCTCAGCGTCTTCTTCGAACTTGTGTTCCTGATAGACCCCGCTGCCGGGGAAAATCCAGAAGCCACCCCCTTTGTTGTTTTTCATCTTCTTCTTCAGCTTACCGTCGCTGAAGACTTTGTTGCCGACGAAATCGACCTTCGAGATCTTGATCTTCGGGCCTTCGGTCACCTTGAATTTCAGCGCGACGAGCTTGGGACCTCCTGGCATGGGCTCGTAGTAGGGCTCGACTTTGGCATCCTGGAACCCTTTCTCGACCATCATCTCGCGGATGACGTTGGCGACCTTCTTCTCCGTGGCCTGATCGACGAACGAGTCGAGGCGCACCGTGATACTGAGCTCGCGCAGCCGTTCTTCGACCTTCGCCTGCTCGATCTCTTTCGTGCCTTCGTTGAAGACGGTGTTCTTGATCCGCTGCCGCTCTTCCATGTTGTAGACGATGACCTTCCCGATCACGCCGTTCGAAAATACATAGTCGGCCGTCTCGATGGAGAGATCGTCGAGGAACTTCGTCGCCCAGAGGCGCTGATGGTCGCCAATGATGGTCCGCTCGGCCGCCTCGTTGTACGGCTTCCACTCATTGCGCGAGGGCGCGCTGACCAGGTCGGTCGACTGCATGTAGTACAAGTAGGTTTCTGCCTCGATGAGCGAGACGTTCCCTTGCTTGGGAAAGCAGACCACGACGTTGTAGATGACCGGCCCCGAACCCGCGGGCGGGAGATTCGCGGGTGGACCGATCTGGTACGCACCACTGCACAGCGAGAGCGTGCCTCCTGGAACTGGCGCCGCGGCCGGCTTTGTGATGACCGGCGCCGCTGATATCGGTGCGGGCACGACAGGCGCCTGCGCGAGCGCAGGCCCAGCCCACAGGGCGGTCGCAAGAACAAAGCTTTGGATTCTCATTGGAATGTCCTCAGGCGCCCACGGCGCAACTTTAGTTGCGCCACTTCGGCAACGTCGGTTGCGCCACTTTAGACGTCCTGAACCAGACGGCGGCCTGCGGCCACCTCTCCGGCTGCCCGGTAGGCCAGTACACCCCCGTCGAGATACACCTCGATCTCCCCGCCCCTGAGGTGCCCGCGAATGAGCTCCTCTGATAGCGGATCCTCGACGTAGCGCTGGATGGCGCGGCGGAGCGGACGGGCTCCATACGAGCGATCCTTGCAGGTGAGGTCGATAATCCAGTCCACGACCTCCGGCATCAACGAGATTTTCAGCTGCCGGTTAATCAGATTTTCGTTCAACTGGTCGACCAGCAGCAGCATGATGCGCCGCAGGTCGTCGTCGCCCAGCGCCTCGAACACGATGATTTCTTCGATGCGGTTGATGAACTCCGGATTGAACGTCCGCTTCACCTCGCCGAGCACCATATCGGTGACGCTCTTGGCAATGGTCTCCGACTCCGACGATTGAAACCCGAGCGACGCCTTCTTCTGAATGAAGCGGGCACCGATGTTCGACGTCATGATCAGAATGGTGTTCTTGAAGTTCACCCGGTTGCCGAGTCCATCCGTGAGATGGCCGTCCTCGAACACCTGCAGCAGAATGTTGAAGATATCGGGATGCGCCTTCTCGATTTCGTCGAGCAGCACGACGGAGTACGGATTCCGGCGGACCTTCTCGGTGAGCTGGCCACCCTCTTCGTGCCCGACATATCCCGGCGGCGAGCCGATGAGCTTGGAGACCGAGTGCTTCTCCATGTACTCGGACATGTCGAAGCGGATCAGCGCGTTGTCGCTGCCGAACAGGAAGTTGGCGAGCGCCCGCGCGAGCTCCGTTTTTCCGACGCCGGTCGGGCCGAGGAACATGAAGCTGCCGACGGGCCGGTTGGGGTTCTTCAACCCGGCGCGCGAGCGTCGGATGGCCCGCGACACGGCCGATGTCGCTTTCTCCTGGCTCACCACACGCCGGTGGAGATCCTGCTCCATCCGGAGCAGCTTGTCCCCTTCGTCCTGGTTGATCGAGGCCAGCGGTACCCCTGTCCACTTGGAGACGACCTCGTCGATCTCCTGCTTGCCGACCGCCACGCGGCGCGCGCTCGACTTGACGTCGAACTTTTCGCGCACGAACTGCAGGTTCTCGCGCGCGCTGACTTCCTGCTCTCGGTAGAACTGTGCCTTCTCGAAATCCTTCTGCGACACCGCGTTTTCCATCTGCTCGACGGCCACGCGGATGCTGCGGTTGATCTCGCCGAACTCTTCGCTGTAACCGGCCTCGCGCAGCTTGGCGCGGGCGCCGGCCTCGTCGATGAGGTCGATCGCCTTGTCGGGCAGGAACCGATCCGTGATGTAGCGGCTCGACTGATACACCGCGGCTTCAATGGCTTCGCGCGTGTACTCGACGTGATGAAACGACTCGTAGCGATCCTTCACGCCAAGGATGATCTCGATCGTCTCGCGCTCGGCCGGTGGATCCACCTTGATGGCCTGGAACCGGCGCTCGAGCGAACGATCCTTTTCGATGTACTTGCGGTACTCGGCCGGAGTGGTCGCGCCGATGCAGCGGATCTCACCGCGCGACAACGCAGGCTTCAGAATATTGGCCGCGTCGAGCGACCCTTCGGCAGACCCCGCGCCGACCAGCGTGTGGAGCTCATCGATGAACACGATGATGTTCGGGTTGTCCGTGAGCTCCTTCATGATGGCTTTGAGGCGCTCTTCGAACTGTCCGCGATACTTTGTGCCGGCGACGATCAGCGAAATGTCGAGCGCAAGAATGCGCTTGTCGGCAAGAAAGTGCGGCACATCGCCGTACACGACCTTCTGCGCGAGGCCCTCGACGATGGCGGTCTTGCCGACACCGGGCTCGCCGATGAGCACCGCGTTGTTCTTCGTTCGGCGGCACAGCACCTGCTGCACGCGCTCGAGCTCGTAATCGCGCCCGACAAGCGGATCGAGCTGGTTCTTCATCGCCGACTCGGTGAGGTCGCGGCTGAACTCGGCAAGCAGCGGCGTTTCCTTGACGCGCGTCTGCGTGGTCTTTTCGTTCAACAGCTGCACGATATCCTCGCGCACGGTGTTGAGCCGCATCCCCTTTTCCATGAGGATGGAGGCCGCCACCGAGCGCTCCTCGCGCAGGATGCCGAGCAGCAAATGCTCGGTCCCGATGTAGTTGTGCAGCAGGCGATCGGCCTCTTCGGCAGCAAACTGCAGCACTCGCTTGGTTTCCGCGCTGAAGGGAATCTCCACGGAGGTGGACACCTTTTCGCGGAACACCGTGCGACCTTCAATCTCTTTTCTGATGTTTTCCAGTGAGAGATGCGACCGGGCAAAGATCCGGCTTGTCAGCCCTTTGCCCTCGCGGATCAACCCGAGCAGCAGGTGCTCGGTCTCAATAGAGATGGACCCCAGCTGGCTGGCTTCGTATCTCGCGAAGAACAGAACGCGACGCGCTCGTTCGGTGTAGCGTTCGAACATCCGTTTTAAACCTGCAAAAAAGGGGCGGTGATAATGCCTTGACGACCTATACGCATTATACGGCCAAACCCCTGACCGCCATATCCTTAAGCCGCGTCTTGCGCTTCAGGCCCGCCTCACGCTGGCACCAGATGGCCACCCTCCAGCCGCAAGATGCGATCGCACGACTTGGCTAACTGCATGTTGTGCGTCGCGATCACGGAGCTCAACTGACGCTCTCGATGCATCTCGCGCAAGAGTGTGTGCAAAGCCTCGGCCGTACGCTCATCCAAATCGCCGGTCGGCTCGTCAGCCAGCAGCACGGACGGTGTCGTGACGAGCGCTCGAGCCACGGCGACGCGCTGCTGCTCTCCACCGGATAGCATGCTCGGCCGGTGGGTCAGCCGATCCCCGAGCGCCAGGCGCTGCAGCACCTCGGTCGCGCGGGCCCGCGCGTCGGCAGGACCGAGGCGCGCGATGCGCAAAGGCATCTCCGCGTTCTCGACGGCGGTGAATTCTGAAAGCAGATGATGAAACTGGAAAACGAACCCAACGTGCGTGTTGCGGAACGTCGTGAGCTCATGCTCAGACAGTGTGCCAATATCGGTATCACCGACGCGGATAGCCCCCGAGTCCATGCGGTCCAGTCCGCCCAGCAGGTGCAGCAAGGTGCTTTTGCCGACACCCGACGCGCCAACGATAGCCACCATCTCTCCACGCTCCACCGAAAGGTCGAGATCCCTCAGCACGTGGAGGTGCTGCGTGCCGACCTGATAGCTCTTGTTGATATGGGTGGCAGTGAGGAATGGCATCGTAGGCTGCGCGGGATACGTGGGCCGCGCGCGAGGTCCGTGGGATTTCCCACGCGACCTGCACCGCCCACGCTCCCTACGCCGCCCCAGTTTAGTGCCGTTTGACCTGATCGTAGATGGCTGCCGCGCCGCCGCCGATGGCCGCGCCGCTGAGCGCGCCCTTCTTGCCACCGATCAGCGCGCCAAGACCCGCACCCGCGCCGGCCGAGCCGCCGATTAACAGCGCGCTCTTCTGCCACGAGCGTCTCGGTCGTACCTCAGACGCCACGCGCTGGGTCGAAGCACGGCGAACGACTGGGCGATCGGTCACGACTCGTTCGGTGACGTACTGAACCTGTGCCGGAGCATAAGCCCCCTGCGGATACGCGCCGTATCCATAGGGAACCGCTGCTGTCGGGGCCATGGTCGCATAAGGCGACCATCCAGACGGCTGGCCGGCAAGAGGCTGGCCGAAGCCGGCCTGACCTGCCTGCACCAGATACGGCCGTGCGATGCCGTCCGGTCCCACCACCATCTGCGTGGTCGGGGTGGTCGCGCTGAAGGCGCGACGCTCGCCCAGGTCGTATGACACAAGCATGGCGCCAACCGCCAATGCTCCTGCGACTGCTCCAAAAAGAGTTCTCATGGTTCCATCCCCCTGCACGACATACATCAAAGAGGATGCCAGTAATTTTGTTGGGCAATAAGGACTTATGTGCGTGCTGTTGTCCTGAATGCAGCGCACTCGCGTCACCAAGTCAGAACAGCGCTTGAACGGTGTTAACCGTATCGGAGCGCTTCGACGGGCTTCAGCTTGGCGGCCTGTCGCGAAGGATAGATGGTGGCGACAAAGCAGATCAGGACAGCCGTCACCATAACGACCAGAAGGTCGAGCGGCAGGAGCGTGAACGGCACGTACGAGATTTCATAGACCTCTCCCATGCCAGGAACCCGGAGAAGCTGATACCGGTTCATCACCCAGGACAGCCCGATACCGGCACTGCCGCCGATTGCCGTGCCGACCATTCCGATGACCAGCCCCTGGAGCATGAAGATGTACATGACGCTTCGGGACGAAGCCCCCATGGTCTTGAGGATGGCGATATCGGCGCTCTTCTCCATCACCAGCAACACTAGCGACGCGACGATGTTGAGCGCAGCCACCATGACGATGAGCCCGATGGTCACCGAGATCGCCATTTTCTCGAGCCAGAGCGCCTCGAACAACGTCCGGTTCATCTTCGTCCAGTCCTCCGTGACGTAACGGTCGCCGAGCAGCCGCGGAATAGCCGCAGCGACCTCCGGGGCAGCGTTGATGTCGTCAACGGCCAGTTCGATGAGCTCCGGCTGGCTCTTGTTGACCAGCCGCTTGGCGACATCAAGATTCACAAGACCGAACGTGTTGTCGATCTCGTACAGGCCAAGCCGAAAAATTCCTGTGACGCGAAGCGTGCGCGAGCGCGGCATCATCCCGGTAAACGGGTTCAGAGTCCCCTGCGGCGTGAGCACGGTGATGGTGTCGCCGACACCGACCGCGAGCTGCTTCGCGAGATCCACCCCTAGGAAGATGCCGTCGTGCGCGGCATCTTCGCGTGGGGTGAGATCCGCCAGCTTCCCCGAGAGGATCGATTTCTCGATCTCGGTGACCGATGTTTCGAGCGCGGGATCGATGCCCTTGAAGCTGATGAAGGCGTCGGCGCTTGGCGAAGATGCGAGGGCGCGGCCGATGATCGCCGGCGCCGCGCCAATGACGCGCGGAACCTTGCGAAGCGCGTCGATCTCGGCCTGATAGTCTTCGATGCCGGTGGACTTGAAGACGAAAATGTGGGCGGTCGACCCCAGAATACGGTCTCGCAACTCGCTCTGTAGGCCAGTCATCAGCGCCAGCGCGATGACGAGCGCCATGACGCCCACCGTGACGCCCAGCGTCGACACCAGCGAAATGATGGAGATGAACGCCTGCCGCCGGCGGGCCAGAAGATAGCGAATCGCGATGTGAAGCTCGAACGGCATATAAAAGGGGTCAGACCCCATTTTTTTGTTGCTCGTTATTTCGGGCGCATCTGCGGGAACAAGATCACGTCGCGGATGGACTTGCTGTTTGTGAGCAGCATCACCAGCCGATCGACACCTACGCCCTCCCCCGCCGTCGGCGGCAGACCGTATTCGAGGGCGCGAACGTAGTCTTCGTCCATCGCATGCGCTTCCTGGTCGCCTTTGGCACGTTCGGCGAGCTGCTGCTCGAAGCGAGCCCGCTGTTCGACCGGATCGTTGAGCTCGCTGAACGCGTTGGCCATTTCCATTCGGCCGATGTAGAGCTCGAACCGTTCCACCGTCTCGGGATCGTCGGGCCGCTGCTTCGATAGCGGTGAGACCTCCGTGGGAAAGTCGTAGACGAAGGTCGGCTGGACGAGCGACTCCTCGACAAAGGTCTCAAAAATCGCTGTCGTAATCTTGCCCGGGCCGCTCTTGGCGTCGGCCGCAACGCCAAGGCGGGACGCCAGCGCCCGGGCTTTCTCAGGATCGCGACAATCCGATTCGCTCACCGTCTCGCCCAACTTCTTCGAGGCGGCGTCCGCGGCAGCCTGCCGCAGCGACACACGCGCGAACGGCGCCCGCAGTGCGATCGTCGCACCATCCCACTCGATGTCTTCCTTGCCGACAGCCGCCCTGGCGACGAAGGCCACCATTTCTTCCGTCATCTTCATCAGGTCCTGATAATCGCTATAGGCCTGATAAAACTCGAGCATCGTGAACTCCGGGTTGTGCCGGGTCGAAATGCCTTCGTTTCGAAAATTCCGGTTGATCTCATATACACGCTCGAGGCCCCCGACCACGAGCCGCTTCAGATACAGCTCCGGCGCAATTCGCAGATACAGATCGATGTCGAGCGCGTTGTGATGGGTCTTGAAGGGACGCGCCATGGCGCCGCCAGCAATAGGCTGCATCATCGGCGTCTCGACCTCGAGATAGCCACGCGCATCCAGAAACTCGCGGAGCGCAGCCATCACCTTGCTCCGGACCTGAAAGACCTCGCGCGCCTCAGGGTTGACGATCAAATCGAGGTACCGCTGGCGATATCGGATCTCGACATCGGTCAGCCCGTGCCACTTCTCGGGCAACGGGAGGTGGCACTTCGCCAGAAACTCGAGACGCGATGCCCAGATCGTCAGCTCGTTCGTGCGAGTGCGAAACAGGTGGCCTTCAACACCGACGACGTCGCCGAAATCCAGAAGACGGAACAGCTCGAAGTCGCGCTCAGAGAGCGAATCCTTCTTGATGTAGACCTGGAGACGCGACCGGCCGTCGGAGAGTACGAGAAAACTGGCCTTGCCGAAACTGCGAATCCCCAGGATGCGGCCGCTCGTCGTGGTGTCGATGCGACGTTCCTCGAGCTCCGGCGACGTCTTGCCGTCGTGCTCGTGCACGAGGTCCGAGATGGTCGCGGTGCGGTCGAATCGATGCGGATACGCAGGGACGCCCAGCGTGGCAAGCTTCGTGAGGTTGGCGTGCCTCTGCTGGATTTGTTCTTCTTCAGATGACATTCGCGCAGATCATATCGCACGGACCGCCAGTTTCTTCTTCACCGCGTCGAGTATGCCGTTGACGAACTTCGCCGACTCCTCCCCGCTGAACGTCTTCGCCAACTCGAGCGCTTCGTTGATGATCACGTTGCGCGGCGTGCCCCCTTCGAGAAACTCGCCAATGGCGAGCCGGAGAATCAGACGGTCGAGCGCCGCCATGCGCGAGAGTCGCCAGTGCTCGGCTGTCTCGGCAATCAGCGGATCGATCTTATCGAGGTTGGCAATCGTCGAACGGAACAGCTGCTCGGCAAAGGCGCGGACGCTCTCGGGCGCGCCTTCCGCGCCCGGCAAGCTGGCCACCCAGAACGTGCCTATCACGTCTTCGATGCTCTGTTTCCCCACTTCCCATTGATAGAGCATCTGCACCGCAGACTGGCGGGCGCGATGGCGCGTGCGATGCCGGGTCGCAGGGGCAACGGCGTCGTGGGGCCCAGTCACGCGTCGATACCGCGTGGTGGCGCCGGCTGGCGCAATGCACGCTGCAGCGTCGCCATTTCGACGGCGGCGATGGCCGCTTCCCAGCCTTTGTTGTCGGGACCGTCGCCCGAACGCTCCAGCGCCTCTTCGACAGAGTTGGTGGTCAGGACGCCGAATGTCATTGGCACACCACTGGCCGCCGCGGCTTGAGTGATGCCGTGCGCACATGCCGATGCGATGTACTCGAAGTGCGCGGTTGCTCCGCGGATGAGACAGCCAAGGCAGATGACGGCCGCGAACTTGCCGCGACTGGCCGCCTCCTGCGCCGCGAATGGAATCTCGAATGCCCCCGGCACTTTGAGGACGCACACGTCCTCGGCACCCACTCCCGCTGACTTGAGCCCTTCGAGCGCGCCCGCCTGAAGTCGATCGGTCACAAAGTCGTTGAACTTCGAGACGACGATGGCGAACTGCAATCCGGCACCTGTGTGCGAGCCTTCGAGCTGAACCATTTACCTTTCCTTGAACTCCGGCTTCCGCTTCTCCAGGAACGCCTTCGTGCCTTCTTTCATATCCTCTGTCGTCGTCACCAGGCCGAACAGCGCGGCTTCGAACCGACATGCGTCGGCAAACGGCAGATCGAGACCGCAGTTGACGGCTTCCATCGCGTATCGCAGCGCGATCGACGGCTTCGCGGCCAACTCCAGCGCGAGCGCACGCGCCTCCGTCATCAATGTGGCTGTAGGCACAACGCGATTCACCAGACCTGATGCGAGAGCGTCGGCGGCACTGATCGGTGTCCCCGTCAGAATCATCTCCATCGCCTTCGTCTTCCCGACGAGGCGCGCGAGGCGCTGAGTGCCCGCGAAGCCCGGAATCAGGCCGAGGTTGATCTCGGGCTGGCCGAAGCGAGCGGTGTCGGCGGCCAGGCGCAGCGTGCACGCCATCGCCAGCTCGCAACCGCCGCCAAGGGCAACACCGTTGACGGCAGCAATGACCGGTTTGCCGAGCTGCTCGATCGAGTCGAACACGCTCTGCCCGCGAAGCGCTCGCTCGCGAGCGCCATCGGGAGTATCGCGAGCCAACTCGTTGATGTCGGCACCAGCCACGAATGCTCTGTCGCCGGCGCCGGTCACAATGACGCAGCGAATGGAATCGTCGTACTGAAAATCGAGGAAGGCCTGCCGAAGCTCGTCGAGGGTCGCTGTATCGAGTGCGTTCAGACGCTGCGGGCGCTGAACGGTGAGAACGGCGACGCCGGACTCACGCTGGATAAGCAGGTTGTCAAAGGACATCGCGCGTCTCGAGACGACGCTTGATTATACTCCACGCCCCCACCGCACTTGCGCCGATGACCGACCCCATTCCGTCGGCCAGAATGTCGAGCACATCGAAATCGCGGCCCGGCACAAAGCGTTGGTGGTATTCGTCTGTGACACCGTAGATCCACGAGAGCGCGATGGCGCCACAGACGGCGCGCCACGTCACGTTGCGCAGGCGTCCCTCGGCGAATGCGCGCGCGGCGAGCATACCGAGACCTGCATACGCCGCGATGTGTACGTCGTAGAACGACAAGTCTCCCGGCGGTGTTGGCAGAGTGGAGAGCGAGGAAAATCCGAACAGCATCGCCATATAGGCGATGACCGGGAGCCACAACGTGAGCCACGCAGGGCGGGAGGGCAACGGGTCTAGATCGGGAACGGAAGCATCAACCAGCCGAGCACGATGGCGGCGGCCATCATCGCCCCGAACATTTTGGCCCCGAGCATCAGCTGTCCGTCCGTATCCTCGCGCATCAAGCCCGCGAACACGGCCGACACGCAGAACGAGAAGATCAGCATCAGGACGAAGTGACTCTGCATGACGAGGACTATTTCCTCCCCATCGAAATATCGAAGGCGTCGATGACCACAAGCGCGTTGAGCAGACCCGCGACGATCAAAAAGGTGTTGCCGTATTCGTAGGTCACGGCGGTCACTGCACCAGCGCCCTGACCCATCGCGCGCGCGATGACAAACGGCACTCCGATCCCCATGTTGGCCAGCGCCGCGAGCGCGACGAGGGGCTGAGACAGCTCGAATGGAAAGATGCGTCCTTCCAGGGCCAGTCCGAGCGCGAACATCACCGGCAGCACCACGAGAAAGATCAGTCCTTTGCGCCGGCCAAGCCAGAGATGGCCTGCACCTGGAACCGCCCAGGCGGCAGCGCAGATGAGTACGCGATTGGAAGTTTGCGCTCGGACCGATGCGGCTGCGGGCACGGGTGCAGTCTACCTCAAGTTCCTGATGCTAAACTTCGTCGCGAATGTCGAATCACGCAGCGGTTGGTCACGAAGAGGAATTCACGCGGGGTCGCTTCATGCGCGCGCTCGCCGGCGTCGGATGCATTGCCGGCGCGATTCTGATGATCGAGCTCGCGCTGACACGCATTTTTTCCGTGACGATGTACTACCACTTCGCGTTCCTCGCGATTTCGATCGCGCTTTTCGGCCTCAGCGCGAGCGGCGTGTACGTGTACGTCGGCCGAAACACGTTCGGCCGCCGTTCCACCGCCACACTCCTGACCGTTCACTCGCTGCTGTTCGCAGCCGTGACGGTGCTCGCGCTCGCAGCGCTCGTGCGGATTCGTGTCGGCCTCAACTACAGCCACGAAAACCTCGTAAAAATGATCGCCATCTACACGCTGGCGGCGCTGCCGTTCTTTACCGGAGGCGCGGTGATCTCGTTCGCGATCACGAGGTTGCGAACCCGGGTGAACGTCGTCTATGCCGCAGACCTGATCGGCGCGGCAGTGGGGTGCCTCCTGCTGCTTCCGCTGCTCAATCGCTTCGGCGCGCCCGGTGTGGTATTGCTGGCGGCTGTCCTTGGTGGCCTCGCCGCGTTGCTGTTCTCGCCGGCAAAGGGCCTAGCGCGCACCGCGCTCCTGGCCGCGGTGGCCGTCGGCATCCCAGGCGGCCTGCAGCTGATGGGCTCGGCGCCGTTCGACGTGAGCCACACCAAAGGGCACGACGCCGACACCGTCTTGTTCAGCAAGTGGAATTCGTTTTCGCGCGTCGCGGTGTACGACCGATCGCACGGCGATTGGTCGCTCAGCTCGACATACACCGGCCCACGGCCGGAAACGCGCTTCATGGACATCGATTCGGCGGCCTCGACACCGATTGTCCGCTATGACGGCGATCTGTCGAAGGTCGAGTACCTCAAGCACGAGCTCACGGGTCTCGCGTACCACTTGGTACAGGGACACACCTTCTCCGCTCTCGTCATCGGGCCGGGCGGTGGACGAGATCTGCTCACCGCGCTGGTCTTCGGCGCCAGCCGTGTCGACGGCGTCGAGGTGAACCCCATCATTGCGCACGACGTCATGCTGAACCACTTCCGGGACTTTTCCGGCTCCATCTATGACATCCCGAAAGTCCGCGTGGTCGTCGACGACGGGCGGAGCTTCATCAGACGATCCGATGAACGCTACGACGTGATTCAAGCGTCGCTGG
>DATEEI010000084.1:0-9234 GCA_035281225.1 Vicinamibacterales bacterium
ATGGCGATCACCGAGAGTGCCCAGAGGGCCACGCAAACCAGGAGCGGGCGGTCGTTCACCAGCAGATCGGCGGGGCTACCGCCGAGGTCGCGCCGATGCACCAGGTAGAGGTACCGGAAAATCCCATACAACGGAAACGGGATCGTGAGGCTGAGCAGCGTGGTGCCGAACTTCGCCGTCGTCTCGGGACTGATGGTGTAGAACGCATAGGCGATGAGGGTCGACGCCGTTACGACGGAGATCATCTGATCGAGAAGGTAGGGCGTATAGTCGCCGAGAATAGGCCGGTGTTGCGTTGCCGTGTCGGTCAGCAGCGTCAACTCGTGACGGCGCTTGCTGAGCACGATGAACAACGCCAGTAGTGTGGTGCAGACCAGCAGCCAGTGGCTCATCGGGACGAAGATCGCTGCCGCACCGGCGGCCGCCCGCAGGGTAAAACCGGCCGCTACGGTCAGGGCATCAAGAATGACGATGTGCTTGAGAAAGGCGGAGTAGGAGAACAGGAGTAAGAGATAGGCCGACGCTGACGCGAAGAACAGCCGTCCAAGCGCGAATGCGGCGATGAGCGAGAGAACGGCGAGCGCGATGGCGATCGTCGTCGCGAGCTTGGGATCGAGCGCGCCCGACGCGATGGGACGCATCGCCTTCAATGGATGGCGTTGATCCTGCTTACGATCGAAGACGTCGTTGATGAGATAGACCGCGCCGGAGAGAGTGCAGAAGATGAGGAACGCCGCCGTCGCTCGCGCCGCGGCGTCGAGGTCGGTGAGGCGGTGCGAGAACACCAAGGCCGCGAAGACGAAGAGGTTCTTCGTCCACTGACCCGGGCGAAGCGATAAAAGAAGGTTCAGGAACAGGGGGTGGTCGCCCCGGCCGTTAGGCACTCGAAGCGGAAGGACTTACAGTCCTCCCGCTCCAGCAAACTTTCTCTGTTGGAAACACTCTTTGCAAAACACAGGGCGACCCTGCGTTGGACGGAAAGGCACGGTCGTTTCCTTGCCACAGGCAGAGCACGTAGCCGTGGTTTCGACACGTTCACGAATCCCGGGCGACGCCGCACGGGTCGCGCGCTTGGCCTTGCAGGCCTTGCATCGCTTCGGCTCATTCTTGAAGTTCTTATCCGCAAAAAAGAGCTGCTCACCTGCCGTCCACACGAACTCCGCGCCGCAATCCACGCAATTCAGGATCTTGTCTTGGAACTCCATCGTGTCGCCCCCCTGCCGCGCCTCTACTCTGCGTCGCGTCGCATTTTCTTGCGGTTACGTTTGCGCGCAAGAGCTTGCTTGGCTCTGCGCTTGTCTCCAGGCTTCAAGTAGAAGGAATGCTTCTTGATATCCTTGATGATATCTTCCTGCTGCACCTTCCGTTTGAACCGCCGAAGAGCACTCTCGATAGACTCGCCGTCCTGCACTTTGACTTCCGCCACGCTTGATGACACCCCCTCAACTCGGGCGAACGTGATGATTGCTGCCTCACCATCACGATATCTTGAATAACGATTGTGTTACGCTAATTCGGGACTGCGAATGTTAGGCGCAAAGGCGCAGCCCCGTCAATGGATTAGTCCTCCAGATTAACCCTTTTATATCCAACAGTTTACTGCGAAGACGTGGGATCCGCGAGAGTTCTGGTCATCGGAAACGGCGGGCGCGAACACGCGCTAGTGTGGAAACTGGCGTCCGAACGCGCCGTGGCGGAAGTCGTGTGCGCGCCAGGCAACGCGGGAATTAACCGTCTTGCGCGCTGTATTCCGGTCGATCCCGCTGACCCGCATGCCGTCGAAGCGATCGCCAGACGTGAGGAGATCGATTTCACGATCGTTGGTCCCGAGTTGCCGCTGAGCCGTGGTGTGGCCGACGTGTTTGCCGCGGAAGGACACCTGTTGTTCGGACCGACACAGCGCGCCGCCATGTTGGAGTCGAGCAAGGTCTTCGCGAAAGACTTCATGCACCGGTGCAGTGTGCCGACGGCTCGATATAAGGCGTGTGACTCTCCGGCGCAGGCGCTCGCGGTGCTCAAGAGCGGTGAATTCAAGTTTCCCGTCGTGATCAAGGCCGATGGTCTCGCCGCAGGTAAGGGTGTGGTGATTTGCGACGATCTCGCGGATGCGGAAACGCAGGTCCACGTGATGATGGTCGACCAGCGGTTCGGGCATGCGGGCGCACGGCTTGTCATCGAAGAGTTGCTTGTCGGGCGTGAAGCGTCCTTCTTTGTCCTCAGCGACGGCACACGCGCGCTCCCTCTGGGCTCGGCCGAAGATCACAAGCGTGCGTTTGATGCGGATCGGGGCCCCAACACCGGCGGGATGGGCGCGTACGCGCCAAGTTCTCTGTTCGATGCTGCCACGCAGGCGCGCGTCATGAAGGAGATCGTGTTTCCGGTTCTTGAGGGGATGCGGAGCGAAGGCAGCGAATTCCGCGGATTCCTGTTCGTCGGGTTGATGCTGACGACGGACGGTCCAAAAGTGATCGAATTCAACGTGCGGTTTGGCGATCCAGAAGCCCAGGTCGTTCTGCCGATGATTGCCGACGACCTCTTGGGTCTACTGATGAGCGCGGCGACAGGGGAGCTGGGCGCAACGACCGTGTCCTTGTCGCGGCAGCCGCGCGTGGGAGTGGTTCTTGCTTCCGGAGGCTACCCCGATACCTACGACACCGGCCAGGTGATCCACGGTTTAGAGGCCGCGGAGGCGCTCCCTGACGTCAACGTCTTCCACTCCGGGACCGCGACGCGTGGTGACGACATCGTGACGGCTGGAGGCCGTGTCTTGACCGTCGTGGCTTCCGGCGCCGACTATCAGACCGCGATCGATCGCGCGTACGAAGGCGTTGCCCAGATCAGCTTCGATCGCATGCACTACCGGAAAGACATTGGAGCCAAGGCCCTGGCGTAAAAAGTAAAATCAAACCATGCCCCCACTACAAGTACTGATCCTGATGGGTTCCCAGAATGACGCCCCGGTGATGCAGGGTGCGGTTGAGGTGCTGAAGGAGCTTGGCGTGTCGGTCGAGATGACCGTCGCTTCCGCTCATCGATCGCCGGAGCGCGTGACGAGGTTGCTCTCCGAGGCGCGCGATCGCGGCGTCAGCGTCTTCATCGTCGGCGCCGGCGCGGCCGCGCACCTTGGCGGCGTTGTCGCCGCGCACGTGACGAAGCCGGTGATCGGGGTGCCGATTGATTCGTCGGCGCTGAACGGGCTCGATGCGCTGCTGTCGACCGTTCAGATGCCGCCGGGTGTCCCGGTCGCCACGGTTTCCATCGGCAAGCCTGGCGCCGTCAACGCCGGTGTGCTCGCAGCGCAAATTCTCGCGCTGGGCGACAAGCAGCTTGCGGAACGGCTTGAGAAGTACAAGCGCGGATTGGCCGAGAAGGTCGAGGACGCGGCGCGAAAATTGTGAAGTACTCCGTGATCACCTTCGGCTGCCGGGTCAATCAAGCCGACTCCTTTCAGATTGAAGAGCAGCTGATCGCCGCTGGTGGAACCTGTTCAGGGACGCGCGATGCGGACCTCGTCATCGTCAACACCTGCTCGGTGACAGGCGCGGCCGACCAGAGTGCGAGGCAGGTCGTGCGCAAGATCGCGCGCGAAAACCCCGGCGCGAGAATTGTAGTTACGGGGTGCTACGCCACCAGGCAGCCGCACGAGATCGCCGAGCTTCCCGGTGTGGTTCAGATTGTTCCCAACGATCGCAAGGAATGGCTTGCCCATGAGATCGGCTTGACGACTGCCGAGCGATTCGGCAATGGCGATGGGTCTTGTGGCGCCGCGGTCGCTCCCGGGATTGCTGGCCGCACGGCGTTTACGCTTCGCGTGCAGACCGGCTGCGATCAGACGTGTTCCTTCTGCATCATTCCTTCGACGCGCGGAGCGGGCCGCAGCAAGACACCCGCCGAGATCATGTCCGAGATCGCGCGCGTGCGAGACGCCGGCTATCGGGAGATTGCGCTCACCGGCGTGCATCTGGGCTCCTACGGCCGCGACCTCGCCGAGGGACCATCGCTCCTCGAGCTGTTGGAGCTCATCGAACGCGGCTCATCCGGCATTCGCTTTCGGATCAGCTCGCTCGAACCGATGGACTGTTCGGATGCGGTCGTCGATCTCGTCGCAGGATCGTCGTGCTTTGCACCGCATTTCCATCTTCCTCTGCAGCACGCGAGCGATCGCATGCTCGTGGCCATGAGGCGTCCGTACACGCTCGCGTACTATCGTCGCCTGGTCGCGCGCATCCGCGAGGAGATTCCCCACGCATCGATTGGATCTGATGTCATCGTCGGGTTTCCGGGCGAGACCGACGAGGACTTCGATGCGCTATGTGCTTACCTGAGGACTTCACCGCTCACGCACATCCACGTGTTTCCCTATTCCGATCGCCCCGGGACGGCAGCGAGCGTCATGCCTGGCAAGATTCACGGCCTGGTGGTGCGCGAACGCGCGAGTCGGCTCCGCGAGGTCGGCCGGGAATTGACGAGAAGATTCCACCGCAGCCAGGAAGGCGCCGTGCGGCCGGGATTGACCATTGAGGATGGATCGCTGGTGGTGACCGACAACTACCTGAAAGTCAGCATCCCGCCAGGTCATCTCAGGAATGAGTGGGTGAGTGTCGAGATCGCCGAACGGGATGACATGCTCGTGGGCGCGGTTGTCTAATCCGCGCTGCCAAACTTCTGAGCGCCGACCCTCCGGACGTTTCACTCACAACAAAGCTGCCGCCCTTTGGGCCGGCGACGGCGTTGCGCCCTCTACAATCAGCTGACCGCACGCAGCGCGAATATCCCGTCCGCGGCTTTTACGCACAGAGACCCTGAGGCGTGCGTTTGCCAGGATCTCCGCGAACGTGTCGATGCGGTCATCTGAAGGCCGCTGAAACGAAATGCCGGCGGCCTCGTTCAGGGGAATCAGGTTGACCTTGCACCGGAGGTTGCCCAAGAGACGAACCAGCCTGCGCGCGTCTTCCGGCGTGTCATTGACGCCTCGCAACAGCACGTACTCGAACGTGATGCGGCTGCGCCGCTTGATCGGAAACTTGCGCGCGGCGTCGAGGATGTCCTCGAGACCGTACTTGCGGTTGACGGGCACCAGCGCATCGCGTTGATCCTCGGTCGTCGCGTGCAGCGAGATCGCCAGATTCGGCATCAATGGTTCTGTGGCCAGCCGTTCGAGACCCGGCACGACTCCAACCGTCGATAGCGTGACGCGCTTCGGCGAGACGGCGAGTCCGTGCTCGTCGTTGAGCATCCGCAGCGCCTTCATCGTGTTGTCGTAGTTGTGCAGCGGCTCGCCCATCCCCATGAGCACGATGTTGAATTTCGAATCGCGCAGCCCCAACTCTCCGGCGAGCAGACGCACCTGGCCGGCAATCTCACCGGCAGTGAGATTGCGCACCAGGCCCATCTTGCCGGTCAGACAGAATCCACACTTCAGGGCGCACCCGACCTGCGTCGAAATGCAGAACGTTTGCTTCGGCGTGTCTGGAATGAAAACCGATTCGATGTGACGCCCGTCTTCGAGCGACAGCAGAAATTTCACGGTGCCGTCCGAAGATGTCTCCTTCCCAACAAGCGCGGGTGTGCCGATTCGGAAAAGTTCCGCCAGATTCCCGCGCAGCTGGCGGGATAAATCGGTCATCTGTTCGAAGTCGGTGACGCCCTTCGCGTAGATCCATCTGAAGATCTGGCGAGCGTGGAAGCGTGGATGTCCGCCGCTCTCGAGGGCGGCCTCGAGCTCCATGAGATCCATCGCCGCAAGGTCCGGGCGATTCTCTGCCGCTAAGCCGTTCCGAACGTTGGGCATGTGGGTTCTACACTCTCGATTGTACTCGTGTTAAGATCTCTTCAAGCTCTCTCTCAACCCTTTCTTCTCCAACGGTTTCACGGCGTTTGTCATCAATTCCATGATTGTTCGCGACGCACTCGACAACGGGATTCGTCTCGTGACTGAATCGATGGGCCACGTCCGCTCGGTGAGCCTGGGCGTGTGGCTGACGCGCGGTTCGCGGCACGAGACAGACGACGAGAGCGGCACCGCGCATTTCGTCGAGCACATGCTGTTCAAGGGCACCGCGACGCGCACGGCCGAAGCGATTGCACAAGCGGTGGATTCCATCGGCGGGCAGCTCGACGCGTTTACCGCAAAGGAATATGCCAGCTACTACGTGAAGGTTCTCGACGAACACCTGCCCATTGCGGTCGACATCCTCTCCGATATTGTCCTGCGTCCTGCGTTTCACGAAATCGATATCGAACGCGAGAAAAAGGTCATCCTCGAAGAGATCAAGATGGTCGAGGACACGCCTGACGATCTCGTCCATGAGATTTTCACGCAGGCGTTTTGGGAGGGGCATCCTCTCGGGCGGCCTATCCTGGGCACCAAGGACACCGTCGAGGCGATCACGCAGGGGCGTCTCCGCGACCACTTCCGGGGCGCGTACGCGGCTGAGAACGTCATCATCTCGGCGGCCGGCAATCTCGAGCATTCGCAGCTGCGCGAAGCGCTCGAGAAGGCGTTCGGATCGATGCCGTCTTCCGGACAGCGGCAGGCCGGAACGCCGCCGCATGTCGTGCCGAAGGTTGTTATCCGTAACAAGGAACTGGAACAGAGTCACGTGTGTCTCGGCACATCCAGCTATCCTCAGAACCACAGCGATCGCTACTCGAGCTATGTGATGAATACCATGCTCGGCGGGTCGATGAGCTCTCGTCTGTTCCAGAACATCCGCGAGAAGCGAGGCTTGGCCTACTCAGTGTTCTCGGGCATCAACGCGTACCGGGATGCCGGCTACCTCACTGTGTATGCCGGTTGTGCGAATGAGGCCGTCGGTGAAGTCATCGACCTCGTGGTCGAAGAGATGAAGATGATCAAGCAGGCGCCCGTTCCCGATAGCGAGCTGCGTCGCGCGAAGGATCATCTCAAGGGCAGCGTGATGCTGAGCCTCGAGAACACCTCGAGCCGGATGTCGCACCTGGCCCGGCAGGAAATCTATTTCGACCGGCAGTTCAGCCTCGATGAGACCCTGGAAGGCATCGAGCGCGTGTCGCCGGAAGACGTGCAGCGTGTGGCCGGGGAGCTGTTCTCCAATGGCTCGCTCGCCGCCACGGTGCTTGGGCAGGTGAATGGGCTTCAACTTCCACGAGAGCGACTCAATCTGAACTGATGGACGATCGACAATCGACGACATGATTGCTCGCTACACCCACCCCGAGATGGGGCGCATCTGGAGTGAAGAGCGGAGATTCGAGACCTGGCTGCAGGTTGAAATCGCGGCTGCCGAGGCGATGGCCGAGGCGGGGATCATTCCGCAGGATGCGGCGCGCGACATCAAGGAACGAGCGAAATTCGACGTTGCCCGCATCGCCGCCATCGAAGAGACCACCCAGCACGACGTCATCGCCTTCACGACGGCGGTCGCCGAACACGTTGGACCGTCCGCGCGTTGGCTCCATTTCGGCCTGACCTCTTCGGACGTCGTCGACACCGCGCAGGCCATTCAGATGCGCGAGGCCACCGACCTTCTCTTGAAGGACATCGAGGGACTGCTCGATGCGGTCCGCTCGCGTGCGGAGGAGCATCGCAGTACGCCGATGATGGGCCGCACTCACGGCGTTCATGCCGAGCCGATGACGTTCGGACTGAAACTGGCCCTGTGGTACGCCGAGCTCCAGCGAGACCACGATCGGCTTGCGCGCGCGCGGGCCGTCGTGTCGGTCGGTAAGGTTTCCGGGGCGGTTGGCACCTTTGCCCACCTCGATCCGTCGATCGAAGCCGCCATCTGCCAAAAGCTCGGGCTCGAGCCTGCCCCGGTGTCCTCGCAGATCATCCAGCGGGACCGTCACGCCGAGCTGATGACGACCATTGCGATCACCGGTGCGTCGCTCGAGAAGTTCGCGCTGGAGATCCGCGGCCTTCAGAAGACGGAGATCGGCGAAGTGCAGGAGCCGTTCGGCAAAGGCCAGAAGGGTTCGTCCGCCATGCCGCACAAGCGCAACCCCATCGGCTGCGAGCAGATCACCGGTTTGGCGCGCCTGCTTCGGGGAAATGCGCACGCGGCGCTCGAAAATATTGCGCTTTGGCACGAGAGAGACATCTCTCACTCGTCCGTCGAGCGGGTTATTCTTCCGGACAGCTTCATCGCGCTCGATCACATGCTGAGACGGTTCACGCGCATCGTGAAGGGTCTTGTGGTGAACCCCGATCGCATGCTCCAGAACCTCGAGATGTCGCGCGGCGTCGTGTTCTCCGGCACTGTGCTCCTCGAGCTGGCCCAGCGTGGTATCTCACGCGAGCAGGCGTACGAGTGGGTGCAGCGCAATGCCATGCGCTCTTACGACGAGAAGAAGGACTTCAGACAATTGCTGCTGGCCGACAAGGAAGTGATGGGCGTGCTCGACGGCAAGACCATCGAGGATGCATTCAACCTGAAAGTGCAGCTGAAGAACGTCGGCAAAGTATTCGGTCGCGTGTTCGGATCGGCGGCCGTGGCAACGGCGGGGATCCGGAAGCTGGGAGCTGAATCGTAACTATGCGTGCGCGAGTCTTCGTGACGTTGAAGCCATCGGTGTTCGATCCTCAGGGCAAGACCATCGCGGATGCGCTGCATTCGCTGGGTTACGGAGGCGTCGAGGATGTCCGGCAAGGGAAGTATTTTGAGCTGGAGCTGGCGGCGGATTCGAGCGAGAAGGCGCGCTCCATGGCCGCCGAAGTGGCCGACAAACTGCTGGCGAATCCTGTAATCGAGAGCTATCGCATCGAAGTGGGGTGACATGCGCTTTGCCGTTGTAGTGTTTCCAGGATCGAACTGCGATCACGACGCGCATCACGCGGCGAAAGAGGTGCTTGGCCAGGAAGCGGAGTTCGTCTGGCACAAGGAGACCGATCTTCGCGGCGCTGATGTCGTCATCCTTCCAGGCGGGTTCTCGCACGGTGATTACCTTAGAACCGGAGCCATCGCACGGTTTTCGCCAGTGATGGATGCGGTCAGAAAATTCGCGGCGTCCGGTGGGCCGGTGCTGGGCATCTGCAACGGGTTTCAAATCTTGCTGGAAGCCGGGCTGTTGCCTGGTGCGATGCTCCGCAACCGAGAACTGAAGTTTCTCTGCCAGCATGTTCACGTTCGCGTCGAGCAGACAGACACGCCGTTCACGATGGTGTGCCGCCCACAACAGGTGCTGCGCATGCCCATCGCGCACGGCGAAGGAAACTACTTTACGACGCCGGAGGAGCTGAAAAAACTCGAGCAG
>DATEEI010000085.1:0-41245 GCA_035281225.1 Vicinamibacterales bacterium
CATGCCGCCGAATAACACATAGGCGAGCATCACGGCGCCGACGATCACGACCGCGAGCTCGTAGCTCAATCCGAACAGCAGCCGGATCAGATTGCCGGCACCCACCATCTGCGCAATCAGGTAGAACGAGACGACGGCCAGCGAGCCAACCGAGGCGGCGACGCGAACCGGAGCCTGTCGCAGCCGGAACGCCACGACGTCTGCGAAGGTGTACTTGCCGAGATTGCGGAGCGGCTCCGCGATGAGGAACATCACGACAGGCCAGCCGACGAGAAACCCAATCGAGTAGATCAAGCCGTCGAATCCCGACAACGCGACGAGGCCGGCGATGCCGAGAAAGCTCGCCGCGCTCATGTAGTCGCCCGCGAGCGCGAGGCCGTTCTGCAGGCCCGTCACACCTCCGCCGGCGGTGTAGAAGTGATCCGCGCTGCGCGTGCGGCGCGCCGCCACATACGTGATACCCAGCGAAATCGCGATGAAGAGGAAGAAAAATATGCCGGTCACACGCGGTCCCGGATCGCGGCGATGCCAGCGTCGTAGTGGGAGTTCGCCCAACGCACGTAAATCCAAATCAGCACCCACGCCGCCACAATCACGAGCGCGCCGAGAAGAATGCCGAGGCTCAGGCCCGGAACAACGAGACGGCTGAGGAGCGGCTTGTTGTACGCGACGAGCAGAATGAAACCGAAATACAGGAACATCATCGCGACCGTCAGGCCGACGGCAATCCGCCAGCGCGCAGAGTCGAGCGCCCTGAGCTGTTCGGTGTGGTTCATCAGGTGGCCGGCAGTATAACCGCAGGAATTCCCATGGCTATGGCCGCGCGGCTCGATCCGGTGGAAATCTGATCGTGAATGTCGACCCCTGGCCGGCATGGCTCGTCGCGGTGATGCTGCCGTTGTGGCGCTCCACAATGGCTTTAACGATGGACAACCCGAGCCCGCTACCCATCGTCTGTCCTGCTCGCGCGGGGTCCACTTTGTAGAAGCGATCGAAGATGCGTTCCAGGTGTTCGGATGCGATTCCGGACCCTGAATCGGCGACGCTGACCACTACCGCGTCGCCGTCAACGAAAGCGGCGAGCTTCACGAACCCGCCTCGAGGCGTGTGCCGCAACGCGTTCGCAGCAAGATTCTGCAGCGCTTGTTCCAGTCGCATCGGATCGCCGGTGACGATCTCCGCGCCCGATGCGATATCAGCGCTGAGCGCGACCCCTTTGTGTCGCGCCGCGCCTTCGTGCCGCGCCAGCACGCGGCCAAACAAATCCTCCAGCGGCACATCCTGCGCATCGAACGATTCGCCGCCGCCTTCGAGACGCGCCAGATCGAGCAGATCGCCGACGATGAGCTCGACGCGCTGCGTTTCGTCGCGGACGATCGACAGATAGCGCTCGCGCGTATCGGCGTCGAGCGACTGCGCGTGGAGCGACAACGTCTCGAGATAGCCGCGCATGGCCGTCAGCGGCGTCATCAGCTCGTGCGAGACGTCGGCGAGCAGAAGACGCCTGGTGCGATCGGCCGCCTGCAGCTGCTCTGCCCTCGCGTGCAGGTCGTGCGTCATCTGATTGAACGCACGCGCAAGCGCGGCGACCTCGTCGCCGCCATCTTCACGCGCGCGCGCGGTGAGGTTTCCGCTACCCACCTGCTTTGCGGCATCTTCGAGGCTCCGCAAACGTCCACGTACGGGACCAAAAATCAAAATGGCTGCGGCCGTCGTCCCCACCATGACGAGCAGCGCGCCCACGAGAGCGAGCGTTGGCCCAAGCTGCCGGAACGTCGATCGCGGCATCGCGACCACAACGCCTGCAACTTCGCCGTTGACCGCAATCGTGCCGCCGCGCTCGGGACGCAGAGGACGCAAGCCTCGCCCTCGCAACCCGCGGCCGGGGTCGGCGTTCAGGCGCTGCCGTATCTGATTGAGGAGCCGCTCTGGCGGCCGGGTTCCGTCGCTCGAGATGACGCGGCCGTCCCTCATCACCACGACGAGCGGCACGCGCGCCTCGGACTCCTCCCGGAGGAACTGCTGAATGTTGAGCTGCGGATTTGTCGTGAGGGCGTCACCGAGATCGCGTGCTGCGAGCCGCGTGACTTCTGGCGGGGGCGGCCCTGGAGCGACTTCCATGCGAGAGATCATCCAGACGAGCGTTCCGCCCTGCACGGCGAGCAGCGCGGCAAGAAACAATACGAAGCCCAGGCCGATGCGCCAGTACAGGCTCCGGTACCAGGCGGTCTCAGACATCGGCGAATTTGTATCCGTCGCCCCACACGGTGAGGATCAGTTGTGGCTCCGCGGGATCCACCTCGATCTTTTTTCTCAAGCGCTTGACGAGCGTATCGACACTGCGGCCGGTCACGAAGGATTGTTCCTGCCACACTTTCGAGAGCAGGCGCTCCCTCGTAAAGACGATGCCCGGGCTCGAGGCGAGGACGTAGAGCAGATTGAATTCCTGGCGGGTCACGTCGACTGCGGCGCCGCGCGCGCGCACGGAGCGGCGCGAGGGATCGAGCTCGATGCCGTGAACCTCGAGCGGCCGGGCGTTCGCGTCGCCGGCCGTTAGCGTACCGCGCGTGCGCCGCGTCAAGGCGGCTGCGCGCGCCATCAGCTCGCGGATGCCGAAAGGTTTGGTGAGGTAGTCGTCGGCGCCGCTGTCGAGGCCCATCACCTTGTCGGCCTCTTCGCGGCGTGCGGTCAGCATCAGGATGGGCGCGTCGCGATTCGGGCCGTGGCGCCGGATCGCGCGCGTGACGGTGACGCCGTCCATCCCTGGCAGCATCAAGTCGAGGATGATGAGATCGAACGCCCGTTCAGATGCCATCGCCATGGCCGCTTTGCCGTCGCCGACCGGCACGCACTCGTATCCTTCGAGCCCGAGGTGCAGACAGACAAGGTCGCGGATGTTCTGCTCATCTTCGACGACAAGAACCGTGCGGTTGCGCTCCACTTTATAGATTCTAGTTTCTAGCTTTGCAGATTCTCGCTGTCACTGTCTTTTCACATCTGCGCCGCAGCTGCGCCACGACGGCCTCGTCTAATGGTTCAGGAGGATACATGCAGACGACATCTCTTACTCGGACCATCGGAGGCTCAGTCGGTGCGGCACTCTTCGCGTTGGGACTCTTCGCCCTTACGCCGCACACCGACGCCGCACAGGATCAACCCCAGGCGCAGGACATTTTCCCCGGTAGGCACGGACACGGGGGACCTGGAAGCCGTGGTGGCCGCATGGGCGGACCGATGGGCGGCGGATTCGGAGAGGTGATGCGCGATCTCACCGACGCGCAGCGCCAACAGGTGAAGGGCATCCGTGAACGCCATGCCGAACAGATCCGACCGCTGATGGAGCGTGTGCGGGCTGCTCGCGAAGCGGTGCACGCCGCCGTGTTTTCGGGAAACATTGGGAACCTACAGGCGCTCAGCATCGAGGTTGGCAACGCAGAGACCGAGCTCACCTACCAGCAGGCGCAGGTGGAGTCGGAGATCTTCGCTGTCCTGACGGCCGAGCAGAAGCAGAAGATCGCCGAGCGGCGCAAGCAGATGGACGCGCGGCGCGTGGAGATGCTTCAGAGGCGGAAGCGCGGACTGTGAGTAAGTAAGAATTAAGGCAGTTCGAGATTCCGAAGGTACGTCACGAGGTCGTGGAGCCGCGCGAGTGTGAGCGGCTTGCCGAGCAGCGCGAGCACCTCGAAGATGCCCGGGCTCACTGCTTTGCCTGTCGCCGCAATTCGCGCGGCGTGAATGAGCGTCGCGGCCTTGATGCCGCGCACATCCGCCACGCCGCGCAGCACATGTTCGATCGTCGGTTCGTCGAACGGATCGGCGTCCTTCTCGAGTGCGGCGATCAACGCCTCGATGTGCTTGTCGAGATCGGCCTGGGTGAGATGCTTGCGGACCGCTTCGGGCTCGTAATCAACTGCTCCAGCAAGAAACGGGCGCGCCTGTTCGACGAAGTCCGGCAGGCGGCGCACACGCGGCAGTACCAACTGTAAGACGCGCTGCAGCCACTCGCGCCTTGCGGCGGCGTACTCTTCGTTCCAGACGCCGGCGGCCTCGAGCAGTGGCTGTACGCGGCTCACGAGATCTTCTGGCGTCAACTGTGCGAGGTACCGGCCGTTGAACCAGTCCAGCTTCTCTGGATTGAACACGGCGTCGCCGCCGCTGATGCCGTCGAGCGTAAAGGCCGCGACCAGCTCGTCTCGCGACATCACCTCGCGGTCTCCACCCGGCGACCATCCAAGCAGTCCCAGAAAATTCACCATGGCTTCCGGCAGATATCCGAGGCGCTCGTACTCCGTCACCGAGGTCGCGCCGTGGCGCTTGCTGAGGCGCTTCTTGTCGGTCCCGAGAATCAGCGGGATATGCGCGAAGTCCGGCGGCGTCTCTCCGAACGCGCGCCAGAGGAGGATATGCTTCGGCGTGTTCGAGATGTGATCGTCACCGCGGATCACGTGCGTAATCTGCATGTCGAGATCGTCGGCGACCACCGAGAGGTGATACGTCGGCAACCCGTTCGAGCGAAGGATGACGAAGTCTTCGATCTGCTCGTGGTCGAACTCAATCGTGCCGCGGACGCGGTCGGTGTACTTCGTCTGGCCAGGCGGCACTTTGAAGCGCACCGCGGGCTGCACGCCAGAGCTATCCAGGCGCTGCTGGTCTTCGGCTGAGAGTTGAAGGCAGGTGCGGTCGTATTTCCAGCCGCCGCCCGCCTTCTCTGCCTCCTCACGCTTCTGCTTCAACAGCTCCGGAGCGCAATAGCACTTGTAGGCATGGCCGTCGGCGAGCAGCGTCTGCGCGAGCGCGCGATGCCTCTCGAAGCGCTCGGTCTGAAAATAGGGTGCGTGCGGGCCTCCAATTTCGGGCCCTTCGTCCCATTCGATGCCGAGCCAGTGCATCGAGTCGAGAATGCCCGCGACCATGTCGTCTGAAGAGCGCTCGGTATCGGTATCTTCGATGCGCAGAATGAACGTGCCGCCATGACGCCGCGCGAACAGCCAGTTGAACAACGCCGTGCGCGCGCCGCCGACGTGAAGATACCCTGTCGGAGAGGGAGCGAAACGGACCCGCGGCGGCGCCATCGACAGATTCTAGTCGCGACACAAAGGAACCACGAAGACACGAAGGCACGAAGACGGCGCGTCGCAGCCTTCGTGTTCTTCGTGCCTTCGTGGTTGATAAGATTGCTACACGCCAGATGGTACTTGTCTCGCTCTGCGCTGACTTCGAGGAGCGCAAGATGTACAGAAGTCACAGAGTCTCAAGGAAATAGGGGCATTGCTTCTTTCTGTCAGACTGGCACCGACCCTGCACGGCGGCGCCGCATGATTCGTCTGTCGATCGCGAGATTTCTACTACTTGTCTGCGCCGCTGCCGGCGTCCTTTCGCAAGTCGTGTCTGCGAACGAGAGCAGCGTGATCTCCTACCGCATCAAGTACGCCATGCCGGACGCCGACAGCCTCGCGGAGCGTCTGAAGCAGGTTGATGTTGTGGCGGTCGTGAGGATTGCCGATGCGGGCCGAGCGCGTGTGGCGCAAGTCTCACTGAACGCGATCGCGCGAGACGAGGACATCGTGCCGGATGCCGACCTGCCCCCTGTCATCCTGACCGAACGCACCGCGGACGTGTTGGAGATCCTCAAGTCGTCTTCGCGTCAGATCGCGCCCGGCGCGCTGGTGAATCTTCTCCAGCACGGTGGAGAGATCACCTGGCACGAGCGCCAGGTCAGAACCCATGCAGAGGTACCGGCCCTCTCGGCGGGCGTCACGTACCTCGTGTTCCTGAACTACAACGAAGCGTCCGGCGGCATGATGGTGTCTCCCTTCGATGTCTTCCGCGTCGATCGAGGAATCATCGAGGCCGGCAGTGCCTCGAGCACCAAGTACGCCTCATCGCTCGTCGGACTACCGCCGCAGGACGCGTTCGCAGCGGTACGTCGCGCGCTCAGAGAACACTCCTCCGACTAAGCCCTCGCTAGAACCGATCGACAACCAACGCTTCGACGGTATTCTTGCCGTCGCGCAGGGCCGTTTCCGGGATGAGCGTGCCAAACAGATGACCGTCGCGATCCCGATACGACTCCGCGATCGCTGCCACAATCCCATTCACAACAACAGCGACGGTGAGAGGCTCCGATCGGGACGTGCTTAGAGCACCACGGACGTAGATCGGCAGGGGATCGCGATCGAGTGCGACCGCTTCATATTGCCCAAGATTCCTGATGGTGATCTGCACATCTGGCGCCGGGCGCACGGCCGATCGGCTGACGCCCAGCAAGCGACGAGCGCCGGGAGGTGCGTACAACGCCTTGAGATCCCCGCGGCCAAATCGGCTTTCCTTCCGCTCGAGGCTGGCCGCGCGATCGGCCGACAGATCGCCGACCCGGCGGGGTGCCCTGTCGAGGCGGTTGCGGTCGCGCAGGAAGAAGGATCGACGTGCCGGCAATTGGGCGTCAATCAGCGAGCGCCCGTCTAGGCGGAGCCGTGTCGTCGCACCAACGACATCGAGAATCGTGGGAAAGATATCGACCGTTTCGACAATCCTCTCCACAACCTCGCCGCGTTGCTGGCCGGGCAACTTCACCAGGAGCGGCACCTGCAGAATGTCAGAGAGATTGTGCTGCTGCGGTCGCGGTTGACGTCTCAAGCGGCCTTCGCGATAACTCGCACCATGATCGGAGGTGATGATGACGAGCGCGTCATCGTACACCCCCACTCTACGCATCCGTGAGATCAGATCGCCGACGAGACGGTCCGCGTACCCGACTTGCGCTAGATGACGCTGGTGGATCGTATCGGCATACGCCGCACTCGCTGCCTGGAATAACAGGCTGCCACCGAACCGAACGTTCTGGTGGTCGGGAGCACGGTATTGCCGTCCCGATGGAACGTATTCGAACGGCATGTGCGGAAACATCGAGTGGATGAAATGCAGTCGGGCGGGGCGATTCTCGATCGACGACACGAATTGCTCGAACACTCCGCGGCGGCCCGTTGGGGTTGCTGCAGTCGGTGTCTCCGGCGTCCCGCCGAACTCCGCCCAATCACCAACCACAGGCGGCAGACCATCGGTGAGCTTCTCTGGCAGCACGACGTGCAGCCACACGAGGCCGAAGTCCGACACGAGCGATCCGACAGTGTCCGTGGGAATCGCGGCGTTCTGTTGGCAGGCCCGAGGCGGACAGAGCTGCTGGAACCTCATGGAGGCGAAGATCTCGTAGTGACGGTCCAGCGCCGTAATCAGATTGACGGGATAGTACCGCAGCGTCGGAACAGCATTGCTCGCTGCCAGGTATCGCCCCGACAGTATGGCAGGCACGGCATGCGACGTCGTGTACGCCACAGTACTGGCGTTGCGAAACCAGTACGCGTCCCGGGCCAGCGCGCCGAAATTCGGGTACCGCTCGGCGTCGATCTGTCCGTCTGCGGCAAGCAGGCTGTTCGCCGGCAGCTCATCAAAGACGACGAGCACGATGGGCGGAGTCCGTTCGATCGTCTGCACACCTGCCGTCGATTCGGATGGCAGGAAATTCTGTTTCACACCTGGATCGAGCAGAAAGAGGGCCGGCACCACGACCGCGGCGAGCACAAGGACCGTAAAAAACTGCCGGAGGATGTTCACTCGACCGTAGGCCAGCGCCACCGCGAGCCCGATGAGCGCGCTGATCAGGGCGTCCCAGGGAAACGTGAGAATCTCCGCTCGCCGGAACCACGGCATGAAGACGGCCGCCGATAGAAGCGCCACCACCATGCCGTGGAACGTTGCAGCCGCGCGCAGGTTGACGGCGCGAATCGCACGCTCGAGCCCGAGCAGCGTCAAAGGAAGACCGAAACAGATGGCGAGCACCGCGGCGACGGCGGTCGTGGCAGGCGTGCCCCGGGCCGGGAAGAACTCCGGGCTGTTCGACACCACTTCGAAGATCGGTTGAGCAATGGCGATGGCAACGAGGGCGAGCAACGCCGCACCTCGTTCGAACGTCAGCTCGTGGCGTTTCCAGCTACGAGCGAGGATCGCTGCGTTCACTCAGGCCAAGCTGCATAGACCGAACATAGACGTTCTTACCGTTGCTTTTGATACACGCGGATGTAGTCGACTTCGAGGCGGCTCGGAAATGCGGTCGCTGAGTGATCGCCGCCGTTCGAGCCCCCGATCGCGAGGTTGACGAGCATGTAATGCGGCTGGCGGAGCGGGTTGACGCCGCTGCCGTCCTGGTTGGCGGTCTGGTCGAGATCGGTATCGTTCAGCCAGACGTCGTCGACGGAGATTCGAATCGATCGCTCGTCCCAGAGCATGCGCCACACGTGAAATTTCTGCGACCACTCCGCGTCGCCGAGCGATTCCATCGGCTTGCGAATGCTGTCCCAGATCGCGCGCCCGGCTGCCGGACCGCCCCACGCGACGTTGGCGAGCAGCGTCCCACGGTAGTACTCCATGATGTCGATCTCGCCGTTGTGCGGCCACGCACCTGATACGCCCTTGGTCCACCACGCAGGCCAGAGGCCCGCGCGGGTGTCGATCCGCGCGCGCATTTCAAAATGTCCGTACTGCCACGTGTGCAGCCCACGGGTCAACAGGCTGGCCGCGGTGTACTCCGCAAACTCGCGGCTGCGCCGCCAGTCGGTCGAACCAGGTTCGTAGGTGGGATTGGCCTTGCGTTCGCGCCGCCCCTCGATAACGAGGAACCCTTTTTCGATGCGCGCGTTCTCCGGCTGATACCACTGGAGCTCCTGATTTCGGACGAACCCATTCTCGAACGTCCATTTCTTCGCGTCGGGGGCGCCGTCCACATCGAACTCATCGGCCCACACGAGCGTGTAGGCGGGCTGTGGCGGAGGGACCGGAGGAGGCGTCGCCTGGGCAGCCATGAGCAGGGGCACCGATGCCAGGCACGCAGACCTGATCAGCCAATGACTTGGGCGGAACTTCATCGTGTGGGCTCCTTGCGCATGGCTCGCACGATCGACGCGAGCGGTTGGCGGTGAGGCAGGGATTCGAACCCTACGACCGCGTCTTTCTAACTTGGTGATGGCGCGCGACTTCTGGTTCTAAGGGTTCGAGTTCCAACTATTTACCCGCTTCTCGCTGTCCGCCTCAGTCCCCGTCAATCCTCCGCATTCTACCCGAGTCGTGGAGACATTTTGGAGACGGCCGGCGATCAGTCTCATCGGAGGCGGTAGACGCCGCGGCGGATCTGGACGAAGAGCTCCGTATCTCCGCCCGGATTGCCTTCGCGGTGCTTCGGCAGGAACACGCCGGCCCAATCGATCTTCAGAGCGCGGTTCACGTCGCCCGGTTTGAAAATTGGCGGGATCGTGCCTTGGGCGACTCCCTTCCGGATCTTCTTTACAGTTTCGCCTTCGTGCACGGCAGGATTGTAGTCCGACCGCGCCGCGATAAAATTCGGCCGATGCCGGACATGACATACGCGTGGGACGACATCGACCGGCGCATCCGACGCTCGATGGCTCGAGTGCTGGACAACGACCTGTGGGTCCTACAACACGGACCGAGCGAACGTGCCGTGGCACATCGCCTCGCCGTTTACCTGGAGCAGGAATTTTCCGGTTGGTCGACCGACTGTGAATACAACCGCCAAGGCGACGAAGGAGGCCGGAAGAAAGCCGTACTCAGTGCCTACGAGCTGCCGAAGGCCGTCGATCCGGACATCATCGTCCACCGGCGAGGACCCGATGGA
The DNA here is from genome assembly GCA_035281225.1 of Vicinamibacterales bacterium. Lineage (GTDB taxonomy): Bacteria > Acidobacteriota > Vicinamibacteria > Vicinamibacterales > JAMQPK01 > JAMQPK01. The sequence continues at coordinate 9,686 of DATEEI010000085.1, forward strand.
CCGAATCTGCTTGTGATCGAGGTGAAGCCGGCGTCAGGCGACGACAACGACAAGGAACACGACCGACAGAAGCTCCAGGCGTATCTTGAAAAGCCGCACTCCTACGCGTTCGCGGTCTTCCTCACGTACGAATGCAAAGAGAAGACTGGCAGTTACGAGATCAAACAAATTGAACCCCGACGTGATAAATGGAGAAAAGGATAGGAGGTTTGAGAGGCTCGATCTCAGCGTTCGTTGAAGCCCAGGAGCAAGTTGTCGATGTGGCGCGGGCGAAGGTCTAACGAGAATTCTCGCGCGCACAGGTCACGGAGATGTTGGCACCTCTCCGCGAACTTTCGGTACTCGTCGTCGCCGGCGCCTGAGCGCGAAGGTCGCAGGACGTCAGAGGAGAACTCGCGAATTGCTTCGGCGGCCCGGGAGTCATAGATGTAGAACAGGTTGGGTACGTGAAAGTGCAAGTACTTTGACGCCAGCGCACGCTTCTCCAAACCGCTGATGCTACAGAACAGATCGGTTGTAAGGCCGTGGACTTTCACCATCGTCGCAAGCGCTGGTTGCGTGCCTGGTCGACTCGCCCGCGCTTCGGCGATCCATCGGTCGATCTTCGACCTCCGCAACATCGGACCAACTGTCTCGACATAGAAGTTGTCGGTGTCCGCCCCTTGCTTCTTGTTCTTCCGGCGTTCGATTGCTGCTGAATAGGTGCGGCCGATCAAGAGCATCTTGGCGATGACGACGCTTTCGTCGTCGTGGGCGGGATGGGCGCGGCACAAATCATAGAGGACCCGGTTGCTGAAGTCCCATGGGCTCGCACGCATTGCTCTGAGTACTCGACGGCGGTCTATGGGCATCGCGATCTCCATCATCTTTGGGGTTGGCGCCGATCAAGGGATGTGGTGATATCGGGCGGCAATCGCATCGAGATCCGCTTTCACGGTCCAAGGTGCTCCCCCGGACGCCCAGAAACCATCTACGTCGGCTTCCGTGCGAAACATGGCCAGAAGACGTGAGTCTGACAGGAGAGTACGATAAACGAAACTAGCCAACGCTTCAGCGTAGCAAGTGCGTCTAGAGACAAACTCCGGCTGGTCCGCCGTGGTCACGTGCGCTAACTGGGGTGGCCACTCCGAAAGGTGTTCGTCAAAGCTCCGCAACCGATACATCTCGTCAGCCGTTTTCCTCAGCGCAGAACCCGTTGCGAACACGGTGAGTCGACTCGCAAATTCCATGCGGCTCTTACCCTGCGGGAGCTTCATCACGGCGTCCAACGCTCGGACGAATGCGTGAAGGCGATCGGTGGCAGGGTGCATCTTCCAACCGGCAATGAGCGCATTGATTCCGCGCCGGAGCCGCTTGTAATCCGACGGTCCGAACACCGTTAACAATCCGCCAACGACGGCTTCGGCACTCCGCAGAGTGGCCTGCGACACACGAGGCATCGGATCAAGTGGCGACCAGTAGAACGGCGGAAGAATACTCACGTGAAGAACGACCGGCTTTCCGCCAGTCACACCTCCGTGCGCAGCCGTCCCTCCCCAGAAATTGGGAATCCCGTGCATCAGAATGGCATAGAACATCATGAACACACGGTGATCAAGCTCCTTCCATTCAGCGTCGCGAATCGTCGGCGCTGCAGATGCCCGAGACGCCATCAACACGAGATTCGAGTCTTTGAATTGCCCGGCGGTGCGCGCGCCGATGTCCGCGTCGAAGCTGTTCCCCAACTCAAACAGCGGCGCGCGGTGGACTGAGAGGTCGTGCGAAAGGATTAGCGGGTCGTTGAACTCCTCGGTCACAGCGCAACGGGCGAGATTCAGAGTAGCGAACTTGGTGCCGGTGGGAATCATGTGTGGCATGGAAGGGCGGTAGCTATCTGAGGCCCTTGCGCAGACGCGTTGAGGCCGTCGTCGGGGGCCTCCTCCTCTCTAGATGTATTGCTGATCGACGATGTGGCCGATTCGCCCATAGCAATCATTGCCGTACCTGTCCTTATGCCGGTTCAGGCGTGTGCTCCGACGCATCCTTGTAAACCGACGGCCGCAGTAGCTGCATTCAGTTACATATCGCCAGCCGTGTCGCAGCATCGCAAATCGAGCGCGTCTTGAGCCAGAACCGGCACCGGAACCGGCACCGAACGGTCGAGAGAAGTATGTCTTGTTCCCGTACTCACCCGCCTTCGACAGTTCTACTGGATACCGTGGCTCAAATTTGTCGTCCGTGAGTTCGATGGATTGGATCTTTGAGTTTACGAAGGTCTTCAGACCCGGCCCAGAGGTGCGACCACCAGTGCGGTCCCACACATAAAGGTACTCTTCCGCATGCCCATCCATCCGCCGCTTGTAAACCAGCGAGTACGGTTCGACCATCCGTACCTGGCCGTCGTACCGGATGTTGAGCAGCTTCAGCTCCGAACCTGCCTGTAGAATCGGGTTTCTGAACTGAGAGGGAAAGAACGCCACGGCACCACGACCGACGAATGTCTCGCCACCGAAGATCTCATTGATGATCTCTTTGAACTGTGTGAGCGACTCGTCGAAGTCGAGCACGCCTTGTATAGGCGCGACGATGTATTTCGACCATGCCGTGCGCAAGAGCCCAAGAGGAAGATCTAAAAGCAGCTGCCGCGCCACACCTGGATGGCGTTCGTAAATCGTCTTACGAAAGAATGTCGACAACACTTCGCCGCGGTTCACATCGATTTCGCGGTTGATGAATACCGAATAGACAAGGTCGTAGAGGTCTGCGGTATGGCGTCTCTGCAGCAAGCACTTGAGCTTACTGGCGAGTATTTCTTCGAGCTTCGTGCAACGAACTGCAATCGTGCATGTGTCGGCATCTGAGTACGGATGTATCAACCGACGTTCCTGAACGGGCAGGTAAAGGCGGTCGAATTCGGTAATATCGATGGCGAGACTGATTGTGATGTGGTCCGCGTTCCCGTAGAAGTCCTTGAAATACAGCCGCACATCAAACACGCGACGTTTGTGGTCGATCTCGTTCTGAAGCTGAACGCGGTTGCGGGCCAGATCGAACACGACTCCGCTCTGGGCTTGCACGAATTCACAGACCCGATTGAATTCCGACTGCAGGACTTCCTCGTCGACCGACGACTCAGTGGAGAAGTCAAGGTCGTGAGAGAAACGCGTAGTAGGAAAGTACGCCTTCCGAAAACAGTTGCCGCCTTTGAGGACGAGGACGTCCTTAAGCGAGGAGACCGTATATAGCCCGACCAGTAACCAGCCAAACACGTAGTCGCGCTGGACGTTCGCGTGGTGGATCCCGAATTCAAGCGACTTCGCGTGGATTTCGTCCTTCGTGATCATTTCTCAAACCCTGTCCACATAGGACTCTGAATCCACGGAGGTTCGTTCGTCATGCGCTCGCCGCAATGGTTCGAAGAAGTCTTCGACACCTCGCGATCGCTGGAGGAATGCGCTGCTCAAGTGCTTCGCCGCTGACGAGCGAAGGTCTGACGATTGGGTCTAGTGCCAGATTCGCCAGCGCGGATTTCGCATCGTTGCCGATAGCGCCTGTAGTCCATACCTCAGCGTGGCACTCGGTAATCCCGAGATCCCGGTGTTCCTTCAGAAAAGCTGGAACCGTCTCAGTAAAAAACCGCCGAACGTCTTTGGAGTCAAGTGATTTGTTCGCGTGGTGAGCTTTGCATTCAACGAGCAGAACCTCGCGCCCACCTCCGCGCTTTCCAAACACATCGATCTCCCGTGTCATGTTCTTCTGAAACGGAACGCTTATGCCGACCTTCACGTCGTCCCACGGGGCAGTTCTCACCATCAAAGCTGCGAGCGCTTCAAACCCCAAGGAGCGAAGGTCAGTGACAAATGGGTGCTCGGACAAGCGTTCAAGATCTTCAGCAATCGCGTCAATCTCTGAAACCGACTCCTGCGCTTCACCACCCATGTCGGGAACCCGATTTAGAAGAGCCGAGATTTCGGCCATCAGGTCAAGGGCTGCGTCGCCGAATACCTGACGAAGACTAATTGTCATCAGGCCCTGATTCTGAGCGAGTTTTAGAGCCTGTTTCGTGAAATGTCGCGCCGCAATGACTCCCAACATTGGGGAGGTGCGATGTGTAACGCCGCGGACACGCTCGTGGCGCGCGACATGTGCTTCCACATCAAACCAATCGCATTCGGATGCAAAGATGTCGATCAGCGCGGGCGCGGGCAAACGCTTCGTTCCTTCCCAAGAGACCACGGGTCGCAACCAGGACCAACCAATTGCCGAGAATGGGTAACCGCTGAATCTGACTGGCTGGAACGGATCCCGCGCGATCGTGTTGCCCCCCCAGCTCACGAGCGAATGTCTACGGAGATGCTCGACGACGAACCTGCCAATCTGCATGCCTGAAGCGAGCTTTTGAAACTGGTTCTTGGCCAAGCCTCTTGTATCGCCCACAAACGGCAGGGCGAGACGTTCGAGCGCAGTCCCTCCGTCCACGGCGACCGCAAGTCCGATCTCCTCCAGAGCTTGCACCGCACGGAAGTATTCGTTAGCCGTCCTGGTCGCTAACAGACGCTCCGCCACTGGCCGGAGTAGGATTTGATGCTGACGGACCGCCGCGATGCAGCGGGTGAGGCCGGGACGTGACTTGGCAACGACGGCTTCGACGGCGGACAGGAACTCTGGGGTTCCAACGAATGACTTTCGGGCGAAGAGTCTCTTACGCCCTGGGAGCTGAAGTCGCGAGGAACGCCAGATGCCATCGCCACGCGCTGCACGCACCATGTGTTGGCGAGCAGCCGCAGCAGTGCGCCCACTGGCGGTCAAGCGCTCTCCAAGCTCAGCCGATGTCAGAATCTCGTCTGAGCGGAGCAGCTGAGAAGCGGAATTCGCGGAGGGACGAGAGGTTTTGGGAGATGTCACACTGCTGTAAGTATATAAAACCTCTACACGCTCCTTCTACATTCGAGATAAATCATTTAGTTACGGTCATTTACTAACGTTTCTATACCTCCATTCTGGCGTCACATGCTTCGGCCAAGAACCTCCCAACCGGCAACCACTAGTTGCTGGTGAATGGGATGAACCAAGCCAAGTCGCTTGGTCTCGACGCGTGATCCGAGCTTGATGCCCACCACATTCCGAGCGACAGCTTCGAACGCTTCGAGAAGGGGCGCCAAGCGGATGCGCGGCGGCGTGTGTTCGTACCCGATCACGACAACCGCCTTCCTCTCATGGCCGCTCAACCCGTCGAGCTTCAGACAATCCCCGATGACACTGACACTGCCTTCGTAGGGGTGGAGGAGGTTTACGGACCAATTCTCCGCTTCTCTTCCGTTGTCGCCAAAAGGCCGCGCCAGCTTGAACTCGATTGACCAAGCGCCTTCAATGAGCAAATCCGGGCATCGCTTGGTGCGAACCACACCTCGGTAACCCTCGAGAACGTTCAGGCGCTGTGCGATGCCGCGCACCACCTGAGGTTCGCCGTACGGACCAACGCCAGCTTGAAAGTGCTTGAATGGAACTCGTGACGCGTCAATACTCACCAACCCGTCGGCAACATCCTCAACGACTCGAGTCAGGTCCATGGCTACCTTGCATGGAACGGGAGGCTTTGGTGAACACAAAACGCTAGAAAGATCGTCAGCGAGTGCATCCTTCCGCTCGTTAAGGCTAGGCGAGCCAGCCTTTAAAGCGCGCCCAAGAGATCGCGGCCCCCATTAACCCCACGATGGCCATAACGGCATAAACCAGGCGAAAGACCGCGCCGTAGGTCCACATGCGCGTAATGATGAAGCCGCTTTCACGAGCTGCTGTCCGGAGTGGCTCCCGATAAACCAATCGCACCGCTGGGTTCTGAAATGTACTCTCGAGTTCGGTAAGCGCTTCCTCCGCATGCTTCACAAGAAAGGCGCTGCGTTGATCGAGCTTCCAAAACACAAACGAGATCAAGATCAGAAGCGCGCCGAGACCGGTGCCAAGAATCTGAAAGAGACCCGACCGCTGAAGAGATGCCGCCAGACCGGCAGCGACAGAACCGGACGCGATGAGAAAGTAATTGAACAGCGACATGCGTTGCTGCGCGTGCAAATCGAAATACCGCCACGCGTGCTCGAGCATGTCTCTAGTCGACTGGTCGCTGTTCGTCATGACGCTAGCCCGAATGCTTGGCGTGTCCGACTGGCTTAATCACCTTGACAATCTTAGTCGCGACACGCAGCGGCTCGCGCCGCACATCGCCTTCCCAAACCCGGATAACCTGCCAGCCGAGCTGCCGAAGCGCGCTCGTCACCCTTCGATCGCGTTCGCGATTTCGTTCGATTTTTGCGACCCAGTAGGCAGCATTCCATCCGGCCGCGAGCTTGCTCCTTCTCTTCGGCCAACGGCGTCCGTGCCAGAAGTCGCCATCGCAGAAAACCGCGATCTTACGACGTCGAATCACAAGGTCTGGGCAGCCGGGGAGATCTTTTGCGTGCAAGCGGAAGCGCAGCCCGCTGGCGAACAACGTTTTGCGGAGCAAGATCTCAGGTGAAGTGTTCGTCTTGCGATTCGCCGCGCCGACCCGACTGGTCGCGGCGCTGCGCGGGGTCAAGCCGTTGAACTTCGGCATTGAAGCCGACTTCTTTCGAGCTGGCATCGATGCGTCTCAGGTGGCCTCGAGCATAACTCTGACTGTCGCTGGGTCGATCGCTGCGGTACAATTGTCCGCGATCGGTTTGCACATGCCCAGCCCAAAGGTCATCAGTCTCTTCTCTGGCGCCGGCGGCTTGGACTACGGACTCGAGGCCGCCGGCTTCGCCTTTGGCGCTGGCGTTGAGATGGATTCCGACTGCGTGTCGACGCTGCTAGAGAGCCGACCCGATTGGCCAACCGTTTGCCGAAGCATCTTCGACGTTCCCACGCGGGAGCTTCTCGATCTCTCGGTTTCAAAAAACGGCGACGTGGATCTGGTCGCTGGTGGCCCGCCCTGCCAACCATTCTCCAAAGCTGGCTATTGGGCGCGGGGTGACGCCTTGCGCCTTAGCGATCCTCGGTCTGACACGCTAGGCGCCTATCTGCGGGTTGTTCGCGAAACGCTTCCCAAGGTGGTGCTGCTTGAAAACGTCGAAGGTCTGAAGTACGCAGGCAAGGACGAAGGGTTGCAGCTTCTACTCACCGAGCTGGACGCCATCAACAAGACGGAGGGCACTTCGTACGTCCCTTACGTCGACGTTCTGAACGCCGCCGATTTCGGCGTGCCCCAGCTTCGTGAGCGCGTTTTTGTCGTGGCACACCGAGACGGCCGTGCCTTTACTTTTCCGAGGCCTACTCACTTTCCCTCGGACAGCGAGAAGGACCTTCTGGACGATGACGTGGAGCCGTACCGGACGGCGTGGGATGCTCTTGGCGACGTTACAGTATCGGAAGATGAAGATCTCGCCGTCCGCGGCAAGTGGGCCGACCTGCTGCCTTCGATTCCTGAAGGCGCGAACTACCTCCATCACACGGATCGCGGCGAAGGCGTACCGCTGTTCGGATGGAGACGTCGGTACTGGACGTTCCTGCTGAAGCTGGCGAAGAACCGCCCGTCGTGGACAATCCAGGCGCAGCCCGGCCCCGCGGTTGGCCCATTCCACTGGTCGAACCGGCGACTGAGTGTCCGGGAGCTCTCTCGTCTCCAGACTTTTCCCGACGACGTCAACATCGTCGGAGGGCGAGGGTCGGCTCAGAAGCAGCTCGGGAACGCGGTGCCTTCGCTGCTTTCTGAGGTGATGGGCCGAGCGATTAGGGAACAGCTACTTGATCTGCCGGTGAGCAACTTGCCACTCAAGCTTCTGCCTCGTCGACGGACTCCTGTCCCGCCGCCCGAACCTGTCGCATCAGTACCCGAGCGCTACGCCGGCCTCGTCGGGGAGCACTCTCCACACCCGGGAACCGGACTCGGGCATGCCGCCTCGCGCCGAGCCCAATTCGCCTGATTCCCTCGACTGGGCCTCCTCAGGACGCGTAGAGTTGGTCCAGAACAGCACGGAGGTCGTCCGGCCACGCCTTAACCAGAACATTCGACGCTAGCCGGCCGACGCATTTGGGATGCGGCGCGAGAGTTCCTGTCGGCGCGAAACGGAATTCCCATTGACTCGTAATTGGATGGAGGCACGCAGCCAATATCTGAAATTGGGTAGGCTTGTAGTAGCGGCTGCAAGGATCCGCCTTGGATGCTCTGGTCTTCTGAAAGTCGACCTTCGGCAGTCCCTGCTGCGTGCGGGCCAGAACGTTCTTGCACTCAATGAGGAATGGTCGCCGCCGATACTCGACTTCGAAATCTGGTTTGCCGTCTTCGATGATGTGCCGGACGTTACGTACGCCTGGCACCCGGCGCAGATGCCGCTCCAGATGGTGCTCGGCAACACCGCCACGGACCGCCGCTGCAAGCCGAAACGCTCCAGAAATGATGTCGAGGATGTCGCTCGCGGGCAGCCCGAGCTTCAGTTCCAATGGGTGACGCTCAGGTCCAGGCAACACGATTTCGCGTTCCGTGACGCTCTTTTCGATCCGATCTGACAGTCGCAGCCTCTCGCCGCAGTCGACGCCGCTGGCCACGCGCTCGAACTCCACGTAACGGAGAAATTGGTCCGGTTGGAATCCGATGACCGTTTCCGTCTGCAGGTTCTCCTCCGGACGTTTCTGCTTGCGTCTCGCTTCGGAGCGCTCTCGCTGCCAGCCATGCCATCCCTTGGCCGAAGCCGCTTCCACATCTCGCGTCTTGAACTCAACCGAGCTCGAGAACCATGTCGGCGTATGCATCCGCGGATCGACGGCGATGAAGAGGCCCGCCTCGAGGTGCACGCCAAACATCAGCGTCACCTTCTGTCCTTTCCGATCGAAATAGATCGTGTGGTAGCGGTGGAACTCGCTTCCATACTTGATTTGGAACCGGTGCTCGTCCACCGGCCGACCTTGCTGACCGTACTTGTTCGCCGTGAAGGCATAGCACACAAGCTCGAGTCGCTCGCCAGTCGGCGTTCTGATGACGAACTCGAAAGGAGCCGTTCTTGGATCAGCGCTCTCGAGAACGTCCGCGCCGCTTCTCTTGAGAGCGTCCTCGATCAGTTCCACGATGGCACCACGTCGGACAACTCTGTATCGTTCCACCGGATCTCCAGGATGTGCCGCTGCTTAAACAGTCCGAACTCTGCCTATCGTAAGGCAGAATCGGGCACTCCTCTCGCGACGGGCCGATGGCGCTCGCTCTACGGCACTACACGCATGTCGGCGTGTGTGGTTTTGTCCTCTCTCCGCGAGACATCATATGAGTGCCTCTGGGACAGGGGCTGTCGCGTTGCGCTGGGTCGCTTCACTCCACAGGCCACGTGCCTTCATTCTGGACGCGTGGTACGCTTGCGCCCGTCAGTGCGTTGCGACGTCGCCATACTCAATCTCCGCCGTCGTCTGCAACGAGCGACACCTGAATCGTGAGGGTTTCTATGCCCATCGACACAGAACTTCAGTACGCCGCTGTCGACGACCTGTATCTGGATCCGAAGAACATTCGACTGGGACGGCACAACATCGAGAAGGGTCTATCGCAACCGCAAATCTTGGAGTTGATGCGCGACTGGACCCTCGACGAGCTTGCAGTGTCATTCATTGCAAGTGGCTTTTGGACACACGAGGCGTTGCTGGTGGTACGCGAGAATCTCGGCGGCCAGCAGCGGCTTGTCGTGGTCGAGGGGAATCGGAGACTGGCAGCGCTCAAGCATCTGTACCAGGCCGTTACATCAAAGCCGGCCTCCAAGCAGTGGACCGACATTGCGAAAAATCTCAAGAAGACAGACAAGCTCTTTACTCGGATTCCTTACCTCTTGGTTGCGTCGCGGCAGCAGATTGAAGCATTCCTCGGATTTCGCCACGTCACCGGTATCAAGGAATGGCACCCGGCTGAAAAGGCTCAGTTCATTGCTCAACTCATAGAAGAACGCCACATGACCTACGACGAAGTCATGCGAAAGATTGGTAGCAAGACTTCGACCGTCAGGCAGCATTACATCTCGTTTCGGCTACTCCTGCAGATGGAAGATCAGGAGGCAATCAGCTTAGAGCACGTCGAAGAGAAATTCAGCGTCCTGTATTTGTCGCTGAGGACAAACGGCGTCCAGAAGTACTTGCACATAGATATCGAGGCACCGCCCAGTGCTGCCAAACGACCGGTTCCCAAATCGCGGCTGAACAATTTAGCGAACTTTGCATTGTGGCTCTTCGGTGATGAGAAACGGGAGCCGATTGTCACCGATTCGCGACAGGTCGATGACTTCGGAAGCATTCTCGAAAGCAAACAAGCCGTTGCCTACCTTGAGCGATCGGACTCGCCCAGTTTCGATACGGCCTTCCGGATTGCTGGCGGAGATGAAGTAGAGATCACGAAGCTGATTCATCGAGCCGCTGATGCGATCGAGCAAGCCTTGAGCAGATCTCACTTGTATCCCGACTCGAAGGAGATGCGTGCAGCCGTACTAAGGTGCTGCAAGGATGCGAACCAGCTACTGAAGCTGTTCCCCGCGGTTAAGAAGCAGATCAGCCTAGAAAAAGACTGAAATGCTCGATATGCCCGAAATCGGAATGGCGAGATCCGTCAACAAATCCAACGTCAAGCTTGACGTGCTGGCAGATTGGATCGAGGCCAGCGCTATTTTCCAAATGGATGACACCCTTTCGGCGTCTGACGCTGTCGATTTACTCTGCTCGGAAGAGGTTTTCGCAACCCAGGCTCTGGCGTGGCAGACGGTCAACGATGCGTGGGGGTTATTACGACTAAGGAAGAAGGTGCTCGGAAACGGCTGTGCCTTCGATGTCGAGGAGAAACGCCTCCGGCGTGTTAGGCAGTGGACAGCTTGCCCGGGACAAAGCTTTTGCATCCTGCTCTCCTGCCTCAAGTGGTATCACAACTGGGCCAGGCAATTCGGCAAGGACTACACCGAGCAGGGAGAATTGTTTGAGGATCTCACGCAGGAGTCCCTGAAGCAGCTTTTCCCGCTATGGGAAATCCACGCGACAGGCTGGACAAGGACCAGGGTCGCGGGCCTAAGAGTTGTCGTGGATGCTGTTGCGAAGAAGCTGGGAGAAGCCATCGGAGAATTAGCCAGATGGACACGGGAGTCCGCGAATGAGGCCGGACTCGACCTGATGCTGTTTCGTCCGTTCGCCGACGGACGAACCGGGCTCCCTGTATTTCTGTTTCAGTGCGCCAGCGGCAGCGACTGGGACCAGAAGCTACATACGCCTGACCTGCGCATTTGGACCAAGGCAATTCAGTTTCCCTCCGATCCAAAGAAGGCCTTTGCGACTCCCTTTGCATTCTTGGCGGACGATTTCACCAAGACTGCAAACATCGTCGACGGACTACTTCTCGATCGCTTGCGGCTGCTCGCTCCAAGCGCCATGAATCCAGACTGGGTACCCGACGAGCTTCGGGGGAGAATTGTGGCCTGGATGCAGCCGCGTATCGACGTACTCCCCTTCAAGGATTAACGGTCCTGTAGACCGGTGGCAACACCTGGGCCGGACACGACCCGACAGGCCCCGACTCCACCCGAAGATGAATTGCCGGACCCGCTGGCGCCGCTCATACTCGACACGGATCAGGACTGAGCGTTGCCCTTCACCTAAGCGGATGAAATTCAGTGGCGGCATCACATCGCCAAAGCAACGCGAGCCCCCGCTTGCGACGAAACACACGTGTTGGCTGCTCACTTGTGCGCGTCGCGTCGGCCTGCCTGATCCGGGGAGGCGCCATGTGGGACAGGTATGACCCTCGGAACGCCGACCGCGACCGTAGCGCGGCGTGGGATCGTAGCCTCGGTAGTCGCGGCGGCGCCAGCGAGCGCGACCGCAACGAGGAACGCGACCCGCGTGACGTGTTCACGAAGGATCTCGACTTACCGGGCGGACGCGAGCGCCGACCTGTCCGTGATCGCGATCGCATCTACGAGATCGACGGCAGCGAAAGCCGGATGCTGGGGACGATCGGCGCGTTTCGTGTCGTGTCGCAGAGCGACCTGCACGATCTGCGCGACGACTCGAACGCCGCGCGCCGGAATGTCCGGCATCTCGAAGAAGAGGGACTGATTCGAACGAGCCCGCTTAGCTCGGAGGACCGGGCCGTCGTCTTGACCGAGCGCGGGCGGTATCTCCTCGAGGCCAACCGGTTCGAACGTCATGACCACGAGCATGAGCCCTGCCAGGCCTTCTACGCCGGCCTCAGAAAGCCACGTGAGCTGACGCACGACACTAGGGTGTATCGCGCCTACCAGCGCGCTGAGGAGCGACTGCGGAATGGAGGCGGCCGGGTCCGGCGAGTCGTCCTCGACTACGAGCTCAAGCGTGACTATCAGCGCTTTCTTCACGAACGCAATCGCGGCAAGAAGGACTGTGACGGCCGGCCGGACCGTGAGCCCGAAGAGGTTGCACGCTGGGCGCAGGAACACGAGCTGCCGTACGACGATGGGCACGTCCGGTTCCCGGATGCCCGTATCGAGTACGAAGACCGGGACGGTCGCTCGCGGCATGAGGATATCGAGGTTGTGACCGGCCACTATCGCGGCGCTCACGCCGGCGGCGCCGCGAAGTCAGGCTTCACCTGCTATCTCTCAATCGGATGTATGGTCGGCGGTCGCGGTGGGGGTGGGCGGCGAACGGCGCACCCGCGGATCGCGGAAGAGTTGATCCGATGACGCTGCCGCCCGCACCGGATCGTTGGACCATCGAGCTTGCGAATGCGGAGCGCTTGGAGGCAATCGCTGCCTTTGGGTTCACCGAGCGTCAGGCGCGCTTTCTGTTGAACGTGCTCCTGCACTCCGGCGTGTTCGTCGAGCGCCAGTACTGCAGCTTCGCCGGCATCGTCCACGGCCAGAAGAGCACGGACTTCATCAAGACGCTTGTCGAGCGCCGATTCGCGACGCCGATCACCACGGGGAAGCTCCATCGCGGGCGGATGTTTCACCTCCACTACAAGCCGCTCTGGTCGGCTATCGGCGAGCCTGACAACCGCTTCCGGAAGCCCACCGCACAGGGACGCATGATCGAGCGCGTGATGCTCCTCGATGCCGTGCTCGACGATCGCGCGTTCGTCTGGCTTGGCCCGTTCATGGACAAACGTCGTCACTTCACCCAGCATCTCGGCGATCGTCTGGACGTTCGGGACTATCCACATCTGCTCTTCGGTGATGGCCCGGAGAAAACGGTCCGCTACTTTCCCGACAAGCTGCCGATCGGGACGCAGCCGTACGCGGACACACACGTCTTCGTCTACCTCGTGACGCGTCCCTCGCCGATGGACTTCCGGCTGTTTCTGCTGCGGCACGTACCATTGCTCCGCGTGCTGTTCCGATGGACGGTCCGCGTGCTCATTCCGCGTCAACTCTCGAAGGCCAGACTGTCCTACCTGCACACCGCCCGCGAGCACCTCGCGACGCCATTGCACCCCTCCGTGGTGGAGACGTTGGAGTGGCTGTTCCCCGAACGGAAACGGCTCGCCGAACCGGGCGCCGCACCTGCTGACGCCCGCTACCTCTACGCCTCCAGCGCCTACCGCACGCCGCGATATCGAGCCCTCTACCAACAGTGGTTGGACGATCCGCGGAACACGCTCTGGATGGCCGGCTCGTCTATCGTGGCCGACGCCATCGACCGCGAGCTCGGACGGATTGAGTGCATCGAGCTCTCGCGACAGTACCTGCATCTCTCCCCTCTGGTTGACGTCGCCTGATTATCAAGAACAGAGGACGACCTGGGGGACGACCTCGGAAATTGAGGTTGTCCCCTGGCGCGTTCGAGGCTGTCGGCCCGGGAGCAACTGCTCGAGCGACGGAACTCCCGCCAGCACCGCCAGTAACCGATTCTCTGGCCGCAAGTTCCACAGTGAACACCTGACACCAGCACGAGAGGCGGCGTTCTTTGCCGCCCACTGCGCCGGAACTGGTGCCGCGATCAGCGCAGGAAACCATGGCGTGAGCGACCCCGGTGCGCGCGTTGGAAATGGCCCCGCGCATGTCCGGAGGGGTCGCTCACGCCATGGCTGTCAGGGGCTGATGTCGCGCCCGATCAACGAGTCGGTACGTTCCGTGATCGTGCCTCAGATATGGCGCCGATCGTGACCCACTTTTGTCCGGACGATCCGGTCCCCATGGTGCGGGAAAGAGTACTCGGCGAACTACACTCGTTCTGCGCAATGACGCAACCAGATGCTGTGAGTACGCCGCGCCAGATTGTCTGCGGTAGGAAGTGCACGACGCAGCGAAGATCTGAACCACCGGCGATGCGCTGGCCATCACGCACTGGATGTTCGATCTGTGCTCGGCACCGTGCAAGGCTCGTCGCGTCACTCCGCCCGCGCATGCGCGCGGCCTTCGGGCCTTGACGATGCCTCCGCGCAGCTCGCGGATGGGCAATTACGTGATGGCCAACGGTGTGATGACGTGCAGCTTGCGATCTTGAGTATTGACCTTGGATCGAAGCGGCGCTAATCTGTCGTTATCTCGCCGGTGCAACACGCACCTCTTCCGCGCGGGAACATCTCACGCGGAACGCTGAACGTCGTCGCCCTCAGGGCCACGACCCACAGCTCCCCCGAATCACACAACGTTGCCGGATCGGTATCGCGCTCAGCGCCGTTCCGATCTCATGGCCTCCGCAGCCGCACGCGACATCGCCTCCAGGGCATGAACGCAGCGGCCCATCACGGACGCGTTCGCAGCATCGGTTTGGTGATCGTGAGGACAGCACCACCAACCGGTTGATGCTGTGGAACGACTCCACCGCACGAGCTCGAATCGTGCGCCAACCGCGAGGCACAATCTCGCGGTCCTTCGGTGTCGGCGACACGCCCGCATCGGCGCCACTGAACCCGGCGCGCTGGCCTCAGGTCAGCGCACCGGAGCGCGCCAACCCTTCAACAACAGTTCAACCGCACGCGATGACGTGTGCGCACGGAGGGAGGTTGCCGTGAAGCCATGGTTAACGGTGGGCGAGGCGGCGCAGTACGCCGGAGTGAGTCGAGACACGATCTACACGGCATGCGAACGTCGCGAGATCCGGCAGGTGCGTCTCGGTGGGCGACGGGCCATTCGTCTGAAACCGGAATGGATCGACGCGTGGCTGGAGCGGCACGTGCTGGATGCCCAGGAGCGACGCGTGGTCGGTGGAATGCCCTTGCACGTGAACGTGCGATCGGAGGCCACATCATGAGGGCCGTGCTAACCAACGTCGGGGGCATCACACGCTCGGATCGCATGCTCTACAGCCAACATGAATCTCGCCGCGCAGCGCTGCCCGTTCTGCTCACGGTCGACGAGGCAGCGGATCTGCTGCGCACAACGCGGCGTGCGATCTACGCAATGATCGAACGTCGGCAGTTGCCCGGCGTGATCCGCGTCCGCCGGCGAGTGCTCCTGCGCGCCGACGATTTGCTAGACTGGCTGGACCAGAAGCGCGCGCCATCACCAGAGGAGTAACTGGTGATGAGCGTCACAATCCGTCCATATCGAGGAGGCGGCTGGGAAGTGGACATCCGCGTTGTCTCGCCCGACGGCACGCGACACAAGCGCGAGCGCAAGCACGCGCCGATATCGTCGCGTTCCGCTGTCGGGCGATGGGCTGCGGCCCGGGAACGCGTGTTGTTCGAGAGGCTTCTCTCTCCGCCAAAGGATCACACACGCAAGGAGGTGCCCACCCTACAAGAATTCGCGCCGCGCTTCGTCGACGGCCACGCACGGGCGAATCGGCAGAAGCCGAGCGGGATTGCATCGAAGACCATGATCCTTCGGCTGTACCTGATCCCGGCGTTCGGTCGAAAACACCTCGACACGATCAAGAGCGAGGACGTGCAGCGGTTGAAAGCGCAGCTTGAGATCAAGTCGCCAAAGACGGTGAACAACATTCTCGCCGTGCTGAGCATCCTGCTGAGGAAGGCAGTGGAGTGGGATGTGATCGAGCGGATGCCGTGCAGGATCAAGCTGCTACCCATCGAGAAGGGCGCAGCGGCTTTCCACGACTTCGAGGAGTACGAGCGGCTCGTCGAGGTTGCACGGGCAATCGATCAGCGGACATATCTGATCGTGTTGCTGGGTGGTGAGGCGGGGTTGCGGTGCGGCGAGATGATCGCGCTCGAGTGGGCCGATGTCGATCTCGCGAAGCGGCAACTGTGTGTCCGTCGTTCGGACTGGAATGGACAGGTGGGAACGCCCAAGGGTGGACGGCAGCGCTACGTGCCGCTCACGCGACGGCTCACAGCGGCGCTCGCCGAGCATCGGCACCTGAGGAGCAAGCGGGTGTTCTGTCAGGACGATAGCACGCCGTTCACGCGGCAGATCGTCCAGAACCGGATGATCCTGGCGGCGCGGCGCGCGAACGTCAGGCGCGGAGTGCACATCCTGCGTCACACGTTCTGCTCGCACCTCTCGATGCGAGGGGCTCCGCCGAAGGCGATCCAGGAGCTCGCCGGGCATGCGGATCTGACGATGACCCAGCGCTACATGCACCTCAGTCCGGCAGCCCTCGACGCGGCGATCGGACTGCTGGATCGGCCGTCCGGCGATCAAAGTTGTGGAGATATGTTGGCAACGGTGGTCCCGCTGCCAAAACGATCAATGAATCCGGGGGGATAACTGGCGGTGAGGCAGGGATTCGAACCCTGGGTAGAGCTTTTGGGCCCTACAACGGTTTAGCAAACCGCCGCCTTCAGCCTCTCGGCCACCTCACCGCAGTCCGCAAGTGTACGTGAAATCAGCACTTGGCGGATCCACATTTTACACTGGTAGAGGCGACGGTTTTTCAACCGCCGCCTGCGCCATGTTCCTTTACGGCTTGCCGGCACCCACCGATGAAATCGTCCCTTCGAACGAGCCCTCGGTAGCGCCGGTGTCCCGATTGAAGCTGCGCTCAACGGTGAACGTCCCTGTAGCCCCCGCGAAGCGGCCTGTGCCGCCCGTTATCGTGGCGTGCTCCACGATGGAGACGAGCGGCGGGATCTCCTGCGCCTGCCCCGTGAAGTCGGCGGTCAGCGTGTCTCCGTTGGCCGCGGTGAACGTGTATGTCCCCACGCCGGTACGGGTGATGAAGTTCACCGTGTGCGGGATGGCAACCGTGAACTGACCGAGATGCGCTGCAGTGCCGCTTGCCGAACCGTTCACGAAAATGAACGGAGGCTGCAGCGGAGTAATTGTCTGCGTACCTTCAAGGCTCCCCTTGAACGGCACCGCCAGCAGTGCGCTGCGGGTGGTGATGGCGCCATCCGTTCTTTGGATAGGGGTCGTTCCCGGCACCTCCTGCAATAGCGTTGGTTGCATCGGATTGGCGCTGCTGTTGCAACCTACATTCACAGCCGCCACCACGCCCGCCAGCGCAGCGCACCATCGATTCCACTTCTTCTCAAATTGGGTCATCTCCTCGCTCCTGTCATGAATTGGGGCTTGTTCCGGGGGCAAAGCCCTACTGCCCACAACTCGTAAGGCGCGATCGGCGCAACAAAGATGCACGTTTCGAGACTTCGTGGCGCATTGGTATGTGGGGGGCGCAATGTGTCCGTGGCAAAAGCCCACTCGCGGGAGGGGTCTGCTAGACTCGGGACTCTCAGTCCCGCCGAGTCATGGAGCAACCCGATTCCCGCTCGTCCGGCCAGCTCACCGACTTGCTTCGCGCATGGAGCAACGGCGACACGCGGGCCTTCGAACAGGTGGTGCCACTCGTTTACGACGAGTTACACCGAATGGCGCTTCGCTCACTGGCCGGCGAGCGCACGCCTTCCCTGCAGGCGACAGCGCTGGTCAACGAAGTGTGCCTGCGGCTGCTTGGCTGGGACCAGGTGCGCTGGCAGAATCGCGGGCACTTCTTCGGCGTCTCTGCGCAGATGATGCGCCGGGTTCTCGTAGACATCGCACGACGGCGGAGCCGGGCCCGTCGCGGCGGCACACACGCTGTTCGCGTGCCGCTCGATGGGATTGATATCGCCGCTGCCGAGCCCGATGCCGATCTCGTCGCGCTGGATGAAGCCCTCGAACGTTTCGCACTGGAAGATCCTCGTAAGGCCCGCGTCGTGGAGCTCCGGTTCTTCGGCGGCCTGTCCATGGAAGAGATCGCACAGACGCTCGACATCTCGCTCCGAACCGTCCACAACGATTGGGCGTTCGCGCGCGCGTGGCTCTACAGGTCCCTCACGTCCGGGAATCTCGCATGAACGCTGAGCGCTGGCGGCGCCTCGATCGCATTTTCGTCGAGGCGTTACAGCAGCCATCGAACGCGCGAATCGCCTTCGTGAACGACCAGACGCAAGACGATGAAGGGCTGCGGGCAGAGGTGCTGTCGCTGCTGTCCGCGGAGAACGCCTCGGGCGCATTCATGGCCGCGTCGGCGTTCGAACGTCTGGCCCAGGTCGTCGGCACGCACGGGTGGACGCTTGCATCTGGCGAGCGGATCGGCGCGTACACCGTGCTCGGTCTTGTCGGGAGCGGTGGCGCCGGCGAAGTGTGGAGCGCTCGCGACGATCGTCTAGGTCGAGATGTGGCCATCAAGGTGTTGCTGCCACACCTGTCCGATGACCCCAGCCGGCTGCGGCGCTTCGCCGACGAAGCCCGAGCGGTCGGCGCGCTAAACCATCCCAACATCGTGGCGGTGTACGACGTCGGCAACCATGGCGACACTCCGTTCATCGTGTCGGAGTTGCTCGAGGGTCAGAGCCTTCGGACGCGCCTCGAGTCTGGTGCGATGCGCGTGGCGGAGGTGGTCGCGATCGCGGCTGGCGTGGCACGCGGTCTCGCAGCCGCCCACGCTCGGGGCATCGTGCATCGAGACCTGAAGCCCGAGAACGTGTTCCTGGGTCGCACGGGAGTGCCAAAGATTCTCGATTTCGGTGTAGCCAAGCTGCAGCGTACGAGCGACACGGAGAGGGTCGGTGCCGACACGATAACCGGGATGATCCTGGGGACCGCTGGATACATGGCGCCGGAGCAGGTGCGAGGCGAGGAGACCGATGCGCGAGCCGACCTCTTTGCGCTCGGCGTGATGCTGTACGAAATGCTGTCCGGAACAGCGCCCTTCAAGCGCGCGAGCACCATCGAGACACTCCACGCGATCTTGACGGTTGAACCGGCGGACCTGACCGACGGCGCGCGCTCGCTGCCATTCGACCTGTCGCGGATCGTCATGCGCCTGCTCCAGAAGGATCGGGAGCTGCGATTCCAGTCTGCGGTGGATCTGGTGTGGGCCCTCGAACAGACGAACACAATGCCTGGCACCGTGGCCGGCGGCGTGACGACTGCCCCGCCACCGTCGTCGCGGTGGACTCGTCGTGCGGGTCTCGCACTCGCGGTTGCGGCAGTGGCTGGAGCGCTCTGGACGGTCGTGCCGCGTGGAGATCGTTCGACGGCTGGTACCGACGTCACCCGATTCAGTTGGGCCCTCCCTGCGGGAGTGGGTCTCGCCTCAGCTCCGGCGGTCTCCCCCGACGGCCGTCGGGTCGCATTTGTGGGGGCCAATTCGGAGGGCAGTCGCCTCTTTATTCGACCTCTGAATGCGTTCGACGCGCAGCCTGTCGATGGCAGCGAAGGCGCGCGGCAACCTTTCTGGTCGCCGGACAGCCAATGGGTCGGATTTTTCGCGCGTGGACGGGTAATGAAGGTCTCCACGACGGGCGGCGCGCCCGTCGTCGTTGCCGATGACAACCGTACCGGCGTCGGTAATCGTCGCATGGAGCGCGGCGGCGCATGGAGCAGTGACGGCTGGATCGTCTACGGTGCCAGCTTCAACCCCTCACTCTTCGCCTTACCTGCCGCCGGTGGTGTTCCCAAGCCGGCGACGATGCTCTTGGGCGATCGCGCCGAGCATCGTTTTCCGTGGCTTCTGCCGGACGGACGGAGCTTTCTCTATCAGGTCCGCGCGGGCGCGACCGAAGGGCGTGGTGTGTTTGTCGGCGCCCTCGGCACCACGGAAGCGGGGCGCAAGCGCATTCTCGCCGTCGATTCAAACGCGATCTATGCGCCAACCTTCGGCCAGGAGCAAGGCGTACTCCTTTATGTAGCCAACGGCCGGATCGAAGCGCAGCGATTCGACCCGGCTCGTCGAGCGACCGTCGGACCCGCCCAGCCACTCTCGATGGAGGCGGGCAGCGAAACTTTCTTCCACCCGGCGGCGATCGGCGCGTCTTCCAGCGTGCTTGCCTATGCCTCGCAGCTCGCAGCGGGCCGCCAGATCAAGGTAATAAGGCAGGACGGCAGCGGACCGTCGCTGATCAACGATCGCCAGGAGCAGCAATGGCCGCGCATCTCCCACGACGGGACACGTATGGCCTGGTTGCAGATCGAACTGCACGAGGGCGCCGACATCTGGGTGCAGGACCTGGCACGCCGAACGCGCACTCGTGTGACGACGACACCGGGCAGGGATCTCGGGCACGTGTGGTCTCCGGACGGGCTGCGTCTCGCGTATCTGTACGACCTCGATAAACCAGGCCATCTGCGACTCGTTGCCGCAGATGGATCTGGCGCATCGCAGGATGTGGAGTGCCCGCGGGTGTACTGCGAGCCAACGGACTGGTCGTCCGACGGTCGCGAGCTCGTCGTGAATTCGTATGAAGCGAGCGGCACCGATGTCTGGGCGATCGCGGTTGCGACTGGTGGCACTTCCAGGCCGCTACTGGAGACGCGCTTCAACGAGCGAGACGCGCGGCTCTCGCCGGACAGACGGTGGATCGCATATGTGTCGGATGAGACCGGGCGCCCCGAGGTATCAATTCGCCGTGTCGACGGATCGGTGCGCCGCTACACGGTCTCAACAGGAGGCGGCGATCAAGTGGTGTGGCAACGGGACGGACGGGCGCTGTATTGGGTCGAACCCACCGGTCGGCTTCGGAAAGTATCCGTGCAGGAGAGGGACGGCGGCCTGCGATTCGGTGCGTCCGTGGAGCTGCCGGTGACGATTGGCACTGGGCACTCGAACACGCAGTACGACGTCGCGGCCGATGGACGCATTTACTACCTGGATCCCGCGATGCCGTCGCGACCGACAGAGATTCGATTGGTTCTCGACTGGCAGGCGCTTCTCAAATGAGGTCGCGCAGCTCGGTGCCTGCCGGCACGCGGTGCCGGCAGGATTTCAGTCACCGAATGGTGTTTGCTGTCAGCTGGCCGGCTTGAAGCACTCGTAGTAGCCGATGTGCGGCAGGTGCGTGTCGGCCGCATCCGTCGACGGGCAGGTCTGGCCCTCGTAGAGGTCCGTGCGGATCATGCGCCCCGCGAGTTCGGCATCGTGTTGGGATGGAGAGCGCTCATCAAATAGCCAGCGCGTGCCGATACACGGCTTTTCGTTCCGTCTAGCAGATTAGACAGTTCTATTGTTCCTCGGCTATGCTGGTCCCGTGACCGCGAAGGGCCTCCGGCGCTTGCTCAGGTCCTTCGGTTGCGTGGAAACCCGACAACGAGGCTCACATGTCACGACAGTGCCGGTCCACGCGGGTGAAGACATCGGACCTGGCCTGCTCCGCCGCATTGAGCGGGATCTGGAGCGGTGCCTTGGAAAGGGATGGCTGAAGAAATCGTGAAAACCTACCGTGTCGCGTATGAACGGGATGAGTCAGGCTGGTGGGTCGCTTCGGTGCGCGGCGTGCGGGGTTGCCACACGCAGGGCCGCACGGTCAATGAAGCCCGCCGCCGCATAGTCGAGGCGATGGAATTGTTCGTCGACGGCGCGCGTCGCGCAAAGATCGTCGATGATGTAAGACTGCCCTCAGGCGCCGCGAGGGCGCTTCGCGCCTATGCGACGCTTCGCAAGAGGGCGGCCGATGAAGACCGGCGCGCGGCCCAGGCCGCTCGACGAGCCGTGCGCGTCTTGCGCGGAGGGCGGTTGAAGATGAGCGCTCGCGATACCGCGCGCCTCCTGGGACTCTCTCACCAGCGCGTGCATCAGCTCACGCAGGAGTCGGCGGAGCGATAAGCAAGACCTTACGTCTGCTGTCAGAGTCAGATAGACGGCGCCGCGGCGCAGGCGATCTCCCGCTGCTGCAGAAAGCGCCGCTCGGCAGGATTGCGCGCGAGTCGTAGCGCGTCGCGAAAGTGCCGCCGCGCGGACGTGGGTCGTCCGGCGCGAAGCTCCAGCTCGCCGAGCGCCGCCGGGAAGAACGGATACTTCGCGATCCGCTCGCGATGCTCGATAGCCTCAATCGCTCGGAGCCCCGATTCGGGTCCGTCCACCTGCGCAACCGCGATGGCCCGATTCAGCGCGACGATCGGTGATGGGCGAACGGTCATCAACATGTCGTAGAGTGCGACGACCCGCGCCCACTCGGTGTCCTCGGTGCGCGCGGCACTGGCGTGGACCCAGGCGATGGCCGCCTCGACATGATAGGCCGTCAGCTCCGGGCCTCTGGCCGAACGCTGGAGCAGGTGCTCCCCCTCGTCCATCAGTCCCCGATCCCATCTGGTCCGATCCTGATCGCCCAGGGCGAGCAGGTCGCCCGCCGGGTCCGTCCGCGCGGGAAGCCGCGCGGCGTTGAGGCACATCAACGCGGCGAGCGCATCGGTCGCCGGCGTCGATCCCAGCGGGTGTGTCTGCAGGAGCCCGACCAGCCGCCTCGCCTCGCGGCAGAGCTCCGCCCGCACGACGAACTCGGCCGAGGCGCCGTGATACCCCTCGTTGAACAGCAGGTACAGCGCTCGGAGGACCGCCGGCAGGCGTGCGGCGAACTCTGTCGCATCAGCGACGTCGAACAGTCGCGACGATTGCGCGAGCACCTTCTTGCCGCGCGTCAGGCGCTTCTCGATCGCCGCATGCGTGGCGAAGAACGCGCCTGCCACCTCGTCGACGCTGAAGCCGCACAGGATGTGCAGCACCAGCGCCACCTGCGACTCCTCGCGCAAGCGGGGATCGCAGCAGGAGAACATCATCCGCAGCAGGTCGTCTTTGACCGCGTCGGGCGCGAGCTGTTCGTCGAGCGTCGGAACCAGCGTCCATTCCGATTCCAGCAGCCGTGTGAGCTCCGGTGCGAACGTACGGGCGGTGCGTTCGCGCCGAAGCACGTCCAGCGCCCGGTTCTTGGCCACCGTCATCAGCCACGCCGCGGGCTGCTCCGGCATGCCGCGGAACTTCCAGACTTCCATCGCGCGGCAAAACGCATCCTGGACCACATCTTCGACAAGGGACAGGTTGTGGACGCCGAAGACACGAGTGAGGGCCGCCACCGTGCGGCCCCACTCGTGCCGGAAGAGAGACTCGACCGGTTCCACTGCCGCCGCCCTACATCTTCATGACCGGGCGCACTTCGACCAATCCGCCGCCGTCGAAGATCGGGCAACCTTTCGTCAGCTCCGCTGCCTCATCCAGGCTCTTCGCGTTGACGAGGGTGTAGCCGCCTACGAGATCCTTGGCTTCCGCGAACGGACCGTCGGTGACCGTCCTCGCCCGGCCGGCGACGACCTTGCCCCCTGGCTCCAGCGGCTGGCCCTTATCCTTGACGTGCCCCTGCTTGGCGAGGTCCTGCAGCCACGTCATCCACTGCTGCATGACCGCCTGCCCTTCCTGGGGAGAGGTCGGGTGGTTACCGCCACGATACAAGAAAAGATACTCACTCATCGGGAACTCCTCCTTCTTTGTTTGGCCTTGCAATGAATAGACGTGTGAAGGGGCCTGGAGCGGACATTGTGTGTCTGCCGCCGAGCGGAAACAAATGGCATAAGAGCGGTCCCGTGGCATCTGACATGTTCATGACGAATGTCGAAGAGCTGCCCCTTCAAGAGCGGGAGCATTGATAGCTCGAGAATTGGACGACGCCTCCGGTTCGTCGAGCACGCTCAACTTCCCAGTGCGCGTACAATTGCTGCGCCCATGCGTCTCGCGTGTCTTCTCTTGACACTTCCTATTTTGATCGCTGCTCAGGGTGCACCGACCGTTCCCGACCTGAGTCGTCATTTCGAGGGACTCGACGGGACGTTCGTGTTACTCAACGGCGCGACGGGCGCGTACATCCGCCACAACCCCGCACGCGCGGCGCAGCGGTTTGCGCCCTGCTCGACGTTCAAGATTCCGCACACGGCGATCCTCTTGGAGTCGGGAGCGGCGCCCGATCCCACATTCACCCTGAAGTACGATCCGACTCTGAACCAGCAGAGAAACTGGGCGAGAGACTTCACCCTCCGAGATGCCTTCAAGGCCTCGGCTCTCTGGTACTACCAGGCCCTGGCGCGACAGCTTGGTATGCCGGCCGAAGATCGGTTCGTGAGACAGTTTCAGTACGGCAATACCGACACAACCGGAGGCCTCGGCAAGATCGGCAGTCCATACTGGGTCGACGGTTCTTTGCGCATCTCAGCGAACGAGCAGGTCGATTTCCTGAAACGATTCTACGAAGGGCGACTTGGTGTTTCACCGAGTACGACGACCCTCACGAAGGACATCATGCTCGCCGAGCAGACGCCGTCATGGCGCCTCAGCGCGAAGACGGGCGCCTGTCAGCCTTCTGGTCTGGACACCGCAAACTGGTATGTCGGATATGTTGAGAAGGCTGACGCCGTGTACTACTTCGCGTTAGAGATCGGCGCGAAAGACTACGGGCGGGCGTTTTCGGAGCGGATCCAGATTAGTCGCGCGATCCTCACAGAACTCGGGATTCTGGATTGAAAGACACGCCTAGAGCAGTTTCGACAAGTACGTAGTGTCCGCCTTTAGGCGGACCTTGCACCGAAGTCCGGCTAAAGCCGGACACTACGTACGTCTCAAACGCCCTCGCTGCCGCATCACTGCACCGACACACCACCTCGCGGCGGAGCCTGCGCACCGGGCGCGGCGAACGTCCCGGTCAACGGGACGCCCATCGGACCAACAGGGATGTAAACCGTCGTATGGTTCGGCGAATTCACCATCAGCTTCTGCGCCTCGATCGCCTCGTGCTGGATGTAGAGCGAGCTCAGCTGACCGCGGATGATCTGCATGGCATTCGCAATGCCCGCAGCCTGCACCTCGCGCTTCGTCCGCTCCTTCCGTTCGATCGCGATCTCGGTGTCCTTGCGCTCGAGCTCCTGGGTGGCGGCGAGCTTCTGCGAGACAGCATCGGCCACCTGGGAGGGGTACTGGACGTTTCCCACGACCACGCTGCTGATGAGGAACGGGCTGGAAGCGGCGTACTGCTGAACGCGGCTCAACACGGCCTGCCCGATCGGGATCAGCTCGTCCTTCACTGACAGACCGTTGCGGCGCTGCACCTCGTCGCGCGCGTACGTCCGCAGCGGCTCGCGAACGTAGTGCCCGTACGCGACCTTCACGATGGCGTCCGGCGACTTCTCTGTATTTCCGTTGGCGACCGTCGTGCTGAACTGCTCCATGAACAGCGGGATCTTCGTCTCGTCCACCCGCCACACGGTGTGCACGGCGAACGAGATCTTCAGGTTGTCGCGGCTGAGCACCGCGTGGTCCGCAACGAAGTCTTCGGTGTATGTGTAGGGTGTGACGCTCACGTTGGTAACGCCGAGAAGCCACGTGCGGCCGGGCGATGTCGGCCCGATTTGCACGCCGTAGAAACGGCTCTTGCCGAAGACAGCGCCTTTCGTGAGGTAACCCACGTAGCCGGCAGGCGTGTACGGGTTACTCGATCCGAGCATCCAGACGACGAATCCGAATAGCAGGAACGCGGCGAGGAGAACGGGGACAACACGGACGAGAATCGAGAGGAACAGGCGGACCACAGCAGACCTCCACACGCCGGCGAGGTTAGCTGACGGGCTCGAGCTTGGAGTTGCTCTATCCACCGACCCGGTGTCGGGTTCCAGCGGAATTCGCCCCGGTCGCGTTGATTCGCGACGTTGGGTCCCCCGCGACGCCGGTGGGCGTCTTAGGCGTACTCTCGACGTTACGCCTGTCCGGACGCGGCGTCAAGCAAGCGACATTTAGCGCAGCGATCCCCTGCGCCACGGCCCCCTTCAGGGCAGCGGGCGGATCTTGATGTTCCGGAACTCGATGGGCCACTGCTGGTACTGAAGCCGGATGTGGCCTTCCGGGAATTTCGCGTCGCGTATATCTAGTGTGGTCTCACCGTTCAGGACGATGACGAGGCGATCGCCGTCGGCGGTGATTTGATAGTGATTCCACTGATCGGGTTTGTAGCTGTAGTCCTTCGCGGTCTTTGCCGTCGCCACGATGGAGCCGGTGTGGTAGCCGGCGGGCTGCTGTCGCCAAATGTTGACTTCGTAGCCGCCGGTCTCCTTCGGAGAACGAATGTATACACCGCTGTTGGTATCTGCACCGGTTTTGAATTCGATCGAGAGCACGAAATTCCTGTAGCTCTGATCGGACGTCAGATAACCCGTGGGCTCACCACACGGCCTCAGCACGCCATTCACGACTTCCCAATGCGAAGCGCCGGGCGGCACGGTCGCAGCGGCTCCCCTTTGTGCGGTGGTGCACGCCGACGGATTCGATCCGATCGCCTGAAGGGCGCCGGGCGGCGGTGGTACCGCGGGCGCGGCCGGTGGCGCGCCGGCGCTGGGCGGAGCAGGGACCGACGAGTGCCAACCTGTCAGCGTCTTGCCGTCGAACACGAGCTGCCATCCCTGCGCCATCTCCTGCGGCGTCAGGCTATTCAGTGCTTGGCCGAACAGCGGCGACGACCACACGAGCAATACGACCGCAATGCCTGCGACGAACGAATAGCGGACCATGTCGAGCCTCCTCGCGAACAAGCCTAACGCAATTGGATCAGATGAATCCGGTTCCCCTCCGGATCCCAGAACGCGCTCCCGTCGAATTCTACGCCAAGGCTCTTGAGCCGTTCAGTCTCTTTGCGTACGTCCTCGACGAGCAACCCAAAATGATGCAGGCCGGTCCGATGCATGTCGCGCCCGTCATGCGGCTTCGGAGTGGTGAAGTGAATTAGCTCGATCGACTCGCCACCGGTGCCATTCAGGTAGAACACCGATCCCCCCTGGGGGTGGGGCGTTTCGAACGTCACTGCCAGCCCGAGCACGCTCGTGTAGAAATGCAGCATTGTCTCGAGATCGGCCACGGTGAGGCCGACGTGCACCAGACGTTTGATCATGGTCTTGTGCCCCCAGTTTACGCCGGGCGCTTTCCCTCGTCTAAGAAGGTAAAGGGCATGTCAGGCCCGATTGGCCACAAACCGATAAGGAGGAGGGATGAAGAAAGCACACGCTATTCTCGCGCTGCTGGTCGCGGGCTCGATCGTGTCGATTGACACGATGCCGGCGCTGGCGCAAGCGTCGCAAACGGAAGGTCCGGTGAGCCCCGTGAGCCCTGTGAGCGTTGAGCAGCCGGAGAGGCGCGAGCGCCGCGAGCGGAGACTTCATCGAGAGCGACTGCGTCGGCTCGAACGACGAGAGCGAGCCGAACGGCGACGGGAGCGCATCCACCGGCCCGAGAGGCCCTCGCGTCCGGAACGACCGGAACGGCCCGCAAGACCAGAACGTCCGGAGCGCCCGGAAAGACCGGAACGGCCCGACCGTCCAGAGCGGCCCGATCGACCGTCACGAGGCTGATGCACATGGCGTTGCGCGTGTTGTGGGCGCTGCTGATACTGACGACCATCCCGTGTGTCAGCAGCGCCGCCGATGAGCGGTGGCAGGTTGGTACCGCGCCCAGTTTTTCAACCGGCAAGTACGGCACCGATGAGCGGACGGAGATCGTGTACACCCCGATCATCGCGCGACGGCTGTTCGACTCCGGCGATCTCACGCTTGTCTTCCCCTTCCTCTGCATCACTGGGACCGGCAACGTGACGGTCGTGAACGGATCGCCGGTCCGAACGGAGCAGACGAACGGCAGGACAACAGGTGCGCCGACCGATCGATCGCGAACTATCGAGCGGACCACGCGCGCCGGCACCGCTCCCGCGACTGCCACTGCGACGCCCGCACGGGAGACGACCAACTGTGGTTTGGGCGATGTGGTTGTACGCGGCCGCTACTTTCTGATTGACGAACGCGGGTGGATACCGACGATTGCGATTCGCGCGCATCTCAAGACGCCGACCGCCAGCGCGGCACACGGTCTCGGTACCGGCCGCCCCGATGAGGGAATTGGCGTGGAAGTCAGCCGAACCGTGGGCCGGGGCCTCGTCGCAATGGTGGACGGTGGGTACACCAACATCGGCAAGCCGGCAGGCGCCGATTTCAGGAACAGCTGGTCGTACGACGTCGGAATCGGGCAGGATCTCGCCAACGGAGTCGTCAACCTGAGCGTCTTCTTCGAAGCGTACAGCTCCATCGTGCGAGGGTTCACAAGCTCGCGCGACATTCTGGCGGCCGTGGCACTGAGAAGTGCCAGCGGCTGGCGGTTCCAGGTGGCGGCGGAGGTCGGGTTGTCCGACGGCGCTCCAGACCGCGGCATCACGTTCGGCGCAAGCCGGCGCTTCTAGCAGCTGATGGCACTCGATGCCGGAGCAGACGACACCGTGCTCGTGCGCGCCTCGCAGCGCGGTCACAGAGAGGCCTTCGGCATGTTGATCGCGCGTCACGCTCCTTCGATTCTCAGCATCACGAAACGAATGCTGGGGCCGACAGCCGACGCGGAGGACGTCGCGCAGGAAACCTTCATCGCCGCATACAAGGCGCTGTCGCGCTTTCAGTTCGGCGCCAAGTTTTCGACCTGGCTCTATCGAATCGCGGTGAACAAGTGCAGAGACTCGCTGAGAGGCCGCCGCAGCGAAACGGTTTCTCTCGACGCCTCCGGCGATGAAAGCGACATTGCCTGGGAAATCGCCAGCGCGGAAACACCGCTGCTGGAACTGGAGCGCGTCGAGCTCGCGGGCACGCTCGATCGAGGCATCCAGGCGTTGCCTCCGCTTTACCGCGAATCGTTTGTGCTCAAGCACGTAGAAGGCCTGGACTACGATGAGATGAGCGCCATCCTGGGCGTGAACCGGGACACGCTCAAGATGCGCGTGTACAAGGCCCGAAATCTGCTGTGCCGGTCGCTGGCACATCTTGACGGGGTCTACCGATGAACGAACTGACATCCGACAGCGAGCTGCTCGTGCAGCGATTCCTCGACCAGGAACTGTCCGCGCAAGAGCGTCTCGACTTCATCGCGCGGCTCGGGCGGGACGAGCCGCTACGGCAGCGGGTGATCGATCTCGAACGCCTGCTACTCCACACCGCGAATCTCGAGCGACCGGCAGTGCCTGATGACTTCGCCGCGCGCGTCATGGCCGGCACTGAGCGTCCGCGCCCCATCTGGCAGCGCCTGATGGATGCTCTCTGGGCTCCGCGCGCGCTCGAGTGGAATCTTGCGACGGCCGTCGCCGGCGTCTGTGTTGTTCTGCTCGTCGCCGGAGGAATCTACGGCAGCATGCTGGGGAGACGCTTCTCTCCGCCTGGCGGCACACCTGCGCCGGTCGCCGTTGTGCCGTCACCTTCGATCGTGCTCGTTCGTCTGGTGATCGTGCATCCGGGAGCCAAGACTATTCAGGTGGCAGGCGACTTCAATGGCTGGACCCCTGCGCCGCTCGCGGAGACCTCGAACGGTGCGTGGACGGTCACAATCCCCCTCGAGCCCGGACGCTACGAATACATGTACGTCGTCGACGGACAGCAATGGATCGCGGATCCATTTGCCGCCGAGCAAAATGAAGATGGGTTTGGATCGCGCAACGCGGTGCTCGACGTGAGGCCGCCTTCTGCACCTACCGGAGCGCCGCTGTGAGACGTTGCATGGCGGCCGCGCCTCAACTAGTCTCCCTTCGTCATGCGTCTGCTGTTGATGCCGTTCGTGATGACGATTGTCGCCATCGCCGCGTGCGGGTCGTGCGCATCGGCGTTGGGCCCCGTGGCTCCAGCGGTGACCCCGGACGGCGTACGTTTTGTACTGGCGCATCCCGACGCTCGCAGCGTGGCCCTGGCCGGCAGTTTCAACCAGTGGTCGACGGTGTCACATCCGCTGGCGCCCACGAACACTCCCGGAGTGTGGATTGCGGTGGTGCCGCTGCCTCCCGGCGAGCACCTCTTCATGTATGTCGTGAATGGCGATCGGTGGATCAGCCCTCCGCTCGCCGAAGACTACGCGGAAGATGGATTCGGATCGAGGAATGGAATCGTGGTCGTCCGGTCACCGGAGCGGTAGCAGCATGAGATTGAAGACGCGATTGCGCGTGGCGCTTCTCCTCATTGGGATGACCTTCGCTGTTCCACATCCCAGCCTGGCTCAATCGGTGGACGATCTTCGTCGCCTGGCCGATGACGCGGCGGCCAGAGGTCTTCCGGCTGCTCCAATCAGCAACAAGATTCGTGAGGGCCTGGCGAAAGGCGTTCCTCCGCAGCGCATTGAGCTGGTCGTTCGGCAGATGACGCTGCATTTGGAAAACGCCGATCGGATGGTTCGCGAGATGTACCCTGCCACCGGGCGGCCGGCCCGCGATGCCGCTGTCACGCTACTCGCCGAATCGTTCGGGAGTGGAATGACGTTCGATGAGGTTCGCGAGCTCAACCGACAATCGCAGGCTTCCGGAAAGCCGCCCATATCCGCCGACGACCTCGCAAGCGCGGCGAAGGGGCTGTCGTTCATCAAGGAAGCGAAATTGTCGGTGGCGGACGGCACCGGGGTGATAGTCGAGGGGATGAAGCAGGGATTTCTGTCGCACCAAATTCTCGATCTCGGCCGCGAAGTGAAGCGGCGCGAAGGGGACTATCGGACCGGCCGCGCCAGCCTGCGCGATTTGCGGGATGCCATTGCGCGCGGCGATCGACCGGAGCAGCTGTTTCGCGAGAGACGCGTCGAGCCGGTCGAGCGGCCAGCGACGATGCGACCGGGGACGGCCGTCGAACGCCCGAACCGCCCCGAAGCGCCCCAGCGTCCTCAGCCGGTCGAGCGACCGCAGCGTCCGGAGCAACGCCAGCAACCGCGATGAGGGTTCATGGCTTGTGCGTAAGGGCAAGCTGCGTGAAATGCAGCCGGTTGCCTTCCGGATCCCAGCACTGCACGACCAGATCGCCCTTCGCGTTGGGAGTGACGTCGCCGTCAATCTCAACGCCCAACCGCTCGAGCCGCTGGAGGTATCCATGAACATCCTCCACGACGAAGCCGAAGTGGTGAATTCCCGTCCTCGAAAGATCTCGCCCCTGATGTGGCTTGGGATCCCGATGCTGGATGATCTCGATGGTTTCCCTCTCGGTTCCGCGCAGACAGGCGCGTCGCCCCCCGTCCGGCTGGGGCACGATCGAATCGACCGTCAAACCCAGCACGTCACGATAGAAACCAAGCATCCTGTCGAAATCGATGACGGTGATGCCGATGTGAGCGATCCCCGATACCATGCGTCGTTGCCTCCGCGCTATCTTGCTATGATACGGTCCCGTGTCCAATCAAAAGTCCGCTGACTTTCTGAGCTCGCTCTTCTCACTTCACGGCAAAGTCGCGGTCGTCATCGGCGGCACAGGCGAGCTGTGCGGCGCAATGGCCGAAGGCCTGGCGAGCGCAGGCGCGGAAACCGTGATCGTCGGCCGCGATCGGGCAAAAGCGGACTCACGCGTCGCGAAGATCGGCGCAGCGGGTGGGAGCGGTTGGTTTTACGCTGCCGATGCGTCGAGTAAAACTGAACTAGAGGCACTGCGCGACGCGGTTCTCGCACGTTCCGGCCGCGTT
>DATEEI010000086.1:0-3665 GCA_035281225.1 Vicinamibacterales bacterium
CGCCAAATGTGGGACGCCGCTGTCGCCGAGGGAACGGCCCGCCGCGACGCGATGCTCGACTACCTCGCCGGTGAAATTGCCGCCGGTCGCGTCGGCGGCATCGTCGGATCGGCGCACGGCCTGATCGGGTCGATGGTGCCGCCAATGACGGTGGACGATGATGGCGCGCTGGTGCGGTTCCAGTTGTCGCCACACCTGCATCTCTCAGAAGACACACAGATGGAACAGACGGGAGATCGGCAATGGCAGATCAGCTTCTAATCAGGGCGTACAACGTCGGCTGCGGCGATTGCATCTACGTGCGCATCCCCGGAGCGGACGGCGGCTTCAACATGCTGATCGATTGCGGGAAGAAGGGCAGTGACGAGCTCTTGAAAAAAGCGGTCGATCAGCTGCGGACGGAATTGCCCGCCGGGTCGAAACCAGGAACCAAGCGGCTCGACCTGATCGTGGCCACGCATCGCCACGAAGACCACATCAAGGGATTCGATCCGCAACTATTCGACAAGATTCAAGTCAAGAATATCTGGCTCAGCGTCGCGATGGATCCGAAACACCCGCAGGCGAAGGGGGTGAACAGCCTCCGCGCGTTTGCGACCGAGGCGATGCGCACGCTGGCGAATAGTGGAATGGCACTGAGCGACGAAGTCGAGATGCTGGCGGCGACCTACGGCGTCAGCAACGACGCCGCCGACAAGCTGTTGATGGAAACGTTGCCAGCCGCGAATGGCATCGCGCCGCGATTCGTGCACTCCGGCATGAAACACGACTTGGATCTGCCGAAAGATACTGACATCCACATCCTGGCGCCCGAGGAGGACATCGATGGGTTCTACCTTGGCGACGAGCTCGACGCGACGCTCAAAGGATTCCGCGGTATTTCAGGCTCGCTCGCTCCCCGCGACAGCGCAGGCGCCAGCGGTTCGACGGGGCCGCAGCCGGCGAGCATCAGCGCGACCGACTTCCGCGTGTTGCAGTCGCGGATGCTGTCCAACGGCCTCGCCTTTGCCGCGAAAGAATCATCGATTCAGAACAACCTCAGCGTCGTCCTCCTGATCGTCTGGAAGAAACGACGGTTGTTGTTTGTCGGCGATGCTGAGTGGGACGGAGAGTTCAAGGAACGCAAGCACAACGGCAGCTGGAACGTGATGTGGGAGAAGCACCGCAAGACCCACCTCAAGGATCCGGTTGACTTCCTGAAGATCGGTCACCACGGCAGCATCAACGCCACGCCACCGCCTCTCGCGGAACAGCCGCAAACGAAAACGGCCCGCAAGGACGGTATCTATACGGTTCTCGACACGATCCTGCCGGTCCCGAAAGCGGGCAAAAAGGCAACGGCAACGGCAATTGCATCGACCGAGCGCGAGTTCTACAACCCGATTCCCGCAAGCAAGCTGCTCGTCGATATCGCGCGGCGCGTGAGCAATGCCCGCGACTACGGCGCCTTGCTGAAACAAAAGGGCATCGATCCGAAGACGATCTGGATTACTACAAAAGCCAAGAAAAACAAATTCTTTGAGAAGTACGAGCGGGACTTTCTCGACAGCCCTCAGCCTCTGCGCACCGACCTCGAATTCGTCGCAGAAGGCAGGGACTTCGTCGACATTCAAATTGACCCAGCGTGACCGGCGAGAAGTTCACTGTGCGCTTCACAGTCAAGAGCAGGCAGTCAATTTAGTGATTCAGGACTAGCGGCGAGGGGGGAGCTAACGATGGGACAAAAACATATCATTCTACGCGGTTCACAACCTTCGACTCGCGACCGCATGGGCGGCGCGATTCCTTTCGACGTTTCCCCGCCGGAAGTCTCGGTCGAGGTCGCGGACCTATCCCGCAAGGAGCTCTCCAGCGTCACACGCGAACGCGACGTCGTCGCGGTCGCTCCCGCTGTCCCGATGAAGTTGATCGAACCGAAGGAGACTGGCAACGCAACACCGGCCGCGGGTGGAACGGCGTGGGGCGTGAGCGCCGTGGGCGCGGACACCTCGCCTTTTACCGGTAATGGCATCGTGGTCGCCGTTCTGGACACCGGTATAGATGCCGCGCATCCAGCGTTCGCCGGGGTGAACGTGGTGCAGAAGGATTTCACCGGCGAAGGCGACGGTGACTCGCACGGTCACGGCACGCATTGCGCCGGCACCATCTTCGGTCGGGACGTCGCAGGCATGCGCATCGGTGTCGCCAGGGGGGCGAACAAGGCATTGATCGGCAAGGTGCTGGGCGCAAACGGCGGCTCGAGCGATTCGATCGTGAATGCGATTCAATGGGCGGCGCAGAATGGCGCCAACGTCATCTCCATGTCCCTGGGCATGGACTTTCCTGGTCTGGTGGAGCGCCTGATTGGCCAGGGACTCCCGGCGCCACTAGCCACCTCGCGCGCACTCGAGGGCTACCGTCTCAACGTGCAGCTCTTCGAGCGGCTGGCTGCCTTGATTCGAGCCTCGAGCGAGTTCAGCCAGCCGACCCTGATCATCGCCGCCGCGGGCAACGAAAGCGAGCGGCAGATCAATCCGGATTTCGAGATCGCGGTGAGCCCGCCCGCGGTGAGCGACGGGATCGTGTCGGTCGCGGCCCTCGGAGAAGACCCCGGCGGCTTCATTGTCGCGACCTTCAGTAACACCGGCGCCAACATCTCCGGGCCTGGCGTGAACATTGTCTCAGCCAAGGCAGGCGGCGGGCTCGCCACGATGAGCGGCACGAGCATGGCCTGCCCACACGTCGCGGGGGTTGCGGCCCTCTGGGCCGAGAAGGTCAAAGCAATGGGACCGTTCACCACGGCACACGTCACCCATCGACTGCTGGCGTCGGGTGTGACCGAGAAGATGAAGACTGGGTTCGACGCATTCGACATCGGTACGGGCATGGTCCGCGCGCCACAGGCATAGCCACCTTCACACGAGGCTGTTCGAGGAGGCAAGGCAGCGCGGTCGTCTGGATGTCATAAACGATGCGCAGGATAATTTTAGGCGGCGGGACGAACTCCCGCCGCCTGATCGCCGACGTTAGGCCTGATCGGAAGCCATCACTCATACCTCAATGCCTGCATGGGATTAACCCTCGAAGCCCTTCTCGCCGGGATGTACGCCGCCAGAACGGTCACCGCCAGCACGATCGGAGTGACCAGCACGAGCGCGAGCACGTCCCTCTGATCGTTCCCCTGCGGAAACGCCGCCGCCAGCAACCCTCCCGCGCCCACACTCGCCACCAGGCCCACGACGAGTCCCACGAGCGCCAGCACGACCCCCTGTCTCAGTACCATCCGCAACACCGTAGTCCGGTTGGCCCCGATCGCCATGCGGATCCCGATCTCTCTCGTCCTCCTGGTCGCTGCGTATGCAACGAGGCCGTAGAGTCCGACGATGGCGAGGCCCAGACCCATCAGGCCCATCGAGCCGACCATCGTGATCAGCACGTTGAAGATGCTCACCGCCCGCATCCGGTAGAGCTCCTCCATCGTCCTCACGTTGAAGATCGGCTGATTGACGTCGAGGCCCCGGACGACCTCGCGCAAGGGGGCCGCGAGCGATGCCGGATCGCCGGCAGACTGCGTGAGCATGATCATCCGTTGCGGTTTGCGCTGGCGGTACGGCAGATAGACGAAGTCCGACGGCGGTTCGGCGATAAAGAGGTATTTGGCGGTCTTGGCCACGCCGACGATCTGG
>DATEEI010000087.1:0-36482 GCA_035281225.1 Vicinamibacterales bacterium
CAGAAGGTTCGCCTTCCCGGCATGGGAGGTACGCCCTCTTGTTACGTCATCCTGCCGAGCATCTGGGAGACGCGTGAGGACGGCGAGGTGCTCGGAGGATCCGGCGAAGTCAGAGACCCGTCATCGGAGAGCTACTAAGCCAACGGGGACAGCGGGGCAGCGGGGACAAGTTCGTAACGCCAAGAGAAGACAGGTGCTTTCCGTCCCCGCATCTAGTCCCCGCATTCTCCAATCCATCTCCTATGCGGGGACAAACGAAGCGAGGTCATGTGTCCCCGCAGTCCCCGCCTGGTCCTCGCTGACATTTTGGTATGCGGGGACAGATTCAGCGCTTCGATTCAGTGACTTACTTGAGTGTCCCCGCTTGTCCCCGCGTCCCCGCTACTTTTGCCTACGGCTCACGTGGAGAGCATGGGACGGTACCCCCCCCGGGGGGGGTAGTGAAACTTTCGGACCATTCGCTGGAAACCGATATCCCCGGGACCTTTGCGCGTGCGCGAGTTTTAAGTATTTTTTTTCCGCGGCGTTGGCAGAAGTGGACGTTCGCACTTAGTGGACTCCTGCAAGCCTGTTTCCAGACGCAAGGGTCGAGACTCCACCATCATCGACATATGCAGCCAGAGTATCTAGCCCGTCTCAGCAGGCCAGTCCAACAGTTCATCCTTGAGGTGGAGGAAGGTGCTGGCCTGGACATCTCTGTAGTACTCGATCCCCGACAGAATGACGCCGGGCCTGGTGGTCTGGGTCACCTCGCGGTAACCATTGAGGCCGGGAGGATTCAGCTCTTTGCGCCCACCAACGGTTACTTTCCCGATGGAGCGGTTCGCCATGAAGTACTGCATGCCCACCGGTTTCTCATAGAGGGCGTTCCAAAGCTAGCCTTATCGGATCGCGTGCCATGGGACAAGCATTTCTCCGATGTACTTGGCAGCATCGATAATGCGCTCGAGCACGTCGTTATCGTTCCAGTAGAACTCAACTTTCATCCGGAGCGCCGCGAACACTGGGAAGCGGTGATGCGCACCGTATGTTCGGATCTGCCCAATATACCCGAGGGCGAGCGACGACTTGCGATCGGTCTTCACTGGACGTTTTTACGGCACGTTCTTCCTGACTCTCCATTTGTTGACATCGCAAGATCATTCGCGAAGAAGCACGCGCTGTTGGAAATGGCCGATCAGTTTGCGGACAGATTCTTGTCTTTATCGACTTGCAAAGAAGAACTTGTGCGTCTCCTTTTCCTCACGTTTCCGGAAATCCCCGAGCACCGCGCATCGTTAGAGTACTTAAACAGCGCGAAGGGTAGATTCCAGACTCCGATTCCGTAGGAGCGAGTCAAGTCACAACGGCTCGCCCTGGTCGACGGGATGAGTGGCTTCCTCCTGACACTGTTGTCGCGCAGCCCACCAGGTGAGCCTCTCCGCGTAGATTTCGGCAAGGTCCTGGGCGCTTATTAGATATCGACTCCGTGTGCGCCCCTTATCGAACCTCTAGGTCGTCAGCGACGTCGCGTCCTAATCGTTGTCATTTGCGCTATTGCCTCGAGCCATCGAGACGCCCGTCGCGCAAGCTCACCCGCGACCCTTCAGAAGCTGCGAAGCCGGGTAGTCGGGGAGATCGGTGGAGCTGTGCTAGCGCGCACCTGCCTCACGGCCGCCTACTTTGAGATTCAGGCACTCCGAACAACCAATCTCGAAGGCACCAACTATCGATCCATTGATACATCTCTCCCAGATGTTCAATGACCGCAGAGAACGCTTCAGGACGCAACTGTACTGCCTGCTTTCCATGGAATAATGGGTTTCTGACCTCTTCGTACAGTCGAAGCGTTCGCTCCCAGAGCTTCTTATTGGACCGCGTCAGACTAACGTCAGGCGATATAAGGCTCGGGAGAGATTGATAGAAAACCCTGCAGGTGCCTCGGCCCAGTGAAAATGGCTTTCTCAGCTTCTGCGCCACCTCGGGCGTCCACAAGCCTTTGCGATGCAGAGTCTCCCAAACAGCGTACTGAACATAGCATTCGATGTTGATGATCGACATTCGCATTAACCAATTCAGTTCGTTTTCGATTTCAGGCCTGTTGTTGTTCCAGTGGACTCGCATAGAGTTCTGTCCGGCCGCCTCTGCGATATTCAGGTCGCTGGCGTATCTTCGGACCTGCTCAAAATCTAGCCGCAGATTAATGACTGGCACGTTCTCAAAGGCCATGTCGAAGGCTTCAGATCGGTATTTGCTCACCTTCTCACCCAGTTACGCCCGCGATAAGGCGTCGCTCTGCCGCCGACGCGCCCTTATCGATGGAGGCTGAGCTAGCCGGCGGCAGAGCGCGTGCATGCATTGCATTAGGTTGTTGGGCGCACACCACACATATCATGTTCCCGACGTCCGGAGCTTGCCCCCGTTCAGTGTAGTGCTGTGATCCGCAGCTACGTCTTTGGCGATGCCGTCCAGCCCCGGAAAAATGAAGGAACTTCGGAAACCAAACTTGCGAAGTTGCCATTGCATAGTTTCTTTAGCGGCGCTAGGGATGACGTACTTGGTGACCCTTTGGTTTTCGAATTGCACCGTCGGATCGGGATGAATGGTGAACAAGCCATCTTGATTTGTGTATCGGACGTCTGTGTGGCGGGGCCGTAAGCCGATCACTTCGTCAATTGCAAATGGGTCGGTGCCGGGAGCGGGTTCCTCAATCCACCGAGTATGCAGATACAGATAAACAGCCCCATCTAACTCCGCATGTTTTTCGCAGGCGAAGTACAGGGCCACTAAGGGGTTCGTAGTCCAGTCCAATAGCCGCGTTGGCAGTCCATAGTGCTGGGCGAGGAACAGCCATTCCAACTCCGTCCGAGGAGCCTCTTTCAGGAATGGGAGCGCCCGCCGCTGAAAGTCCGTCAGAATGTCTTTCTCGTATGTTCCGCGTGACGCTCCGTCCGGCGCATTCACCCGGCCAATCGATGGAATTAGCTTGTGCGACGCATTAGCGATCCCGCGATACAGCATCGTATGCGTGTCCCAAAGAGGAATCCGCATCAGCTGATCGATGGTGGAAATCCGTATCTCGTGCACAGGCAGCCTCTACGCCGAACGCCAGCGTTGACGTGCGAACCAGCCTAAGGCGTCGCAATCGCGTTGAACGGCTTGTTGGGCAATCACTGCGTGGATCGTCAGGTTTGCTCTATCGCATCGGGATCGGGCGTTCACGGAGCACAGATCGATTGCCCTGACGATCCGTCTTCACATACTCCTGCCGACCGTTTCGGCACCGTACGAAGACGGGATTCACGACGCCTCCACTCTCTGCCATGCACTCCTCCTTTGACCGAGGCGGAACCGTGATCCATTCCGGTTGGAGGTGAGACATGCCTTGCGTTACGCCCTCGCCAAAGGCCTCCCCGACGCCAGCGCCGAACTCCCCTGCCGCCTTGCCGGCCTGGCGTGCGGGGCTCTGCGCGAGCGCCGCCGCCGACACCGCGAAGCTTAACGCCATCACGCTTGCAGCAATCCTGTACATCCGCACCTCCGAGAGACCGATCGGCTACGCCATAGAACCTTCACCTATCACCCTCAGACGAATTCGAATGGGAGCGGGATCCATCATGGGTGCCCAACGACAATTAACTGCAAGTTGTCGCATAACTTGTCCAGGGTCGTTGTTATACCGAACGAATAGGACTGCGCGACTGTCGCCCGCTATGGACCCACGTTCCGGCCTCGAACCGCCACGCTTGGTGGACCGCTTCGGGCGGATGCCCGCCGTTGTGTCAATGCAGCCCTCCTCTACCAACTACCGAGGCCCACTGTTCTACTGAACTTGATCGAGACGTCGTAGACGTTTCCGTCGGTCCTGGGGGAGATCGTGCCGGTGAAGGGTCAGCCGCTCGAGCCCGCGCCAGCCAGCAACCCTCGAAGGATGAGGCGTGAGGCACTGAATCTTTGGCAACACGGCAGATCTGCGCATCGACAAGCTTGCCAGTGCCTCGCTGTGGGGCGACCCTGCGGCATAAAACACACATCAATGATCCGCTTGGGCGACACCCCCGTCCCGCCGACTCTGGCCCTCACCTGCGGGAGCGTCTCTTCCCGAACTTCGGTTTCCATCGCGGGCTCATCTTCTGCGCGAGGTCGTCCAGCAGCAAGAGTAAACGCTGCAATCCCTCCTCCGACTGTGCAGCGAGCCGCACCGGTGTCAGGTACTGGCCGATCTCATCCTGGCCCAGCGCCGCGTCGTTCCGGTGCCACCACACAGGCTGCGAGTCGTCGTCCCCGAAGACCTCGGTAGCGCGAGCGATGAGCCGCGCGATCCGCTTCTCTCCACCAAGCGGGACGCCGATCGCCGGGGCGACTTGGTACATGGGCAGGCCTCGATCAGAGACCTGTACGGATATACAGCAGCCCGACACTGTACGGTCAAGCAGCCATCAGATCCGCCGGCGATTACGCCACCGACGAGTCCCCATTCCCCTTCTTGGCGCGCGGCTTGCCCGGCGGTCGCGGTGCCGGGAAGGTGTGAAGCTCCCCGATGTACTGACGGAACAGATCTCGAGCTTCTGCTTCAGGCGAATCGAGCCACCGTGTGTAGTCACCTGGCTCCAGTATCACCACCATCCGCTTCTCATCCTCAGGCGCGTGCATGCGCTTGAACACGGGGTGCCCCGCCCCGTTGACGGTGAGCATG
Organism: Vicinamibacterales bacterium; assembly: GCA_035281225.1. GTDB lineage: Bacteria > Acidobacteriota > Vicinamibacteria > Vicinamibacterales > JAMQPK01 > JAMQPK01. The sequence continues at coordinate 4,676 of DATEEI010000087.1, forward strand.
GTGAACGAGAGCTGCGGGTCGCCCGCTTCGTCCTTGAGGATCGGGCTGTCGGCCCATAGTCCCGCGATTCCAAGAGGTGTCCGGTCGACGCTCTCGATTGCCCACCGCACGGGCTTGCCGCTCTCGTAGTTCGGCTCGTAGATCTTTTCAGCTGGAATGATGCAGCGCTGACCACGCGCCCACGCGTGCTTGAAGCTTGCGAGTTTGTCGACGGTCTCGGTCCGGGCGTTGTACGTACGCCGGCCGTAGGTCACTTCTTTCGCGAAGAATGGGAGCAGCCCGAATAGACCCACATCTGCACGCCGGGCGCCGCTGCCGTCCTTTACGAGACGAATGAAGGGGCCGGGCCTGACCGGGTACACCTCATTCTGGAATGGCGGGAGGCTCTCGATGTCGACGCCGAAATACTTCTGCAGCCGGAGCAGATCGGTGCTGGCTTGGTAGTTAGAGCACATGGAGCATTCGACCATAGGTCAGCGGGGCCGTCGCGGCTCACGGTTTACCCGGGCTCACTCTTGACGGCCGTCGAACGAAGGCGCCACATTTCACTAGGCATCCTGTGGGGGAGAGCCATGGTCACGAACAGCATTTCGTGTCCTCTGTGTGACGGCCCGGCAACGACTGAAAAGAAACAGGGCAGTCAGTTCACACATGTCACCTGCAAAGGCCTTTGTGGGGGCGAGTTTCTTATCGGCACAACGGCCATGCGGATCCTGGGCGGTTCAGAGAGTGGAGATCGACGGGCGCTGGTGCGCAAGGTCGTGTCGACGCCAGTGCCGGAGGGCCGCATCCATGTTGTTGGTTGGAGCGTGTCCGGCGACCACGCGGACCTATCGGTCGAGAGTCGTGATGCCTGGCTCAACCGCTGACTAGATTTTCTCAGCGCGTTGCCTAGAGTCTCGTTATGGACTTCGACTCACCCTGGCAGATCGTCTGGTCGTTCAATGGCGCAACTGGGCGCGCGACTCACTCGAGCGGCCTTCAACTCAGCCTGACGCGCTCCGGGTGGGCAACGGTCACGGAACGCCCGCCTAGTGTCAGCGAGGTTGAAGCGACCGTATTGATGGCCGAACTGCAACGGATGATGACGGAGACAGAGCGGCACTGATTCACCCTAGCCGACCGGCCAAAGTTGCTCGCGGATTCCCGCCTGAGGTAAAAAGGTCACGGCGGCGTCGGCTGGCACTAAAGAGCGACGTAATGCAGCTATCGGCTTTTGCCGTACCAGCTCGCCCTCTGATACCCCCAAACACGGGGTGATACGGGGCTCCACTTTTTCTCTGGAGCTCCAATTGCGCACATCAACACGTCGTCTTCGTCGTCTCCGTGGCATCGCCTTCGATCGGCAGCAAGGTCGGTGCTTCTATTGCGGCACAAACATGCGCCCCCCGGGCGGCGCAAACAATCCATCGAAAGCTCCGCTCACGCTCAAATGCACCGCAGAGCATCTGGTCCCCGTCTCCGATGGGGGCCGCACGGACGAACCCAACGTCGTTGCCGCCTGCTACTTCTGCAATAGCACTCGTCACAAGGCGAAGCGAGTGCTGCCGCCAGACCAGTTCGGTGTGTATGTGCGCAAGCGACTCGAGCAGAAACGCTGGCATCAGCTCTGCAGGTGCTGACGGACGAGAACTAGCACTGGCGTGTCGTCCGGCGTTGCGAGGATCCAGCAATACCTTGACTAAGTCCCAGAGCGCGTGGCGCGGATTCGCGATTTGGCCGAGTCACAAGGTACCGGCCAAGGAAATCCGAGACGCAGAATTGCGGGAACGCGTGGAGGCGTCCAAGCAGTACAGCGCTGCGAATCTCGAACTTAACGAACACACGCGCCCGCTCTTCGAGGCAGTGGCCGGTGTCGTCCGAGCGGTCGCTCCGCACTTTCACGAACTGTTCGGAGTAACGTCTGTTGTTTACCGGGTGCCAGATTGGTTCCTGGAGATCGTGCCCCGGAAGCGCAAGCTGACGTTGCGGCTCGCTGCAGAACCCACCGACCTCGCAGCCGTTGCGCCGAACATCCGAAGCGCGAGTGAATGGTCGTTCGTCATCAACAGTACGGTTGAGGGCGGCTCCTTGTTCGTCATGAGCGATGTCAGCGAATTGCCCGTCGTGCAGGCCTTGATCGGACGCGCCGTCACCGCGATCTCCGAGTGATGTAGTGGCACAGCGCCCGCTAACTGAGGAGGAGAAGGCCGAAGTCGAGGCCAACCTTTTCCGAACGTCCGGCAGATTGTTCGCAGCCGCGATACTTGGCACCGTGACCGCGCGGGTCACCCCACAGATGGTCGACGTGAGTCGTCTCAGGCGCTCGCAGTGCATCCGTTCCAGACTGTTCGGTCTGCGCGGCTCCGGATCACCTCTCCACTCGAGGCGGCGCTCGCCCACGGCAAAGATCCCGGCTGCATCGGCCTGTTTAGGCGGGCATCTCTCAGCACCACTGGTCCTCACATGGAACGCCGTCGCTATCGCCGTCCATCTTTGTACCCGGGCAGTTCCTAATGAAGAACGTGGCCTCGGAGCACGAGCTCATCTGAGAGCAATGAATACGACCGTCACACTGAAACGTTTCACTCGACATAAGGGGAACAGACTCTGCGTGACGCGGACTGGGCCCAGCCTCCAGATCTATCCTCCGTTGCTCCTTTTGCTGGAACTGATACCAGCCTAGACCTGCAAGTGCCGCGATGAAGAGGATGCGCTTCATGATGTGTGGCTTAGCCCCAAATGCCCCCGATCAGCAGGGACTCTGCCGCCCTTGTGGTACTGGCAAATTGAATCCGCATCCACCGGCGTCGGAGACCTAGGCTGCATTAGCTGGTGGGCTGCGTGGCGCTTACCGAAGCTCCTTAGGGATATTCCAGTCCACAGGGTCCGGTTCTGACTTAATGTGCTTTTCAATGGCTTCAGTTAAGGAAGCTAAATGCGCTGCGCCAATAAGGAGCACTCCTTCCGCAAAAGTGCTACTGCGACAGCGCGTAAATGTTCCGAACCATGGCATCGTCCCTTCTTCGCAAGAAGCTATTCCATGCTAGTAGTATTTCCAGTAACTCCTGACTGCCAGACATGGCGACCGTATTCTCCAGCAGGTCGTCGGCCCTCTTCCTTAGAAACGCGAAGTCCGGACTGTTCAGATATTGAAAACCGCCATGGAAGGCGTTCCGATCAATCTCGCTGACAGCCTCGCAATACTCCGGGCTACTAAACTCCGCGTAGTCAAAGAGCGCATCCAGTTCCGCCCGAAAGTCCTCCGGAATCGCATACTCGTCCACCTGCCGGGCAGGCCTGACTTTCAGAAATTCACCGACCGCGTGCATCTCAAGTGTCTTCAACGAAGGTGAATCCGATGCGCGGATTCCCTGGAAGATCACGTCAGGACCGATCATTTCCAGGATTCGCAACAACTCTCTGTCATTGCATAGCCCCATCTCCCGGTGCATCGTGCAGACCACAGTGATCCTTCGCACGTTTACCATCACGGTCGGTGAATACTCGACGGTTCGGAACTCCACATGAACTGGCTGCAGCCTAACACCCAGCAAAATCCTCGGTCATGCCACAGCCTACGTCCACCGATCGACCAAACGTCCGGAGGCATGAGCGGTGGATAGAACCGGTGGTTGCTCGGGCTTAAAGACTGATTCGAAGTCAATTATCGTCGTTTCATTGTCGCCCTAATGCTAGGGTTAAGGCGCGGGCACGCCAAAAACCCGCTCTTCGGATTGACGAGGTGCTTCGGGGAGTGGACGCTTCCTCGAATTGCAGATTGGAGGTCATGGCCTCTTCCGCCGCTTGCCAATCTTGGAATGGTCCGGCGCCAGCGTAGGTGAGCTAGGCATTGAAAGAACGTCCGCGGGTGGCATGGAACGGACAAACTCAAGCAGTCTCCTGCGCTCCCTCTCTGATTCAGCGTCCACGTACGCGGTGAGAGTTCTGCAAAGGTCCGCCACGTCTTCGACGTCACCTGAGCTCAACCCCATCACGCGATAATGAGCCGCGCTCACGCTAGTGATGCCCTCCGTGTGCACGCGCTCCTCACAATACCGGGCCTGAACTTTCGTGTCTTCAAATGCGTTGACAGAATGCGCGACGTGCTTGTCTCGGAATGCGCGCAGCCGCTCATGGTTGTCACGCTGCGTGCTACTCAGCACCGCAAGCGCGTCCTCTCCTAACCCACGACGTACGCCAGTGAGAAATGCTCGGCTGTATCGAACGAGTATTGCCGTGGAGAAGGCATCGATGATCTCAGACGGAGGGTAGCCGTGCTCTGCGGCCGCACATTGGGCCTCAAAGTATTCGCACAGCTGGATCGTGCTTCTCAGATCGAAGCTGATGCTTGCCAAGCGCGCTAGAGCGGAGGCCTCGTCGTGCTCGAAGTGGACGAAAGTATGTGTAGCCACGATGTGACCTCCAAAGCCCAGGTGCAGCCGCGGCCACGCCACAGCCGCGCCCATCCGAACAAACACTTGCCCGCAGGCGCGGCCGTCGGCTCGTGCCGCTCGTTGGGCGCGGGAATGTCCCCTCACCAAGGGACTTCGGCTACCCGCCAGTGTCCTCGACTCTAGACGATAAACGACTTGAGTCCATCAATTGCCAATCCGAGAGCCGACAACAGCAGGAATGCTGCAACGATGTGCTGGTAAGCGGCATGCGGAGGAGTATCTGGGTGCGTGGCAGACACCGCCAACGGATAGTACGTGGCGATAACCGCGCCAATCATCAATGCCCCAATGCGCGCCCACCACGTACGCTGGTCCTTATATTCCAGCCCAAGGACTATCACTACTCCAAGTACGAGAGCAATGAAAGGAATCACTACGGCGGACAGCCCGAGCACGGCGTTTACGGTGTCGTGAACTGTGCCATTCATGCGATCACAGGAAGCTCTCTTCCAAACTAGCCTTACTGCGTAGAGCCAGAGGCTGCCAGCAATATGAAGGGTGACGGCCGCACCTACCAGGCCGAGAAGAATTGCCATGGGAAGCATTTTGAAATCAAAAGGACGACCCAGTGCGCCTTCTATCGCTTTGGTGTCTCCAAGATCGACCGGGATCAACACCGCCAATACAACGTAGGCGACGGCTAGACCGGCTAATGCCACGAGCGTAAGGTCCTTCTCAACGCTGCCGGTGCCTTTGTACTTCTGAAGTGCCTTTGACGGGCTGCCAGGAAAGGTCAGCGCAATGTTGAGCCATGAAGGAATGACGCTCAGGAGATCGTTAATCACGGCTAAGACTACCCCTTGCGACCAAACGTCGGCTGCAACAGCTGGTTAGCGGCCATAGTCACCGCCCTTGCCTGATCGAATGAATTGGAAGCACTTCCTGGACAGGCCCTGAGAGAACACGATTGCGAACAGGGCACAAATGACCGTGGACACGAGCTGTAAGACCGGACCGAACGCCAACTCCAAGCTCCCACACATGTACTCCTCATACGCCCAGAAAAGCGGCAACAGGAACACGCTGAATAGCACAGACAGCCGCCCCGGAAGATTGGTCTTAGCGGCAACGTTCGCGGTTGCATATACAACTACGGCGAACCCGATGAGGGCTACAACAAAGCTAATGCTGGCCACGATAGCGAGGACCACGATCTCATCCTCGGTGGGTGGCCTTACGAAAGTGATTGCGGCGTCGGGCGAGTCATTTTCCATGGGTGCTAGCGCCTCGTTTATGCCGCGCTCTTGCCAAGCGCCCCTGGCCGTACAAGCAGATGCAGAGAGAGAAGAACGACGGCTCGACCCGATGGTCGCGCGGCAACCATCTATCGTAAGCGCTGAATGGCAGTAGTAAGTACATGATCGGGATAAGATCCATAGTCTCTTGGGTTCGAGAAGATCTCCCGCTCCGGGTCGTAGAACAGGCCTATTTGTCCGATGGTGCAATTCAGAAAGTCGTTGGCGAGCGTCTGGCCCAATTGTTTCATCTTCCCGCTTACCTGCGCCCTACGACGACTCCCACCAGCCTGGATCGCGTCGACAGCCATGCAAGCGGTGTAGCCGTTTGGACTGAAGTCGATGACTAGCCCAGATCCGACTTCACTCTCCATGTCAGCACATTGCTTGACGAGCTGCTGGTTTGGCCCAGACCAGCGTTTCTTGCACTGAAACGGAAGTCCCTTACGACGAATAGACCGCCCTTCTGCATCTGTCATCTCGATCTGGAAGAGCCCGTCAGCCCCGAACCTTTTTTCCGGCGCATTCTTGCCACGCCCACGCAGCTTTGTGTGCGAGATCGACACTTCGTACCTAGCTCCGTTGATGTTGAACGTCACAGGGTCCATTGAGATTGCTTGCCCAAGGGCTCCAGTTAATGAATCTTCGTCAGCCATGTTCGACGCGTATCGAGCTTCGGCGTCCGCGGTACCCGCGAGATAGCGGTCTCGAATGGTTCTTAGCACTAGGTCTGGCACCAAATCCTTCACAGGGTCCCCGCACTCTCTCCCTTCCTACCCTAACGGTAGAGCGTTGCCGCCCAGCGCCCGCGATCAGCCACGGATCCGCCGCCTATGCTGACCGCGAAAATCATTCGACCGCTTACCGGCGGCAGACGCCTCAGCAATCGGCGTCGCTCTGCGCCTTACTATCTGGGGTTCTAGTCTCACCGACAAGGAGCAAGCCTATTGAGGTCCGCGGCGCGGGGCTTGAGCTGCGCACCGATTCCCTATGGTTTCGACCGGAAGTATCGTATTGCGTCGCGATCCTGAACCTTCAGAACGCGTGCAAATCAAGTCGTTCGTCTGACCCGGTCATCGGCAGCAGCTAGGAGAGCCGCTTTTTATGGACTTGAAGTCGATTCGAACGGAAGGCTAAGGGCCGACCATGTCGACTTCGAGCCACGGAATCATCCGGGTGTACGCAGAGGACATCGCCGAGGCGCTCGTGGGCCATCCCGCCCGCGACCCTCGTCTGACTCGCGCTGGCACCCGCATCCACGAAGAGAAATCTACTAACCCTTATCTCGGTGCTCTATATGGGCAAAAGCGTCATCGCATTCGTGATCTACGGCTGGGATAAAGTGTCGGCTACGGCAGGAAGGCGACGGCGGAGAGAACGCCGTTAATTGCCGCATTACTCGGAGGTGGCCGGGAGCGCATATCGCACAGGAGCCAATGCGCCACAAGACGGCGAAGACGTCATCTTTTCAAACGGGTTACTAGGCCACCGTCACAGTCAACTGCCTGGCAATCTATTGGGCTATTCCACGGCCTTACTATCTGCTAACGGTGACCGAGTTAGTGGACCCTGTGCGGGCCCGTGACTGAGAGGAATGACCGCTGGTATGAAGAGATTTTCAAGCGGCTACCTCGACAACTTTCGAACCAAGCTAAATATCGCTCCAGACGATGCCTGATTACGCCCCCGGTGCTCGAGTCCTGATTCGCAATGAAGAATGGGTAGTGCGTGATGTCGCGCCCTGCGACATGGGCGGCCATCAACTCGAATGCTTGGGCGTCTCGCAGACCGTCCTCAACCGCGAGGGGATCTTTCTCTCCGAGCTGGACCCGATCACGGTGCTCGACCCGGCGCAGACCGAGCTCGAGGCAGACGACTCGCCCGAGTTCCTGGCCAGCCGCTTGTACCTGGAAGCCAAGCTCCGCCAGACGGTGCCCACGGGTCTCGCCATTGAGATCGGCCACCTCGGGGCCATGGACGCCTTGCCGTTCCAGTTGGAGCCCGTACAAAAGGTGCTCCACCAGCTCCGCCCCCGGTTTCTCATCGCGGATAACGTAGGTCTCGGGAAAACCCTTGAAGCCGGAATTCTGGTTTCAGAGCTAATGCGCCGCGGCAAGGGACGAAGGATTTTGGTCGTTACCACCAAGAGCATGATGTTGCAGTTCCAGAAGGAATTCTGGACGCGCTTCGCGATTCCGCTAACTCGACTGGATTCCGCCGGCATTCAGAGAATCCGCCGCGAGCTTCCTGCCAATCACAACCCGTTTCACTATCACGACAAGACCATCATCTCGGTCGACACGCTCAAGCGCGACATCGAGTACCGGCATTACCTCGAAACGGCGCACTGGGACGTGATCGTGATCGACGAGGCGCACAACGTCTCCTTCAAGGGCAATCGCACGCTTTCAAACCGTCTGGCGAGCCTGCTGTCCACACGCTCGGACGCGCTGATCCTCCTGACCGCAACCCCGCACAACGGCGACCGTGAAAGCTTTGCCAGCCTCGTGCGAATGCTGGACCCAACTGTCCTTCCAAAGAACTCGGACTACACGCGCGAGGACGTTGAGCATCTCTTCGTGCGCCGCTTCAAGAAGGACGTGCGCGATCAGATCAAGATGGACTTCCCTGATCGCAAGGTGTTCTCGTTCCCCGCCAAGCTCACGGCACCGGAAGAGGCTGCGTTTGCAATCCTCGCGGACCTCAAGCTCCACATTGACAAGGATCGACGCACCGGCGGCGAGATACTGTTTCGCACCACGCTGGAGAAATCGCTCCTCTCCTCCCCCGCGGCATGCATCCAGACCGTCAAGGAACGCATCCGACGGCTGTCAGCGAAAGACGCCTCGCACCCAGACATCGGCGCACTCTCCGATCTTCTCCACGCGGTCGAACGCATTGCGCCCAAGGACGTCGCCAAGCTCAACGAATTGGTTCACCGGCTCAACGTCGACGCGCAATGGCGCTGGACACCGGGCGCGCCGGAGGATCGTCTCGTCATCTTCACCGAGCGCATCGAGACACTGAAGTTCCTGCAAACGGAACTGCCGGCGCGACTGGGCCTGAAAGAGAAGCAGGTCGCCATCCTTCATGGTCAATTGCCCGAGGCCCAGATCCAGCAGACGGTCGAGGATTTCGGCAAGACGCAATCACTTCTGCGCCTGCTGATCGCATCGGATGTCGCCTCGGAAGGCATCAACCTGCACTTTCAGTCTCATCGCCTGGTCCACTTTGATGTTCCCTGGTCCCTGATGGTGTTTCAGCAGCGGAACGGTCGCGTGGATCGCTACGGCCAGACCAAGGCCCCACTGGTGGCGTACATGACCACGGATACGGTCGTACCCAAGATCAAGGGCGATGTCCGCATCCTCGACATCCTGATTGAGAAAGATAAGGAGGCAGCGCGCAACATCGGCGACCCATCGATTTTCATGGGCCTCTACGACGCGGAAGCAGAAGCGCTGCGAACTGCGCAGGCCATCGAATCCGGCGAAGGCGCAGAAGCCTTCGAAGCCTCGCTCAAGAAGGAGGATGAAGGTCTCGACTGGCTCGAGCAGATGATGTCCGGCAGCGAGCCCCCACCCGAGCCGCCGGCGACAGCCAGCACCGCCTCACTGTTCGCGAGCGACTTCGCCTACCTCAGCGCCGGTCTCGATTACCTGGCTTCCAAGAACGCTCTCAGGACCCGCCCTGCAATCAGCATCGAACATCAGACGGTTCAGGTACGGCCGGAGGAAGAACTGGACTCGCTGCTGCGCCATCAGCTCTCCGCGGAAATGCGCCCGGCTGACACCGTTTACGCGCTCACCGCCGACCGCACTGCCATCAAGCAGGACATCAAGGACGCGCGCGATGGCGACCGCTGGCCGCATAAGCAATTGCTGTGGCCGCTGCACCCCATCCTGCAATGGCTCGACTACAAGATGCTTTCTCTGGTGGGCCGACAGCGCGCGCCGGTGATTCGCGTACCGATGGGCGTGGCCACCGATGAAGCCCTGGTGCTGATATCCGCGCTCATTCCCAATCGCCGCGGCCAGGCAGTGCTCAACGAATGGTTCGTGGTGCGGCTCAACTACGCCGGCCAAGTCCTCGGCGTGCTGATGCTTCCCGAACTTATGGAGAAAACCGGACTCGGGCGCACGGCATTGCCCAACTCTGGAAAACCCTTCAACGCGGAACGCCTGCAAAATCTGCTGCAGCCAGCACTCGATCACGCGCGACAGCACATGTCGCAGAAGCACAAGGACTTCGGCGCCGTCGTCAGCGTTCGCGCCAAGGCCGAACTGGACCGGCTGGATCGATTGCGCACTCAGCATCAGGAGCAGCTCACCCTGACTTTCAAAACCGGTGACGATCCGCTCGCGCATCTTCGGGCCGCGAAGCGCGACGCCGACGCCAAGGACATTGACCAGCTTTTCGATGGCTACCGCAAATGGATCACCCAGACCCTTGAGCTGGATGCGCGCCCCCACCTCACGGTGGCCGCAATGATCATCCCGCACACTCTGCCGGGCGACCCGAGGAACTGACGGTCATGGCCTTCCCTCTGACCGGCATCGAAAACGCCAACGACTTCTTCAGTCAGCACTACCTCGAAGAGGTGCTGGAGTCCGACCTCAAGGACCTGTTCACCCGCTGGCAGGAGCAAGGCTCGGCCGCAGCACCGGCACGGCTGAAAGCGATGGCGGGCGACTACTTCCGCCTGCGAGATCGTTTCGTCAAAGCGCGCAGCAACCCTGACCGCCTCGCACTGCTGAATGAACTGGCCTCCAGTCTGATGGGAGCATTGGGCTACGCGATGCAACCCCAGACACTCGCTCTCGAAGCAGGCGAGCTGTCGGGGCTGGCTTGTTACCGCGGCGCGGACGGCCACCCGCTGCTGATGATCGCCGCCGCGCTGATGACGCATGGCGACGATCCTGAGGAATGGTCCGCTCTCTCTGCCGCGCCGATGCTGCCGACCACCAGCAGCGACATCACCATGATGCTCGGTACTGACTGGGAAACTGCCCTCAGCAAGATGGTCTTCGCAGATGAGCATCCGCCTCGCTGGATGCTGCTTCTCGGTCACGACGAACTGCTCGTCATCGAACGTGCCAAGTGGGGCCGCAAGGCGCTTCTGCGTTTCAAGCTACCCGAAGTCTTCAGCCCGCGTGACGAAAAACTCTTCCGTGCCGCCGCCGCGCTTGCGAGCCGCGAATCAATCCTGCCGGTGGACGGCATCGCCCTGCTCGAAACGCTGGACGGCAACTCTCACAAGCACGCCTATGGGGTGTCCACCGAACTGAAGTACGCGCTGCGCGAATCTATTGAGCTGATTGCCAACGAGGCCATCCGCCACAAGCGCGAGGTGTCGAAGGAAAAGGTTTTCGACCGCAACGACCGCGACCTAGCCTCCGAGCTGTCGCACGAATGCCTCACCTTCATGTACCGCATGCTCTTCCTGTTCTACCTGGAAGCACGTCCCGAACTCGGTTACGCGCCGGTCAAAGCCAAGGCCTACTTGCGCGGCTACAGCCTAGAAAATCTGCGCGACCTGGAGAACCTGCGCCTCACGATCCCCGAGGCGTTAGACGGCAGCTACATCCACGAGTCGCTCAACAAGCTGTTCGACCTGATCTGGAAGGGCTTCCCGAAAGCCACCCCGGGCGGATTCGACTTCGGCACCACGCTCAGCAACGGCTTCCGCATCGCACCGCTGCAGGGGCATCTGTTCGATCCCGCCAAGCTGAAGATTCTCGGCTCGGTCAAGCTGCGCAACTCGGTTCTGCAAAAGGTAATCAAGCTGATGTCGATGGCCCCCGCGCGTGGCAAGCGCAAGGCCGGGCGCATCTCTTACGCCCAACTCGGCATCAACCAGCTCGGCGCCGTGTACGAAGCCCTGCTCTCGTTCCGCGGATTCTTTGCCGAGGAAGATCTTTACGAGGTCAAACCTGCGAAGAAGCTCAAGACGCCTGCGGCTGGCGACGGCGACGAGGACGGCAACGAGGACGGCAACGAGGACGGCAACGAGGATGAGGATGAAGGCGGCGACGAGCAGCCAGAGGCCTGGCTGGTCGAGGCTGACTCGGAACGCGAGCGTGCTCGCGCTCCGAAGGAAGTACACGACGAACTCGAAGCCGCCTGGTTCGTCCCCGCTCGCAGCATCGGCGACTACAAGGACGCCGAGAAGCTCTTCAACGGCGAACCCAGGATCTACCCAAAGGGCCGCTTCATCTACCGCCTCGCCGGCCGCGAGCGCGAGAAGAGCGCCAGCTACTACACACCGGAGGTGCTCACCCGCTGCCTGGTCAAGTACGCGCTCAAGGAACTGCTGTCGACGGACATGAGCGCCGACGCCATTCTCAAGCTCACCGTCTGCGAACCCGCCATGGGCTCCGCCGCGTTCTTGAATGAGGCCATCGACCAGCTCGCCGAAGCCTACCTGCAACGCAAACAGCAGGAGCTAGGCCAGACCATCGCGCACGAGAAATACGCGTACGAAAAGCAGCGCGTGAAGATGTATATCGCCGACAACAACGTCTTCGGCGTGGACTTGAACCCCATCGCCGTCGAGCTGGCCGAAGTCTCGCTCTGGCTCAACGCCATTTTCGAAGGCTCCCACGTGCCCTGGTTCGGCATGCAGCTTCATGCCGGCAACTCGCTGGTGGGTTGTCGGCGCGACGCCTTCAGTGCCGCCCAGCTCAGCCCCGGCCGCGGCGAGAAAGACCAACCCGAGCGCGACTGGCGCTGCGCCGTGCCGGAGAGAATCGCTTTCTCCGGCATAGCGGACGCCGATAGACAGAGCGCCCAAGCGGTCCCCTTCACCGACCACCACGTCTGGCACTTCCTGCTCCCGGACCCCGGCATGGCCGGCTGCACTGACAAGGTGGTCAAGAGCCTGGAACCCGCCCACTTCGAGCGCATGAAAAAATGGCGCTCCAAGTTCAACGAACCCTTGCGCCCGGACGAGGTGCAGCGCGCCCGCCGCCTGTCCGCACAAGTCGAGGCGCTGTGGCAGCAGCACGCCTCCGAACTGGCCCGCGTCCGCAAACTCACCTCCGACGAACTGCACGTCTGGCCAGACACCGCCAGCAACCGCTCGCCCACCACCACCCAGCAGAAGGACGCCATCCACGCCCGCGAGATGCTTTCCGAGCGCGTGCGCAATGCCTCTCCCTATCGCCGCCTCAAGCTCGTGATGGATTACTGGTGCGCGCTCTGGTTCTGGCCGGTCACTCAAGCCGCCGACCTGCCCGAGCGCGAGGAATGGTGGGACGACCTGGAATGGCTGATCCAGGGCAGCGCCTCGCTCGGCGTTGTCGAACCGACCACCGAACTATTCCCGGAAACCCTGCCGCAGGCGCGCCTGAATCTGGCGGTTGAGCGCGATCGCTACGGCCACGTGAATCTGGACCTGCTGCTACAGACCAACCCGCGTCTGAAACGCGCTCATACCCTGGTGCAGCAGCAGCGGTACTTCCATTGGGAACTCGAATTCGCCGACATCTTCAGCCGTTCTCCTTCTCTCCTCGCGGGAAAGGGCCGGGACGAGGGGGCGCGAAGCAGTGGCTTCGACCTCATCCTCGGCAACCCACCGTGGATCAAGGTGGAGTGGAACGAACAGGCGTTGCTGTCGGACTACGACCCGCGCTTCGCCATCCGCAAACTCTCTGCGCGACAGACCTCACTACTGCGCGATGCTGCCTTTGCGGCGGAACCTAATGCCCGAATCGATTACATCAATGAATGCGCCACGCAGGAAGGCATGCAGGCGTACCTCACCTCGACGCAGAACTACCCTCTGCTCAAAGGTGTGCAAAGCAACCTGTATAAGTGCTTCCTGCCGCTCGTGTGGCGCGTCGGCGCGGGCGTGCAGGCATTACTACACCCGGAAGGGCCGTACGACGACCCCAAGGGCGGCATGTATCGCGCCGAGTCATATCGACGGCTCCGACGACACTACCAATACTGGAATGCACTGTTCCTATTCGCGGAGGTGCACGACCGAACAAGTTTCGGTATTAACGTGTACGGAGACGCTCGCTCGTCGCCGGACTTCGTGAGCATCGCAAACCTTTTCGAGCCCACGACCATCGACGACTGCCATGCCCACCCCGGCGGCGGCAACACCCCGGGCATCAAGCGCGAGGAAGGAGGCTGGGAAACCGCCGGGCATGCGCACCGCATTATCGAAGTGGACGCCGAGAGGCTCGCCATCTTCGCCACGCTCTACGATGCCCCCGGCACGCCGGCCGTGCAGGCGCGCCTGCCGGCGGTGCACACCCGCGAACTTGTCTCCGTCCTGGAAAAGTTCGCCGTCGCCCCTCGCCGCTTGGGCGACCTGGCAGGCGCATACCACTCCACGGTGTGCTTTGACGAGTCTTACGCCCAGCGCGACGGCACCATCAAGCGTGAAACGGGCTTCGTGAGATCTGCACAGGATTTCGTGTTGTCGGGCCCGCATTTCTCAGTAGGCAACCCGCTCAGCAAGACCGCTCGCGCTACCTGCATGCAGAACAGCCACTACGACGTGCTGGATCTGCACACTCTGCCGGACGACTACCTACCACGCAGCAACTACCGAGCCGCTTGCGACGCAGCCACCTACCGCAGCCGGATTCCTCGGGTGGACTGGGTAGAGGAAGGAGAGACGAAACCGAAGTTAGTAACGGAATACTACCGGCTCGCATATCGGGGAATGCTGCCACCCGCCAACGAGCGGACCCTTTTCGGAGCGATCTTCCCTCCGGGCGTCGCCCACATTCATGGGTGCCGATCCTATGCATTTGCCACTCAGCAGGCCGCAAGCTTCGTCGCTTTCGCTGCCACCTCATTCTCCATAGTGGTCGATTACCGACTACGGAGTAGCGGGCGAACCAACCTACAAACAATGCTCGAAGATTTCGCACTCCCAGAAAGCGGGTCGGTGCTCGAGCGTTTACTCATCAATCGCTCACTCGTTTTAAACTGCATCACCAATCACTACGCCGACCTCTGGACAACCTGCTGGCAGAACGCATTCCAATACGACGGCTGGACCAGCACGGACACACGCCTGCCGCCAGCGTTCTTCAGCCAACTCACCCCAGACTGGCAACGAAGCAATGCCCTGCGCAGCGACTACGCCCGACGCCAGGCTCTGATAGAAATCGACGTGCTCGCCGCCCAGGCCCTGAAACTGAGTCTGGAAGAACTGCTCACAATCTATCGCGTGCAGTTCCCCGTGATGCGCCAGTACGAGCGCGACACCTGGTACGACGCCAAGGGCCGCATAGTATTCACCACTAGCAAGGGCTTAGTAGGCGTGGGCCTACCACGCACCGCCAAACCCGGTGACAACTACTGCACTGTCGAACATCCGAATGGCCGGAGCGAATCCAAAAGAATCGGCTGGGCCGATGTTAAGGACACACCTCCCGGCACGATCATCCGCCGCCCGATCACCGACGATACCCAGCCCGGCGGCCCCGTCGACCGGACCATCGAATACGTTTCCCCTTTCACCCTCGCCGACCGCGAGCTGGACTACCGCGTGGCCTGGGCGAACTTCGAGCAACGACCCAACGGCGACGCGGCATGAGTGAGAGGTCGAGTCCTTTCAACGGTGATCGCCCAATCGCGGACGGAGGCGAAGATCGCTTAGGCTTCGCACCCGCGGCACAACATGTCGCGCGCGCGATCAACGATCTCGCTTCGCCGGATGGCTTTGTAATTGGCATCGAGGGCGAATGGGGGTCCGGAAAATCCAGCTTCATAAATCTGGTCACCGACGCATTGCGTGGCCAGGAGATACCGCCCGAGGTAGTTCGCTTCCTGCCGTGGCTGATCAGCTCTCGCCACGCGCTGCTCAAAGAATTGTTTTCGGAGATTGCGAAGGCCGCCCTGCGAATCGATTTGCTTGAGGCTCCAGATCAGACGCCTGAGACGTCATGGACAAGGCTCACAAAGAAGTTGCGGGGCGCTCGCCACTCAGAACGCGAGGCGCGTCGTAAGGACCTAGAGCTCCTGTTCGAGAAATTCTCTTCGCGGCTGGCCGCCGTCGGCAAGCTCGCCGACGTCGCGTCCGCGCTTGGCGTACCGTTGGCCGGCAGTGTCAGCTCCGGTGTGGGCGCTGGGACCGAAGCGGCCGCCAAGCTGCTTGCCGAAAAGCCACTGAAGGAAGAGAAGGAACAACTTCAGGATGAGCTGCAAAGGCTCAGCCGAAAGGTCATCGTATTCATTGACGATCTCGATAGACTGGAGCCGTCAGAGGCGTGCGAAGTTCTGCGTCTGGTTCGCGCCGTCGCAGACTTCCCGAACATCGTTTACGTCTTGTGCTACTCGCGCCAGATCGTTGCGCGCAATCTGTCGGCAGCGCTTGGCATCGAAGATGGAAAGGGCGAGGAGTTTATCGAGAAGATCGTACAAGCTACCTTCACGATCCCCCAACCTGAGGCCTTCGATCTCCGGCGGATGTTCCGCAAAGAACTGCAGCACCTTTATCCAGAACTCCTTTCGAATAAGGATCCGAGCAAGCGTCTGCTACAGGACCGCCTCTCTGCAGCAGTCGACATCGAGGGCGGGCGTACTCTGCGTACGCCACGTCACGTTGTGCGAGCAATAAATTCGCTGCGGTTCTACGCTACCCCGGTACTCGATCTAATCGACCTTCCAGACATGGTGTGGTTGCAATTGATCCGAGTTCGAAGTCTGTCCCTCTACCAGTGGATCGAAGGATATATGACGGGCGTCGCTGCCATCTCAAACGGAGCTAGTATCAGCGGCACCGGGAAGGGTGCGCAGGCGAAAGCGCTCAAGGCCATATTTGAAGAGTCCGACAGAGACGATGGCACAAAGCTGGACGATCGTTGGCAATCCTTGAGCGAGTGCTTGCCGGGACTGAAACACCATCTAGGCAATGCTTTAGAGAGGAGCTGGCGGCTTCATGAGGAAACGTCTGAGGATGAGTTGGCGGAGCTGATTTCCCATAGACGACTTGGAAGCCCACAGCACTATAGATACTACTTCGCGCTTTCACCGCCGAATGGTGCGATCAGCGACGTCGACTTCCGGTCATTCGTGCAGCGCGCCGCGGAAGCTCCCGACGAAGCCGTAGAGCAATTTCGTTTGTTGGCAACAACGACACGCCCGCAAGGTGGTGTTATGGCTGAGGCGCTCCTGGATCGCCTGCAGGGGCGCGGGCTTGATCAAATACCCGCGACCTCACTTCCAGGTGTGCTCCTTGCAGTTGCGGACGGAATTGACGATGCCGCCGTGACTACTGGCAGGGGCGATTGGGACAGGTACTGGATATGGAACGACGCCTCCCGCCTCTTCAAGGGGGCATTGACAAGACTGAAAGGCGCTGAGCGCGACGCGATAGTGAGGAATGTGTTTGGTAGCGGGAGGTCATTGGGATGGCTGACGAATGTGTTCCGCAGCGAAACCTTTGCTCATGGCCTATATGGAGACCGACGTGAATCCGAGAAGGACTGGATATTGACCTCGGACGAGTTTCAGACCGTGACGGGACTTCTCCTGCGCCGCTATGAAGCGCTGAGCACAACGGATGTTCGGCACGTTCCGGGCATCTCTGCCGCCTTCTATGCTTGGGTACAGGTAGCGCCGGACGCACGCGAAGCCATCCGCGCGAAGTTCGCGGACCTATCGCGTGACAATCACGATTTCCTCGATCTGCTGAATGTCATGCGGAGCTGGAGAACCGTAAACGGCGAACTCTCGCACCCGTTGCGGAAACCAGATCTGGAATGGCTCGTGGATTTCGAGGAGGTCGAGCAACGACTTAATCAACTCGCCCAGTCTTCGCCGGACGATTCACTCCGAAGGCGAGCGGCGGAACTCATCAGCGCGATCATGAGAAACCGAGAGGATGATTAATCAGACGGCCCGTGCGGTCCTAAGCGCTTAAAGGGGAGCAATGTTCATCGAGAAAATCGAGATCACGAATTTTCGATCCATTCAGCGGATGGAAGTCGATCTTCGCAGCGTGACCGCGTTCCTTGGGCGAAACGGCGTCGGCAAATCGACGGTGCTATATGCACTGGAAACGTTTTACAACGTGGGCGCCCAGTACTCGGCGCTCGATTATTACAACCACCAGACCGACGGTACAACGATTCGGATTCGGGTCACTTATTCAGACCTACGCCCGGATGAGCTCGCCGAGTTCGGCAGCTACGTCCACGGAGGCCGGCTCGCCGTTACCAAAGCGATCAACTCCGGCGGAGCGCGTTACCTCGGGACCACGGCGCAGATCCCCGAGTTTGCTCGGCTAAGGAGATTAGGTGCCGCCGACAAAAGAGCGGGCCTTCAAACATTCGTCACTGGTGGAGGTGCCCCTGATTTTCCGGCACCCATTCCGCGAAGGTCTGAGGACGTCGATCGTGCGATGGACGAGTACGAGACCGCGCACCCAGAACTGACGGAACCTACTGATCACGAAGCTTCGTTCTTCGGGCCCCGTAACGTCGGGGGCGGAAAGCTCGACAAATTCACGAAGTTCGTTTTGGTCCCTGCGGTACGTGACGCCGCTACTGAAATGGAAAAGCGGGGTGCGATTATGCAGCTCCTGGACCTGATCGTGTCGCGCAGCATTGCGAATCGTCCCGACTTCCTGGAGTTCAAGCAGCAGTTCGAGGAGAGAGCACGCCAGCTATATGGCAGGGAGAACCTCCCGGAACTTGCGGAGCTCGGCCGTCTGGTCACCCAACGCCTCGCCCGCTACTCGCCTGGGGCAGAGCTGAGCATCGATTTCGATGAACTGAAGCCGCCGAACATTCCCCTGCCCGACACCGTTGTGTCGGTCTCAGAAGATAACTTCAAGGTTCCCGTTCGATATAGCGGGCACGGGCTGCAAAGGGCACTGATTCTCGCGCTGCTGGAGCAGTTGTCGATGACGCAGGCGCCGCTGCCCCCCGTGGCAGAGGGTGAGCCGCTGCCGATTCCACGGCTCCCAGATCTGATCCTGGCAATCGAAGAGCCAGAGCTTTATCTGCATCCGGCACGCAGTCGGTATCTGGCGAGGATACTGCGGACCCTCGCGAGCAATGACCGGCAGCAGGCGCCGCCTGGGACGCAGGTTCTCTACGTGACGCATTCGCCTTACTTCGTCGAAGTGGAACACTTTGACGACGTAAGGATGTGCAGAAAGGTTGCGGCGGATGGCGAAGGACCCAGGGTCACGGCCCTGACTAAATATTCGCGACTGGACGCCGCACGAAGGTTGGCGGACATCACAGGGAGAGACCCAGCAGAGTTCACTGAAAGGTCGTTCGTGACAAGAGCATCGCCTGTGCTCACATCCTTGGTGAACGAAGGGCTGTTCGCCGATGTCGCTGTAGTCGTCGAGGGAGAGTCAGACGTTGGTGCCCTTTGGGCCATGCAATCCGTCATGAACGAGCGTTGGGATGAGAAAGGAATCGTCGTCGTCCCTGTCAGCGGCAAGAACAACATTGATAGAGCGGTGGTGGTGTTCCAGGGCTTTGGCATCCCCACCTACTTCATGTTCGATGGAGACCGAGCCAAGAATGAGGGTGCCGCAACGAATCGAGCCTTGCTGACACTTGGCGGTTTACCCCCCGTGGATTTCCCCGCCACTCAGGTCGCAGATACCTGCGCGATGTATGAGAACGATATTGAGCAGTACCTCCGCACCGAGTGCGCTACTGACTACGAGAGGATTCGAGATGAATGCGCAAGGCGTTGCGGCTTGGATCGGCCAGGCAGTGCCATCAAGAGTTCCGACGTAATGGCTCTATTCCTCACCGAGGCGGCGGCAGCTGGCCACGGGTTCCCCCGGCTCCAGGAGATCGTTCGGCGTGTATCTGCTATAGCTGCCGAGGCGAGATGACGTGTACCAAATTGCAAGCCCATAACGACGTTCGATATCGCGATCCTGAAGTGCGCTGCCCGGTGAATCCCCTGTGCAACCCCTAATAGTCGCCGAGCACGTACGTCAGGCTATATCGGACTACCTCGCGACGAGCTTCCCCGGGACGACCCCAGGCTTTGACGGCCTGATGGATCGATACCTGGCGGAGCCCGGCAGCATATCGCGGGGCCCGTACGTTACTGTGGCCCTGCCGTTCCGGAAGTCGCCAAATACGGTCCTGCCGTTCGACTGGTTGCAGAGCTTCGCGCCACACGCGCATCAAGCCCGTGCGTTCGGCCGCCTGACTGGAAGTGAGCCGCGTTCAACACTGGTCGCAACCGGCACCGGTTCCGGCAAGACGGAATGCTTTCTGTACCCAGTGCTCGAGCATTGCCGGCAAATGCGCGCCGCGGGACGCCGCGGCATCAAGGCTATCCTGATCTACCCGATGAACGCACTGGCCACTGACCAGGCGAACCGCGTGGCCAAGGAGATCGTCACGCGAAAAGCTTTGTCGGGCATCACTGCAGGCCTTTATGTAGGCGAAGAGGCATCGGAGAAAAGCACGACGGTGCGGCACCTCGAGGCTGATCGCTACACGGTGATCACAGACCGTGATCGCATGCGGGAGGAACCGCCGGACATCCTTCTCACCAACTACAAGATGTTGGACTTTCTGCTGATCCGCGCGCGCGACTCCGTGCTGTGGCGGCATAACCAGCCAGATACCCTTCGCTATCTGGTGGTGGATGAGTTGCACAGCTTCGACGGTGCGCAAGGGACCGATCTGTCCTGTCTGATACGCAGACTGAAGTCACGTCTGGGCATGTCACCCGGCAGTCTGGCCTGCGTCGGCACATCGGCAACACTCGGAACGGATGGCGGCGAGCCTTTGATTCGATTCGCCTGTAACGTCTTCGGCGAACGCTTCGACGATCAGGCTGTGATCGGGGAAGACCGCGAAACCGTCGCCGAATACTTAGCGGATTCGACAGTCGAGCACGTGCTGATGCCTGGCGCGAAGGACTATCAGGCCTTGTCGCCGTTGAGCTTCGAGAGTTCGTCTGCATACCTGGCTGCCCAAGTGAGCCTGTGGTTTGGAATCGAGGCTGCGGCGAGTGACCTCGAGGACCCGAGCTTCCAGATCGAACTTGGGCGGATGCTCAAGCAGCACGCAGCCTTTCAGAATCTGCTGCGCGATCTTCATCGCCTGGGCAGCCGTGCCGTCTCGCTCGACTTCCTTGCCGACGCTGTACGCCGTCGACTACGGGATGCGAAACAGGCACCGCAGGACTACGTTTCACGATGGATTCTGAGCTTGCTCGCGTTGGTAGCTTGCGCGGCAGCCGGGCAGGACAAGGAAAACCGGCGACTCCCTTTGCTCTGGGTACGTGTCGAACTGTGGTTGCGCGAGCTGCGACGCATGGTGGCGGACATCTCGGAGAAGCCCAAGCTGCTGCACTCGGATGACCTTCCCGCCGGTGACAAGTCGGCAGTTCATCTGCCTTTGATTCATTGCCGCGATTGCCACGCGATGGGCTGGGGCGGAACACTGACGAAGACCGATGGGGCAAAACTCGTCAGCGATCTGAGATCGTTTTACTCGGCGTTCTTCTCACACGACGTTAGCGTCCGCTTCGTGTTCCCTGCCGATGCCGGAGGCGTCCCCAACCCGCGCAAGTTCGAGCGCCGTAGCCTTTGCTCTGCCTGCGGAACGCTGAATCAGGTGGGCAACACAGAGTGCGCCCATTGCGGACACGCGCCCCTTGTGCTGGTTGATGTCGCAAGTAACCAGAAAAAGGGTCGACGAAACGGCGCGACGTTCGCGGTGTCACACAACGACTGTCCGTACTGCGCGGGCGATCGCACCCTAACCATCGTTGGGTCACAGGCAGCGAGTCTCGCAAGTGTCGCTGTTGGTCAGCTGTTCGGGTCACGTTACAACTCGGACAAGAAGCTGATCGCGTTCTCCGATTCGGTACAGGATGCGGCACACCGGGCTGGCTTCTTTGAAGCTCGCACCTGGCGGTTCAACCTGCGCCCCGCCATGGCTCAAGTCATACACGGTGCAACTCATAACAATGAGCCTCTATCGCTCGCGACGCTTCCGAAAGCCTTCGCGGATCAATGGCGCAACTGCATGGGAGAGCGAACGTACATCACGACGTTTCTACCTCCCGTCTTGTCTTGGATGCGCGATTACGAACGGCTGGTCCGCGACGAGTCCGCCAAACCGACTGACTATCTTCGCGAGCTCGTCAGCCGCGGGTTGACCTGGGTCATGCTCGGGGAGTTCGGGCAGGACGCGCACGTCGGCCGCACGCTCCCGCGCACCCACACGGCCTGTGTGGCAGTGGATGCGGCGCGCTTCGAGAGTTCGGTTTCCTCAGCTCTTGTGAGGCTGCGAGAGAAGGTTGACGCACTGCGCGACTTGAGTGCTCCGGATCTCCGAATCTTCATGCTCGGATTCGTTGCTCGCCTGTTTCGGGTCGGTGCGGTTTGGGATCGCTTTCTCACGAGCTACGCACGCAACGGGTGCAACATCCATGTATATCGGCTCAATCCGGCCGAGTACGCACTGCTCAAGACCCCACGCCGCCCGCGCTACCTCTCCCTGCTTGCGTACGGGGATTGCGATGCCGTAACCGGAGATTCGGCAGCCTTCTATCGAGACTGGGCATTCCGAGCTCTGGATGCGCTCAATCGCGAAGCCATGGTCGATGATACGGTGGTTGCTGATATCTACCGCGTGGCCCTCCGGGCCTTTGCGGAACACGGCGTGTCGGAAGCCATCGACGCTGAAAAAACTGGCGTCCAGGTCTGGGGTCTTGTTCCAGATGCCTGCGTCCTATCAACCGATGTCGCCGAGTGGCGATGTGACAAGTGCCGGCACGTCGCGATTGCGCCCGCGTCACTTCAGCTGGACGGAAGCCTTTGTCGGCAATTGAGCTGCCGCGGACACTACCGGCCGGTGCCTCCGCCGAATGTGCAGTTCTACCGGCAGCTCTACCTGAGTGCGGACGCACAGCGAATCGTGGCGCGCGAACACACTGGATTGCTGTCACGGCCGGTCCGCGAACAGACCGAAGCCGATTTCAAGAATAATCGGATAAATGTTCTGTCGGCAACGCCGACGCTGGAAATGGGCATCGATATCGGAGATCTATCAGCGACATTGCTGTGCTCCGTGCCACCCGCTCAGGCCAACTACCTTCAGCGTGTCGGTCGCGCCGGCCGAAAAACGGGCAACGCCTTTGCAGCAACTTTTGCCGCAGGTCGGCCTCACGACCTCTATTTCTGGTCAGATCCGCGAGAAATGATTGCCGGTGCGGTGGACACACCGGGCGTCTTCATCAACGCCTCCGCTGTCTTGGAACGTCAGCTGACCGCTTTCACCTTGGACAACTGGGTCCGGGAGCATGGTGAAACCTCCAAGATTCCAGGGCGCTTTTCGGACGTACTGGCCGCCGTACGCAACACAACGCAAAGCCGTTTTCCATACACTTGGCTCGCTTACGTAGAGAAGAATCGCGGCACACTGCTCGCACGCTTCATCCAGATGTTCAACGGTGACGGGAGCAATCTGACCGAGGACAGCTGCAGTTACCTAGAGCGGTTCATTCAGGGCGGCGCGGCCTCAGAGGGCTCGCTGGCCTGGCGCCTCGTCAATCGGCTGCACCAGGTGGCGACCGATGTCGAGGACCTCAAGAAAAGGCGCGCGCGGGTAGAAGCCGAGATCGCCCGAATCGACGCCCTTCCTGCAAAGGGCGAGCGCGATCTCGAAGAACATCAGGAACTGAAGATTGAGAAATCTGCCCTGACGCGGGTGATGGCCTCGATCAACGAACGCGACACGCTGCAGTTCCTGACTGACGAGGGCCTATTGCCGAACTATGCGTTTCCCGAGCAGGGGGTCCTGCTGCAATCCGTGATTGTTCGGGATGATCGCAAGTCGAATGATCCGGACGAGGACCGCATTCTGACGTTTGAGTACGAACGGCCAGGATCCAGCGCCATCACGGAGTTGGTCCCGAGCAGCGTTTTTTACGCGGAGGGCCGCAAGGTCACGATTGACCAGGTCGATGTCTCTCGCGACAAACCTGCCCGCTGGCGGTTCTGCCGGAGCTGCTCCTATGCGGAGGAGCAGACGTCGAACGCGCCACAAGATGCCTGCCCACGCTGCGACGACACGCTTTGGCCAGATGCCGGGCGGGTTCACACTCTGCTTCGACTCACCAAGGTTTACGCCCGGACGACCGACAGCAAGAGTCGGATCGGCGACGATGCTGACGACCGTGAGCGCCATTTCTTCGTTCGGCAGGCACTGGTTGACGTGGTGCCCAGCGCTATCCGACAAGCGTGGGCACTGGAGGATGAGGACTTTCCATTCGCATTCGAATTCATCGATCACATCCGCTTCCGTGAAGTGAACTTTGGCGAGCAGGATGGCAGCGGCCAGCCTGTGCAGATTGCGGGCAATGATTCTCCGAAGCCTGGCTTCTCCGTTTGCTCAGAGTGCGGAACTGTCCAGCGCAACTGGCGCAACCCGGATGACGCATGGCGCAATCACGCCCTCTATTGCAGCAAGCGAAAGCAGCCTGACGCTGCGACGCAGGCCTGCCTCTTTCTTTATCGGGAATTCGACAGCGAGGGACTTCGCCTGTATCTGCCCGAGTCGGCATTCGGCGAATCCGAGGCTTGCGTCCACTCCTTCGTAGCCGCCCTGCAGATGGGTCTCGAGCTGAAGTTTCGCGGCTCGGTCGATCACCTTCGCGTTGCCCGAGATGTTCGCATCGCCCAGGGTCAGGAATCCGCTAGGCAGTACTTGGTGATATACGACAGTGTTCCCGGCGGCACGGGCTACTTGAAGGAGCTGATGCGAGATCCGAATCCCCTATTCGAAGTCTTCGACCTCGCTGCACAAAAGCTCGCCAGTTGTTCCTGCAACAGTGACGAGAGCAAGGATGGCTGCTACCGGTGTCTTTTTGGGTATCACAATAGCTACGAGCGACAGAACGTCTCAAGACGTACTGCCATTCGGCTTCTGGCTCGAATCGCCGAGCATCGGGCTGCACTCAAGCCAGTTGGATCAATCGGGGACGTAGCGGCGCCCAATTCCTTGCTCGATAGCGAACTGGAGCGCCGCTTCATCGAGGCGCTTCGCCGTCGACCGCCGGACGGGTCCATACGATTCGAGGTCAAGGATGAAATCGTCCGCGGAAAGCCCGGGTACCTGCTCGTCGCGGTTGATCGGGTATGGAGCATCGAGCCTCAAGTCGAGCTAGGACGGGACCAAGGGGTCCTGATTCAGTGCAAGCCAGACTTTGTGATCTGGCCAGAAAACACGTCGCAACTCCCGATCACTGTTTTTCTTGACGGCTGGAAATACCACAAGGATCGTGTCGGCGACGATATCGCCAAGCGAATGGCGATCGCTCGCAGCGGCAAATTCTGCGTGTGGTCACTCACATCTGACGACATTGAAGCCGTCCTCGAACCCGGCAAGCCAGCGCCTGAAACACCGTGGGCTTCCATGCTTTCGGGGTCGTCTCAAGGCGCCTCCGCGGCATACGAGAGATTCGGACTTGCCGCGCTGAGCAGCTTCCACGCGCTGTCGGCCTTCGACCAACTGCGGGCGAGCCTGCTCGGAATAACGGACGAATCCCGGGTGCGACTGTCCGCTGTACTGGCGTTACGAATCGGCGCCATAACTTATCAACCGGGGCCATTTGAAGTATTACTGAACACGACCGCCGGACAGCTCCTTACTGAGCTACCACCTTTTGCGTTGAAAGATTTTCCTGAGCTGGGGCGAGTGTGGAACGCCGGGCAAGGCGATCTACAAATTGCCGTGCAAATGCGCAAGGCAGATCTGATCAAGCTGCCTACTGCTACAAATGACAGGGGGTGCCAGCCGCTCACGGTCATTCGGTGGGGCCGCAGCGAATCGCTGGCTGACGTAGATCGGCGGCGTTTGTGGCAGCAACTCTGGCATGCAGCGAACCTTCTATTGCCTGCTACGAACAGCTGGATCGTTGCCGATGATGGCTGCCCACTTGGCAGGATCGTCGATGCCCCGGCCTATCGATACCAGAATGCGGCCGATGGCGTGTGGTTGGAGATCGCGGAACTTGTCGGTGGCGACCTGCGCAACCTCATTGACCTTCTCGCCGCTGCAAAGGTGATACCACCTATCGTTGGGCATGAATTGCTCGATGGGTCTGGATGTGTAATCGCAGAAGCGGAGTTGGCTTGGCCATCTCTCAAAATCGCTTTCGTGGTGATCGACGGCGCTGGCGCTACATTCGCGGCATCGGGCTGGAAGGTTGTTCGTAATGACGAAGCTGATGCCTCCACACGGCTAATCCGGCTGCTGGCCGCCGGAACGCCACATGTCTGACGACAGAGCGGTGCTTCTCGATGGTTTGTCGCATTTCTGTGTGTCGGGCCGCTCGTCTGAGGAGACAATCTGATGCCGTTAGAAATAAAGATCGCGATATCCGACGATTTCTTGCGAGCTTTCGCAGCGATCCCGCGCGACCGACAGCAGGCCGTCATCAAATTTCTTGGTCAGTTCCGGCACAACCCGGCTTCTCCGGGCATCAACTACGAAAAAATTCGAGATGCGTCGGATCCCGGCATGCGCTCAGTTCGCATCGACCAGAATTATCGCGGGATCGTTCTCAAACCAGACAAGGGCAACGTCTACTGTCTGCTTTGGATAGACAAGCACGACGACGCCTACGACTGGGCGCGCCGACATCGCATCGCCATTCATCCGGACCTCGGAAGCATTCAGGTCTTCGAGAGCAGTCACGCTGTAGCGGCGGATTCGCCAAAAGTTGATTCCAGGGCCGATCGACTGTTCGCTCCGCTTAAGGACCGCGAGCTAATCCGATTGGGGGTGCCAGAAGAATCGATTCCAATGGTCCGGGCCATCGCCGCGGAACAAGACCTGGATGGTTTGCAGTCGAGGCTGCCAGACGATGCCTTCGAGGCGTTGTTCATGTATGCCGCCGGTGACTCGTACGACGATCTCGTACAAGAACGCGAGGCGCCTGTTGCCGTCGATACCGAAGATTTCGCGCAGGCTCTAGAGCGTGATGCATCGCGCCGACACTTCGTCGTCATCACTGACGATCATGATCTTGAAGCGCTGCTCGCCTCGCCCTTGGCGACTTGGCGGGTGTTTCTCCATCCCTCACAGAGAAAGCTCGTCGAGCGGACGTGGAATGGTCCCGTCCGTGTTCTTGGCGGTGCCGGGACGGGAAAGACTGTCGTCGCCATGCACCGAGCGGTTTGGCTGGCGCGCCAACTGAAGGATCATCCTGGAACGCCTGTCTTGTTCACTACGTTCACACGAACGCTCGCGGACGACATCCGCCTGCAGATCTCGAGCATCGCGCCGCCGACCGAGCGCGACAAGATCGAGGTCTCGAACATCGATCAGTGGGTACTCGGGCTGCTTCGGCGTTTTGGGTACCGCCCCGAGCTGCTTTTCGACGAAAAGAAGCGACGCGCCCTTTGGTCGCGAGCGCTAACTCGCCGACCCGATGGGGTCGACCACGCAGATTCCTTCTATCGCGCCGAGTTCGAGCGTGTTGTTCTCCCGCAAGGATGTGAGTCCGCCGACGACTACATGCGCGCTTCGAGAACCGGGCGTGGTGTCGCCCTTAGTCGAGCGCAGAAACGCGACCTGTGGCCGGTCTTCGCCGAATATCGCGCGCAGCTTCGGAGTGCAAACCTGCGCGAGCCGGAGGAATCCTATCGCGATGCGCTCGCCCTGCTAAAGAACGAACCGATCTCTCTCGGTATACAAGCAATCGTCGTCGATGAAGCCCAAGACCTGAGCGCCGCTGCACTTGCATTGCTGCGCGGCGTTCTGAACGAAGGTCCGAACGACCTATTCATCGTCGGGGATGCGCATCAGCGAATCTACCGACACAAGGTCGTGCTCTCGAAGGTCGGTATCAATGTCCGGGGGCGAAGTCGGCGACTGCGGATCAATTACCGGACCACGGATGAAATTAGGCGGTGGGCCGTTTCGCGCCTTGCGAACTGCGCAATTGATGATCTTGACGGTCAACCCGATACGCTGGTCGGGTACAAGTCGCTGACCCATGGGCCGGCACCGCTGGTGGTCGACTGCACTTCACGCGAAGCAGAGCGGACTGAGATCGTGGCAGCACTGGACGACCTGGCAAGCAACGGAATCGTCGACCGCAATACGTGCGTCGTCCTTCGCACGAATGAAGAAGTTGCCGAGTACGCGGACTGGCTGTCTTCTAGAGGCCGGCCTGTCCTGATCCTCGATAGAAATGTTGGTGACGACGAAGAGCGGCCTGGACTCAGGATTGCCACCATGCACCGGGTAAAGGGACTGGAGTTTGACGCGGTGCTGATCGCTGGATACCGCGGACCGGACCGCTACGCGGCGATGTTCGCGGATGATGGCGATGCTGGGGTCATGATCGACACGTTAACGAGCGAGCGATGCTTGTTGCACGTCGCTGCTACTCGGGCCAAACGCTTCCTATGGGTATCGCGAATATCCGAGGGCTAGCCATGTACGGGCGGCATCGCTCGGGGTAATCCCTGATTTTTTGGCAACTCCGCCCTCGGTGACCGAACCGCCACGACGGCTCTGAGGCACAGAGCAAATGAAAGCGGTGAAATCTCTTACCCAAGACCCTCCTCCGCATGCGAAAGCGGAGAGCGCCCTGGATGATGCCAGCCGGTCGAGACAACGCCTTTGGGCTGGCCGCGCAGTCAATCGCAATTACTGTTTCGCCGTCGCGGGCAGAGGCCGGCGAGACCCCCGTCAGCGATGAGGCCAGTGAAGGTGATTTTGCGACCTTCGAGCGGCCCTTAAAGCGCGCCTTCTAGCGTCGAAAGGTACCCTCGGCATTTGCGCGAAACCCGGAGTCTTAGGAGGGAGATTGGAGCCGTTTGTCAGCCCGAAAATTGACTCATTTACCCGTTTTTGGCGGGTAACTCGGACGCGCCGATTGGCTACAGATTCGCCAGGAAATGTGGCGGGTAAGTCGTCGGGTAACGCAACTTTTCGACGAGAAAATAAGTCCTCGGAACAAAGCGTTAGGAGAGGAGTTCGGACCCTCTTCTCGCACCGATGATCAGCGACCGTAGCACAGCGCTGGAACGAAAGCCCGCAAACCTTGCGGGCTTTTTCGTTTTTGGTGCCCAGGCCGTGTGTCACCGACCTGCGCCGGGGCGCAAAAAAAACGAAAGCCGACGGCGGGTGCTCCGCCGTCGGCTTTGTCTCGTCGTACGCCTCGATCAGGGCTTCGTCGGGGCCGCAGTCGGCGCCGGCTTCGCAGCCGGTGCCGGTGCCACGGCAGGCGCCGCTGGCGCGACTCCTGCCAGCGGCGCGTTCTCGAGGATGCGCAGCTCGGTGCGACGATTGATCGCACGCCCTTCGGCCGTATCGTTGGTGGTCTTGGGCTGCGTCAAACCGTAGCCCTTGGGCTTCATGCGGTTCAGCGCCACGCCCTGCGAAGCCAGGTAGTTCACCACCGAGGCCGCACGACCCTGCGACAACCGGATGTTGTACTCCGGCGTGCCGACATTGTCGGTGTGGCCAGCGATCTCCACCGTCACGGCTGGATTGGCCCTGAGGATGCGCGCAGCGTTATCGAGGATGCCCTTCGAGTTCTCGGTCAGATCGGTCTTGTTGAACGCGAAGTTGACGTCCTTGAGCACCACCACTTCGCGGTGCGAGCAACCCACCGCGTCGACCTTCGTGCCAAATGGCGTATCCGGGCAGAGATCGTTGAAGTCGTCCACGCCGTCCTTGTCGCCGTCGGTCTTCTGGGGGATCGACACGATCTGCGGAACTTCCTGCTCGGCCGGGCAGCGCGCGCCGCCGTCGTACGGACCGCCAAGCGATTCGAGCGTGGGTTCGTCCGCGCGCGCGATGCCGATGGTCTTGCGCAGCTGGCCCATGCCGGCCAGCGTGCGGGACGTCGAGATGGAGTAGTCGTAGGTGCCATTCACATAGGCGCGCTGCGCCTGGAAGTACTCGTTCTCGGTATCCAACAGAT
Source organism: Vicinamibacterales bacterium (assembly GCA_035281225.1). Classification (GTDB taxonomy): domain Bacteria; phylum Acidobacteriota; class Vicinamibacteria; order Vicinamibacterales; family JAMQPK01; genus JAMQPK01. The sequence goes on from DATEEI010000087.1 coordinate 34,260, forward strand.
CCAGCAGCGTGCGCTGGCCGATCTGGAACTGGTCCAGGTAGGCGGTGCGCGCCTTGGAGGTCGAATCCTTGTGCGATTTCAGGAATTCGAGCTGCGAGGCGATGCGCCGGTGATCGTTGTGCGCGATGCGCAGCGTCTGTCGCACGTCGCGGCAGGTGGACTCGAGGTTGTCCTCGGCCACCCGAATCAGCTTGTCGGCCTGCGCCACGTACGCGCGGTCACGACCGCCGGCGAAGAGGTTGTAGTTCAACAGCAACTCGGCACGCAGATCGGTCGTCTCGCCCTCGATGCGATCGATGTCGTCGCCGGCCTCACCACGCAGTCGCAGATCCACGCGCGGCTGGTAGGCGCTGCGTCGGTTGTCGTACTGGTCTTTCGCGGCACGGATGCTCTCCGTGGCCGCCGCGAGCGCCGGGTTTTCCACGAACGCGACGTTCAGGGCATCGACCACGCTCTCGGGCGTCGTCGCGGCGCCCAGGTTGGCGGGCTCGAGCTCCGGTGCGGGCCACTCGCCGACGATGCGCTGGTAGCGCGCGCTCACGTCATGAAGGTTGGCCTGCTCGATGAGCAGATTGGATTCGGCAAGTGCAAGACGACCAGACGCCTGCTCACCGTCCACCGAGCGGCTGACGCCGGCGGAGACGCGATTGCGAATGCGCGCGAGTGTCTCGCGGTGACGGCTGAGGTTGGCTTCGGCCAGCTTCTCGAGCTCCTGATAGCGGCGGACGTCCTCGAAAGCCCGTACCGCTTCGAGCGCGGTGTTCTCGGCCGCGTTCATCAGCTCGAAGTAGCGCGCGCGCTTGGTCTTGTCGAGGCGTGCGACGTTGCTGGCTGTCGCCAACCCGTCCCACAGCATCTGCGTGACGGTGAGGTTCGCTCCCATCGGCACGTAGTCGGTCTCGCGATCCTGATCGTCGATGTCGTGACGCTCGACGCCGATGGAGCCACCCAGGTCGACGCTGGGGAAGTACCCGCCCTGCACCGCTCGCTTCTCGTCTCCCGACGCCAGGAACTGGTGCCACGCGGCCTGGACCTCCGGATTGGTCGAGATCGCCTTGCGCGCTGCGCCAACGACTGTCGTTTCTGCGGCGCCGGCAAGCGGCGCAGCCCCCATGAGAGCCAGGCCGAATGCCAGGCTGCGAGCCCACTGCTTCATGTATCGCTCCCTATGCTGATGCATCGTTTGTTGCCAATTGTGCACGGTTCGCGACCGGCCGCGAATCCTGCACCTGACGCACGTCTCACTCCGAACTACGCGACGACTGGCGGAAGTTGGCTTACGGGCGGCGGTCCAATCGCTCGTCTACACTCGGGCCCAAGCAAGTGACGGTCCAGTCGGACGCATTGGGGCTTGCCCTAAAAATAACAATGATCTCAATCTCTTCACAAGAGATGGCGTCGTAGGCGCGCGGCCTTGATCGGCACTTTCGGACAATTCCGGTTGGCCTGGTCACTGCTGGTCCTGTGGCTGGTTCCCTTCGCCTTGTGGGGCGTCATGGGACAGGCGCTCGACCGTGACCGACTTCGCAGCGAGGCGCGCGATCGCTACGGCGCAGCGGGTCTGGAATCGGTATCGGACTGGCTGCGTCTAATCGAGATCGGGCGCGATCAAACCGTCGATGAGCGCCTCGAGCGTGCCAATCAGTTCATCAACGGCCGTACACACTTCGAAAGCGACTTCCAGGTCTGGCAGATGCAGGACTACTGGGCCACGCCCCTGGAGACCCTGGGAATCGGCCGCGGCGATTGCGAGGATTTTGCGATCGCAAAATTCGTCAGCCTGGTTGCGCTGGGAATCCCCCAGGATCACCTGCGCCTGATCTACGTGCGCGCGCAGGTCGAGGGCATGCCCACGCAGGCGCACATGGTGCTCGGCTATTACCCGGATCCCAACGGCGAGCCGCAGATCCTGGACAACCTCGTCGGGACCATCGAGCGGGCGTCTACACGCACCGACCTGGTCCCCGTCTTCAGCTTCAATGCGGAGGGTCTGTGGGCAGGCGGCATGAAAGCCGCCAACGATCCCACGACCAAACTGTCGCGATGGCGCGACCTGATGACACGGCTTCGTTCAGAGGGCATCGGATGAGTCCGGAACCTGCGACCGTGTTTCCTGGGGAAAGGGGGAAATTCACGTCATGTCACTGACAAGACAGCTGTGGCTCGCCGTGGCGCTCGTCATGGCGATGGCTTTCGGCGGAACGTTGCTCATCAGCACCGTGG
>DATEEI010000088.1:0-3851 GCA_035281225.1 Vicinamibacterales bacterium
ATCCAGGGTGGGCCAAGACCGACCTGTTCTCCAACGGTCCGGGCGCGGGCAGTTTCTCGGACAAGCTGCATCGCTATGTAGCAGAGCCGTTGTTCGCCCAGACCGCCGCCGCAGGTGCCCTGCCGACGCTCTACGCCGCCACGGCGCCCGAGGCGGCCGGTGGACGCCTCTATGCACCGCGCGGCCTGCTCGAGCTCAGCGGCCCGCCCGCCTTGGGGCAGATCACCCCGGCTGCTGCGGATGCCGGCACTGCGGCTCTGCTCTGGAAAGCCTCCGAGACGCTCTCGCGAGTGCGCTTCGCTCCATTCGCCGCCGCCGCATGATCTTTCGAGTTCGGCCATGACCTTCCCGACGCGTGATCTTCAGCCCCGCATCGGCACCGCGATCCACACCGACAAGGCCACGCTTCTCGGTGGGGAGCACGCCGGGACGATCCGCGAGCTTCTCGAGAAGCGTGGCGTTCTCGTCTTTCCGTCAATCGGCCTGACCGACGCGGAGCACGTGGCGTTCACGGGCACCCTAGGCAAGGTGGCCCGCGAGATGGCAGGAGAGATCGTCTACAAGGTCACCCTGTACACCAACGCTAACGCACGCGCCGACTATCTGAAGGGCTCGTTCTACTGGCACCTGGACGGGACCATGAACCCGGTTCCCATCCTCGCCTCGCTGCTGTCTGCCAAGAAGCTCTCACCGGAGGGCGGCGACACCGAGTTCTGCAACACCTACGCGGCATACGACGATCTCAGCGCGGAGGACAAGGCTGCATGTGAGCCGCTGCGCGTCATGCATTCAACCTGGAACTCGTTGTTCTACTACGAACCCGAGCCCGACCTGAAAACCCTTCGAAACTTGATGGCCATCGGCGACCGCGAGTTGCCGTTGGTGTGGACCCACCGCTCGGGACGGAAGTCTCTCGTACTCGGATGTACCGCCCACCATGTCGTCGACATGGAGTTTCGAAAAAGCGTCGAGCTTCTCGTTCGACTTCGCGAATTCGCCACGCAGCCGCAGTTCGTCTATCGCCACCAATGGACCGTGGGCGACCTGGTGATCTGGGACAACACGGGAACGCTTCATCGGGCCACTCCTTATGACTGCAATTCGGGCCGAATGATGCACAGGACCAAGCTCGAAGGCGAGGAGCCGTTCTGCTAGGCGCGGCGGTACGCATGCCCCAACTCGGAAATCGAAATGAGCACTGCAAGTGAACTGTTCCGCAACACTGACCCGCCCGATCCGGTTGGAGATACGGACTTCTATCGTTGGATGCAGTCCTTGGTTTATCCGAACCGACGGCGTCCAACCGCGGGTCCCACGAGTGAAGTAGAGAACCGACAGATGGCCAAAGCTCGCAAAAGAAATGGGCGCGCAATCGGCAAGTCGAAGCCAACTCAGCCGACGGCGGAAAGTCTCGAAAGGGAGTTGCGTTTCTACTTGGATCGCGCGCATGAACGTACTCGAGCCCCACGTCCGGGCAATGACGTAGCGTCCTCGAAGCCACGCAAATCGCGCCCTGCTGGTAAGCGCTAAGTGAGCGTCGCTGGATCGAAGCGGTTGGCGATCTCGTTGAGCAGCGAAGCAAGTGCAACGGGCTCGCTGATCATCGCGTTATGGCCGGCGTCCAGCGCAAGGATTTCGCATCCGCCGAGGTTGGCAATAAAGCGTTCCTGTTGGGACGGCCTCAATGCGCGGTCCTGCAACAGCTTGATGTAGGTCCGCGGCACGGCCTCCGGCGGAGGGAGCGTTGCTCGAGTCACGGATTCGAAGATGACGCCGATGGGTTCGGGACATGTCACGCTCAGGGAGAAACGTTGCGCGTCGAGCGTCATGCCGTTGCAGAAGAGCCTCCGCGCCAACCATTGCGGCATTCGGCGCGGAGCGCCGGAGCTCGCCCGCTCGACCAGCTTGCGTACCAGCCACGGGAACTCGTCCGCGATCGCCTTCCCCTCGGGTGGAATGAAGCAGGAGACGAACACCATTTGCGCAATGCGGTCGGGCCGTTGCGCCGCGATGGCGGGAATGGTGATCCCGGCCATCGAATGCCCGACGAGAATGACGCGTTCGAAGTTACGAAACCCGTCCAGATCCTCTACAGCGGCGACAACGAAATCCGCTAGCTGGATCGATGCGAGGTGTCCTGGGCGCGTACCACGACCCGGCAGATCGATGGCCAAGGTCGGATATGCCAGATGCGGAATCAGGCGCGCCCAGCATCGCGCGTCATGCGCCCCTCCGTGAACCAGCAGAAAGCCGAGTGAGCCGTTCGCCGGCACATCACCCTCGGGGCGTCAGTGCTGTTGAGCCGGCGCGGAGCTTCCCGCCCGCTCGATCACGCGGCGTGCTTGCAGCACAACGGCATAGTCGATCATGGCGCCGTCCAGCACGAAGGCCGCTGAGCCGCTTCGCTCGGCATCACGAAAGGCTTCGACGACGCGCGTCGCCCGGGCCACTTCTTCGGCGCTCGGCGTGAAGGCGACGTTGATGCGATCAACATGATCGGGATGAATGCAGAGCTTGCCCTGGAAACCTAGCCTGCGCCCCCACTCGATCGAATTGCATAGGCCCTCTGCGTCCTTCGTATCGAGCCACGCCAGGTCGATCGGCGGCTCGATTCGTGCCGTTCGGGACGCCAATACGAGCGCACTTCGGAAGGAGAGAAGCTCGAGCTCGTCGCGAGACCAGCGCACGCCGACGTCCGCCGTGAAGTCGCCGGCGCCGAAGGCCAGCCGCTTGACTCTAGGCGATGCGCTCGCGATTGCTTCCGCGCGAGCAACGCCTGCTGCAGTTTCGATCAGCGGGATCAGATCGACTGACCCCGTGCACAGCATTTGCTCGCGCTCGATCTGGGTCATGAGCCAGTCGGCGGTCCGAATCTCGTCCGGCCCGTCGACCTTGGTGAGTACGACACCGTCCACTCCCCGGCGGATGACCGCGCAGAGATCGCTGAATCCGAACTCGGTCGAAAGCGCATTGACGCGCACGTATCCACGCGCCCGACGTGGACGCTGCAGGGCTTCGACGACGAAGGGCCGGGTCGCGATTTTTTCGGTGATCGGGCACGCATCCTCCAAATCGAGGATGACCACGTCGGCCTCCAGCGACATCGCCTTTTCGACGCGACGTGGATGATTGCCGGGCGCGAACAGCAGCGAGCGATAGCGGCTCATTTCGGGGTGCTGCGATCGTTCAAACGCAGACCCGGCCGCGGCCACTGAACCTCGAGCAGCTGTCCGTAACCGGAGAGCGTGATGTACGCGGTGCGCATATCCGGTCCGCCGAAGCAGATGTTGGTGCAGTAGCCCTCGGGCGCCTCGTGATACTCCAGAAACCTTCCTTCGGGCGAGAAGACGCTGATTCCACCACGAACGAGGGTCGCGACGCAGATGTTGCCACCCGCTTCGATGGCCATGGAATCGAAACGCTGGTAGCCAGGCAGACCGTGGACGAGACGGCCCCCGTTGGGCGACGGAAAGGGTTCGAGGTGAAGTTCTCCGCGACCGATCACCGGGTAGCACCACAACCGGCTGGTCTCCGTTTCGGAGACGTACAGCGCACGACCGTCCGGTGAGAGCGCAATGCCATTCGGTGTGAGCAAGGGGAAAGCGGCGCGCCGGATCATGCTGCCGTCGGTGCGGCAGTAGTACACGGCGCCGTGCATCAACCGGTCCGGAAACCGCTTGCCCATGTCGGTGAACCAGATGCCGCCGCCGGCATCGAAGCAGAGATCGTTGGGTCCGTACAGCGGCTGTCCGTCGCAATGGGTGTACAGCGTTTCGACGCGCCCGGTTGCCAGGTCCACACGCTGGATCGAACCGCCCCCATAGTCGGCAGCCGGACCCGTTGGACGCGAG
>DATEEI010000089.1:0-8647 GCA_035281225.1 Vicinamibacterales bacterium
CGACGGCCCGGCCGGCATCCCCTTCGTGCAGGATTGTGAGAATCTGCTCTTCCGTAAATCGACTCCGTCGCATACGTCCTCCTGGGAAATGCGGCGCGAGTCACAGTCTAGGCTGGATCAGTTTTCGGGGGGCACGTCACAGACAACAACGTCCCCATACGGGACAGGTCAGGAGAAGGTATGTGGGTTTTGAGAAAAAGGTGGATCGTGGCTGCATTCCTTTTGGCAATCCTTAGCATGGTTTCGTTGGGCCTGTCCGTGACCACGATTGCGCAGGCCCAGAACCTCACACTGCCGGAAGTCGCGAGACGGCAAGGGCCGCAGCAACTGCCAGTGGTGCAGTTACGCGACGTAGAACTATTGCCGGATACACTCGAGGAACTCGTCCAGACAAGTGATTTGATAGTCCATGGTCGCGTGCAGAGTGCAGAATCGTATTTATCAGATAACCAAGAGGACATCTACACGGATTATGTTCTCTCCCCAATACGAGTCATCTCGCAGGGCCGTGCACTCTTGGCGAAGGGTCCCTTTCTGCCAACCCCCATTGTAGTGAAACGTTGGGGCGGTGAGATAGTGATCGAAAAGGTTCGTTTTTTGCAGATACTTAGTCATCTTAGGTTTTTCATTCCAGGGGAGGAGGTTCTCCTAGCCCTCGTGTCCAACAGCCATGACGGAAAGTACCACATCAAAGGGGCTGGAGCGTTTTCGATGAAAGGCAACGAAGTGGAGCCGCTCGTTGATCACCCGAGACATGAGCAATTTCGCGGCGCTACATTGGACCAATTTGCGGCAGAAGTCGTTCGGCTAAGGTCGTCTAAACCTTTATTGCCATGAAGCCGAGCATGGCGAGAACTTCAGGAGGTGTAATCGGAGTCTGGTTAGTTGTGCTATGGACTTGCAGTGTCGCCACGTTCGCACAGGCGCCTGACCTCTTGATTGTCCAGCAACGTCTTGACGCGCTCGAACGGCTAGTTAATGGCACCAATGAGCAGTTGAGCGAACTCAACAAGCTGCTTCGTTCGCTATTGCCACCTTCAGCCACTGCTTCCTTTCAGGCCGTCGACGTGAACATCGCTGGTTCTTCATGGAAGGGCTCCCCAAGCGCAAAGTTGGTACTTGTCGAATACTCAGATTTCGAATGCCCGTTTTGCGCACGTCACTCTCAAGCAGCATATCGCCAGATCCAACAGCGCTTCGTCGACACTGGAAAACTTCGGTACGTGTTTCGCCATTTACCGTTGGAAAACATGCATCTGAATGCGCGCAAGGCTGCAGAAGCTGCAGAATGCGCGGGCGAACAGGGGAAATTCTGGGAAATGCACGACCGCCTCTTTGCTAATCAGAAGGCCCTCAGCGTCGCCGATCTCGGGACATATGCTCGTGCGGAGCAATTGAATATTTCTGATTTCGAGATGTGCCTAAACGAAGGCAAGATGAGCGCAAAGGTTCGTGACGATCTTGCCGACGCAGCACGCGTCGGACTCACCGGAACTCCGGCGTTCCTGATCGGAGTGTCAGAAGGTGATGGAGTTGTTCGAGCGTTGCGCCGCATCATGGGAGCGCAACCGTACGAGGTCTTTGAGCTCGCGTTGAATGAGCTCTTGACTCAGGGCGACGAACTCGAATCAAAGTCACGGTGAGTCTCGGCTGGTCTTAACTCCATCTTCCTGCGTACGGACGCAACCAGTGCCAGCCAGAAAAGCGACCGGCGGTGCTTGGCCTTTCATCCTCACTTGCATACTGGGTCTTATACCAGCCAACGGATCTGCGCAGTCGCTGCGACCGTGTGCGATCAGTATTCCAAAGGCAACCCAAGTGCTGTCTCCCGACGACCATACGCTGTACGGTCGCCAGCCGAATATCGAGATGGAGGTCACACTGCACGGTGTACGCGAGTCCACCATAGCGTTTCGCTCAACGGCAACGACGGCCGTCGCTCCCATCACTCTAATCCGAGCCGGCTCGAGTGTTCCAATTGACGTCGAATGGCCAACGAAATTTGTCCGCACCGATAGTGAAGTGGAAGAAGTGGTGGGGCAGGGATTAGCTGAACGAGATCAGACGGTGCGCTTTAGCATCAAGATTCGATCGTCCGAGCTCGGTTACTTCTTTCCGGAGCGCTACCTGATTGTCATCGACTTGACGCATCTACTTCACTCGCCAACTACGCTGCACAGCGATGAAAAGTTGGATAGGCGGCCGACGTGTTCCGACTCACTGTCATTCGAAATTCGCTCTCTGGAGACCGAAGAGGATGTCGCGAACTTCTATCTAATGGAGGGAAGTTATCAATTGGAGCGCGGTGATGTTCAACTGGCCGTTAGTAGCTTGGAACGCTTGGTTCAACTCCGACCCGAACAGCCAGCGCTCCTTGCTTTGCTAGGGCACGCGTACCTGAGAGCGGGAAAATGCCATGAAGCCGTGCAGTTGTGGAAGCAGTTGCTGCCGACCCTGTCGAACGAGCAGAATCGCCGGCTACAAGCTCGTGTCGTTGATGGGATCGCCAGCGCTTATCTGTGTCTTGGCGGCCAAGGCCATTGACATTCTCACGCAAGCCGGACGAGAACAGGAAGAAGTTGGTGCATTCTGAGCTCTTCCGGCGACCGGTAGAGGGCACAGGTCTACCCGACGGAGGAGAGTATGCGGCCACCCGTCGAGTCGCGATGCGGCGGAGCTTCATCACAGCTTCCGAACGGGTAACGTCCCTACAGGAGGCACTTCGCAGTGTATTCTGTGGTTCTTGCGGCAACTGACTCTCCAAGTCCGAAGCCTCGTTCCGAAACTAACCGCCGTTCGACTGTCGCCCCCTTTCTGGTTGGTCCTCATCTCTTCCACGATCGTGTGGACGCGGCTTGTTCTCGATCACTTGACGCTGGGGACGAACGCCTTCGACTTGTCCGTCTTCGACTATGCCCTGTGGTCCACGCTCGAAGGGCCACGCGCCGGTTTCGTGCCTTTCCTCGGGCAGAGCCTGTATTCGCATCACTTCATGCCAACGCTCTCGTTGCTGATGCCGCTCTACAGTCTCGTTCCGCCTCCGCTCTTGCTCATCAGTGTGGAAGTGGCGTCGTTTGCCGCGGCGGCATTCTGCATCGCATCGATGGCGGGCAGACGCTTGCCAATCCTGGCGGCCTTTGCACTGACTGCCGCTTTTCTGCTCGGTCGTCGCGCGTACGGCATGAGCAGCAGCGTTTTCTACATCGAGTGCCTCGAGCCACTCTTTATCTTCGGCCTTGTGTGGTCGGTCTCCACTCAGCGTTTGGGTTACTACTGGTTGTTTCTCGTGCTGGTGCTCGGCTGCAACGAAAACGTAGCCCTCTACATGGCGGCCTATGGGTTCGTCTTGATGCTGCAGAGGAGCACTCGACAACTCGGAGCCGCCACAATGGCCTTTTCCCTGTTGTGGGCCGTGGTGGCTGTTGAGGTGTTCATTCCCGCAGCCAGAGCGCTCGATGGATTGCCGCTCGATTATGCCTTTGTCGCCGAGCGGTACGGAGACGCCCCTGTGATCGAGTCGCTGGAACGTCTCTTCCGTTTCATCTCGGTGCAGCGCGTGGTGGGCGTGCTGCTCATGACTGGGCTGATCGGTTTGCTGGGCCCCAAATGGCTCCTGGTTCTCGCCCCGGGCGTCCTTCTCAACCTCGCCGCACGGGACGAGGCGGTCCAGTCGGGCCTCATCCGCCACTACCTGTGGCCAATCGCGCCGTTCCTCTTTCTTGCGGCCATCGAGGGCGCAGCGCTCCTTGCCCAGCGGCATCCGCGTCTCCTGCGCGCGTGGGCGGTAGTGCTGATCATCGGAATAGCCGCGGACAGCCCGGTGCTGAAACCGCAGCATTTTCTCGAGGCGGTGCGCCTTTACGATCGGAGCGCCGCCATCCGAGCCGATCTTGAAGCCATCCCTATGGAGCTGGATGTCTTGGCGCAGCCTCAGCTGGTTCCTCACATCCCGAAGAGAGTGTCCATGCGGGCCATAGGAATGCAACAGCTTCGGCAGCCTGTGACCGCCCAGGTGGTGGTCCTGTCACGCCTGGGCGAGCAGTGGCCGCTGACGCAGGCTGACTTCGACGGAATAGTCAGCCGTCTGGACGCCGATCACCACTACGCGCGAGCTGAGACGGCAGCCGACCTGATCATGTTTGTCAGAACGAGATAAACCGCAGGGTCCAGCACAAGCCCGAATCATTACCCATAAACGTTACCTCATGTGGTAACATCTTGTGGGTGGGCAAGTATCGACGCGGGGGATACGTGTTCATCACATGGAAGGGCGATCATCCGCCACGGCACGTCCACGTCTACCGTGATGGGAAGCTGATCGTGAAATGGGACTTGGACAACCAGAAGCCGATGAAAGGCTCGGCCACAAGCCGAATTCTGGCGCTGATTGCCGAACTCGAAGCGGAGGGACTCCTGTGAAGATTCGTTCCGTCACCCACAACAATCGCAAGAAGGTGTTTGAGATCCACACGGCGACGAAGAAGTTGGCCTTCCCGTTCTCGAGGGCGGATCCAACGCCAACGATTCAAGACCCAATCACCGAGCTCTCGGTTGACGCTGAAGCGGGCCGCGAGGCATTCACCTACGTGCTCCACTCCGGTCGATCGGGCAGTGTTCACGCGGAGCAAGTCCTCGAATACAACCAGGATCCGGCCTACCTCCGAGACCTGTTGCTCTACCGATTGACGCTCGAAGCGCAGAAGCGAATAGCCGAGAGTCCACTCTCGAAGCGCGAAATCGTGCGACGACTAGGAACCTCTGCCGCCCAGTTGTATCGACTGCTCGACCAGACGAACTATCGAAAGTCGGTCGATCAGGTGCTGGCGTTGCTCCAGGTCTTGAACTGCGAGGTTGATCTGGTCGTTCGTAGCAAGACGGCCTAACAGACTACATCAGTGTGCGTAGGCCGCCGCCTGAATCCCATACAGCTGCGCGTACTGACCTCGCTTCGCCATCAGTGCGTCGTGCGTGCCCATTTCCACGAGGCGCGCGCCGTCGAGGACAACGATGAGATCGGCCATCCGGACGGTCGAAAATCGGTGTGACACGAGGATGGTGATGCCGCCATCGCGGCGATCGCCGCGCAATGCGGCAGCGTAGCGCTGAAACAGCGCGTGCTCGGTCTCGGCATCGAGCGCGGCGGTCGGCTCGTCGAGCACGAGCACGAGCGGCTGCTCGCGCATGAAGCCTCGCGCGAGGGCGAGCTTCTGCCACTGGCCAAAGCTGACGTCGACGCCACCTGGCCAGGTGGGCCCGAGCTGCGTGTCGAGACCCTCCGGCAAGCGCACGATCACGTCTTCCGCGCCGGCGCGTGTCACGGCGGCAGCCACTATCGTCTCGTCGTCGAGCTGCGGCAGATCGCCGATGCCGATGCTCTGCCGGGCACGGAATTCGAAGCGGAAGAAGTCCTGGAACGCGCCGGCAAGCCGCGTCCGCCAGTCGCTCGCATCAATGCGCGCGAGGTCTGTTCGATCGATCAGGATGCGGCCGCTGGTCGGCTCGTACATCTTCGCGAGCAGCTTGACGAGCGTCGACTTGCCGGCGCCGTTCTCGCCGACGATGGCAACGACCGCGCCGGCGGGAAATGCGAGATTGATATCGTCGAGAACCAACCGGTCGGTACCGGGATACGCAAACGAGACGGACTCGAAGCGAATCCCGTCGGCGAGCCGCGCTGGCGCGGGCTGGTCTGCTGTCGCGGTCAGCGCCCTCGCGTAGTCCTCCAACCAAGCAAGACGCCGCGCAGAGTCCATCCACATGCGCAGAAATCCGACTTCGCCGACGGTGGCGCCGACATACCACGACAGCCGCGAGCCCGCCGCCAGCATCAGCAGCACGTCGCCGGGCGGTGCTGCGATGCCCGATGCGACAAAGACGATCGCGCCGACGTATGCGGCGCCAAATATTGCCCACGCGAGGCTATGCCAACCTGCCGACGCCCAGCGCGCCACCGCAATCGGTGCATAGCTGTTTTCCCAAGCCTCCCGACGCTCGTCGATGAGACGAGCAGCAATGCCCGTGACGCGCACTTCCTTGCCAGGCGTTGCCGTTGTGGCCATGTCGAACAGATGACGCGCCAGACGACCGCTCGCTGCGCCACGCTCGTACGCCGCGCGTTCCACCGCAGGACGCCATGTCGACGTCACCCCGGGCGGCAGCGCGAACAGCGCCAGCAGCGCCAGCGCGGGATGAATCGACATGAGCAGTACGATCGTGACGCCGAGCCGCAGGATCCACCCACACGTCGAAAACAGCGACATGTACATGTGATCCAGCATGAAGACCTGGTCCCGTAGTACTGAGAGGCGATCGAGATAGTCAGGTCGCTCCTGATGCGCAATCGTGGGAATCGACGCGAGAAGCGTTGCCACGTGGGCCTCGAGCGCGATCGTCACCTTGTCGCGGAAACGCCGCTGTACGCGAGTGCTGACGGTCTGCAGAAACCAGGTCGCGGTCACGGACATGCCGAGCGCCACCACGGCGACGCGGACGCGCGTCCAGTCGCTTTGCAGTACGCCCTCGCCAAGCATCTTGAACCACAACGCGAGCAGCGCGTCCGGCAGCGCCGACAGCAGCGCCAATGAAAAGGCCGCGACGATCAACGCCGGCTCGTGCTGGTAGCCGAGCTTGCACAACCTCCACATGGACGACAGCGCGGGAGGCAATGCCTCGCGCGCACCCTTGTCAGGCGAGGACGTCATAGCGTTGGCCCTCCTCGTCCTCGCTGCCGAACCGCTGCGCCTGCAGATCGAACATCGTCCGATAGCGTCCACCGAGTGCCATCAGCTCGTCGTGCGTGCCGAGCTCGACGACCTTGCCCGTCTCCAGCACGCAGATGCGATCGGCATGGCGGACCGTCGAGAAGCGGTGAGAGATGAGAATCGTCGTGCAGTGACGCGTCGACGCGAGGAGACGCTCGAAAATCTCGGCCTCGCCGCGCACATCCAGTTGTGCCGTCGGCTCGTCGAGCAACACGAGACCGGCGCCCATCTTCACGGCGCAGAGTGCGCGGGCCAGCGCGATTCGTTGCCACTGGCCGCCCGACAGATCGGTGCCGCCCTCGTAGCCACGAGCCAGAACGGTCTCGAGGCCGGCAAGGTTCGCGGCGCCCGCGGCGTCGAGCGCCGCCATGACGGCAGCGTCTGGCGCTCCGCCAGGCGCGACGTTGTCGCGCAGGGAGAGCTCGAGGCGGATGAAATCCTGAAAGACCGCGGCGACACGCGACCGCCATGACGCGATATCGAAGTCGCGCACGTTAATCCCGTCGACCTCGATCGCACCGCGCTGCGGGTCGTACAGCCGGCAGAGCAGCTTGGCGATCGTCGTCTTGCCTGCGCCGTTCTGGCCGACGATGGCGAGTGATGAGCCGGTTGGAATGACGAGGTCGAACCCGTCGAGGACGTTCGCACCACCTGGATAGGCAAACGTGACGTTGCGGAGGCGAATCTCGCGGGCCGGCAAACCGGCCGCCGATTGTCGTCCCGAGGTGAGATGACCTCCTGACGCCATCGCAGGCTCCAGACGCCGGACAGCGGCCACTGGCGCGGCTGCGCCATCCATCGCCCAATTGAGTCCGCCAAAGGCGATGAGCGATGTGCCGACGACACACTGCGCGTAGGTCACAAGCTGGCCGAGGTTGATGCGGCCGTCCGCGGCGGCGGAGGCCAGCGACCAGACGACGATAACGTTGGCCGCGGTCACAAGCAGGAGGCTCCAGGCAAGCGGTCGCTCGCGCAGGCGCGTCGCTTCGTACTGAATCTGGTGAAGCCGTCTGCGTTGGGCGATGAACCGATCCATCGTCCAGCCGACCAGGCCGAACAGCCGCAGTTCCTTGCTGGCCGGCGGATCGACGGCGAGACGATACGCGTAGTCGGCGACGCGCTGCGCGGCGCGCACTTCGTCGGTGTTGCGATCGTGCCAGACAGCGCTCTCCCGCAGCAGCCAGTGCGTGGCCAGCCAGGCGCCGGCGAGCACGATGGGCGCCCACCACGCGAATGCGAAGAGGACGAAAGCCGCAGCGATGCCACCAACCATGCCGACCAGGCCTCCGGCGATGAAGTCCATCGAATACGACAACGGCGGACCGGTCATGCCGCGATCGAAATCTCGCGCCACCATGAGGTCGGCGGTCAACGCCGGATTTTCAAGATGGGCAATGCCCTGCGGGCGCGCGCACGCGGTGGTCAGGCGGTCGTAGAGGAACGCCGCTGTGCGATCGCCCAGGTTATGGCTGACGGCCGTCTGAATGGGCGTCAGCATCTGAAGCAGGACGAAGATCAGGCCGACGACGGCCAAGGGACCCGTCAGCGTCTCGCCGCGCTGGACGGCGCTGACGAGTACGCCCATGGCAATCGCGAAGAGCGCCGGCAGTATTCCGTGCAGCAGCACGACTGCCCACCACGCAAAGGCGAGCCTGCCGTCGGACCTGGGGAGGGCCGCGAAGAACATCCATTCATTGCGGTTGCGCAGGCTGGTCAACAAGGACATGTGACGTTGAGAGTGGGAGTGTCACCCGCCGAGTGAGCACGTGCAGAAATTAATTGGCGGAGAGAGAGGGATTCGAACCCTCGGTAGAGTTTCCCCTACACACGCTTTCCAAGCGTGCTCCTTCAACCACTCGGACATCTCTCCGTGCAAGTGGAATCAA
>DATEEI010000090.1:0-9615 GCA_035281225.1 Vicinamibacterales bacterium
CGACGGCCCGGCCGGCATCCCCTTCGTGCAGGATTGTGAGAATCTGCTCTTCCGTAAATCGACTCCGTCGCATACGTCCTCCTGGGAAATGCGGCGCGAGTCACAGTCTAGGCTGGATCAGTTTTCGGGGGGCACGTCACACGTGTCACATATCACCTCCGAAACGACCGTTGACCGCTTACGCTCACGGGTGAATGAAACTGGACTCTGAGGCGAGGGTAGCCCTCCTCCAGTCGCGTCTTCGAATTGCATTGATCCCGTCCGATGACACCTTCCGAATAATGTTCGATGGTGATCGTAAGAGTTGTCAACGAGGAAACGTTGTAGGCCATTTACTTACAGCCGAACTCAGGGGCCAACCTTCAAGCGCGGATCCTCAATTCATTGAACGCCAACCCTCCGGACACGTTTCGGTAAACTTTTTTTACGGACGGTGGATGACAGCATCATTTGCTCTGACTCAACGGTTCTGGGTTCTTGGTGCTTCGTGCTGGGTGCTGGTTCAGGATTCTTCAGTTCAGGGGGGAGTGTCAGGAATTTCGTGTGTGGGGCGTGTTGACGTATTGGGCTCGTTTTCTTCTTCCGCCTTTCTCCGTGACAAAGGTTGAGGCGTGTGGGCGCTGTGGGAAACCGCGGTCTGTGCGGTTTTCCAAGGAGCGGTGGGCGCGTTCTCTGCGTCCACGGCTCCGGCCGCGTCCATGCGCTCGGCGCGAGTCTACTACAGCGGTGGCGCGAGAAAGCGCTCACCGTACAAGATCGCGAATTGATTCATGGCCGGCCGCCACGCCGGCGAGCTGCGCGACCACGCCGCACTGATGTTGCGCAGCGCCAGCCAGATCAGCTTGGTCGCCGCGTCGTCATTCGGAAAGTGTCCACGGGTCTTGATGATCTTCCGGACACGGGCATTGAGGCTTTCGAGGGCGTTCGTGGTGTAGATCACCCGACGAATCTCCGGCGGAAATGCAAAGAACGGAATCACGTGGGCCCACGCGCGTCGCCAACTCGCGACCACGGTCGGAAAGCGGGTGCCCCATGACCCTCGCTCAAAGTCGTCGAGCGCGGTCATCGCCGCGTCGGCGCCAGGCGCGGTGTAAATCGCGCGCAGGGACATGGCCAGCGGCTTCCGCTCCTTCCAGTTCGCAAACTCCAGGCTGTGGCGCAGCAGGTGCACCATGCACGTTTGCAGCGTTGTGGCAGGATACACGGCGGCGAGCGCCTCGCTCATCCCTTTCAGACCGTCGGTGACGGCAATCAGAATGTCCTGGCAGCCGCGCGACTTGAGATCGCTGAAGACTTTCATCCAGAATTTCGCGCCTTCGGTCTGTTCGATCCATAGCCCGAGAATTTCACGCGTGCCGTCGCGTAAGACGCCGAGCGCCAGATAAACCGCTTTGTTGCGCACGGTACCTTCGTCACGAATCTTCACGCGCAGGGCGTCGAAGAAGATCACGGGATAGACCCGCTCGAGTGGACGCGCAGGTGACGATGCCATCTTTGACGACTTTACAAGAGGATTCCATGGGGTGGTATTGGGTGGCGTCGGCGGGTTAGCTGGAGCTGTTATAGGAGAGTTATCTTCGGCTCAGACGGTTCGCGTCGGGCCCTGAGGCGACATCAGGGCCAGTTTCTCGGTATCCTGGATCCTTGGAGAATTCCATCAAGGACAAAGACGCCGACGAACAACGCTGCGCGGAAGCGAGGAAGTTCCAGCGGATCGACGATGCCTTTCGCAAGGGTGACCTGGACGCGCTGCGCGCGGCGGTAGACGATCCTGCTGCGGTGCCGAACGGGCGCATGCCGGACACGATCGGACCCTGCCTCGTCTACGCTATTTATCACAGCCCGCTTGCGTTCATCCGCACGCTGCTGGAGATCGGCGCCGACCCGAATGCGCCGGTAGACGACGGGTTCCCGCCACTGATTGCCGCTCTGGGTTGCGGGCGCGACGTGCCCGGCGCGAACAGGCGCACGGACGTGGACGACGTGCTTCGATTGCTGCTATCGTTTGGCACCGATCCAAATCAGCGTGGTATCAACGATTACACCGCGCTCCACATGGCCGTTGGCGTGCGCAATGCGCGTGCGGTTCAGACGCTCCTCGACGCAGGAGCGGATCCGGATCTGCGCACTCGCATCGACGAGTGCGAGACCCCGCTCGAGATGGCGCAGGCGGCTGGGCTATCGGACATCGCGGCCATGCTCGCGCGGAAAGGGACACCGCTTCGCCGGCGTCTGCGAGCGGGTATTACGCTTCTCTCAGACATCTCGGGTGATGGTGTGCCGGTACGCCGACAGCAGTCGTATCGCATCCGTCTCCGCATGTGGCTGCACAAGGGAGAGCCGGTTCGTTGGCAGACGGCGGGGGGACCGGTGGGGGCTTCGAAACTCGAAGAAGATGGCGCGACGCTTGTCACCGAGATCCGCCTCAATCGAGGCTCGCTCATCAGCGGTCTCTTCTACGGCATCGAGGGTATGCGCATTGGTGGGATGCGGCGGCTGGAGATCGCGCCGCATCTGGCCTACGGCGATCGCGGCGTTCCTGGGGTCATTCCCGCGAATGCGCTCTTGACCGCCGAAATCACGATCCTCGGGCCCGGAGAACGGACCGCGGTCAGTCCTTCAGTGCATCCACAGGGCTGACTTCGGCGCCTGCCAAGAGAAAGCGGAGCTTTCGTCCGGAGATCAGCTGGATGCGTTGAACCAGCGGAAGCTTGAGAAAATCGGCCGGCGTCAGGGTCGTCCATTGGCTGGCGGCGTCCTGCACCTGCACCGAATCGTATCTGACCGTCTGTGTGCCCCACATATGCGCGACTATGACGCTGCTTTGGCAGGCGAGTTTGACCAGGCGGCTTGCGCCAGCGCTTCCATGTGCGCCCCTTGCTCGGCGAGCTCGCGCATTTCGTTGACGCCGCGAATGCAGGCAAGGATCAGGAAGGCATCACAGAAGATCACCCAGAAGGCGTGCTCGAGAAAGCGCCACCACTCGGGATTCACGATACCGTAGATGGACTCCGGCCAGAAGATACCGCGTAGAAAATGCTCGGTGGCGACGACCAGCGTTGCCGTGAGCAGGACGCGCCAGTCGCGATAGAACGCGAGGAACGCCAGCGATCCGAAGACGTGGAAGTGCGTCTCGATACGGCCACCGGTCAGGTGAATCAGCAGGGCAGACCACAGCATCTGGGCGACGGCAATCACGTGGCGCGTGAGCGTCTTGCCTGGATGGCAGAAGGCAAGATACACCGGCAGCGAGCTCAAGATGCCTCCGAGCACGACCGCCAACGGCACATGCGGGCTGAGAACGCGCGTTTTTCCTTCCCAGCCGTACGGTGAGTAGACCATGGCGAGAGCAATCGCAAACGCCCATTGCCCGAGCATCAGCCAGCCGAACAACCGGTCCGCTTCCGCGTGCACACGGTGCGTTCTCGACTGGAAGCGTTCCTCGGATCGTGCAGCGATGAGCACCGCCGCGTCGTAAGTGGCATCTGTCGTCATAGCTTCACTCCGTCTTTTCTCGGATCCACAAGCGGACACCCGAATGTTGGACTGCTGCGGAGATCCGGCGTGTCCCCTCGAAGGACGGCCCGCAGTCGTTGCAATCCAAAGCTGTCTCCTTCGTGCCCGCGTGCCGCGGTCAGGCCGCCGTGGTAGAGGAGCTCGCCGTTGGCGCCATAGGCGATCACATCGCCAGATGTTTCACCGGCAAACGCTCTGGAGATCGTTCCGTCAGGATCGGGAATCGCGGTCACCCCTGGGATGGCGGAGGCGCGCTGCCAGAGCGACGCGTCTTCCACGCGCGCGGCCTTGGTGGCCTCGGCGTCGTTCGCCTCAAGGCCGACGAACAGGGCATAGACCGTTGGGCGCTGCTGGATGCTCCCCAGGAGTCGAGCCAGCTCGCTGACGCTGGCCTGGCTGCAGGGGCAGAGCGGGTGAAGCGTCATCACCAGCGTCACACCCGATCGCTTGAGTCCGACCGACTCAGGCCAGGCGACCGGTGGGCTGGACGCACGCCCTGGGATCGTCTTGTAGTCCCAAATCCACAGCATTCCAGCGAATACGGCCACCGCCCAGACGCCCACGATGATTTTGTGCACGATGGACAGAGGTCGACCAGTCCTCGGGGGCGATGGCTCCACGTCGAGAATATCGGTCATCGGCGGCCCCTCCATTAGGTAGATGAATCGGCCCCTTGGCCTCCCCGTGCAAGGTTTTCGGGCTGGTCCGTTCTATGGGTAGGAGGATGTATGAATCACCGCTTTGCTTGTCTGATGCTTGCCTGTTTCGTGTTCGCGACCAACCCGGGTGCCGTGACGTCCGTGTCGGCAGTTCCTCATCAAGCTGAGAATGTGGAGATCCTTGTCGGCGGTGTCCCGGTGCCACGGTACGTCCACAACGGGCGCTGGTACGTCGAAGCGCTCAAAGGGCGGGAGTATGCCATTCGCCTTCGAAATCCTTACGGCGTGCGTGTGGCCGTCGCGCTGTCGGTCGATGGCCTCAACACCATTGACGCGCGCGAGACGACGGCCGCAGCTGCGCGCAAGTGGGTGCTCGGCCCGTACGAAACCGTGACCATCAGCGGCTGGCAGACGAGCAGGAGCGAGGCCCGGCGCTTCGAGTTCACGACCGAGGCGCGCTCGTACGGCCAGGCCCTCGGCAAGACGTCCAACTTGGGCGTGATTTCCGCGGTCTTCTTCAAAGAGCGTGTGCGGCACACCATGTCAGACTCTGCGTTGGAAGCGGGCCGTTTGCGGGCGCCAGCGCCGCAGGCATCGGGCTCTGCAAGGGAGGAAAATGCGGATGCATCTGCTCCTCCCGCTGCTCAGGAGAAGAGGGCGGCCGCTGAGTATGCCGCCACCGGCATGGGCGACCGGATGGGTCACGCCGTGACGCAAGTCTGGCTCGATCTCGAGGAGACGGCGGCGCACGCCATGAATATTCGGTACGAGTTCCGCCCGCAGCTCGTCGCGCTCGGCGTTCTGCCTGCGGTTCGAGTTGACGATCCCTTGCAGCGTCGCGAGCGCGCCCGCGGATTCGAGCCGGGCTTCTCCCCAGAGCCGCCGCGTCATCGTTGAGCGGCTGAGCGCGGGTGCGCCCATTTCTCAGCTTCGGCGTCTAAGCAATACGACGCCGACGACCGATAACCGGGGCTGCTGCAGCGCTACACGAGACAGCTCGACGAGCAGGATCGGTCGGTGTGATCTTTGCGGAATCGCGGAAGCAGTTAACGCGTAGGGAGGAGGAGATGGCGAGAATCAGCTTTGCCTATCTGATCGCCTTCACGATCGTTCACTGCCTTCCAGCGCCGTGCTCCGCTCAATCGGACGTTCAGGCTCAGTCGGACGTTGCGGAGCGTGCTCGTCGCCAGCTTCGATCGGGTGAGCCTAGATCGATGGCGTGGGGTGCGTTTCACGCGTCTGCGTATCAGGTGACCGAGGTGATTCCAGACCTCATAGCCGCCTTGGAGACGAGCGCCGTCGAGGGATTTGAACAGTCCGCCACGATCGATGCGCTGCTCGACGCAGCTGTGCAGCTGGACGCAAAGGTGCCAGCCTCGGCGCTAGTGCGGTACTGGGAACGTTGGCCCGTTCAGACGAGCATTCTCTTCGCCAAGGCGACGAACGATCGGGACGCCGTAATCCTGGACCTACTAAGAACGGCGTCCGGATTTCGCTGGTACGCACTGGCCAATCTGCTTCTTCATTCAAAGCCGCCGGGTTTCGCCGCGCAATTGTTTGACAAGCTGGATTTTCGCCTGACGGTCACCGTTTCCGAGGAGGGGAACAAGGTGTCCGGACACGGCGCTGGCTTCAGCAGCCTCGAGGTGAGCGATGGGATCGGCGTCAGCCCCGACGGCTACCCGCCCACGGCTCGCTATCGCTTCGAACTTGGACCACGAGCCGGCTATATCGTAGTTTCCGTGGGCCCGACAACCGTCTACTACACGCGAAGTGTAAGCGCTGCCAAGCAATTTGCCGTCTCTGACGCCTCAATAGATGGGCCCGACGCGACGGAACGTCTGCGATATGTCGAAGCGCTCGTGGGACGAGACCAGATGTGGGTTCGGGTGGAAGAATCGGCGACGCCTCCCTGGCGAGGTGCCAAGGATCTGTTCGAACAGGTGGCGGCCCTCAAAGGTTCTCTGCGCCGACGTTATGACCAACAGGTCGCCGTGCTCGTAAGGGCCGGACTAGTGAGCAAGGCCGAAGCAGAATCGCTGTCCCATACCGTATCAGTCAGCGTGTTCGACGCCCGCGACGACCGATCAGTGCCGTTGCCTGTCATCGACTGAAAACCACCCACGGAGCAACGATGGTGAGAATCAGCTTCTTCTCCTTGGTCGTCCTCCTCCTCGCCGCCTTGTCGGTCGGTGTGATCTTGCGGAATCGCGGAAGCAGTTAGCGTGCGATCGTGTCGTAGCGCGCAACTTTAGTTGCGCGATCAGGCGTAGCATTACCCATGCGCACACGCCGATGGTGGAAGTACGGCATCGCCGCAGTCATCATCACCGTCGCTGCGGCCCTCATTGAATTCGGACTGGGCCGCCTGCTGCTGTGCAAGTGCAGCTATCTCAAGGTCTGGCACGGCGTCGTCTACAGTTCGGAGAATTCCCAACACCTGACGGACTGGTACACGTTTTCCCACGTCCTACACGGGATCGGCTTCTACTTCCTGCTGTGGCTGGTGGCGAGGCGGCTGGACGTCGGCGCGCGGTTTGTGCTGGCCGTCGTGCTCGAGGCGGCTTGGGAAGTGGCCGAGAATACGCCGCTCATCATCGATCGTTATCGAGCCGCGACGATCTCGCTCGACTACTACGGCGACAGCATCATCAATTCGGTGTCCGACATCATTGCGATGATGCTCGGGTTCTGGATTGCACGAAAAGCTCCCGCTTGGGTCAGCGTGGCTGTGTTTCTCCTTGTCGAGGTCTCACTCGCTCTCGCCATCCGCGACAACTTGACGCTGAATATCCTGATGCTGATTCATCCTGTAGAGGCAATAAAGAGCTGGCAGAGTGGAGGATAGCAATAATAAGACTATAGACTTAAATAGGTATATAATATGTTAGTGTATTGACAATATACTTATTTAGGTATATTAAAGTGTTGTGGTTGCATCAGGCCAATGGGAAGTTGAGCTCGGCCGCCAGATACGTGCCCTCAGGCTGAGGCACAACCTCGACCAGCGGCAGTTGGCCGACCGGGCCGGCATCGCACTGAATGCCGTCAAGAATCTGGAGAACGGCAAAGGGGCGACCCTGCGCTCGCTGGTTCAAGCATTGCGCGCGCTGAACCGAGTCGAATGGCTTCGCACGCTCGCGCCGCAGGTGTCCATCAGTCCTGTGCAGATGCTCAAGACAAAAGCGCCGCGCCAGCGTGCCTCGCGCAAGAGAACCTAGGGTGTACATCCCAGTCCCCATCGTCGAGGTTCATCTGTGGGGGAAGGCGGTTGGCGCCGTCGCGCTCGATCCGGCGCTCGGTTACTACGCGTTTGAGTACCAGCCCGCCTTTCTTCGCTCCGGTATCGAGCTGGCGCCGCTGACGATGCCGCTGAACGCGGCGAGCGAGCCGTTCGCGTTTACCGATCTGCCGGAGCTGACGTACAGACGGCTGCCGGGCATGCTTGCCGACGCGCTGCCCGACGATTTCGGCAACGCCTTGATCGACGCCTGGATGGCGCGTGAGGGTATCGAGAAGGCGCACATCACGTCGCTCGACCGTCTCGCGTACATGGGCCGCCGCGCGCTGGGCGCGCTGGAGTTCAAGCCTGCGCGTGGGCCGAAGCCTTCGAAAATGGCGACCGCGATCGAGATGTCAGACCTCGTCGAAAGCGCGAGGCGCGCGGTGCAGGGTGACGTGGGCACCGACGCTCATGCCGAGGCCGCGCTCGCGCAAATCATCCAGGTCGGCACATCCGCTGGCGGCGCCAGAGCCAAGGCCGTCGTGTCGTGGAATCCCAAGACCCGCGAGATTCGAGCCGGGCAGTTCGATGTGCAGCCCGGGTTCGAGCACTGGCTGATCAAGTTCGATGGCGTCGGCATTGACGAACGGCTTGGCGTCAGCCAGGACTACGGGCGCATCGAGTACGCCTATCACCTGATGGCGCGGTCCGCTGGGATTACCATGGCGCCCTGTCGATTGCTCGAAGAGAACGGGCGCGCGCATTTCATGACGAAGCGGTTCGATCGTGATGGAAACTCAAAGCACCATTTGCAAACACTGTGCGGGCTGGCCCATCTGGACTACCGTCAGAAAGCCACGCACGACGTCAGCCAGTTTCTGATGACGATCGACCGTCTTCATCTGGAGTATCCGGCGAAGGAAGAAGCGTTTCGCCGGATCGCGTTCAACGTGATGGCGGCCAACTGCGACGACCATACGAAGAACATCTCGTTCCTCCTGCGCGAGGGCGGCGCGTGGGAACTGGCGCCGGCGTACGATGTGACGTACGCTTACAATCCGAAGGGCGAGTGGACCTACCAGCACCTGATGTCGGTGAACGGGAAGTTCGCCGGCATTACTCGCGACGACTTGATGGTGGTCGCCGATCGCTTCGGTGTCGGTACGGCCCCGAAAGTACTGGAGGAGGTAGGCGAAGCGGTCGCTTCCTGGCCACACTTCGCCAAGCGGGCGAGAGTCAGCGCGCCCGAAGTTAAACGGATACGCGAGCATCATCAGCTCATGGGCGCGTTATCGCGGAAGTACGTGAAAGTCCGGCAGGAGAGAAGATGACATGGCTGCTGGTTGGCGTCGGTGGCGCGCTGGGCGCGATGGCCCGGCACGGAGTGAATGCGCTCGTGCACCAGCGGATCGTGAGCGCGCGTTTCCCGGTCGGGATCTTTCTCGTGAACGTCTTTGGCTCGTTTGTGATCGGTCTGCTCGGCGGTCTGCTCGCGAGCAACCGGATCTCGTGGGGGTCGTCAGCGCGGGCGTTCGCGATCGTCGGCGTGCTTGGCGGCTTTACGACGTTCTCGTCCTTCAGTTTCGATACGCTGGCACTCGCGCGTGAGGGGTTTACCACGCACGCGGCCTGGAATGTCGTCGGTCAGGTTGGGCTCAGTCTCCTGGCCGTCTGGCTGGGATTTGCCCTCGGTGTGGCCAATCCTTCGCGCGCGTAATCAGCGCTGACGTGTCGCTGTCCAGTTCTCTTTTTTGCCGGCGGTTGTCGCGGTGCCTTCGATGCGATCGGCGCCGACACGGCCGCGGTACTCGGTGTCGCCGGCCTTGAAGATGATCTCGTCGCCCTTCAACCGCCCGCCGGCAATCGCGCTCGTGCCGAGCGTGCCAGACACGGTCTGAAAATCCTGTTTCAGCTGAAGGTCGTATGAACCGCTCCGCCAGATGCCGGCCACCTGCGCGGGCACGATGTTCAGCATGGCGGTGCACCAGCTGGTGCAGCTTCCGCCAACTGTCTCCGATGCATCCGCCTCCCACCCGGTGACGTTGAAGGTGTTGTTCACAATTCGCGTTCCCGGCTTGAGCGCGAGGAATTTCGGCGCCAGCTTGTCGAGGTTGCTCGGCAGCAGGAAGAGCGCGAGGACTGTGGCTTTCGAAACATCGGCCTCGAACATGTCGCCTTCGATGAAGGTGGCGCGATCGGCTACGCCGGCTTCCTGCG
>DATEEI010000091.1:0-3026 GCA_035281225.1 Vicinamibacterales bacterium
GATTACCGAAATCCAAACAGCCGCGGCATGGGCGGTCCGGCCAAACGTCGGGCATGGGCTGGCCATAGTGACGCAGCCAGTGAATGCGACATTTCTACTTCGCTGGCAACGTCTAGCTCCACAAATCTGTTCCCGGCAAACAACGGCTAAGTGGTTGATTTTGTTGACACAGCGGCAGATCGGAGGTGACATTTGCCGGGCGCTGTGTCTCGCGAACCTGTTCCCGGCCTGCCGCTTGGCTAGAACTTGTTCTTGGCCTGACACCGCACCGTAGCCGGGCGGTTTTCCCGAGGGAGGAGCGAGTGACGTGGCAAGCACGGCCAACACGCCGGGAAGGCACCTTCGTGGGATCACGGATCGTCCCGACTTTGATCTGGCAATTTGGCCGGATCTTGATGCCGGTGCCCTGAGTCCAAAGGACCTGGCGGACTACATGCGTCGCCGTAGGGCGGTAGAGCTGTATTTCGCCGGCGAGTCCGAGGCCCTGATACGAGAGCGTTGCGGCATCGGCCTGCGGCAAGTCAATCGACTCGTTCGCGAGCGTTGCATGGCGCTCCACCCCGATGGCCGGATTCAAGGCTGGCGAGGCCTCAAAAAGTCCGCTCACCTGTCCACCTACACCCGAAGGCGCGCTGTCAAACCGACGGTCGAAGGGAGGGGGACAGCGGGAGCCATGAGCGCAATGCTGCTGTCCTACCCGGATCTCGCCAGTCGCTTCGAACGGCAAGTGCTGCGAGCCTACCCAGAGGGGAGCCTCGGCGAGGCGAAACGACCGAGGCGTGCCTTGCACGCGTGGTTTCTCAAAGAGGCAGGCAAGCTCGGATGCGAGGTCCGCAACGAATGGCCGTTCAATGTGGCGAGCCTGGGCTACGGAGCAATCGCCCGGTGGGTGGACGAGACTCTCGCCAGCAACCCGATGACTGCCGCCCGGTTGCTGGGCGGACCAGATGCGGTGCGAAAGATGCGCGCAGGCGACGGCGTCGATCGTCCGGTCACACGGCCGTTCCAACGCGTCGAAATGGACGCGCACAAGCTGAATGGACGCTTCTGCGTGCTCATGTCCGATGTCGACGGCGGCTGGGTACCGAAGATCATTCACCGCCTTTGGGTCATCGTTTTGGTCGAAGTCGCGACCCGCGCAGTCCTCGGCTACCTACTGTGCCTCGGCAAAGAGGTCAGCGCCGTCGACGTGCTTCGCGCTCTGAAATGCGCGCTGTCCGCATGGCGCCGACCCGAATCGAAGTTTGGTGCTCTGGCCTACTTGGACGGCGCCAACCTGCCGGCCGGCCACGGTGAGGCATACGTCGGGCTTTGTTGGGACGAACTCAGCGTCGATGGTGCCTTGGCTGAGACCTGTCGAACAGTCGAAGAAAAACACCTGGCGACGGTGGGCGGCCGGCTCGTCCATCCGAAGGACGGATTCAGTGCGCGGCGCACCCTTGACGACAGGCCATTTGTCGAGACTTTCTTTCGAACGTTGACCACGCGCGCCCTCAATCGGCTGTCCAACAGCACGGGAAGCAAGCCGCGGGACAAAGGAGGGCGCGACCCGGACGAGATCGCTGTCGTCTCCGAGTTCCAACTGCCGTACCTGGAAGAACTGCTCGCAGCACTGATCGCCAACTACAACGCGACGCCGCATTCGAGTCTGGGATATCGCTCGCCATTGCAGATGCTCGACTTCCTGAGTGCGCAGGGCTTGATGCCAACGCGCCGGGCGGATGCGACTTCCGTCGCGGCCCTCTTGAGCTTTCGGAAGCTGTGCCGGGTACAGGGCGGCTTTCGCGAGGGGCGCCATCCTTTCATCAACTTCCACCACGCGCGGTACAGCGGCGAGGAGTTGAACCGTCGGCACGACCTGGTCGGAAAGTGGATTCAAGTCGTCAACCACATCGAGGACGATGCACGCGTCGTCATGGCCTCTACCGCCGAAGGCGATCTCATCGGCATACTGCGCGCTTCGCCGCCTTGGCATCGAATGCCGCACAGCCTTCAGATCCGATCAGCGATCGCACGGCTGGTCCATGAGCGAAAGTTCACGATCGCCAATGGCGGCGATGCGATCACGTCCTTCGTCGAATACGTCGAGGCGCTCCCGCAGCGAAAGCTGCCTGTTCATCCAACGTACTTGGCCGTCCAAAGGGTGCTGGCCGACTTTGCGCGCGGCCAGGAGCGAGATGAGCGCGACCTGGAGCTTGCGCGAACACGTCTGGCCGGCGCAGCCATGCCATCGGTGGCACCCGCTCTCGAAGGCGCGACCTCGAGCGAGTTCACAGCGGGTGAGTGCGTTCCGAAGGCACCACCGGTGCGCGAACGAACGAGACCAGTCAATGCGAAGGTGCTGCCTCAGCTCCGCATGGCGCGAAACAGTTGAGTCATCAGGTGCGAACGACCTTGCCTCCTCATGTCGATCCCCGTCATCCGATCAACCGCCAGGACTACGCTGTCTACACGCCGCCGGTTGCCGAGATGGCGACCGTGCTCGGTGATTGGATCGAGCAACAGCAACCAGGTGGCTACATCTACGGACCGTCGCGATTCGGGAAGTCGCGGGGCGTGAAGTGGCACCTGCGGTCCATCCTGAACGAGCGCTTTGGTATGGACGTGCCGTTGTGCATCTGGGTGCGGCCGTCGGAGAGCCACGTCAGCGAGAGCCGCTTTTGGAAGAGTTGGTTGGATGTTGTCGGCCATCGCTATGGCGACGAGCGCCGCAACGCGGGCGATCGCCTTTCGATTTTTCGCGACTACTTGATCGCAGCTGCGTTGGAGAGCAAGACCAACTTCGTGGTCTTGGTCGTCGATGAGGCGCACGAGATGACGATCAGGGAGTGGAAGTGGTTGATGAGCCTGCAGAACATGCTGGACTGGCGTGGCTTTCGGCTCAGCGTCTTCTCGGTGGGGTCTCACCAGATGGACTACCAATATGACCTGCTCGGACGCGCGTCGTACGCGCACGTGGCCGCGCGCTTCATGGTGGCCCATTGGCCGTTTCCGGGTCTGTGCAACAAGGAAGAACTCGAATTCGT
>DATEEI010000092.1:0-3361 GCA_035281225.1 Vicinamibacterales bacterium
CGCGATCCACGGCAGATCCAGACGCGCCGGCGCGCCCATTCCGCCGGCGCACAGTCGGCGCTCGGACGACAGCCCGCGATCGAGCGCGTCTTCAAACCGACGCTCCATCATCTCGCCGACCGCATCGGCGCACGGCTCCGCGCGAAATCCCTCGCCGGCCGGACGATCACGGTCCGCGTGCGCTTCGCCGACTTGCGCGCGGTCACGCGCTCGCGCACGCTGCCGGCGCCGATTTCTGCCACGAGGGCGCTCGCTGAAGTCGCCGAGGACCTGGTGCGCGGCGCTCTGGCGGATCACGCCAACGAGAAGACAATCTCGCTGCTGGCGATCTCCGTCTCACATCTCGACGCGCATGCGATCGTGCAACTTGAGCTGCCGCTGGGGCTTGCCGACGAAGGACGTCGTCCTGGCACGAAGCAGGGCGTCGCGCGATCGCGCGCAGACCGGGCGGTCGATGCGATCCGCAAGCGTTTCGGAGCACACGCGGTGGACTATGGGTTGGCCTCGCGGGACGCGCGATCAGTCCCCGACGAGTTCCGCCGCCTGGCTGAACGGGAGCTCTGAATATCGCCTTGGCGCCGTGGAATGATCAGTCAGGTGTGAAGAGAATGCCGACACAAAAAGCACAGAAGCGTGCCGTTGAGACGCGACAGCAGCTGCCACTGGAACAACGGGGAGCACTACTCAGAACGTTGAAGGCTCGCTTCGAGAAGCACATGAACCGTCATCACGGTCTTCAATGGCCGGCCGTTCAGGCAAGGCTGGAAGCCAATCCTGAAAAACTGTGGTCACTCCACGAGATGGAACGGACGGGTGGCGAACCTGACGTCGTTGGTCAGGACAAGAAGAACGGCGAGTACGTGTTCTACGACTGTTCAGCGGAAAGCCCCAAAGGCCGCCGCAGTGTGTGCTACGACCGGGAAGCGCTGGAGGCAAGAAAGGAACACAAGCCGAAGAACAGCGCGACAGATATGGCGGCCGCCATGGGGATTGAGATCCTCACGGAAGCGCAGTATCGAGAGTTGCAGACGCTGGGCGAGTTCGATACGAAGACATCGAGCTGGGTGAAGACCCCTCCTGATATCCGAGCACGCGGCGGCGCTATTTTTTGCGATCGCCGTTACGACCATGTCTTCACGTATCACAACGGTGCGGAGTCCTACTACGCCGCACGGGCGTTCCGTGGTGCGCTGAAGGTCTAAGCGGCCGTCGGGCGACACCGGCCGGCAACGCAGCGGCGCTTGGCCTCCCCTTGCACGCCAATCAGTGCTTGACTATACTGAACCACATGGTTCAGTATTCGGGGTCCGGCCTCGACGCCTCGTTCGCCGCCCTCTCGGACGCCACCCGACGCGGCGTTCTCGAGCAGCTCGGCCGCGCAGACGCGTCGATCACGGATCTTGCCGAGAAGTTCCACATGACCCTCACGGGCATGAAGAAGCACGTCGGCGTCTTGGAGCAGGCCGGGCTCGTCAAGACGGAGAAGGTCGGGCGCGTCCGAACCTGCAGGCTCGGTCCGCGCCGACTGCAGGAAGAGACGGCATGGATCGAGAGGTACCGCCAGCTCTGGGACTCACGCTTCGACGAGTTGGACAAGGTTGTCGAGGAATTGAAACGGAAGGAGAAGGTCGATGGTCGCAAGAGGAGAAAGTGAACCCACACCCATGAAGAACCCCACGACGACGGAACGCAAGTCCGACCGTGAGCTTGTCGTCACGCGAACCTTCAACGGTCCGGCGCGCATCTTGTTCGAGGCGTGGACCAAGCCCGAGCTATTCAAGCGGTGGTGGGTGCCGAAGTCGACCGGCATGTCCCTGCTTTCCTGCGAGATGGATGTTCGTGTCGGGGGCACGTACCGGTTGGTGTTCCGCCACGATGCTTTCCCAGAGCCCATGGCCTTCTTCGGTAGATACATCGAAGTGACACCGTACTCGCGCCTCGTCTGGACGAATGAAGAAGAGGAGGGCGGTGGGCAGGTCACCACGGTGACCTTCGAGGAAAAAGACGGCAAGACGCTGCTGGTCGTGCGCGATCTCTATCCCTCGAAGGAAGCTCTCGACGCGGCCATCGCCTCCGAGAGTACAGGTGGGTTTAGCGAGCAGTTCGAGCAGTTGGACGAGCTTCTCGTCACCCTGGGCGCGAGCGTCGGACCCTAGGCCCCGCGTGCAGGGGCCGCTGGTCGCTGTGTCTGTCGGCGTTACTGCAGCAGAGCCAGACCGCGTAGATGCTGCGGCGACGTCGCGTAGCCGGCGACGCGGCGCCAGCTTTTTCCGCTATCGTCCGAACGGTGCACGCCGC
This sequence comes from Vicinamibacterales bacterium, assembly GCA_035281225.1. Taxonomy (GTDB): domain Bacteria; phylum Acidobacteriota; class Vicinamibacteria; order Vicinamibacterales; family JAMQPK01; genus JAMQPK01. The sequence continues at coordinate 2,299 of DATEEI010000092.1, forward strand.
GCTCATCGGCGGCCCACATGTCTCCAGGTTTCGCGCCGGCGCAGAGCAGCGGCGCGATGGTGCTGGGTGGCTCTGGCCAACCGGCGCGGACGCGCGCCCAGCGCCCCTCGACTTCCGCTCGGGGCGCCCTGAGCCCAGTCGAAGGGCGCTCGGGAGTGAGTCGGCGATACAACCGACCATCCGATCGGCCGGCCACGTACGCGGTGTACGGTCCGGACGACGCAGATACGACGACGACGTCCGGTTGCCCGGGATCGATCGCCACGCTGCGCAAGTAGCCGACCTCGAGACCGGTGCTCGGCGACCGCCACGTCGCGCCGGCGTCGTCGCTCTCGAAATATCCGTCGCCCGCAGAGACGCGCAGGCTGTCGGGTGCGTCGCGATGAACGGCGAGCTCGTGGGTGTCCCACGGGCCGCCAGCGACGCGGTCGCGCCAGGTGCGGCCGCCATCGATCGTGGATACGAGCGCGCCAGCCTCTATCGCAACCCAGAGTCGTTCAGGTTCGAGCGGATGGCACGCGATCCAGCGAACGTGATGAGTGTCCGGTCTCGGCAGAAACGACCATTCCGATGACGACGGCAATTTCTCCAATCGGCTCGTCGGCTCCCAGGTCGTACCCGCATTCGCCGAGCGCCACACTTCGCTTGGTTCCGTGCCCACCCACACGAGATCACGCTCGACGGGGCTCGCGGTGATGGTCATGATCAGCCGGTCCGAAAGGCCGACAGACCGCCAGGACCGTCCGCCATCATCGGTCCTGAACACGCCGTCTCGGTGAGTCCCACACCATGCCCGTGCGTGAGCGAGCGGGTCGGCAGCGAGGCAAGTAGGACGGTCGCTGATTCGTTGTGCCGACGCGGTGCTGCCGCGCTCAACGTCAATGAGAACGACCGCGCTGTCGGTGGCGACCAGTATCGGCATGATTGTGACCTACGAAGATTGTCGCGCGCTGCGGGCGAGGAAACGAGCTGAACGGGCCTTACTCAAGGCAACATTCGTCCCTGGAAGGAGTGATGCTCATGGCGCGCCTCGAGCGTCACGGTCCTATCATGAATGGATGGC
>DATEEI010000093.1:0-50694 GCA_035281225.1 Vicinamibacterales bacterium
GGGAATCTTGCCGGCTTTGATGAGTCGGTAAACCGTGCGCAAATTCACCTGGAGGTATGCCAGCACCTCTTCGGTGGTCAGGAATGTCTCTTCCATAGCTGGTCACGAGGATGCGCCTCTTGCGGCAGATCCTCCGAATCCCACCCCGAATGATGACACAGGTAATCGGGGCTGAGTTTGCCGGTATGATGGAAAAAGCCGGATAGCCCATGGATACGTCTAAGTAGCAGATGACGGCGGTCGCGTTGGCAGCCTCTCTCCAGACCATGACGTGGACCGATGAAGAGCTGGTCGCCCGATCGAAGACCGGTGATACGGACAGCTTCAACCATCTGGTCAAGCGCTGGGAGCGCCCTATCTTCGCCCTGGCCTATCGCACCCTCGGCCGCGAAGAGGACGCGCGAGATGTTACACAGGAAACGTTCCTGCGGGCATTCCGCGCGCTCGGCGGCTTCAAGGGAGATGCAAAATTTTCGTCGTGGCTGTATCGGATCGCGCTCAACCTTTGTCGCGATTGGATACGGAAAGATCGACGGACGCCGCTCGTGGCTGTGGCGGATGGGGTCGAACTGGAGCATCTCGCCGGCGTGGGTGGGCCGACCGAAACCGTTGAAGATTTGGCCGCGCGCACAGAGCTCAGCGCGGTCGTCCAGAAGGCCATGGAAAAGCTGCCCGCCGAACAGCGACAGGCGATCATCCTCAAGGAATACCACGGCCTCACGTTTCAGGAAATCGCCGATCTGATGAAGTGCCCGCTGAGCACCGTCAAGACGCGCGTGTATCAAGGCTTATCGACACTGAGGAAAGAGCTCGGGGACATGAAATGATGCACATTGCCGACAACCAGGACGCCCTGCTCGACTACCTCTACGAGGAAGGCGATCCGGCAGAACGATTGAAGATTGCGCAGCACCTCCAGGAGTGCGCGAGCTGTTCGGTCGCGGTGCTCGAGCTCCGTACCGTGCGCGGGATGTTGACGGAATGGCAGCCGCCGACAGCCGACTTAGGGTTCCGGATCGTGCAGGACACCCACACCCCGACGGGCGCGAGCATGGAGCCCCGAGCACGAGGGGGTTGGTCGTGGTGGTGGGGCCCCACGACGCATCGACGAAGCTGGGCGCAAGCCGCCGCGGCGGCGATGTTGTTCGTAGCGGGAATGGCGGTGTCGCAGTTTGACGTCGACTACAGCGATGGTGCGCTGACGGTGCGGACGGTGAAGTCCGCCGTAAGCCGGACTGCTACCGATGGCCGGACTGCCGCGTCGATTTACTTGCCGCCTGAGCCGGCGGTGGAGTCCAGCGTAAGCCGGACCGCCACCGGTGGCCAGGCCGCCACCAATGGTCCGGCCGCCACGGACAGCACCGTGTCCACCGAACAGCTGCTGCAGCGCGTGCGCGCGATGATCGATCAGAGCGAGACTCGCCAGCAGCGCGAGCTGGCGCTGCGGCTGTCGCAGGTGGCGGGCGAAGTTGACACGCAACATCAGGCCGACCTGCTGCGCATCCAGCAGAACTTCGGGCAGCAGCAGGAGATGATGGATTACCTCGTGAAAGCGTCGGGGGGACAGAAATGAATGCCGTGAAGGTCGCAGCGTGCGCTGTGATCGTGTTCGGCTTATTTGGTGCGGTGCGCCCTGGCGCCGGGCAGGGGCCGGCGCGTCCGGCGCCTGCCACGGCTGCGCAGATACAGGCGCGCCAGCAGATCTCGTCGTTCGAAGCCGCGCTCGAAAATGCGGTGCGCAGTGGCGCCCAGATGCTCGATCAGCGCCTGCAGGCATCGAGCGCGGCCAACATGGTGATGCTCGCCGGGCTCGCCCGTGCCCGCGGTTTTCGTCTCGACGATTACGGCGTCCTGTTCGATGTGGAGTTTCCCTCGATGCGCCGCAGCATGGTGTGGAGCATGCAGGAGCTCGAGCGCGCCAGCACCGGGAGGGCCCGGCAGGCGAGCGACACCTCCTCCTCGGTGCAGCCCCGTGAGATCTATCAGTCTGAAATTACCGAGGCGCTGATCACGGCCATTCTCGATTTCCCCGGCGCGATCGGCGTTGGCGCAGCGGAGTGGCTGACGATCGCGGCCCGCGAAAGCGTCGTCGATCGGCGCTTCGTCCCGGGCGATCCAGGCGATACCGCGATCACGGTCATCCTTCGCATGAAAGGCGGCGACCTGAACGCGCTGCGAGGTGGAACGCTCGCGCGCGACGAGGCGCGCAAGCGTGTGGAGATAAAACAGTACTAATCCCGATCCGTGATCCCGGTGTCTAATATGGCTATGGTGCGGATATCGATGTCTCTGCTGGTACTGCTGGCCATGGCCGCCTGCGGAAGCGGCGCTCAGCAGCCCATCACCAAACTGGTCGCACCGGTCGATGTGAAGACCGGGTGGTTCGACGCGGGTGTCGAGAACGGCATGAACAAGCTCGTCCCGACGGCGATGCTGTCGCTCAAGAACGTCAGCGGCGAGCCGGTTGCCAACGTGCAGTTGAACGCCGTGATCCGGCGCGTGGGCGAGACCGAAGAGTGGGGCGGTGCCTTTACGAAAGTGATTGGAACCGAAGGTATCCCGCCGGGCGCTCAGACGAAACCCATCGTTCTGCGATCGAACCTCGGCTACACTGGCATCGAACCGCGTGCGCAGATGCTGAAGAACCGGCAGTTCGTTGACGCGTCCGTGCAGGTGTTTGCCAAGCATGGCGGCAATCAATGGGTGAAGCTGGGCGAGTGGCCGATCGCGCGCGATCTTCTGACCCAGTAGCAGCTTCCAGCTCTCAGCTTCCAGCTCCCAGTAGCTTTCAACTGGCAGCTACTGGCAGCTGGTAGCCGGCGGCTGGGAGCTTCATGTCCCATTCCACGTTAGAACGCCGGCTCGGTCCGCTCGACGCGGCCGCGATCATCGTCGCCAACGTTATCGGCGGCGGCATCCTCTTTACCCCCCCCCAGGTCGCTGCGGCTGTCCCCAGTGCTTTTTGGTTTCTCGGCGCATGGGTGGCCGGTGGCGCGCTCGCGTTCGCGGGTGCCATGGCGTATGCCGAGCTGGCGGCGTTGCGGCCGCGCGCGGGGGGCGAGTACGTGTACCTGCGCGAAGCCTTCGGCCGGCTCGCGGCGTTCCTGACGGGATGGACGTCATTCGTTGCCGGCTTCACGGGCGCGATTGCCGCGAGCGCGATCGTGCTCACGTTCTACCTCGAGCGCTTCATTGCCGGCGCATCGAACAGCACCCCGTTCTTCGTCATCCCTCTGCCGTACGTCCCGTTGACGTTCTCGCGGCAGACACTCGTGGCGATCGCCGCGATCGTCTTGATGGCGTGGATTCACCTGAGGGGCGTCGGGCCGGGCCGCATCATGGGAAACGTCCTGGCCGCACTGAAAGTGTCGGCCCTGCTGATGTTCATCGCGCTCGGGGTTTCCATCGGCAGCGGATCGAGTGCGAACCTCGCGGCGTCCAGCGGCCCCGTTTTCGGCAGCGCATGGCTGCTCGCCCTGATTCCGGTCATGTTCACGTACTCCGGCTGGAACGCCGCGGGCTACATCGCGGAAGAGATTCGCGACCCTGGACGCAACGTGCCGCGGGCGTTCGCGCTCGGCACGGCAGCGGTTATCTTCGTCTACCTCGCACTCAACGCCCTCTATCTATATGTTCTGCCGGTGGGTGAGCTCGCGAGGGTACAAGGGAGCGTGCTCGATGTGATTGCCGATCGGCTCCTCGGGGCGCGTGCGGGCGATGTCATGGGGCTCGTTTCGATTATCAGTCTGGCGGCGAGCATCAGCGCGATGACATTTGCAGGGCCGCGCGTGTATTACGCAATGGCGCGCGACGGACTATTCTTCGACGCGGCGGCGAGAGTGCACCCGAAATACCGCACGCCGGCGGCGGCGATCATCGCGCAGGCCGTTTGGGCGAGCCTGCTGGTGCTCTCTGGCAGCGCGGAGGCGCTGACGAACTACACAGGCTTTGCGATCGTGCTGTTCGCGGGAATCGCCGTCATGTCGCTCTTCGTGATTCGTCGGCGCGAACCTGCGGCGCCGAGACCCTTTAGGGCCATCGGGTACCCCGTGGCGCCGGCGATCTTCGTGATGGCCTGTTTCCTGATTGTCGTCAATGCGATCTACAGCCGGCCGGGTCCCACGGGCGCGGGCTTGGTGGTCATGGGTGCCGGCATTCCTTTGTACTTGTGGCTGACGCGTCGCGCCCGCGTCAGTTGACCCCTCTTCCGTGCGTGGATAGACTGCGAACTAGTGATCCATTCGACAACAATTCTTGCCTTGCGGCACCGCGACCGCGCCGTGCTCGCGGGCGATGGCCAAGTGACACTCGGCGATACGATCGTCAAACAGAGCGCCAAGAAGATCCGGCGTTTGTACAACGATAAGATTCTCGCGGGCTTCGCCGGCTCTGCCGCCGATTCGTTCGCGTTGTTCTCGCGGTTCGAATCGAAGCTCGAGCAGTATCGCGGCAACCTCGAGCGTGCCTCGGTCGAGCTTGCCAAGGACTGGAGAACCGATCGCGCGTTGCGCCGCCTCGAGGCAATGCTCGTGGTCGTCGACAAGTCATCGATGTTCCTGTTGTCGGGCACTGGCGACCTTATCGAGCCCGACGAGGGCGTCATCGGCATCGGCTCCGGCGGACCGTACGCGCTGGCCGCGGCCAAGGCGCTTGCGCGACATACCGATCTGGACGCGCGCGCCATCGCCGAGCACGCCATGAGCGTCGCGGCGTCCATCTGCATTTATACAAACGGCACCCTGGCAATCGAAGAACTCTAATGGCTATTTCCTTACCTGAAGCGCTCGCACCCCCGACCGACAGCCTGACGCCACGCCAGATTGTCACCGAGCTCGACAAGTACGTCATCGGTCAGAATGCCGCCAAGCGCGCCGTCGCCATCGCGCTGCGCAACCGCATGCGCCGGCAGAAGCTCGCGCCCGACATGGCCGAGGACATCGTTCCGAAGAACATTCTGATGATCGGACCGACAGGCGTGGGCAAGACCGAGATCGCGAGGCGTCTCGCGCGGCTCGCACAGTCGCCGTTCATCAAGGTGGAAGCCTCGAAGTTCACCGAGGTTGGCTACGTCGGGCGCGACGTCGAGTCGATGGTACGCGACCTCGTCGAGCTCGCCGTCGACATGGTGCGCGACGAGCGCCTCGACGAAGTGCACGCCAAGGCCGAGCAGAATGCCGAGGAGCGGCTGCTCGATCTGCTGCTGCCGCCGCAGCGCGCGACCCCGGAGCCCCCACTGGAGGATGTGGAGCGCGGCCCGCGCAATCTGGAGCTCGTCCCGCCCGGCGGGGCGTCGGTGCAGGACTCGTGGCAGCACACGCGAGAGAAATTTCGCGCGCAGCTGCACGACGGCCGTCTCGATCACCGATCGGTCGATCTCGACGTGCGCGAGCGGGCGTTTCCATCGTTCGAGGTCATTACCGGGTCGTCGGTCGAGGAAATCGACATCAACATCAAGGACATGCTGCCGGGGTTGATCCAGGGTCGTACCCGCAAGCGCCGCGTAAAAGTGCCTGAGGCGTTCGAGTATTTGGTGCAGGAAGAGGAAAGCAAGCTCGTCGATATGGACACCGTGGCGCGCGTCGCCGTCGAGCGCGTCGAGCAGAGCGGCATCATCTTCGTGGACGAGATCGACAAGATCGCCGGCCGCGAGGGGGGTGGGCAGGGCGGTCCTGACGTCAGCCGCGAAGGGGTGCAGCGTGACATCCTCCCCATTATCGAAGGGACGACGGTCAATTCGAAGTATGGGATGGTGCGTACGGACCACATCCTGTTTATCGCCGCGGGCGCATTCCACGTGTCGAAGCCCTCTGATCTGATTCCCGAGCTGCAGGGCCGCTTTCCGATTCGCGTCGAGCTCGAGCCCCTCTGCAAGGAAGACTTCGTGCGCATTCTTACTGAGCCCAAGAACGCGCTCGTCAAGCAGTACATCGCATTGATGGATACCGAAGGCATCTCGCTGCGCTTCCTCGACGAAGCCATCGATCGCATCGCCGACTTCGCGACGCTCGTCAACGAGCGGACCGAAAACATTGGCGCGCGGCGGCTGCACACCGTGATGGAACGGCTCCTCGACGAGATCTCCTTCGAAGGCCCCGACCTGCGCGATAAGATCATCACGATTGACGCGGCCTACGTGGAGCGCATGCTCGAGGCCATCGTCAAGAACGAAGACCTCTCGCGCTACATCCTGTGAACAAGCGCGGATTCCTTAACTTGCTCTGTGTCCTCTGCGGCTTCGGACACGTGGCGTGTGGCCAGAAGGGCGCGCCGCTCGCGCCAATCGTGTACCTGCCCAGGCCCGTCACGGAGCTGAAGGCGAAGCGAGCGGACGGGGACGTCGTTCTCGAGTTCAAAGTGCCGACTGTCAACACGGACGGCTCGGGTCCAGCGGATCTGGATCGCGTCGAGGTGTACGCGCATACCGGTCCGCTTCCCGCGCCCGCCGATTTCTTAAAGTACGGAACGCTCGTGCAGGCGATCAAAGTCACGCAGCCGCCGAAACCTGAACCTGAAGGGCAGAGGGCAGAGGGCAGAGGGCAGGGGGCGCAGCAATCGGAGTCTGGCGCTCCGTCTCGTCGTGCCGATCTTCAGGTCGGCCTCCTGGAGCAGGGAGCGGCGACGAGCGTGCGCGAGACGGTGACCGAAAAGCACATGGAGATCGGGCCGATGCCGCCGACGCGCGCGGCACTGCCAACAGTTGGCGCTCAAGTGCGGATCGAGACGCTCGAAACACCGGGCACCATCAATTTTCCGCTGCCGTCGTTCCGGTACTACACGGTCGTGGGTGTCAGCAAGAGCCGCAACAGAAGAGGCCCTTACGCCGGACCAATTCGCGTGCCCCTCGTTACTCCGTTGGTCGCACCAGAAAAGCTGGACGCTACATACACCGCCGCCGCGATTTCGCTCTCATGGCCGGGCCACCCCGAGGACATCATCGCGCCTGTCAAGGCCGTTCCCGCCGCGACGCCGACACCCACTGTCAAGGCGCTGGCACTCCGAGATCCCAACCAGGAGACGGAGGGAACGCGCGAGATCTACACGGACCTTGAAACGGATGAAACACTCGAGCCGTCGAGGCCGGCCGCCGCAACCTCGAAGCCTCAGCCGCCCCCGACGCCACGCTTCGGCTACAACATTTATGAGGTCGCCGCATCCGCTTCCGCGCCAAGCGCTTCCGCCTCCGCGGCGGGCGCTACGGCGGACAAGACGGCGGACAGGCCCGTCGCACCCAACGCACCTGTTGCGCCCGTTTTGCCCTTGAACCCGACGCTGCTGACGATGCCAGCCTTTAGCGATCCGAGAGTGGAGTTCGGCACCGAGCGGTGTTACGTGGTGCGTCGTGTGGAAATGGCCTCCGGGGTGCCGATCGAGAGCGCGCCATCACCGATCACCTGCCTGACGTTCATCGACACGTTTGCGCCGGAACCGCCGAAAATGCTGCAGTCCGTTGCCAGTGGCACCACCGTCAACCTCATCTGGGAGGCCAACACGGAGTCGGACCTCGCCGGTTACGTGATCTTGCGTGGGGAGGCCCCTGGTGAGAAACTTGCCCCTCTGACTGCTGCCCCGATCGGCGAGGCGTCGTACGTCGACAATTCCGTTCGCAGGACGCGAACGTACGTGTACGAAGTGATCGCCGTCGACAAGGCCGGCAATCAGAGCGGTCCGTCGAATCGCGTGGAGGATACGATCCGTTGAGCGTCACTCGAGTCTTCAGAATCGAACACGCGGGCGCGGTGCGCTACGCAGTGGAATCCGGCAGCGGATACCGGCTCATCGAGGGGGATGTGTTCGCGGACGCTGCTTCGCTGAAGCAGCGTGTCGATGCTGCCGCGACAACGGGCTTGGCCGTGACGGCTGCGCGGATTCTCGCGCCGGTCGCACCGTCGAAGATCGTGGCCATTGGATTGAACTACAAGGATCACGTGGCGGAGATGAACAAGCCGCTACCGACCGAGCCGCTCATGTTTCTGAAGCCGTCGACCGCGGTGATCGGTCCCGGCGACGCGATTCACCTCCCCGTAAACGCCGGTCGGGTCGACTATGAAGCCGAGCTCGGCGTGGTGATTGGCAGGCGAGCGTCGCACGTGCCGGCCGGTCAGGCGCTCGACTACGTGCTTGGGCTGACGTGCCTCAACGACGTGACGGCGCGCGAGCTGCAGCACAAGGACGTACAGTACACGCGCGGCAAGGGCTTCGATACGTTCGCTCCCATCGGCCCCTGCATCGCGATCGGCCTCGATTCGTCAGCCCTCGATATCGAGCTATGGGTGAACGGTGAGAAGCGACAGTCGTCGAACACGAACCAGCTGATTTTTTCGGTGGCCGATATCGTCGCGTTCGTCTCGAGCGTCATGACGTTGCTGCCGGGAGACGTGATTGCGACCGGCACGCCATCGGGCGTGGGGCCGCTGAACGCCGGCGACCGCGTCACTGTGAAGATTGAAGGTATCGGCGAGCTCAGCAATTCGGTCAACAGTTAAACGAGTCAGGGAGGCAAGCAATGAAACTCTTCGTGGATACGGGCAACATCAAGGAAATCGAAGCGCTGGCAGCCATCGGCATCATCGACGGCGTGACCACAAATCCGTCGCTGATGGCGAAGGAGACAGGCGACTATCGGAAGACGATGAAGGAAATCTGCCGAATTGTGCAGGGACCTGTCAGCGCCGAAGTGCTCGCCACCGACTTCGAAGGCATGATTCGCGAAGGCCGCGATCTTGCGACCATCGACGAGCACATCGTCGTCAAGGTGCCGTTTACGCGAGACGGTGTGCGCGCATGCAAGACGCTGTCGCGAGAAGGGCTGAGGGTGAACGTCACGCTGGTGTTCTCGGCCGCGCAGGCGCTGCTGGCTGCGAAGGCCGGCGCAGCGATGGTCAGCCCGTTTGTCGGCCGCCTCGACGACGTCGGACAGACTGGCATGGCTCTCATCCAGGAAATCGTCGACATCTACCGCAACTACCCGTTTCAGACCGAAGTGCTCGTCGCCAGTACGCGCCATTCGATTCACATCATCGAGGCCGCGAAGATCGGCGCCGACATCTGCACGTGCCCGCCGAAGGTGATCGATCAGCTCTTCAAGCATCCGCTGACGGACATCGGCCTTGCGAACTTCCTGAAGGACTGGGAAAAGTCTCAAGCGGCCCGCGTGTAGTGGACCCGCAACACAAGCTCGACGAGCTCGAGAGAAGAGCCGAGCTTGGAGGGGGCGAAGACCGCCTCAAGCGACAGCGCGCGGCCGGCAAGCTGACCGCGCGCGAGCGGATCGAGATCCTGTTCGATCCGGGCACGTTCGAAGAAGTCGACAAGCTCGTCACCCACCGCTGCCTCGATTTCGGGATGGCCGATCAGGTCATTCCAGGCGACGGCGTCATTGCCGGCCACGGTCGCATCGACGGACGCATCGTCTACGCCTTCGCGCAGGACTTCACTGTCTTCGGTGGCTCGCTCTCGGAGACCAACGCCGCCAAGATCGTAAAGATCATGGATCTCGCGATCAAGATGGGGTCGCCAATCGTCGGGCTGAACGACTCCGGCGGCGCGCGCATTCAGGAAGGCGTGCTCTCGCTCGGCGGCTACGCCGACATCTTTCTCCGCAACACCCTCGCTTCCGGTGTGGTGCCGCAGATCTCAGCCGTGATGGGGCCGTGCGCCGGCGGCGCCGTGTACTCGCCGGCGATCACCGACTTCACCATCATGGTGCGCTCGTCGAGCTACATGTTCGTGACAGGGCCGGACGTCATCAAGATGGTGACGCACGAGGAGGTGACGAAGGAAGAGCTCGGCGGGGCCATGACGCACAACGAGCGGAGCGGCGTCGCGCATTTCGCCATAGACGACGACCGCGCGTGCCTGATCCTGATTCGCGATTTATTGCGATACCTGCCCAGCAACAACCTCGACCCCGTGCCCGGCGTGGCAAGCGCCGATCCGATCGATCGCGAGGATGCCGCGCTCGATCGCCTCGTGCCGGCGTCGCCGAGCCAGCCCTACGACATGCTCGACCTGATCCATGCCGTGGCCGACGACGGCGAGTTCCTCGAAGTGCACCAGCACTTCGCGCGGAATCTCATCGTCGGCTTCGCGCGGCTGGGCGGTCGGTCGGTCGGCATCATCGCGAACCAGCCGGCGCATCTCGCTGGCGTGCTCAACATCGACGCCTCGGTGAAGGGGGCGCGCTTCGTGCGGTTTTGCGACGCGTTCGGCATCCCCTTGATCACATTCGAGGATGTTCCGGGGTTTCTACCGGGCACCGAGCAGGAGTTCGGCGGCATCATCAGGCACGGCGCGAAGCTGCTTTACGCGTATGCCGAGGCGACGGTCCCGAAGGTCACGGTGATTACGCGGAAGGCCTACGGCGGCGCCTATTGCGTGATGGCGAGCAAACACCTCCGCACTGATTTCAACTATGCGTGGCCGACCGGGGAGGTGGCGGTGATGGGGCCGGAGGCTGCGGTCAACGTGCTGTATAAGAAGGAACTGGAAGCGGCCGACGATCCGGCCGAAGAGCGCGCAGCGCGCGTGGCCGATTTCCGCGAGAAATTTGCCAGCCCGTTTGTCGTCGCCGCGCGCGGATACGTCGATGAGATCATCCAACCGAGGACGACCCGACGGAAGCTGATTCTGGCCCTGGCCACCCTCACCACCAAGCGCGAGAAAAACCCGGCCAAAAAGCACGGTAACATCCCTCTTTGAAGAAGATTCTCATCGCCAACCGCGGCGAGATCGCGGTGCGAATTATCCGGACGTGTCGCGACATGGGGATTGCCGCAGTCGCTGTTTACTCGGAGTGCGACAGAACCGCGCTTCACGTGCGGTTGGCGGACGAGGCATACGCCATCGGGCCCGACCAGGCGTCTGAAAGTTATCTTCGCGTCGATAAGATGATCGACGCGGCGGGACGCGCCGGTGCCGATGCAGTACATCCTGGTTATGGATTCCTGGCGGAGAACCCCGAGTTTGCCGAAGCGTGCGCGAAGGCCGGGTTGATTGTCATCGGTCCGAGCGCGGATGCCATGCGCGCGCTGGGCAGCAAGACGGCCGCGCGGGAGATCGCGGTTCGAGCCGGCGTCCCGATTGTGCCAGGCAGCTCCGGACCGTTGTCATCAGGTGATGGGCCTGGCGCCGACGCGGAGCGAGCGGCGGCAGCCGCCGCGATCGGATATCCGCTTCTGGTAAAGGCAGTGGCCGGCGGCGGGGGTAAAGGGATGCGTCTGGTGCGCACGGCTGGGGATCTTGCAGCCGCCGTACGCCTGGCGCGCTCCGAAGGCGCGTCTTCCTTCGGCGACGGGCGCGTGTATTTCGAGCGCTGGCTCGATGCGCCACGCCATATCGAAGTGCAGCTGCTTGGCGATCGTTACGGGACGATCGTGCCGTTCGTCGAGCGCGAGTGCTCGATCCAGCGACGCCACCAGAAGCTGATCGAGGAGACGCCGTCATCGGCCGTCACGCCGGCGTTGCGTGAACAGCTGACCGCGGCCGCGGCGGCCATCGGGCGCGCGGCGGCCTACACCAGCGCGGGGACCATTGAGTTCCTGGTCGATGCGTCCGGCAGGTTCTATTTTCTCGAGATGAACACGCGGCTTCAGGTCGAGCATCCGATCACGGAAGCGGTCACAGGCGTCGATTTTGTTCGCGCGCAGATTGAGATCGCGCGAGGCGCCAGGCTGGATGCAATTGTGGCGGGACTAAAGTCCCACCCCACAGAAATAGCGGGACTAAAGTCCCGCCCTACAGAAGTGGGGCGCGACTTTAGTCGCGCCGACGGTCACGCGATAGAAGTCCGGGTCTACGCCGAAGACCCGGACCAGGGGTTTCTCCCGTCACCTGGGCTGATTACGCATCTGAGCGCGCCAGGTGGGCCGGGCATTCGTGACGACAGCGGTGCGTACGAAGGCTGGACCGTGCCGACGGCCTACGATCCGCTGATTTCTAAAGTCATTGCCTGGGCCCCCGACCGTCCGGGAGCCATCGCGCGCATGGTTCGCGCATTAAGGGAGTACGACGTCCGCGGCATCAGCACGACGATCGGGTTCTGCCACGAACTGATCGAGTCGCCGGCCTTTGCCGCCGGTGATTTCGACACCACAACCGTCGATCGCATGCTGGAGCAGCGGAGCTCTACGTCTATGGAGGGAGACGATCGGATGGAAGAGATGGCGGCGATTGCGGCGGCGCTGTGGGAGATGGTCCGGCTAAAGCCGGACCCTACTAACAACGCGGGCCCTACTAATAAGGTGGATGCCGCCGCCACCTCCCCGTGGGAGCAGCGCGCGCGGTTGGAGAGTCTGCGGTGAACTTCGACGTGACGGTCGGCGGCCGACCGTGGAAGGTCGCGATCGAACCGGCGACACGGCCCGGCCAGTTCACCGTAGCCGTGGCAAGCCGAACACGGGTCCTCGACGTATCGTGGATCGACAAGGACACGCTGTCGCTGGTCGACGGCTCGGTGGTGCGCGAAGTGCGTCTCGATCGCCGCAGCAGCGGCTCGTTCGGTGTTGCGATTGGCGGCAGGACGTTCGAGGCCGTGGTCGCGGTGAAGCGCCGCGGGCAGCGAAGGCACCCGGAATCCTGTGCGGCTTCTGCTGCCGTCAAGGCAGCGATGCCGGGGCGCGTCGTCCGCGTGCTCGTGGCCGTCGGCGATCGCGTCATCGCCCGGCAGCCCGTGATGATCGTCGAGGCGATGAAGATGGAAAACGAGTTGCGGGCTGCCGTAGATGGCGTCGTGAAAGAGATCAATGTGCCGGAGGGCGCGGCCGTCGATGCCGGCGCCGTCCTGATCGTCATCGAATAAATGCCTTTACGGTTCAAACGTTTCGAGCGCGTGCGATCGCACTTCGTCTTCCGCTTTACGCGGTTCGGGGTCGGAGTCGCGGCGACACTGCTGGCCGTGGCGATCGTCGCAACGCTGACGATCGACCTCGGGCCTGGGCTGCGCGGGCTCGCCGAGCGCGAGGGCTCGAAGCGTATGGGCCGTAGGATGCAGATCGGCAAGCTCGGCATCCGTCTCTTCAACGGCAAGTTCGTGCTCGAAGACTTCGTCATCGGCGGGTTGTCACCGGCCGATCGGCCGTTTCTGAGAGCGAAGCGCATCGACATTTCTCTCACCTGGGACGCGATGCTCCGCCGCGAAGTGCTGATCGACTCGGTCGACATGTCGGACTGGCAGATGGTGATCGAGCAGTGGCCTGGTGGCCGCCACAGTTTCCCGAACTTCAACAGGGGCAGCAGCGGGCCACGAAGGTTCGTCACGACCATGCAATATGTTCGAACCCGAAGGGGCGAAGTGACGTTCGAGGATCACGGCACACCCTGGAGCGCGGTCGCCCGCAACCTCGACATCACCGTCAGGAAGTCCGCTACGTATCGCGGCGAAGCGACGTTCCACGGCGGCACCATCAGAATTCAGAACTACCTGCCGATGAGCGCGTCGATGAAGGCGTCCTTCAGCGTCGATAAGGGCATCATCCATTTCGATCGCATGAACCTGACGACCGATGGCGCTGAGTCGGTCATGACCGGCGACGCCGATATGACGCGCTGGCCCGAGCAGACCTACCAGGTGAAGTCGGTCGTCGATTTCAAGCGGATGCGCGAGTTGTTCTTCGCAAAGGACACCTACACGCTGTCTGGCACCGCACGGTTCGACGGAGTGTTTCATCTGTTCAAGGGAGGCCGCTCGCTCACCGGTAAGTTCGAAAGCGACGTCGCAGGCCTTCAGATCGGTGGCCGCGACTACCACTTTCCGGACCTGAAGGGCAGCCTGTCGTGGCTGCCGCATCGGTTCGACGTCACCGACGCCACGACCGGCTTCTACGGCGGCACGGCGAAGCTGAAATATTCGATCGCGCCCATCGGACGCCCGCAGCCCGCACGGGCGACCTTCGACACGGAATGGCAGGACATCGACCTTGCGGCCTATAGCGACTTCCTGCAGATGGATGGTGTGCGCCTCGCGGGGCGTTGGAGCGGCCGGAATCTGCTCGACTGGCCGCTCGGCCGGTTTCGCGAGCGCGAGGGGGACGGATACTCCAAGGTGATTCCTCCTGCGGGTGCACACGTGCTGTCGGGAGAGGGCGCGAGCGGCCTTCCCAGCGGCCCCGAGCAGGCGGCCGTGCATCCGCCAATCGGGCACCTGCCGATTGCCGGGGAGGTCACCTATCGATTCAACCGCGACTGGATCGACTTTTCAGACGGACGATTCTCCACGCCGGCTACTGACGTCGCCTTTGACGGCCGTACCGCCTGGGGAGACCACTCTCGCATACCGTTTCATGTGACGAGCGCAGACCTGCAGGAAAGCGATCGCGTACTGGCCGGGATGATGACGGCGTTCGGTGCGCGGACCAATCCGATCACCGTCGGCGGCACGGCAGAATTTTCAGGTGTCATGACGGAATCACTCGGGCGGCCGCGCGTCGAAGGGACGTTCGTCGCCGAGAACATGCGCGCCTTCGACGTGACCTGGGGCAAGGGCCGGGCTGCTCTTGTCATCCAGAACTCGTACGTCGACGTCACTGGTGGCCGCATGGAGAAGGATGGCGGCGCGATCGCCGTCGATGGCCGCTTCTCGCTCGGGTTTCCCCGCCGCGATAAGGGTGAGGAGATCAACGGCCGCGTGCGAGTCACGACGTGGACGGCCGAAGACTTCAAGCACGCGTTCGACATCGACGACTACGACGTCCAGGGGATGTTGACGGGCGAGTATCACCTCTACGGCCCGTATCGTGGCCCGTTCGGCTTCGGCACGCTCACCATCGACAACGGCGTTGCCTACGGCGAACCGTTCGAGACCGCGACGGGCACGCTTCGCTTCGAGGGCAACGGGGTGCGCATCGACAGCATCCAGATGCTGAAGAGTGGCGGCACCGCGTCGGGCGCGGCCTTCGTCGGCTGGAACGGCACCTACTCGTTCAATGCGACGGGGCGCCGCATTCCCATGGAGAGCGTCAAGGCGACTGCCTACCCGAAGATGCCATTGACGGGTCTCCTGGAGTTCAACGCTGACGGCAACGGCACGTTCGACATGCCGCGCTATCAGTTCCGGGGGCGCATCCGCGACTTATTCGTCCTCGACGAAGGCGTCGGCGAAGTGACGGGCCGGCTCGACGTCCGGGAAGAAGTGATGACCCTGGAGATCGAAGCGGCCTCCCCGCGTCTCGCAGTGTCGGGCACCGGGCGCATTGCGCTCGACAAGACACGGAACGCCGACGTGTCGGTGCGCTTCACCGACACGTCGCTCGATCCGTACGCGCGCGCGTTCGAGCCACGGCTGTCGCCGTTTACCACCGCCGTCGGCAGCGGTACGCTCCGCGTGATGGGGGAGATCGCCAATCCCGAGCGTCTCGTCGTCGATGCGATGTTCGAGCAGGTGCAGGTCCGGACGTTCGACTACGCGCTGCGTAATGCCAAACCGATCCGCATCCTGATGAACAACAACGTCTTCCGTATCGACGACATGCGGTTTGTCGGCGATGGCACGGAGCTCGATCTTTCGGGGACCGTTGACCTGAACGCGCGGCGCATCGCCGGCCTTGCGCGCGGCAACGCCAACCTCGGCATCCTTCAGGGCTTCTATCGCAACATCCGGAGTTCGGGCAGCGCGGAGTTGACCGCGCAGGTCACTGGCTCGCTCGACGCGCCCGTTCTTCTCGGCCAGGCGAGAATCACCGACGGGCGTTTGCGGCATTTCTCGATGCCGCACTCGCTGGAGACGGTGAACGGCAGCATTCTCTTCGACTCGCGCAATATCAGGGTGGACGGCGTGACAGCGCGAGTGGCGGATGGCCAGGTCACATTCGACGGCCGGATCGGCCTCGATGGATATGCGCCAGCCGACCTGGCCCTGACCGCCACCGGCAGACAGATGCGCCTCCGCTATCCCGAAGGCGTTCGCTCGGAAGTCGATGCGGATCTCTCGCTGACGGGGCGCGTGACCGCGCCGGTGCTATCGGGGACCGTCACCGTGCAGAACGCAATCTGGATGACGAAGTTCGACACGAGCGGGAACCTGTTTGATTTCGGTGGCGGCGGCGGGCCGATTGTCGCGGCCGTGAGCTCGAGCAGCACCCTGCCGCCTGTTCGCCTCGACGTTCGCGTGATTGCGCCCGGGACCCTGCGTATCGAGAACAACGACGCGCACATCGTGTCGAGCGCCGACCTGACGTTCCGCGGCACCTACGAGCGGCCGATCGTGTTCGGGCGCGCGGAGATCTCGCGAGGCGAGTTCATCTTCGAAGGCCGCCGCTATGTGGTGACGCGAGGAACGCTGGATTTCACGAACCCTCTCCGCATCGACCCGACGTTCGACATCGCTGCGGAGACGCGCGTGCGCGTTCCCGGACAGACGTATCGCGTCATTCTCAGCGCCTCGGGCACGATGCAGCGGCTGCGTCCGGTATTCGAATCCGATCCGCCGCTGCCGTCGCAGGTTGAGGTGGCGTCACTGCTCCTGGGAGACCTTGGCGGCTCGCAGGATGCCGATCTGCGGGCCCTTCAGCGCCCCGATCTGACCGAGCAGCAGTTCATCCAGGCGCGGGTGGCGCGGATGCTCGTGAGCCCGATCTCGGGGCAGATCGGCGATGCGGTCGAGGAAGCGTTCGGCGTCGACACGTTCCAGGTGACGCCGCTCGTGATCGATCCGACGCAGCAGTCATCGCGCTTCAACCCATCGGCACGCCTCACGATAGGCAAGCGCATCTCCAACCGCGCGTACCTGACGTTTTCGCGGAGCATTGCCTCGTCGAGCGATCAGATCATCCTGCTCGAATACGACCAGAGCGATCGCATCTCGTGGATCCTCACTCGCAACGAGGACGACAGCTACGCGCTGGACATCAGAGTGAGGAAAGAATTTTGAGGCGCCGGACCGTGCTGGTCCTCGCGTTGTTGTTCGCCGCGAGCGCTGCCCACGCTGCTGTCAGCGATTACGTCGGCAAGCCGGTCGTCGAGATTCGACTGCAATCGAATGGAGCAGAGCTGCGGGACCCGACGCTGCTCGAGATGATCGAGACTCGCACGGGCGCGCCGCTCGCGATGGTGGACGTGCGCGAGAGCATGGCGCATCTGTTCGGCTTGGGCCTGTATCAGGACGTGCAGGTGGATGCGTTGCTTCGTGGTGATGGGGTCGTCCTGACCTACAACCTGATTCCGGCATATCGTGTCCGTCGCATCGTCTTTCAGGGCGCGCTCGGGATTTCCGAAAACGACCTGCGAAGAGTCGTCGTCGAGCGCCATGGCGCCTCCCCATCACTTGCCCGCGCGAATCAGGCTGTCACCACCCTGCGGGTCCTCTATCGCGACCGTGGATATCCACGCGCCGAGATCGCGGCGCGCACCGACGTCTCTCGGGATCCCGCAAATGCGGCCCTGGTGTTCACGATCCGGCCCGGCCTGCGCGCGCGGATCGGCGCGATCGACATCCAAGGATCGCCGCGCGATCCGGCTCCCGTCGTACTCAGCGCGCTGGGACTGCAGGTGGGCGACGACTACGACAGCATCGCGCTCGATCAGCGCCTGGCGCGCTATGCGGACAACCTGCGCGCGCAGGGCTACTACGAGGCGCGCGCCTCGCAGATTCCGCGCTACGTGGACAACGACGCGGTAGTCAACCTGGCCCTGAGCATCGACCCCGGCCCGCGTGTCGAGATTCTCTTTCAAGGCGACGCGCTGAGCGACGCCGATCGAGACCGACTGGTTCCCATCGCTCGAGAGCATTCGGTCGACGAGGATCTGCTCGAAGACTCGAAGTTCGGGATCGAGCGGTTTTTTCGCGAGCGCGGCTATTGCGTCCCGCGTGCTGACTATCAGCGTGGGGACCCCGGTCCGCCGAAGCCTGGCGCGAAGGCGGATGCCGCAGGAGTGCTACGTATCACCTTCACCATCACTCGTGGCCCCCAGTGCGTCGTTCAACAGGCCGGGGTGGTCGGGAATGCATCGATTCCGCTCGCCGAGCTTCTTCCGCTCGTGCTGACGCGAACCGGCGCGCTGTTCAACGAAGCGATCGTAGGCGCCGACATCGCGCGCATCCAGAGCCTGTACCGGCAGCGTGGATTCTCGTCGGTGACGGTGACGTCGCAGGTTGATCGCGGCGACGTGCAGGGCGGCACGGCGCCTGTGCGCGTCCGGCTCGATGTCGCGGAAGGCGTGCGGTCGATCATCCAGTCGGTGTCGTTCCAGGGCAACGCCGCGATCGATGCCGAGACGCTGCGCAAGGCAATTGCCACAGTGCCGGGGCAGCCGTACTTCGAGCCGCAGATTGCCGCCGATGCAGACAAACTGGGGCAACTGTATCTGAACCGCGGCTACCAGGAAATTGCTGTGCGGCCGGAGCCAAAGGCGATTGGCGACGGATCACAGGTCGATCTGCAGTTCACTCTTCAGGAGGGACCGCAGGTTCTGATCGACCATGTGCTGATCGTGGGTAACGATCGTACGCGGCGGGAGACGATCGTCCGCGAGGTGCAGTTGAAGAGCGGGCAGCCGCTTTCGCAGCAGCAGGAAGATGACACGCGGACGCGACTTGCCTCGCTTGGTCTGTTCCGGCGGGTCGATATCTCGTATCTCCAGCTCCCCGGCGAGCGGCTGCACCGCGATGTCGTCATCACCGTCGAAGAAGCGCCGGTGACGACGATCGGGTATGGCGGTGGGCTCGAGGGCGGAAAGCGGCTGGTGCGGTCGTCGGAAACGAGCGAGGCCGTTGAGGAGTTTCAAATCGCGCCGCGCGGGTTCTTTGAGGTGAGCCGGCGCAACCTCTTCGGCAAAGATCGATCGCTGAACCTATTTACGCGCGTCAGCTTTCGTCCCAAGGGGGTCAGCGCGTCGCCGAATGTGCCGAATCAGTCGACCGAAGGCGGAGGCTACGGCTTCAACGAGTACCTCGCGCGGGTCACATATGGTGAACGGCGCATCCTCGGTACCGACGCCGATGCGACGATCAGCGCCGGCGTGGAGCAGGCTGTGCGCTCCAGCTTCGATTTCAATCGCCGTGGAGCGGCGGCGACCCTGACACGACGGGTCAGCCGCACGCTGGCCGTCAGCGGCCGCTACAGCCTCGATCACACCCAGTTGTTGAACATCAAGTCGAACCTCGCGGCGCAGCCAGAAATCGATCGGCTGTTTCCGCAGGTGCGGCTGTCGAGCGTGTCATCTTCGCTGATTCGCGACTCGCGGAACGACTCGATAGAGCCGACCTCCGGCAGCCTCATCGGCGCCGACGCAGAGCTCGCCGCGAGGAGTATCGGTTCGCAGGTGGGGTTCTTTAAGACGTTCCTTCAGGGGTTTGCCTATCGTCAGCTGCCCGGCTCCAGCAATATCGTCGCCGTGCTCGGTGCCCGCCTCGGCCTCGCCGCCGGCTTCCCGCGTACCGTGATTCAGGAGGGACAGGCGGCAACGATTGTCGTCGACGATCTACCGGCCAGCGAGCGGTTCTACGCCGGCGGTGATACCACCGTTCGCGGCTTCGCGCTGGATCGGTTGGGTACGCCGGACACGATCGATCCGGGGGGGTTTCCAAAAGGGGGACATGGGCTTGTGGTACTGAACGCCGAGCTTCGTATTCCTGTTCGCGGTGTGCTCGGCGCTGTTGCGTTTGTCGACGGCGGCAATGTGTTCCGAACGGTCGAGGAGATGGCGTTCGGTGCTCTGCGCGCGGCGGCTGGGTTCGGGCTGCGTTATCGCTCGCCGGTTGGGCCGATCAGGGTCGATCTGGGATTCAAGCTGGATCGGCGCATACTGCCGACCGGACAACGCGAGAAGCTGACGGCGCTGCACATTAGTCTAGGGCAGGCATTTTGATGGGACTGACGGTGACAGGGCAGAGGGCAGAGGGCAGAGGGCAGAACGCGCGGCGAGTACTCGTCGTGGCTTTCTGCTCTCTGCTCTCTGCCCTCTGCTCAATCAGCGTAAGGGGCGAGATCATCGATCGGGTGCTGGCCATTCTGCCGGGTCAGATCATCACGCAGACCGATGTGCGGGCGGCGCTCGATCTCGGGCTGGTCGAGGCGCCCGCGGGAAACGATCGAATCGCGGCGGGGTTGTCGGCGCTCATCGATCGCGTGCTGATGCTGAACGAGGTGCGTCGTGTCATGCCGCCCGAGCCGTCCCAGGCGGCCGTCGACGCCCGCCTCGCGCGGATTCGGCAGCGGTTTGATTCGTCAGCCGCGCTCGCGCGTGTGCTTGCTGCGAGCGGCGTCGATGAGACCATCCTCAGGGTATACGCCGCCGACGATCTGCGACTGACGTCGTACCTGGACGAGCGGTTTTCGGCGGCCTCGCAGCCCACCGATCAGGAATTGCGGCAGGTGGGGGAGGCGGCGAGAGCCGGCCTTGCGACAGAGCGGCGCCAGAATCTCATCTCTGCCTGGGTCGCCGAACTGCGCCGCAGAGCGGACGTCACGGTGGTCAGTAGTAAGTAGGAAGTAAGAAGTAGGAAGTAAGAAGTGAAGTGTTTCCTTCCTACTTCCTACTTCCTACTTCCTACTTCTCACTTCCTACTTACAAGGTACACAAATATTTCCGCCGCGTTGAACCCGCTGTGACTGACCACGGGAGCGATGATGCTGCGGCGGGCGATGTAGATGTAGCCCCAGAAGGCGCCGAGCATGGCTGTGGTGAGGACCGCATCCCATCCCTGCAGGCTATGGCCGAGGCCGAACACAAGGCTGTACAGCATGAGGCCGACGTAGGCGCCGCCCAGATGCTGCTCGAAGCGGTGAATGATGAATGCGCGTTGAATTTCTTCGCGCAGTCCGCCGCCGATCGCGGCGACGATCGTCAGAAGCCCAGCCTGCATCGGTGTCTGAATCAAGTGCTGCAGCGGATTCTCCTGTAGGTTGCGGAGCGACGGTGCGATCAGCCTCGCGGTGGAAAGCACGATGACCGCCATCATAAAGACCACCGCGGTCATCGGCACACCCAGGTAAATCTCATGACCGATCGGTCGGCTCCCCAAGAAGACATCGCGCGGGCGCTCGCCATGACGGCGGAGGAACCAGAAGATCAGCGCGATCAGAATCGAGGCGTCGAGCAGCAACAACGTGGCGACGTATCCGAACGACAGACGTCCGCTCACGAATGGCGTGAAGCCCGCCAGCGCGAACATGGAGCCGACAGCCAGCTGCGAAGGAATGCCAGAGCAGATCAGGATCTCGAAGATCGCTGAAGCGCGCACGCGTGTGATGGTGTCGGAGGCGGGTCCTGGCGACGGGGGGAGCTCGGTGGCGTCCAAAGTGGTGATTCTAGCTGGAATTGCGAAAATCGAGAGAAAGTCGATATATTGCGTCTGCCCTAAAAAATTGCCACAATATATGGTGTGGTTTGGGCTTGACAACCCCTCGGGTCGAGCGCATATTTGACCGCCTGAGCGAGAAAAGATAAGCGCGAGGCTCTTCCCGGCGTCTCGCACGATCCAGCTCAAAATCATCAATTATTTGTTCGAATTCTGACGTTCCCTGGGGCGGGAGACGTGCAGAAAGCGGAGGGTGAGAATGGAACGAGGCGAAGCTCACGATGTCACTGGTATGGAGCACCCAACCGCGCAGACCAACGACCGACGCGTGCAGGACACGGCACCGGTCGAAGACCGTCAATTGACGACGGTCGCGCCATCGCCGGGTCTGGAGTTTCCGCGGTTTTTCACGCTGCCAGGCGTCGACCCGTTCGACGAGGTCACCTGGGAGCAGCGGTCGGCCGTCATCGGCAACGAGCGCGGCGAAGTGGTGTTCGAACAGCGCGACGTGGAGATGCCCTCGTTCTGGTCGCAGCAGGCCACCAACATCGTGGTCTCGAAATATTTCCGCGGGCAGATCGGGACTCCCGAGCGCGAGAGCAGCGTCAAGCAGCTCATCGGCCGTGTTGTCACCACGATCACCGCGTGGGGGAAGAAGGACGGCTACTTCGCGTCGCAGGCCGATCTCGAGAGCTTCAGCCAGGAGCTGAAGCACATCCTTGTGTATCAGAAAGCCGCCTTCAACAGCCCTGTCTGGTTCAACTGCGGCTTCGAGAAAAACCCGCAGTGCTCGGCGTGCTTCATCAATTCGGTGCAGGACACGATGGATTCGATCCTGACGCTGGCGCGCACCGAAGGCATGCTCTTCAAGTTTGGGTCCGGCACGGGCTCGAACCTGTCGGCGATCCGGTCTTCGCGAGAAGTGCTGGCGGGCGGCGGCACCGCGTCCGGTCCGGTGTCTTTTATGAAGGGCTACGATGCGTTTGCGGGCGTCATCAAGTCGGGTGGCAAGACGCGCCGCGCCGCGAAGATGGTCATCCTCAACGCCGACCATCCGGACATCGTGGAGTTCATCAACTGCAAGGTCGAAGAAGAGAAGAAGGCCTGGGCGCTGATTGATGCCGGCTACGACGGCTCGTTCACCGGTCCGGCCTATGCGTCGGTGTTCTTCCAGAACTCGAACAATAGCGTCCGCGTGACCGACGATTTCATGCGCGCGGTGCTGGATGATGGGAACTGGTCGACCACGGCGGTGGTGAGCGGACAGGTGATGGACACCTACAAGGCGCGCGATCTGATGCGCTTGATTTCTGAAGGCACCTACATCTGCGGCGACCCAGGCATGCAGTTCGACACGACCGTCAACGAGTGGCATCCGTGCCCGAACACGGCGCGTATCAATGCGTCGAACCCGTGCTCGGAGTACATGTTCCTCGATGACTCGGCGTGCAACCTGGCGTCCATCAACCTGATGAAGTTCGTGCGGCCCGACGGCGAGTTCGACGTCATCGCGTACCGATCGGCCTGCCGCACGTTGATCACCGCGCAGGAGATCATGGTCGACAACGCGAGCTATCCGACGCCGGCGATCGCGAAGAACAGCCACGCGTACCGCCCGCTTGGCCTCGGCTACGCGAACCTAGGCGCCCTGCTCATGTCGCGCGGCCTGCCGTACGACAGCGACGCCGGCCGCGACTACGCCGCGACGCTCACCGCCATCATGACCGGCGAGGCGTACGCGCAGTCGGCACGCATCGCGCGCGACCAAGGCGGTCCGTTTGCCGGCTATGAGGCGAACCGCGAGCCGTTCTTGCGCGTCATGCGCAAGCATCGCGATGCCGTCAAGGACATCAACGCGCGGAACGTGCCCGCCGAGCTGTACAACGCGTCGAAGCAGACGTGGGACGAGGCCGTCCGCCTGGGCGAGTTGTACGGCTACCGCAACGCGCAGGCCACGGTGCTCGCGCCGACCGGCACTATCGGCTTCATGATGGACTGCGACACGACGGGCGTGGAGCCGGACATCGCGCTGGTCAAGTACAAAAAGCTCGTCGGCGGCGGGTTGATGAAGATCGTCAACCAGACCGTGCCGATGGCGCTGGCGAAGATCGGCTATAGCGAGCAGCAGATCAAAGCCATCATCGAGTAC
Source organism: Vicinamibacterales bacterium (assembly GCA_035281225.1). Lineage (GTDB taxonomy): Bacteria > Acidobacteriota > Vicinamibacteria > Vicinamibacterales > JAMQPK01 > JAMQPK01. The sequence goes on from DATEEI010000093.1 coordinate 23,379, forward strand.
ATCGACACGAACGAGACCATCGAAGGGGCGCCGGAGCTGAAGCCCGAGCATCTGCCGGTCTTCGACTGCGCGTTCAAGGCGCGAAACGGGGAACGATCGATTCACTACCTCGGGCACATCAAGATGATGGGGGCGACGCAGCCCTTCATCTCCGGCGCGATCTCGAAGACCGTGAACGTGCCGAAGGAAGCGACCGTCGAGGACATCATGGAGGCCTACATCGAGTCGTGGCGGCTCGGCGCGAAGGCCATCTCCATCTACCGCGACGGCAGCAAGCGGACGCAGCCGCTCAACACCTCGAAGGACAAGACGCAGGCAGAGGTGGAGAAAGTCGTGGCGAGCATGGGGCAGCCCGTGCGGCGCCGCCTGCCGGACGAGCGGCAGTCGATTACCCACAAGTTCGATATCGCAGGGCACGAGGGTTACATCACCGCTGGGCTCTTCGAGGATGGCACGCCCGGCGAGCTGTTTCTCGTGATGGCCAAGGAAGGCTCGACGATCTCGGGCTTCGCCGACGCCTTCGCGCAAGCGATTTCCTACGCGCTGCAGTTCGGCGTGCCGTTGCAGGTGCTCGTGGACAAGTTCAGCCACGCCCGCTTCGAGCCATCGGGGATGACGAAGAACCCCGACATCCGCTTCGCGAAGTCGATCGTGGATTACATCTTCCGATGGATGGCGACGAAGTTCCTGTCGAACGACGCGCAGTTCCATGCGGGCGTGAACAACCGTGAAGAGCGGCGCGAGGAACCTCGTGCAGAGCCACCGGCTCCCAAGCCGGCGCCTCCGACGTATGCCGCCGCGGCGATGCAGAACCAGGAAGACGCGCCGCCCTGCAGCATGTGTGGCTCGATCATGGTGCGGAGCGGTAGCTGCTACAAGTGCGCGAACTGCGGGAGCACGAGCGGCTGCGCCTGAGGTCGTCGCTGTCCCTCACCACAGATACATAGGCACGAGGGCCGACGCGCGAACGCGTCGGCCCTTCGTGTGTTACTTCACTTGCGTCGTCATCGGCTGGTCCTTCGGAAACACGAAGGTCGCAATCACCCGGGTCGTGACCTTACCGATGTTCATGCCTTCGTGCTGCTTGCCGGGCTCGACGGCAAAGGTTTCGCCCACCTGGTAGGTGACGGTGGGCTTTCCCTCATGTTCCAGCGTGAGGGCGCCTTCCTTGACCCACGCGAGGAGGGTGCCGGAATGCACGTGCCGCCCCTCCCGCGCGCCGGCGGGCAGTTCCACGTTGACGAGCCGTGCGATGTATCCTCCGGGCATGGGCAAATCCTGCGTCAGCAGCGGAGTGCGCGTGACCGTCGGTGTCGCCGGCGCGGCAGCTTGCTGCGCGGCCGCGGAGCCCGCCAAGACAACCAACGCTACAGCCGTGAGCTTCAACGAGTTCTTGAGCATGTCTACTCTTCTCCTTGAGGAGACCAAGAGATTGGTCGGATAAGCCCTGTAGTCTATCCGAAAGCTTGCTCGCAGCTGATTCCTATTCCAGCAAACTCGCACGCAGCGCATCGCGGTCAGCGGTCAGCATGTAGTCCTTGAGGTCGGATTAGGGCAGGAAGGGCGTAATATCGCGACCATGATCAGACGTGCATGGGCCTGGGCCACGATCTCATCTGTGGTGTTCGTAATTCTCTCCTGCAACAAGCCGGCTTCCACCGAGAGCGGGCAATCCGGGCAGAAGACATCTCCAGGGTCATTTTGCCACCTTCGATGGGCGCGCCTGGCGAAATCATTGGCCGCAGCCAGAGTACGGGCAGGGGTCTGGTCTCGTCATCGCACCCGCACTCGTGAACATTCCTCCCATGTGGTGGGGCCATCATGATCCCGTCCTTCAGTGGTGGGTGCTGAAGGGCCGCACACTCATGAGCGCAATCGCAGTAAAGGGTACATCCGTCGTAGATAGCCTGTGCGGTTCGAATGTCGCACTCGCTACGAACTTCAGGGCCGATGTGCCGGTTGAGGTTCAGCGTGGTGGGGCAGGGCCTGCTGGCCTTGCGTTGTCGGCGCTAGACAGCATCGTGCCGATCGATAGGATTGAGAGCGACTCACTGGAATTTCCGGCGATCGACAAACTCGTATCTCCGATGTTCTCCAAGATGGAGTCAGACATTTGGAAGCAAGACGTCAAGAGCGAAGGGCACGCCCAATCTCCCAAGTTAATAGCCGTCCACGCGTCGAATCTGCCCGGTAGCCGACGAGTATTTGCGTTCCGTGCGCAGCGGAATCTGAAAGCGCTCGGAACGACTTCAATCGTCGGTTGGATCTATCGGGATTCGACGTCGAAACTGACGGTGGGGGAAGTGAGGGGCTATCAGGCCGACCCTGATGGAAAGGGCGACACGCAATTGCAGCCAGATGCCGTTTTTACCGTCCAAGGCCACACGTTCTGGCTGGGGCGTACCCACGGATATGAGGACTCGGGCTACTTTGTGATGGAAGTCGGAGGACCCAAGACCGTGATGGTGCTGCAAGTAGACGCTGGGGGCTGCTAGACCTCCTATACTTATGCGCGATGCACGTCGCGCGAAAGATCACCTGGACGCTCTTCGTTGCACAAGCGCTGAGCTCGACAGGCTTTCTGGCGTCGGCCACGATCACGTCGATCGTCGGCGCGGATCTCAGCGGTCGCGCTGAATGGGCTGGCGTGCCGGCTGCGGTCTATCAGCTGGGCGTCGCTCTCGCCTCTCTCGCGCTCGGCTACGTCATGGATCCGCTGGGCCGGCGGAGAGCGCTTGCGATTGGCTTCGCCATCGGCGCCGTCGGTGCCGGCATTGCGGTGTGGGCGGTTCTCGCGGGGACCTTCTTCGGCTTTTTGTGCGGGCTCGCATTGATGGGCCCTGCGAATGCCGCCTCCGCGCTGTCGAGGTTCACGGCCGCCGAGGTGCACCCGCTACAAGAACGGGGCAGAGCGATTGCCAACGTCGTCGTCGGTGGTGCCATCGGCACGCTCATCTGGCCCGTGCTCTCGGTCACACTCGGACCGTGGCTCGCCCGATTGGGCTTCGGCGACCTCGTTTGGCCCTACGTCGTCAGCCTGGCGCTGCTCGTCCTCTCGTCAGTGGTCATCTTCGTGTTTCTGCGACCGGATCCGCGCGACATTGCCCGCACACTCGCCGCCGAGACTGGAGAGGGGAGCGGCATTCCTATCGCTGGTGCGTCTCTTCTGAACGTCATTCAGCGCCCAGGCGCCGTCGTTGCGATCGGATCGATGGTGTTCGCACACGCGATCATGATCATGGTGATGGTCATCACGTCGCTACACATGCGCGATCACAATCATGGCGTTGTGGCCATCTCGCTGATGACATCGGTTCATGTGCTCGGGATGGTGGCGTTCTCGATTCTGTCGGGACGGTTGGCCGACAGAATCGGTCGCGCCCCGGTGATCATGTCCGGCGCCGTGCTTCTGATGCTCGCGTGCCTGACGGCGCCGCTCTCGCCGGAGTTCGTACCGATCACGTTCGCCCTCTTCCTGCTCGGGTTGGGATGGAACTTCTGCTTCGTCGGCGGTTCGTCTCTGTTGGCGGATCAGCTCTCGCCGAACGAACGAGCCCGAACGCAAGGCTTCAACGATCTCTTGATGGGTTTGGTGGCCGCCTCCGGAAGCTTTCTCAGCGGGCACGTGTTTGCTGCGGTTGGCTATGGGAGGATGGGCGCGATCTCAGCAGCTCTGGCGCTCGCGCCGTTTGGCCTCGCTCTCTGGTGGCATCGCATCAAGCACCATAACTAGATACAAATAAATGGGTTAGGGCATAGCTAGAAAGGTCATGCATGTGTGTCGCAATATACCTTGTATAACAAGATATATTGCGCTACCATTCTGACTCGTGGCGACCGACCAGACTTCCGGCGACGACAGACGAGGCATCGAGCGAGAGCTGAAGCGCGGCTCGCTCGAGTTGATCGTGCTGCACCTGCTCGCGCCTGGCGAAGCCTACGGATACGAGATCGTGTCGAAGCTGACCGCCGAGACCAACGGCGCGCTCGAAGTGACAGACGGCACGTTGTATCCGGTGCTCTACCGGCTCGAGCGCGCGGGTTTCGTGACGGTGCGCTGGGAGACCCAGGAGCGGGGCGTGCCGCGGAAGTACTACCGCCTGACCGACACCGGCCGCGACGAGCTTGCGCGTCTTCGATATGAGTGGACCAGCTTTGCAAAGGCCATGGGAAAACTGTTGCGTCAAGGTAAGGAGGCCGAATGACCACTGCAGACGACTACATCAACACCGTTCTCGACATGCTGCCGCACACGATGCCGTCGCGCGTGCAGATCGCGACTGAGCTCCGCGGACATATTGACGAACGGTTGGCACAGGGTCAGACGATTGACGAAATTCTGCGGCAACTAGGCGACCCCGCGCAGCTCGCCGATTCGTACCTCTCCGCGGAGCCGCTCGTCAGCGCGCCATTCTTGTCGCGCGCGGCTGCCAAGATCATCGACGTGATCGTTCTGCTTCTCGTCATGTGCCCGCTGGCATGGGCGCTCTCACAACTGGTACCACCAGACTTCCGGCCCGTGGTCATGCTCCTCATAGTGCTAGTTGGCGGGAGCGTTGTGTTTGGTGTCTATACCGCCCTTACGGAGCGTCGCTATGGCCGGACACTCGGAAAGCGCATGATGGGCCTGCGCGTCGTGCGTGAGTCGGGCGCTCGCATCGGCCTCGGTCAGGCGGTAGTACGGCAGTTGCCGGCGTTTTTCCAGGTCTACTGGATCGATGCGTGCTTTGCGCTCTTCACCGACAAGAGTCAGCGTGCCTTCGAGCTTCTCTCGAAAACCCGTGTCGTCCGCGCATTGGTGTTCAGTGTGTTGTTGTTCGTCGCCGCTCCTGTATTTGCGCGATCAGCGGTCATCGGACCTCCGCCAGGAGCACTCATCGATGTGGGTGGGCGCAAGCTTCATGTGCGCTGCAGCGGCGCTGGCGCGCCCACCGTGGTGCTAGAGGCTGGCGCCAGTGCGTTTGCGATCGATTGGTCGCTGGTGCAGCCGGAGATCGCGCGGACTAATCGCGTTTGCTCCTACGATCGCTCGGGGCACGGCTGGAGTGATGGCTATCAACGGACACCGAGCGAAATTGTGTCCGATCTTCACGTTTTAATGGGCGCAATAGGCGAGAAGCCGCCGTATGTGATGGTGGGCGCGTCCATGGGCGGCATTTACACCCGGTTGTATCAGGCGCAGTATCCTGCCGAGGTTGCGGGCCTCGTGTTCGTCGATGGGTCTCACGAACGCTTTCTGTTCACGCTGTTTGAGGGCAAAGGCGTGCCGATTGGCTCCCTTACCGCCGAGCAGATTCGCACCACGATTCCTCCGGGCGCCACGAACGTACCGCGCAGGCCGCCCCAGACGGGAGCCCCATTCGACCACCTGCCGGCGGATCTCTACAAAGTTCGCATCGCGCTCGAAACGCAACTGATTACTTCGGTACCTGAGTCGGTGCCTCACGAGGTCGTCCTCGCTTTTGTGGAAGGACAACGCGCCGCCTTTTCAAAGTTGCGGGAGCTCAGCAAACAGGAGCATCACGTACTAAAGTCTGCGTACTAAAGCCGGACACTACGTACTGGCCGTCCATGTCATCTTGGCCGGTTATTATCAGAGAAGCCATGCGCAGATACGTCGCTCTTCTTCTTGCCGCGTTCGCGTGCTCGCCGGCGAGCGTCTCGCCGCCCGAGTCGACGGGACCGCGCCTTGTGGTGGTGGTGGCTGTCGATCAGTTGCGGTTTGATTCGCTTACGCGTTTTGATGCGCTCTACAAAGGTGGCCTGCGAACGTTGATCGATCGGGGGGCGGTGTTCACCAACGCGAACTACCGGCATGCGGCGACCGAGACGGGACCAGGACACTCGGTGCTTCTCTCCGGGCGCCATCCCAGCCACTCTGGCATCGTGGCCAATGAGTGGTATGACCCATACCTCCGCAAGGTCATCAACGTCATCGACGACCCGGTGCAGACCACTCTTGGAGGATCGGGTCGGCGCGCGTCGCCGGTGAACGCGCTCGGATTTACGGTCGGCGACACCCTGAAGGCACGAACGCCTGAGTCGCGCGTGGTCGGCATTGCCATGAAGGATCGCTCGGCCATTCTCATGGGGGGGCTTCGCGCCGATGCCGCTTACTGGTTTGAGAATGCAGGCGGGAACTTTGTCACGAGCAGCTTCTATATGGACGCGGCGCCGGCGTGGCTCACCGAGTGGAATCGCCGTCGTGCGGTAGACAGGTTTGCAGACCGGCCGTGGAACCGGCTCCTGGACGATCCCGCTGTCTACGAACGCTATGCGGGGATTGACGCCGTCGAAGGCGAGAGAGACCGAAAAGACACCACGTTTCCGCACCTGTTCACAGCGCGGCCGCCGCAGGCTCAATACTACGTCGAAGTGCGGCGAACGCCGTTTGCAGACGAAATCCTCGCCGAATTCGTGGTGGAGGCAATCAAACAACACGACCTCGGCCGCGATGGCATTACAGATATTCTGGCAATCTCCTTCACGAGCACAGACGGCATCGGTCATGCCTACGGTGCCGACTCCCACGAATACATGGATGAGATGCTCCGGCTCGATGTCGTACTAGGCCGCTTGTTGAAGGAGATCGATGCAACGGTTGGCCTGAGCAACACCATCTTCGTGCTGAGCTCCGATCATGGGTCTCGACCGCTGGTGGAAGTTCAGCAGCAGCGCGGGATCGCCGCACGTCGCGTCGCCCCCGTAGTGCTCAGAACGGCGGTAGCCGATGCCTTCGCAAAGCACTATCCGGGCGTGAATGGCCTGATCAGCTACTTCGCGGGCGACTTCTACCTGGACGTGGACACGATGCGCCGGCACAATCTCCGCCGGCGCGACGTTGAGAGGACGGCGATAGAGGCGTTGCTGGCCACAGGCGTTGTCGACAAGGTGTACACGCACGACGATCTCAGAGACACCGGGTCTTCTTCCGATCCGTTTCTGACGCTTTTCAAGAACGGCTTTTACGAGCCGCGAAGCCCACACCTGAATGTGCTCCTCAAGAAAGACGTTTATTTGCATGCCGCGGCGGGCGGAACGGGGCATGGGAGTCCCTACGATTTCGATCGCCATGTTCCGGTTGTGTTCATGGGGCGAGGGATCACGGCCGGGAAATACCGTGATCCCAGCGGTCCCGAGGATGTCGCACCCACTCTGGCGCATTTGCTGCAGCTCGAGTTTCCGCGAGAGTGGGACGCGCGTCTTCTGACGGAGATGCTTTCGCGCTAACAACGGCCCACACTCGCCTTGTATGATGGGGTGATGCGTCGCGCGCAGGTTGCGATTGGCCGAAAGACTATCAGCTATCTGACTTCAGAGACTGGCATCCCGGCTACTCGACAACATCCTCTAAGGAACGTCGTCTTCCTGCACGCGTTCCCTTTGCAGGCCACGATGTGGGAGCCGAACGTCGGCGCAGTACCTCACGGCTGGCGCGCCATTGCACCCGACCTGCGCGGGTTCGGGGAGAGCTCGTTACCGCAGGCGGATCATCATCGGATGAGCGAATACGCAGGAGACGTGATCGATCTGCTCGATCGCCTCGAGGTGACTGAGGCCGCCTTCGTCGGATGCTCGATGGGGGGTTACGTCCTGTTCGAGATGTTGAGAGCAGCGCCGCGGTACATTTCAGCGATGGCCCTGGTGTCCACACGTCCGGGATCAGACAGCGAAGAAGGCAGGAAGAACCGCGAGAAGATGATGGCGCTGGTCGAGCAGGAGGGCATCGATGCGATTGCCGACCAGATGCTGCCGAAGTTGCTGGGCGCGACGACCCAGCGCGAGCGGCCCGATGTGGCAAAGCAAGTGCGCAACCTGATCGTGGCCAACACCCGGCAAGGCGTCAAGACTGCGGTGAAGGCAATGATGAATCGCGTCGACTCCACGCCGTTGCTCGCGCACATCGCGGTACCTGCGCTCATCGTGGCGGGCGCAGAGGACACGCTCATTCCACCAACAGAGGCCGACGCGATGCACAAGGCGATTCCGACATCGCAGTGTGAGCTGATGCCGTTTGCAGGACACCTGCCGAACCTGGAACAGCCGGGGCCGTTCAACGCGCTGCTCTGGCAGTTTCTTCAGAATTCATGATGAGTGTCGTTGCACGGACACCATCCGTAGCCACAACACGATTGCGCCGATGGTAGGCGGCGCAACGCCAAAGAGCATCATCGTGCCCCATGACCAATCCCACTTGAAGCACAACACGGCGTAGGGAACCACCCATAGTAGAGGCGTCGCGCAGGCGGGAAGCGCCACTGCCACGAGGGGAATCACCATCGCGAGATGGTGAACCCACGAAATTGGGGCCGCACAGAACGTCACCAACGCGACGCCGGCGACTGCCAGAGGGCTCAAGACCGCGCGCGCTGGCTGGTGACGCACCGAGAGCGCCAGCATAATAGCGCCGCTCAGTATCGACAGCGTGGCGGTCAGCGCGGTTGCCCCGAGAATTCGCATCAACGTGCCGTTGATGCTGACGTTATACCTCAACAAATCGGCTGCGAGGGTGGGTAGAGCGCGGCCAAAGCCACCCGGCTGCACCACATGGGCGAACCAGTCTGCCCACAGGCGCATCGGCAACACCATCATTGTTGCAACGACCATCAACGTCACCAGGCAGACGACGATTGCGGCCTCGCGAAAGCGACGGCAGAGCACGAGCGGAACGAGAAGGACGGCGGGGAAGAGCTTTAAGGCAATGGCCAGCGCCAAGCACGCCGCGCTCCCGAATGCGCGGGACCGTCGATGGAGAACATAGAATGTGAGAAGCAGGAAGCCAACGACGACGTTGATTTGACCGAGAATCAGGGTCGCATAGAACGGATAGTTGAGGAACGTCGACACGACCAGCGGCGCGACGACGACCTCCCGTACACCGAGCGACGACAACAGTCGTGGAAGAATGCCGAACGCCATAACGCCGCCCAGCGATACCGACGCGGCGAACAAGAACCATGCAGCTGCCTCGGGCTGAAACCATGCGAAGGGCCACAAGAGAAGGATGGCCGGCGGTGCGTAGACAAAGGGTGGAACGCTCCCCCCAAAGGCGTCCAGCGGAATCGGTGCGTAGACCGCTGCGGGATCTGTCTGCGCCCGTGTGACCGCCCAGTAGTAGGCCCAGAAATCGTTGGAATGGAGCCGCTGTGACGCGACGGCCACGAATGTCGCAAACAGAGCGACCGGAATGGTGTGCAGCCGGACGTGAATCACGCGTTCAGTATCGTAGTCTGGATCGGCGCTATGATTTCCAAGAGGCGGTAATTGTGCCAAACACCATAAGTTGCAGATGGATCTCCGTTCTCCCAGGCCTGGCGATTGTGTTGATCACTTCAAGTGCGCACGTCCTCGGCCGTCAAAACTACCAACCTTCGCCGGACCTTGAGGCCATTCACGTGCCGTTTGACGCGTTGCTCGATCTCCATGTGCGAGACGGCCTAGTGTACTACCGGGCGCTGCAGGCCGATCGCGCGCGGTTGAACAGTTATCTCGCTTCGCTCAATTCGCCGGCTGCGACGTCGGGTTACCCGTCATGGGACAAAGACAGGCAGAAGGCGCTTTGGATCAACGCCTATAATGCGTCTGTCCTGCAGACGGTCATCAATCACTACCCGATTCGCGGCACTGCCCAGGCGTTTCCGCCGAACAGCATCCGCCAGATCCACGGGGCGTTCGAAAAGATCCCTCACGTGGTGGTGGGGAAGAGCGTGACGCTCGATCAGATTGAGAGCACGATCCTTCCCGAGTTCAACGATCCGCGTCTGTTTCTCGTGCTGGGTCGGGGAGCGATCGGCAGTGGTCGACTCCGCAGTGAGGCATTCGGAGAAAAATCGGTCGAACGGCAGCTCGAACAGGCCAAGCGGCAGTTTGCCGTGACCCCTCGCTGGGCGAACGTCGATGCGTTAGCCGGACGGGTCAGCATCAGCCCCATCCTGAGCTGGCGTGCGCCGGCGTTTATCGCGAAGTACGCAGACGACTCGTTCGACCTGCCCAAGCGCGAGCCGATCGAGCGCGCCGTGATAGGCTTCCTGCGGCCTCAGCTGCTGGATGCCGAAGTCGAGTTCATCAAGAAGAACACCTTCCAACTGACCTACCTGCCCTTCGACTGGCGGCTCAACGATTTGACGGGCGGACGGCCGGACTAAGAAATAAGAACAGGGGTGAGGGGTGAGGGGCGAGGGGTGAGAGATTGGATTTTCTTCTACACGGTAAGGTAGCCATCGTCACGGGATCGAGCCGAGGATTAGGGTTGGCGAGCGCGCGGGCGCTCGCGGCCGAAGGATGCCGCATCTGCCTCTCCGCGAGAGGGGTGGAGACGTTGGAAGCGGCCGCGGCCGACCTACGCGAGCTATCGCCGGACGTCATCACGGTGGCTGCCGATTTGTCTTTGCCTGAAGGCGCCGAGAAGGTGGTCAACGGAGCGATAGAGGCGTTCGGCGCGATCGACATCCTCGTCAACAACGTTGGCACGGCAAAGGGCAACGACATCGTCAACACGGCCGATGCGGAGTGGCAGGAAGCCTTCGACCACACGCTTTATCCTGCGATCCGGATGTCGCGTCTGGTCGTGCCTCACATGCGAAGGCAGGGCGGCGGATCGATTGTGATGATTGCGTCGATCTGGGGACGGGAGTCTGGTGGACGGATGGCCTACAACGCCGTCAAGGCCGCGGAGATCAGCCTCGCCAAATCGATGGCGCAACAACTCGCGAAGGACAACATTCGGGTCAACAGCGTCGCTCCTGGGTCGATCCTGTTTCCCGGAGGGTCGTGGGAAAAACGCCAGCAAGCCGATCCTGCAGGCATTGCGGACTTTGTCCGGAGAGAGTTGCCCTTCGGGCGCTTCGGCCGCGCCGAGGAGGTCGGTGCGGCGGTCGCGTTTCTTGCCTCGCCGCGCGCGAGCTGGATCAGCGGCTCATCGCTGCCGGTTGACGGCTGCCAGTCGCGTTCGCAGATCTGATCGAATAAACTTTTCCACGCATGCGGATCCTCGTCACCGGCGGCGCCGGCTACATCGGAAGCGTTACGACCGATGTGCTCGTCGAGAGCGGCCACGAGGTGACGGTGATTGACAACCTTTCGCGCGGCCATCGCCACGCGCTCTCGCCTGGCGCGGCGTTCGTCGAAGGCGATCTCATCGACAACGCGCTTGTGCTCGCCACGCTGAAACAGCGGCGCGTCGAGGCGGTGATTCACATGGCGGGCGATGCCCTCGTCGGGGAGTCGATGCAGAATCCCGGCAGGTACTACCGAAACAACTTCCTTGCCGGGCTTTCACTACTCGAGGCCATGCGCGATGCAGGAGTGGCGCCGATCGTCTTCTCGTCTACCTGCGCGGTCTACGGCATCCCGGATAGCACGCCGCTGCACGAAGGGATGCCGACACGGCCGATTAATCCATACGGAGAATCGAAGTTGGCGTTCGAGCGGTCGATCGACTGGTTTCACAGGGCCCACGGCTTGAAGGCGGCGATGTTGCGTTACTTCAATGCCGCCGGCGCCGGTGCGCGATCGGGGGAGTGCCACGAGCCTGAAACGCATCTGATTCCGCTGGTGCTCGATGCGGCCGCCGGCGCTCGGCCTCATATCGCGATCTTCGGCGACGACTATCCCACGCGGGACGGCACCTGCGTCCGCGACTACATTCACGTGCTGGATCTTGCCGATGCGCACCTGCTCGCGCTGGAATGGCTCGCGCGCCGAGAGCCATGCGCGGACGTGTTCAACCTCGGGTGCGGTGGGGAAGGGTACAGCATTAGAGAAGTGATCGAGTGCGCCCGACGTGTGACGGGCCGCGAGATTCCCACCGTCGTGGGGCCGCGCCGGGACGGCGATCCACCAGTACTCGTGGCCTCCTCGCACAAAGCAGCGCGCGAGTTGGGTTGGCGTCCGACGCGCGAACGGCTCGAGACGATTATTGAGGACGCCTGGCGCTGGCGTGGCTCAGACGGTACCCGACAATCAACTTGATCATGTTAGTTCCGGTCTTCAGCGTCCCCTTGAGTGTGCCGGTAATCTTCGACGTGCCCGACCGGCCGCGGTAGTTCACAGGGATCTCGATGATGGAAAGCCCGTGCTGGTGCGCGAGGATGACCATCTCCGGCAGAAAATGCGATCCGCGGACGGTTAGCTTGTCTCGAAAGCGGATTAGTCGCTCGCGCTTGACCAACCTTAGCGTGCACCCGCAATCCGATAGCGAGCAGGTGTTGAACAGCACCTGCAGCATCTTCGCGACGATGACGTTGCCGACGCGGAGGAACCAGCCCATATTGGCCTCAGCCCAGATCAGCTCGCGGGTCGTTCTGGTACCGCAGACCAGATCGAAGTCATCGGCGTAGGCGAGCAGCTTGAGCACGTCTTTACCCATGAAGGTGGCGTCAGGTTCCGCAAGAATGATCAAGTCGCCCGTGGCTTCCCGCAGCCCTCGGCGAAGCGCGGCCCCGTACCCTTGGGTGGTCTCGGTCACGAGTCGGGCTCGGGTGGCGGCGGCCTCGGCCGCCGTTGAGTCGGTCGAGTTGTTGTCGACGACAACCACTTCGTCCACGACATCGCTGACGAAGAAGCTCTCCACCGCGGATCGGATGGAATCCTCCTCGTTATAGGCGGGCAACACCACGGAGACGCGCTGTCCTTGCCACATACGTCAGTCCTCTGATGACGCGCCGGATGCCACTTGCGCCACGAGCAGCATCTGCGCGCCGAACGGCCTGAATGGTGAATGCAGGTACATCCGCACGAGCCACCGTGATTTGGGCAACCGGGATTTCATCGAAAACGGGAGAAACCTGGGAATGCTGCGCACGATGCGGAAACCCTCGGCGCGCAAGCGGTCGGCAAGCCCGATATGCGTGAAGACCTGGAGGTGGGTGTAATCATCGAAGTACTCGCGCGCGCAATACCGGAAGTTCGGCTGCACCACGATCAAGCGGCCCCGGTCCGAAAGTACGCGCCGGATTTGCCTGAGCGCCATGGAAAGCTCGTCGCGCGTCAGATGCTCGAAGAGATTGCTGGCAAACACCACGTCGACGGAGCCGTCGGCGAACATCGTCAGCGACGTGCACGAGCCGACGTGCGGAACGACCCCGGCTGCAACGCGCTTGGGAAGATCGGGAGAGAGATCAAGCGCGTGACGGGCCTTGCCGCGGACGTTGTTGATGAAATGGCAGTAGCCGGCGCCCAGCTCGAGGATCGTAGCGGTGTCCGGGATATCGCGCCCCTGCAGATAGCGCGAGACCTCTTGCCACACGAGATCGCGCCCCGCGTCGTACGGGAACCGGGTCGCGAAATAGCGCGAGTGATACTCCGATTCTCCTTCGGTCACTTCGCCAGTCCGTAGATCACGAAATCTCCCACGCGTTCAATAGGCTGAAGTCCTGCTTCCCGGAACAGCCGGTCGGAATCAGGGACGGGGTTGGTGGCTGAGTCGACGGCGTATGCGACACCAGATCGGCGGATGGTGTTCACGACGTCAGCTTCACCGGTTGTCGTATGGCGAATGCCGTCGAGGCGGTACGCACGGCCGTGAAAGTAATAGCCGACATCTTTGGGACCTATGAGCTTATCGGCCGGTGAGAGGACGCGGTTCAACCGCTGCACCGCGGGCTCGAAACCCCGTTCCGCGAGGGGGCGGTACGGCGATCGGTCGTCCGGGGACAGCATGACCTTGAAGGCTTCGACGGTATTGGCCACCATCGCGCACGTCAGCAGCGCGACCGCGACGCGTGCCAACGCCGGGCCGGACACAGCCCGACTCACCACGAGGGTGAAAACAGCGAATCCTGCGGCGACCAGAGACAACGCGACGGTTCGGGGATGCGTCAATCCTGAAGACAGCGTGAGCAAGGGCTCGTGTGCGGCGGCTGGCTTGACTTGAAGCGCCGGTACGGCCAGCACCTGAAAAGTCAGGAGCGCAGCGGCTGCGAACGTCAGCAGGACAGGTTTCTTCACACGCACGGTCGAGACGAGGCCAGGAAGCCACAACCCGAGGGCGACGGCGGCCGCGACGGCCGCCGGAAATGTGTACTTACCCATGACGCCAGCCCAGACCGCGTAGGCGCCAAAAACCGCCCAAGCGAAGATGACCCAGAAATCAATCGAATCGGCGCAACGCGTTCTCCAGAACGTTCGCATGCGCTCGAGGGTCAGCACGCCAAACAGCGCTGTGAGCGCCGGAGAAAACCAGATGATGTTCCACCAGATCGCATGCAGAGGCTTCACAAGCGACCGGCTCGAGGTGAGATAAGAGTCGCGTTTTCCGACGTAGGTCGTGTCGAACATGAAATCGACGGGATAGCCTGTGAGCCGGCAGTACAACAGATAGGCGCCAAGGAACGCAGCCGTTGCGACGGCCCCGATCGCAACCGTCTGAACCGTGCCTCGCCAATCGCGATTGAGCACCTGAAACACGACCACCGCGATCAGCATGATGTACGGCGTGGTGAGCTTCGACCACAACGCGAGAAACAGGATGGCGCAGAGCAATGCCGCCGTTCGCATGGAGTGCGGGCGCGGAGCCATGACGAACACCGCGCCGAACAGGGTCAACGCAAATGCGAGGCTGGTGTTGTCGATATCGAGGTAGAGAATTCCCTGCGCAACGATTGGCGCCAGCAGCAGAAGGCACAGGGCCAGCGGTCCGGCGAGTCTGAAGACCACTATAGCGGTGGCGGCAAACCAGGCGACGCCCGCCAGTCGCGAAGACCAGTTCGCCGGTCCGAACAGAAATCGGCTGGCGGCGACGCTGTAGAGATACAGTGGCGGGTGCCACATGCCGTATCTCACCTCGCCGTGGTCCACAACTTTCGGTACGCCGTGTTCGATGATTCCCGCAGCTTGTATGCCGAAATCCGATTCGTCGTGCCGCAGGGGGCTGTCCAGCAGCCTCCAGACGGTCACACCACAGCTCAGTGTTGCCGCTACGCACAACGCGCTCACCAGGATGCGCGCGTTGTGCGGCACGCCTCAGGCTCTCCAGCTCGGAGGCAGGTTCTTCATGACCTCGATGTCCTGCCGCGACGTCGGTTGTGACGATCCGGTCCGCTTCGCCCATTCCGCCATACGTTTCAGGCCGTCGGCGAGCGACCACTGCGCTCGATATCCAAGCGCGCGCTCGAGCTTTGCGTGGTCGGCGAGCGCGTGCACGACTTCCTTTCGAGACTCGAGATGGCTGACGGAGGCAGGCCGCCCCATTGCCGCGGCCACCATCGCGGCGAGCTCGTTGACCGATGTCGCTTCATCCGCGCCGATGTTGAAGACCTCGTTGTACGCCGCCGGTTCATCGATTGCGCGTGCCATCAGCGGCGCGACATCGCCGATGTAACTGAACGCGCGCGTCTGCTTGCCGTCGCCGAAGATCGTCATCGGCTGCCCCTGGAGCAGCTGGTTCATGAAGATACCGATGACGTTGCGGTAGCGATCGCCGAGATTCTGCCGTTCGCCGTACACGTTGTGCGGTCTGAAGACGATCCAGTCGAGCCCGAACATCTTTCTGGCGGCACGGAGGTCGAGCTCCACGGCGTACTTGGCGATGCCGTAGGGATCTTCGGGCTCCGGTGTGAGGTCCTCCCGCATCGGCACCTGCCCGGCGCCATATACGGCAATCGAGCTGGTGAAGACGAAGCATTTCACCTCGGCGGTGACCGCTTCGTTGATCAGATTCATCGAGCCCGTGACGTTGTTCGTGTAGTTGAACCGCCTGATGAAGTGGCTCAGGCCTTCGGCCGCATATGCGGCGAGATGGTAGACGTAGTCGATGCGATGGTCGCGAAAGATCCGGCGCAAGAGCGCCTGATCGAGGATCGATCCTTGGTAGAACACGACTGAGGAAGGAACGTTGGCAGGGAACCCGCCCGAGAGATCATCGAGGCCGACAACTTCCCGGCCGGCCTCGACAAGAGATTGTGCGACGTGGGAACCGATGAACCCGGCTGCACCGGTGACCAGTACCGCCACGCGTCAGGCCGTCTTCGCGGACCGGCCCGTGGCCGCCTTGGCCGCTGGCTTCCTGCGGCTGGCCACTGTCTGTGCGCCGAACTTCTTGGTAAAGCGCTCGACGCGGCCTTCGGTATCCATCAACTTCTGACGGCCCGTGAAGAACGGGTGGCAGTTCGCGCAGATTTCCAGATGCAGCTCGTTCTTCGTCGACCGTGTCTTCCAGGTCGCGCCACAGGCGCACCGGGCATCGACCTCATGATATTTCGGATGAATACCGTCTTTCACGATGGAACTCCCTTCGAGGAAACTCCGATTATACCACCGACGCTCGACGGGCTCAGGGGAGAGGGCAAAAGGCAGAAACCAAACGGGTTATTCGATATCCGCGCTCCTCACCCAGCGATGCGCCCGCAGTGCATCTTTTAGCTGGACCGGAAGCGCCTCGCCGTTGCTCGCGGCGATGTTCCGGTCAACGTGCACCGTCTTCCGCATGCCGGGGATGACCGTGGAAACGGTGGGATGGGCCAGGATGAATCGTAGCGCCATCTCCGGGAGATCCATGCCTTCCGGTACGAGTCTGCTCAATCGCTCCACGCGACCGAGCGTTTCGGCGAGATTCTCGGGTGTGAAGTAGATGTTTCTCCAGTCCCCTTCAGGCCAGGTGCTGTCGAGCGTGAGCGCGCCGGTCAGGCTGCCTTCGTCGAACGGCACGCGCGCGATGACCGCAACATCGAGCTCTCGACATGCTGGGAACAGCTCATCCTCAGGATTTTGGTCGAAAATGTTGTAGACCACCTGCACGGAGTCGACGAGGCCAGTGCGAAGCGCCTTCAACACGTTGGCCGGCTCCCACCGGTTGACGCTGATGCCGAAGGCCCTGATCAGCCCTTCCTTCTTTAGACCCTCGACAGCGCGCTGCCATCCTTGGTCCGCGACCCACGAGTCGCTCCAGACGTGGAACTGCTGCAGGTCGATGGTGCTGGTGCCGAGATGTTCGAGGCTCTTCTCGGTGTACTCCCTGATGTGATCGGCGGGGAAGACGTCGGCGATCGGCGTCTCCGCGCGGCCCGGCCACTTCCAGTTCTTCGGAGGAACCTTGGTCGCCACGTAGAGCGTTTTTCCGGAGTGGCGTCGCAGCGTGTCGCCGAGGATCCTCTCACTCCGGCCCATTCCGTACGCAAAGGCCGTGTCGAAGAAATTGCACCCGAGATCGATGGCGCGATCGAGCGAGCGGTGGGACTCGTCATCATCGGACCCGGTCCAGCCCCCCATGCCCCACATGCCGTACCCGACTGCGGAGACCTGCCACCCGACCCGACCGAAGCGACGAAACTCCATGCGCGGAATTCTACGCGAAAGGGCCACGAAGACCGGACCACGAAGGCACGAAGACACGAAGGCACGACGCCTTTCGACGAGGCGGGTAGTAGACTGTAACGGTGTTTGCGGCGAACGTCGCGAGGCTGGTCGGCGAGCTATCTCCGGAAGCCCTGGTGCTCGACGTGGGCGCGTGGGCGAGCCCGTTCAATCGGGCGCAATGGATTCTCGACGCCGAGCCTTTCGAGACGCGCGGGTACTATCGCACCTTCGGCGCGCCGGCGTTTCAGGGTGGGGAGCGCGAGTGGTTCACGAAGGAGACGTGGGTTCAGCGCGATATCTGCGGACGCGAGCCTTGGCCCTTCACCGACAAACAGTTCGATTTCGTCATCTGCTCCCACACGCTGGAAGACATCCGCGATCCACTGTGGGTCTGCTCCGAGCTGATTCGAGTCGGCAAAGCGGGCTATATCGAAGTGCCATCACGGGTGGCCGAGTCGACCGTCGGTGTGGAGCGCTCGAACACGGCTGGGTTGTCCCATCACCGGTGGCTCGTCGACATCGACGGTGACGAGATTCGCTTCCTGCAGAAATACCATCTCATCCACTCTCACTGGCGATACAACCTGCCGAAGGCGCACCTCCGCTCGCTCCCGCCGGAAGCAGCGGTGCAGTGGCTCTGGTGGAAGGGTGGTTTTCGGTTTTCCGAGGTGACGATCCACGGGCTGGCGAATCAGGAACGCGAGCTCGAACGATTTGCCGCGACGGTCTACCCGCGCTCACCCTGGAGATTGCGCGCTAGTGACGCATGGCGGTCGCTTTACTCGCTTCCTCTCCGCGCGTTGAAGCGGCTTGCTAGACCCTGACGAAAATCCCAAGAGGTCCGCGACCCGGTGGCGTGCGCGCCAGAGGCCGCTGCGCAGACGGGTTAGGAAGTCTGCGCCCATTGGTGGATGATCTTCCAAATTTCCGCCTGACCGAACCTAGCCGGCACGGAAGATGGCAGCACCACGGCGCCGTTCTTCTCGAGCGTCCTCAACGTCTGCCCTTGCTCCGAGCGGTTCAGCTTGTCCATCTTCGTGGCCACGATTGCGACGGGCACCCCACGGCGAATCAACCATTCATGCGCCAGGAAATCGTCCCGAAGCGCGGGATGGCGTGCATCGATCAGATGCAGCACGCCGCCGACGCGGCGCCCGGGCTGCGACGTCGGGTCGAAATACTCCCGGGTCAGCTGTCCGAAGGCCTCGACGGATTCGGCTCCGCCGCGGGCGTACCCATAGCCCGGCAGGTCGACGAGGTACAGCGGTTTCTGACGTGGGTTCTCGGGCTCGATGAGGTAATAGTTGACGAGGCGGGTCTTGCCAGGCGCGGCGCTTGTGCGGGCGATCTTCTGCTTGACGAGCGCGTTGATGAGACTGGACTTGCCGACGTTGGATCGGCCGACCATGGCGATTTCAGGCAAGCCGGCGGCTGGAAAGTCGGAGGCCGACGCTGCGGAGAGAATGAAGGTGGCTTGCACCGTTAGGGGAGAGGGGAGAGGGGAGAGGGTAAGGAATTATCTTCCCTCTGCCCTCATTCCTCTTCCCTGCCTGCGTCAGTGAGTAATCGTGTCGTCGGTCTCGACGTCGACTTCGGCCACCGCCACGTCGGGCGAGATCGCAGCCGGCATCGGCCCGGCCATCGCGACCTTCAGCACTTCGTCCATGTGGCCGACGAGATACATGTTCATCGAATCGAGGACGTTCTTCGGGATATCCGCGAGATCCTTCTCGTTGTCCCTCGGCATGATGATGCTCTTGATGCCGGCGCGATGGGCCGCGAGCACTTTTTCCTTCACGCCGCCGATTGGCAATACCTTGCCGCGAAGCGTGATCTCGCCGGTCATTGCCACGTCGGTCCGCGTCGGCACGCGCGTCAACGCCGAAACCAGCGCAGTGGCGAGCGTGATGCCGGCCGAGGGGCCATCCTTCGGAATGGCGCCTTCGGGGACGTGAATGTGCACGTCGGTCTTCTTGTTGAATTCCTTCGGGATACCCAGCTCGTCGGCCTTCGACCGCACCCAGCTCATCGCCGCCTGCGCTGATTCCTGCATGACGTCGCCCAACTTGCCCGTGAGCGTCAAGTGCCCGCGGCCAGGCATGAGCGTCGCCTCGGTGACGAGAATCTCGCCGCCGACCTCGGTCCACGCCAAGCCGGTTGCGACGCCGATCTCTTCCTTTTCCTCAGCGATCGACGGCCGGAAGCGGGGCACGCCGAGGTACTCGGTGACCTTCTCCGGCGTGATCTTCTCCTGGAACGCCTTGCCCTCGGAGACGACCTTGCGGGCGACCTTCCGGCTGATCGAGCTCAGTTCGCGCTCGAGGTTGCGAACGCCGGCTTCGCGCGTATAGCGCTGGATGATCGTCTGGATCGCCTCGTCGGTGAAGACAATGTTCTTGTCGTCGAGTCCGCTGCCCTCAATCGCCTTCGGCGCGAGGAAGCGCTTGGCGATTTCGGTCTTCTCCTGCTCGGTATAGCCGGCCAGCTGTAGCACTTCCATGCGGTCGCGCAGCGCCTGCGGAATCGTGTGCAGCACGTTGGCCGTGCAGATGAACATGACGGACGACAGGTCGTACTCCACGTCGAGGTAGTGGTCGAGGAACGTGTGGTTCTGCTCGGGGTCGAGCACTTCGAGTAGCGCGGCCGACGGGTCACCGCGGAAGTCCATCGACATCTTGTCGACTTCGTCCAGTAGGAAGACCGGGTTCATCGTGCCGGCCTTCTTCATCATCTGGATCACCTGGCCGGGAAACGCGCCGATATAGGTGCGCCGGTGGCCGCGGATCTCAGCTTCGTCGCGTACGCCGCCGAGCGAGAGGCGCACGAACTTGCGGTTCATGGCTTTCGCGATCGACTTCGCGAGCGAAGTCTTGCCGACTCCGGGAGGCCCGGACAGCGTCAGGATGGTCGCCTTCGGCTTTTTCACGAGCGCGCGCACAGCGAGGAACTCAAGGATGCGGTCCTTGATTTTCTCGAGGCCGTAGTGGTCGGCGTGCAGAATCTCTTCGGCGCGCTTCAGATCGCGGCTCTCGCGCGACTTCTTGTGCCAGGGCACGGCGATGAGCCAGTCGAGGTAGTTTCGCGACACCGTGGCCTCGGCCGACATCGGCGGCATCGACTCCAGACGCTTGAGCTCCTGGACGGCCTTCTCTTCGACGTCCTTCGGCATCCGGGCCTGTTCGATCTTCTTCTTGAGATCGTCGACCTCGTTGCCCTTGTCATCCTTGCGGCCCAGTTCCTTCTGGATCGCCTTCATCTTCTCGTTGAGGTAGTACTCCTTCTGCGCCTTCTCCATCTGCTTCTTCACGCGCGACTGGATGCGGCGGTCTACCTGGAGCTTGTCGACCTCGATCTCGAGAATACCGGCGATGCGATTAAGGCGTTCGACCGGCGACACGATCTCGAGCAGGTTCTGCTTCTCGTCTACCCCTACCAGCAGGTGAGCGGCGATGGTGTCGGCGAGGCGGCCCGGATCGTCCACGCGGACGGCGGCAATCATGGCGTCGTAGTGCAGGTTGTTCGACAGCTTCACGTACTGTTCGAACAGCGAGACGACGCGGGTCATCGTGTCTTCGATGTCAGCCGGCATTTCCTTCTGGCGCGGCAGCACCTTCACCACCACCCGGAAGAAACCCTTGTCTTCTTTCCACTCCACGGCGCGCGCGCGCTCGACTCCCTCGACGAGCACCTTGATGTTGCCGTCGGGCAGCTTCAGGCTCTGCACGACGTTGGCCACGCAGCCCATCGTATAGATGTCGTCGGGCTTCGGGTCGTCGGTGGATGCGTCGTGCTGCGCCGCCAGGAAGATGCGCTTGTCCTTGCCGAGCGCGTGCTCCAAGGCACGGGTCGAGGACGGCCGGCCGATGACGAACGGCATCATCATGTGCGGAAAGACAACGACGTCGCGCAGCGGGACGATCGGGAGGGTCTCGTAGACTTCCAATTGGTCTCCTTAGTACTACCCGGCTTTTTCGATCAACGCGATCGGCTTGTCCTTCGCCTCAACAACCTCTCTCGTAATCACGCACTCGCGCACCTTCTTCTGGTTCGGGAGCGAATACATGAGATCGAGCATGAGGTCCTCGATAATCATGCGCAGGCCGCGGGCGCCGATCTTGCGCTCCAGCGCCGATTCCGCGATGGCCTCGAGCGCATCGTCTGCGAAGCGCAGCTTCACGTTCTCGTATTCGAACAGCTTCTGATATTGACGCGTAATCGCGTTGCGGGGTTGCGTCAGGATTTGGACGAGCGCCGGCTTGTCGAGCTCGTGGAGCGTGCCGACGACCGGCAGCCGGCCGACGAACTCGGGGATGAGGCCGTACTTGATGAGATCCTGCGGCTCGACGCGCTCGAGCGTCGTGCCGAGATCGCGCTGGCGCCCCGACTTGACCTCGGCCTTGAAACCCAGCGTTTTCTTTCCGCTGCGTCGCTCGATGATTTTCTCGAGCCCCACGAACGCGCCGCCGCAGATGAACAGGATGTTGGTCGTGTCGATCTGGAAGAACTCCTGGTGCGGGTGCTTCCGGCCCCCCTGCGGCGGGACGTTGGCGACCGTGCCCTCCAGGATCTTCAACAACGCCTGTTGGACGCCTTCGCCCGACACGTCGCGGGTGATCGAGGGGTTCTCGTCCTTGCGGCAGATCTTGTCGACCTCGTCGATATAGATGATGCCCTGCTGGCACTTCTCGATGTCGCCCCCGGCGGCCTGCAGCAGCTTGAGGATGATGTTCTCCACATCCTCGCCCACGTAGCCCGCCTCGGTGAGCGTCGTCGCGTCAACGATCGTGAAGGGTACCGACAGCAGCTTGGCGAGCGTCTGCGCGAGCAGCGTCTTGCCGGTGCCGGTCGGGCCGATGAGCATGATGTTCGACTTCGTCAGCTCGACGTCGTTGCGGTTCCGCGGCTGCTTCTGGATCTCGATGCGCTTGTAGTGGTTGTAGACGGCGACCGCGAGCTTCTTCTTCGTTTGCTCCTGGCCCACGACGTACTCGTCCAGGAACTTCTTGATCTCCTGCGGTACAGGCAGAGAGGACCGGACGCCGCGGTTATCGAACCGGTTGTCATCGGCGATGATGTCGTTGCAGACCTCGACGCACTCATCGCAGATGAAGACCGTGGGGCCCGCGATCAGCTTGCGGACGTCATTCTGATCCTTGTTACAGAAGGAGCAGCGGAGAACCTCGTTTTCGCCTTTTGCTTTGACCATAAGGGGGGTTACGCCCGCTTCCGGATGACGTCGTCAATAATACCGTATTCCTTGCCCTGATCGGCACTCATGATGTAGTCGCGCTCGGTGTCCTCCTGTATCCGCTTGACCGCCTGCCCCGTATGGTGCACGAGGATCTCGTTCAGCCGCTCGCGCATGCGCAGAATCTCGCGCGCGGCGATGTCGATGTCGGTCGCCTGGCCGCCCAGGCCTGACATCAGCGGTTGATGGATGACGATGCGCGAGTTCGGCAGCGAAAACCGCTTGCCCTTTGCGCCCGCCGCCAGCAGCACCGCCGCCATCGAGGCCGCCTGGCCGATGCAGGTTGTCTGCACGTCGGGCCGGATGAACTGCATCGTGTCGTAGATCGCCAGCCCCGCCGTGATCGATCCGCCTGGGCTGTTGATGTACAGCATGATGTCCTTGTCTGGATCCTCGGCCTCGAGGAAGAGCAACTGCGCGATTACGAGATTGGCGATCTGGTCATCGATCGGGGTTCCGATGAAGATGATGCTGTCCTTCAGGAGCCTCGAGAAAATGTCGTACGCCCGCTCCCCACGGTTGGTTTGCTCCACGACCATGGGAACGAGTTGCATGCGCGAATCTGACATAAGAGGAGTACCCCGCCTGTAATAAGGTATCGGCACTAGTCCTTGGTGACTTGAGCCTGAGACAGCACTAGATCCATGGTCTTTTCGCGGCGAAGGCCCGCCGAAAGACGCGACAATGCGCCTTCTTTCTCGAGTGTTGCCCGCACGGCGGCCGGCGTCCGTCCGCTGCGTCCGGCGTATTCAGCCACGTCCCTTTCAATATCGTCATCGGTGACCGTGACGTGCTCACGGCGCGAGATTTCGTCGAGCACGAGCGCGCTCTTCACCGACTCGCGGCTGGCCTCGCGCTGGCTATCGCGGAACTGATCCCAATCGATATTGGCGCGGCGCGGATCGATCTGCTGATCCATCAGCCTTCGCGCGAACTCTTCGGTGCGGCGATCGAGCTCTCGCTCCACGAGCGCGTCGGGCACGTCTACCGTGACACGCGCGGCGAGCTCCTTCAGAAGATCGCTCTTCAGGTTCCTGTCGGCTTCCGCGTCGGCCTCGCGCTGCAGGTCCTGCTGAATCCGCTCGCGGAGCGCCTGCAGCGTCTCGAACTCGCCGATGTCCTTTGCAAATTCATCGTCCAGCGCCGGCAAAATCCGCGTGCGGATGTCCTTGACCTTCACGGTGTAGCTGACGCTCGTGCCGGCCATTTCTTTCACGGCGTAGTCATCGGGGTAGTGAATCGTAAAGCTCTTCTCCGCGCCCGCCGTTAGCCCCTTCAACTCGTCATCCAACCCCGGGGGATTGGCCTTACCGCCGATTTCTATCGCGACATCATGATGATGATCGGCCCGTTCCCCGGCGGCGGTCGGTTGCCGTTCCATGTCGAGGGTGACGGTATCACCGCCCTCGACCCCGCGGCCCTCGACGGGCGCATAACGCGCGGCGCGGGCCTGCAGTTGCGCGAGAGTCTTCTCTACCGCGTCCTCTTCCAGCGTGACGGCCGGCCGCCTGAGGGAAATGGTGTTCAACGGCCCCGGGTCGATGGGAGGCAGCGTTTCGAATGTCGCCGTGAACGTGAGGGCCTGACCTTCGTCGAGCGTCACATCCTTCACGTCGGGGGTATCGACTGGCTCGAGCCCGCGCTCGCGCAGCGCTTCGTCGATCGCGCGCGGGATCAAATCGTGCGCGACGTCGTGAAGAATCTGATCGCGGAAGCGTTTCTTGATGAGTGTGGGTGGCACTTTTCCCTGGCGGAATCCGGGAACACGTGCCTGGCGGCTGTAGCTCCGCGCCACGCGGTCAATCTGCGCGTCGACGATGTCGCTGGGAATTTCGACGGCAACGCTCTTTTTGGTCTCGCTGAGGTCGGCGAATGCTGTTTTCACGGTCTCCTACCTTGCTGGTCCAGCTATGGAGTATACCTGTTGTAGGGCCGCAACCCGTTCATGACCAGCACTCACGTCCCGTCGGCACGAACCGATCTCTGGGCAGCTCTCGCTGCGATGGGCGCCGCGTTGTATCTCTTCCTCACTGTGAGCAACGCATCGACGGTTGCGGAGGATGCGGCGATTCTGATGCGCTACTCGCAGCATCTCGGCGAAGGGCTCGGGTATGTGTGGAATCCGGGTGAGGGGCCGGTCGACGGCGCGACCGACTGGCTCGGCGCCACCCTGCTCGGTGCGGTCTACGCCGTGGGCGTCCCGCTCGAGGCTGGCCCGCGATTGTTGGGCGCCGCCGCTCACGCGCTCACCGTTGCGCTTGTCGTGATCGTGGCAATCAGAGGATTCCGCGCTCCCGCACCCGTGGCACTTGCATGCGCGGCGTTTGTGGCGGTTGGCGCCGCGCGCGTGTACGTCGAAGCCGGATTTCTCACCACACTGTTCGCGCTCGGCACCCTCGCAGGCTGGGCGTGCCTCGTTTTCGCTGCGATGCGGAAGGAAGCTTGGTGGCCCTGGCTCTTCGCGGTGGCGATGGTATTCGCGAGCCTGACGCGACCGGAGGGCCTCGGCGTCACCGGGATCATGGTAGTGGCCGCAGCCTTTGTGGTCGAGCGCCGGTCGCTGCTCCGAATCGGGGGGGCCACTATTCTCGTATTCGGAGTCCTGTTTACAGCTTTCGTCTTCTGGCGCTGGCAATATTTCGGGCGGCTGCTCCCTCTTCCGTTCTTGAAGAAGGGAGGTGGCACGCTGCACTGGGATGGGCTCTTGGTCTCGGTGCGCGGCGTCATCATTCTGCTCGGCTTCATGCTGCCGCTGCTGGCCGCCGGACTGCGACCGGCTCGTCCGCTCCGATGGCTCATGGCGATCTCGGTCGTCATTGTCGGCTACACGGGCATGTGGATTCTGCTTTCATCGGAGATGGACTACTACTACCGGTTTCAGTACGCGCTGGTGCCAATCGTCGCGGCATCGTGGCCTGCTGTCTGGTCGGATGTTTGGCCCGATCTCACTCGGTCAGCAACGACGTGGCCGCTGGCGCTCCGTCGCGCGTTGGCCGTCGTGGCTATTAGTGTGGTCATCGGCGGCCTCGTCTGGCAACACAGGCGGTTCGTTCCTGTCTCGACGCACCACAGTCTGAAAGACGTTGCACTGCTTCTGAGAAAATTCGGCGGCCCCGAGAACGTCGTCGTCACCACCGAAGCGGGACTGGTCCCGCTTTACTCGAGGTGGAAGGCGATCGATTCGTGGGGATTGAACGACGTCCGCATCGTCCAGGAAGGCGGGCTCACGGTGGCATATCTCGAGACAACGCAGCCCGACGTCATCCTCTTCCATTCGTACTTCACGCCGGTCTTTCGACCGCCGCTCGCGGATAACGGCTGGAATCAGATGGTCGACACCCTTCACCGGTACGCGGTGTGCCGGGGCTATGAGCTGGCGGCGGTCTATGCAGTCGGGTTTCGCGAAGCCCACTACATCTACGTGAAACCAGCGTGGAAGGGCGCCGGCGATTTCGCGCGCGCGCTCAAGGGATTGAGCTACCGATGGTGGGGAAGCGATCAGACCCTTCCGGAGCTCTCGGCGCTCGAGCGTTTTGCTCCGTCCTGCGAAGGGAGCGTTGGTGCGAAAGGGGGGAGTTGAACCCCCATAGCCTTTCGGCTACCGGATCCTAAGTCCGGCGCGTCTGCCAGTTCCGCCACTCTCGCTCAGGGCCATTCTAGCGCCACTCGGCGCTGACCTATGCTCCCCCCTTCCTCGCGTCGATAAGAAGGAAGACTTTTTAACAGGGATACTTTTGTATCACGAATGACACTAAATAGTCAGTTAGTGTCATATTAAGTCATATAAAGACTTTCTATGCGCAGCTTGATAGGGGGCTGGAGCACGAGCCTCCTCTGTGACTGACAGGGCGGAGCAGCATCTGATCGCACTTCCAAGCATTCTGGAATTAATGGGCGGCTCCACGGCCGCCGAGCAGGCCCGCGCCGCGTTCGATCGCGCAGTGAGCGCAACCGGCCCTGTCCTGCTCATCGCCGAGACGGGTCTCGATATGAAAGCTGTGGCCCGCATGCTCCACGATCGAAGCGCGCGCTTCTCAGGGCCGTTCGTGGTGGCGGACTGCGCGGCCGAAGACACGACGCATCTCCAGAAACTGATGTTCGGGACACTAGCGACGGGCGGCACCCTCGTCCTGGCGAATCTCCAGGAGCTGCCGAGCTCGCTTCAGGCTCGCCTCGCTCGAGCGCTGAACGACGGCCAGATCACGGGAGGATTGATCGCAACCGCGAGCGGTCTCGATCGGGCCGCACAAGATGGGATCCTTCGGCGCGATTTGCTCCCCCATTTTGGGGAGCGTGTAGAGCTGCCGCCGTTGCGCCAGCGCCCTGCGGACCTTCCCACGCTCATCGGCTGCCTCGTCGAGGAATCGGCCAAGGCGGCGCACGTTCCGGTGCCCACATTCACTCGTGAAGCGATGATTCTCCTGGGCGCCCTGCCGTGGCGGCGGAACTTCGATGAGCTCCGGGAAGTGCTCGACCTGCTTGTGCGCGCCGCCGCGGGTGGGATCGTGAGGCTCGAGGACGTGCTCGATCACATTCCCGTCGAGCGCATGACGACCGGTTACACGGCGGCCACCAGCCTGCGCGAAGCGAGACTGTGCTTCGAGCGTCAGTTCATCGCGTCGGTGTTGCAACGCCACCGCGGTCGCATGGAAGACGCCGCGCGGTCGCTTGGCATACAGCGGACGAATCTCTACCGGAAAGTACGCCAACTCGGAATCGGCCTTCAGAGGGATCAGCAGAAATGAGATATCTCGTATGCCTGCTGGTCCTGCTGCC
>DATEEI010000094.1:0-126679 GCA_035281225.1 Vicinamibacterales bacterium
CTCGCGCTCATGGATGCACGACCGCTGGCCGGCGATCAGCATCTTCTCGATCGCCTCAATTCGGTGATGACATCGTTCGCGCCGCACTGGCGTCCGCAGATTCTCGAGGCGCTCGTAGCGCTGACCGATCAGCGGCACAGCGAGTTCTACGAGACCGTGTATCAGCTCGAGCCTGACGTCAAGGAGGGGCCTGGCGGGCTTCGTGACGTGTGGGCGGCACGCATGGTGTTGCGCCTCGGGGGCGAGCGCCGGCGCGAGCCGCGGCACGAGACACCGGACCGGTTGCACGATGCCGAAGAATTTCTGATGCGGATCAGGTCGGGACTGCACCTCGACGCCGGGCGCAACGCGAACGTGCTGAGCTACGAACTACAGGAGAAAGCTGCCGAGCGCCTCCGTTACACCGAGGCCGACGTGCGCCGGCGCGTCGAAGCGCTGATGACGGATTACTTCACCGACGCTCGGAGCGTCACGCGCGCGCTCGGCCGCGTGCGCCGTGTCGCAATGCCGTCAGCTCCCACGCCGATCCGGCTGATTGGCGAGAACCTGATGTGGGTCGTCGAGGGCATCAACTTCGCGGACCCTGCCGCGGCGGCCGCGTCGCCGGCCGAATGGCTTCGCGTGTTCGACGCGGCCGTTTCACGCAACGTGCCGGTCGCCGATGATGCGCTGGCGCTGATGGAGCGCGAGCAACACGTACACCGTTACGCACCAGAGGTGTTTCATCCGACGATCGAGCATCGCCAGCGGATCGTACAGTTCCTGCGGCCGAGGCCAGGGTTGTCGGCGCGGTTGAGCGAGATGCGCGACTGCGGCCTCCTCGGGGCCATCCTTCCGGAGCTGAACGAGATTTCGTGCCGCGTGACGCGCGACTTCTATCACAAGTACACTGTCGATGAGCACACGCTGCTGACCGTTCGCAACGTCGAACGGCTACTGACCAATCCGCGGTTCGGGCCTCTGCTCCGCGAGCTTCGGGCGCCCGAGCTGCTGGTTTTGGCGCTTCTGTATCACGATGTCGGGAAGGCCCGGGACGGCGATCATTCGATTGTCGGCGCGGAGATGGCCGTCGGTATGATGATGCGTCTCGGGCTTGACGACGAGGCGCGCCAGACCATCGACTTTTTGATACGGCATCACTTGAAGATGTCGCGCATCGCGTTCCGCCGCGACACGGAAGAGCCCGAGGTGGTCCGGCAGTTCGCCGCGCTCTTCAGCACGGAGGAGCATTTGAAGATGCTCGTCCTGCTGACGCTGGCCGACGTCGGGGCGGTCAGCCCCGATACGCTGACCCCCTGGAAGGAAGAGCTCCTGTGGCGGCTCTACGTCGATGCCTACAACCAGATGACTCTAAGCTACGGCGACGACATCATCGATCGCGAACAGGCGCTTGTCGCGGCATTGCAGGCGAGCCGGCCCGACGACATTTCAGAATCTGAGATGGCGGCCTTCCTCGAGGGGCTGCCCCGGCGCTATCTCATTCTGTTTTCGCCCGACGCCATCTATCGGCACGTGCGGCTCTCGCGCGAGCTCAAGCCCGACGACGCGCATTTCGTGCTCGAGAAGAAGACCGAAGCGTGGGAGCTGACGGTCGTCTCACTCGACAAACCGTTCCTGTTCTCGAATATCTGCGGCGTGCTCGCGTACTTCGGGATGGACATTCTCCGGGGGCATGCGCTCACCAGCCTGACAGGCACGGTGCTCGACGTCTTCCAATTCGCCGACTCCGACGGGTTTTTCGAGCGAAATTCTGAAGGGCAGAAGGAGTTCGACCGGCGCCTTCATGAAGTCGTCAACGGGCAGGCCGACGTCACCGCGCTGCTCAAGAGCAAGGAGCGGAGCGTGCTGTTCCGGCGCACGTTCGCGCGCCGGAAGCCCGTGATCCATTTCGACAGCGGCCACTCGCAGCGGTACACCGTGCTCGAGCTCGTGGCGCAAGATGCGCCTGGACTGCTTTACCGGGTCAGCCGAGTCATTTCGGATCATGGGATTGATGTCGACCTTGTGCTGATCTCGACCGAAGGACAGAAGGCCATCGACGTGTTTCATATTACTCGCGGCGGGGCCAAGCTTTCAGAAGACGCCCAGGCGGAGCTGAAAGCGGACCTCGAACGCATGTTGAAGGAGAGCGCATGAAGCTGATTAAGGCGATTGTCCGGCCCAACATGGTGGACAACATCAAGGAAGCCCTGGGTAAGCTGAACATCGCGGGCATGACCGTTACGGAAGTGCGGGGCCACGGACGTCAGAAAGGTCACACCGCGGTGTACCGCGGTCGTGAGTACGAGGTGAGTCTCCTGCCCAAGATGGAGATCGAAGTCGTGGTGCCGGACGGATCAGTGGATGAGGCGATCAAGTCGATCATCGGCGCTGCACGAACAGGGGAGATCGGCGACGGCCGGGTATTCGTGATGCCGGTGGAGCAGGGCTACAACATCCGCACTGGTGAGAAGGACGTCTAGGTCGCCGATCGGCGATCGGCGATGGTCGATCGTCGATCGCCGATGGACGATCGCCGATGGACGATTCTGTGCCGATACCAGCCGATCTGTTTCTCTCTCCTGAACTGACAGAAGACCAGGCGCGTGCGTACCTTGGGTCTTTGGGTTTCCGCGACCCGGTGGCGACAGACAACCACCTACAGCAGATGGCCGAGGACCTCGTTGCCCGCGAGGCGCTCGGCCGCCTTGCGCCGGACCTGATTCCCGCTCTCCTCGAAACGCCCGATCCGGATGTGGCGGTCGCGGGCCTGGCGCAGTACGTGGCGGCTCGCAGCGGGCGCGTGATGTTTCTCGACTACCTGCGCGAAGATCCCCGGGCGCTGCACGTCTTGACGTACTTGATGGGCGCCTCCCCGGCGCTCAGCGAGATTCTCATCCGGACTCCCGAGTACTTTCACTGGCTCGTCGCCCAGGTGGAGCGGAGCGCTCCAGATCGGCAGGATCATGAAGAAGAGCTTGTCTCGGTCTTCGCGACCGTCAACGATCCCGTCGAGGCGCTGAACATCCTCCGGCGATGGAAGCGGCGTGAGACGCTGCGCATCGGCACGCGCGAGTTGCTGCGGCGCGAGACGGTTCAGACCGTGGCTGCCCAGTTGTCGGACATTGCGTGCGTAGCGATTGACTGTGCGCTGGCTATCGTCACCCGCCAGCTCCTCGATACCGAACAGCGCGACAAGGCGCCCGGCACGTTTGCGGTCGTTGCGACCGGCCGGCTTGGAGCGCAGGAGTTGAGCTACGCCTCTGAGATCGATCTGCTCTACGTCTACGAGACGACGGCCGACGGCGCCGACGTGGAGTCCGCGCGCGCGTTTTTCGTGAAGGCCGGCCTCGCCTTGACGGCGGTTCTCAGTGAAGAAACCCATGAAGGCCACCTCTATCAGGTTGTCCTTCCCGTGTGGCCGCAGGCGGATCGAGGGCCGAAGGCGTGCGCACTCGATGAATATGCCGGGCACCTCGCAGGATCTGTGGATACGCGAGAAAGGAAAGAGCTGACGAGAGCGCGTGCAATTGCCGGTGACGCGGGCCTCGGTCATCGGTTGATCGCGCTCAGCCTGCCTTGCGTGTACGGCCAACTTGCCGACGAAGAAGGGAGCGCGGATTCTGAGCCGCGGGACTCGCTCGAGGCGCGAGGTTCTGGGGACCTGGCGTCAACGGCAATCGACCATTTCACCCAGGTATTTCAAGTTCGACACGGTGCCGCGCACGCGCCGCTTCGCCATGCGGGCACCCTGGCGGCGCTCGAGGCGATGGGCAGAGCGGGGTTGATTGACGACGCCGCGCGCCGGGAGCTGGATCATGCTTATGTGTTTCTGCGTTCGGCGGAGCACCGCCGCCAGCTTGGCTTGAAAGAGGATGTCGAGAAGCAGCTCGCCGCCTCGAGCGAGCGTGTGCGGGAGATCTGCGGGACGATCGGCGGTCGGCAATAGGCGATCGGCAATAGGCGATCGGCGATCGTCGATCGGGCATCGGCGATTCTATGGAGCTTTGCATAGGTACGGAGGGTCCGGCTTTAGCCGGACTGTGTGAGGTCCGCTCAGCGGCTGGATTGCAACAGTTCGCGGACTTCTTCGAGTGTAGGCACCGAAGGGATTGCACCGAGGCGTGTGCAGGCAATGGCGGCGGCGGCGTTGGCGAATCGCAGGAGGTCAGGCACCGCCAGATTGTTCAGCACGCCGTAGATCACGCCCGCACGGAAGACATCACCCGCTCCAGTGTTGTCCGTGGTGGTTACCTTGAAAGCTGGCGCTGCATGAAAACGGTCCCCTTCAAGCGCCACCGCGCCGTTTTCCCCGAGCGTCATCAGTAGTAGGTTATGGTTCAGCCGCCGCAGCGTGCGCAACGCCCGCTCCGGATCGGGTTCTCCTGTGAGTCGTGCAGGGAGGGTCTGTTCGAAAATTGGATACGTTACGGCCGCAATCATCTGTTCTGTCCGGTCGGAGAGGTGCTCGATGTCGCTAGTAACCGGAATTCCCCTGGCACGCGCTGCGAAAGCCGCACGTAAAGCAAGCTCAGGTTCGTCGTCATCAATGTGAACGACCTTCGCCTCTAGAGAGTGCGGCCCGATGGCCTGCACCGGAACCTTCAGCTGCTCGCTGAGGTGCCACATCACCGTGCGGCGTCCGGCCGGATCGACAAGAATCACCGCGCTGCGATTCGGTGCGTCGCACTCAACCGCGTGCTCGAGATCGACACCACCCTTCCGCAGAGCTTCCCGAAGAAGTATTCCGTTGGCATCGGCCCCGAAGGCGCCGATGTAGCGGCTTCGTAGTCCTAACGCCGCGCAGGCTGTCACGGTGGTCGCGGTTTGACCGCCAGGGAATACCTGCCGTCCCGTCACACGAGCTTTCCCCATGGTCGCAAGGTCGCGCGCCGATGCCGGGACGGTGAGCACCTCGTCGGCCGAATTGGTGCCGACGCCGACGACATCAAACATGGAGGGTAGTCTACTGGAGCATGCCCAGAACTTCGGACTGCCGACTGTTAGTTCTTGAATCTCCGATAGTCGATCGCGTACTTCCGCACCTGGTAGTTGACGATGCGCTCGGTCGTGTTGAGCAGGCGCGCGGCTTTGGCGCGATTGCCGCGAGTGGTTTTCAGCGCATCCGAGATCAAATCTTTCTCGTAGGCGGCCACGGCGTCTTTGAGCGACACCCGTGTCACCGTGCCGGACGCCTCGGCGGTTTGCAGCGTCGGCGGCAGGTGGTGGGCATGGATGACATGTCCGTCGCACACCAGCACGGCGCGCTCCAGCGTGTTCTCGAGCTCGCGCACGTTGCCCGGCCAGTGATAGCTCATCAGCATGTCGATTGCCGGTGTAGAGATGCGCTTGATGCCCTTGCTGTGGGTCCGCGAGAACGCTTCGAGAAAATGATCCGCGAGCAGCAGCAAGTCGGTCTTTCGCTCTCGCAGCGGCGGCACGAAGATGGTGAACACGTTCAGCCGGTAGTACAGGTCCTCTCGGAACGAACCGTCCACGATCGCTTTCTCAAGATCCTTGTTGGTCGCGGTCACCAGGCGCACGTTGGTCTTCAGCGTCTCGGTGCCGCCCAGCCGCTCGTACTCGCGCTCCTGCAGCACCCGCAGCAGCTTGACCTGCGTCGCCAGGTTGATGTCGCCGATTTCGTCGAGGAAGAGCGTGCCGCCCTCCGCGAGCTCGAAGCGCCCTTTCTTCCGCTGCTGTGCGCCGGTGAAGGCGCCCTTCTCGTACCCGAAGAGCTCCGATTCGATGAGACTGTCGGGCAGCGCCGCGCAGCTGACCTTCACGAACGGCTTGTTCGCCCGCAGCGAGTTGTAGTGGATCGCGTGCGCGATCAGCTCTTTACCGGTTCCCGATTCGCCCCGGATCAACGCGGTGGTCATCGTCCGCGCGACTTGCGACACCTGCTCGCAGATCTGCCGCATCGGCCCGCTCGTGCCGAGGAGATTGGAGAAATCGTAGCGTTCCTTCAGTTCTTGGCGCAGGTGCGTGTTCTCGTCGAGCAGTTTCTTGCGCTCGTTGTCGATGAGCCGCTGCACTTTGATCGCCTGCGAGATCATGGATGCGACGACGCCTAAGAATTTCTGGGTACGGTCGAAGTCGCGATCGGGCTTGAACTTGAGATCGACGCCCAGGGCACCGACGGCCTTGCGGTTCAGCATGATCGGCACGCAGACGAAGCTGAGCTCCTGCTGCGGAAGCTCCGGCCGCTTGGACGCGCGGTTCAGAAACATCGGTTCGCGGCTGATCTGCGGCACGATGATGGGCTTGCCGCTCTCGACGACGCGTCCCGTGATGCCTTCGCCGAGCTGATAGCTCACGCGATAGCCGGGGCGGTCCAGTCCGTCAGACGCTTCGACTTGCAGCTGGCCGGTGTCGTCGTCCAGCATGACGACCGTGCTCCGCACGGCCCCGTGATGGCGGCCCAGGATCTCGAGGACGCGGTGAAGTCCGGCCTTCAGATCGATGGTGCCCGTGAGCGCCTGGCTCGTGTCGAGCAGCGAGACGAGCCGGCGGACCTCTCTGTTGTGAGAATCGGCCGGCTTAGCGGTCGAGCGTGTTGCGGGCATGGACTACTAAATCTGACAGGAATGTAAGACTAATGTACTGGAACCACATGATTGTTACTCGCGCGGCGGTGTACGTCAAGTTGGGTTGCCGGTTCCCCCCTATAATCCAGACGTGCCGGCCTTTGAAATCCTCGACCCGGAGTTACGCGGTGTCCTCGGAAAACGGATCCGCGAGATGGGCCTGCGCCTCGAGGGCTCTCCCGTCGAGCCGTATGTGCGGCAGCTCTATAAGGAGCTCGAGCGGCGCGGGATGCACAAGTTTCGCCCCGTCTGCTATCTGACCGACGAGTGGGGCTGTCCCGACATGCAGCCGGTGCTGGGGATCCCGTTCTATCTGGCCGATCCGAATCTGGGCAAGTTGGAGCGCGCGATCGACGATCTCGAGGACAGCCGCGAGATCATGCGCTATATGCGGCACGAGGCGGGCCATGTCTTCAACTACGCGTACCGCCTGTACGCGCGTCCGGATTGGCGTGCGACGTTCGGACCCTTCGACCGGCCGTATCGCGACAAGTACCGGCCGGTGCCGTTCAGCCGCAACTACGTGCGCCACATGGAAGGCTGGTACGCGCAGAAGCACCCCGACGAAGACTTCGCGGAAACCTTCGCCGTGTGGCTGACTCCCGGGAGCGCGTGGCGGCGCCGATACAAGGGATGGCCGGCGATGCGCAAGCTGCGCTATGTAGATCGAATGGCGCGCGCCTTTGGCGATCAGGAGCCGATCGTGCGGACGGGCGAGGTCGATATCACGGTCGACGACATGCGGCTCACGGTCGAAGAGTTCTACCGCCGTGCGGAAAAAGAGCGCGACCTGCGGATTGATCTTGCAATGGACGCGCACTTATCCGAAATTTTCCTCACACGGAAGCCGCGTGAAGGGCGGCTTGCGGCGACCATCGTCACGAAATATCGCCGCGAGCTGATCGACAAGATCACGTACTGGACTGGCGTGCGGCGGCCGGTGGTCCGCGGTCTGGTCGAGGCGATCTGCAAGAATTGCGAGCGGCTCAAGCTGTGGGGAGAGATCGGCCGGGAGCCGGTCTACCTAGTCGAGCTGACGGCGTTCGGCACAACGCTGGCGATGAATTTCCTGACTCGTGGTACCTTCACCGGGGACACGGGCAGGAAAACGAAGATGGAGCGAGCGACGATTGACGCCAAGAGGGCGAAAGTAGCCGGCAAGGCGAACGTCGACAGTCCGAAGTCCCCAACTACTTGATGGCCGGAAAATTAAAACTCATCGTTCTCTACGATCGGTGGGAGCCCGAGGAAGAACCATCGGGCTCGAACGGCAAGTCACCGCTCGTCCGCACGCTCGACAAGAAGGAAGTCGAGGACGAGGTCGTTGACGCGCTCACCAAGCTTGGCCACGAGCCGACGCTCCACCAGCTCGACGGTTCCCTGAAGAGCCTGCACGCCCTGGCCAAGCTTGACTGCGATCTCATCTTCAACCTCAGCGAGTCGTTCGCGGGCAACGACACGGCCGACTACAACATCGCCGCCTATCTCGAGTTGATCGGCAGGCACTTTACCGGTGCCGGCAGCCACGGGCTGATGCTCGCGCAGGACAAGAGCGTCGCGAAAAAGATTTTCGCCTTTCATGGCATCGCCACGCCGATCTTCGCGCGTTCGTTCCGCGGCCGGCTGGCGTTCTCCGACGAGCTCCACTTTCCGGTCATCGTCAAACCCATGCGCGAAGACGGCTCGATCGGCATCGAATTCAACGCCGTTGTCTCGTCCATCAAGGAGCTGATGGAGCGCATCGACTGGCTGCACGAGCAGTTCGACTCGCCGATTCTTATCGAAGAGTACGTTGAAGGACGCGAGATGTACGTTGGCGTGCTCGGCAACGAGACGCCGGAGGCGCTGCCCGTGATCGAGCTCGACCTGTCGAAGCTGCCCGAGGGCACGCCGAAAATCGCGGCGGCTGAGGTGAAGTGGGGGAAGGGCACCAAGGCCTACCGCGACACGAAATCGATTGTCGCAACCGATCTGTCCGAGGAGACCACGACGCTGCTGCAGTCGACCGCGATCGCCGCTTACCAGGCGCTGGAGCTGCGCGATTATGGACGCGTCGACATGCGGCTGAAGCCGGACGGCACCGTCGCGGTGATCGAGGTGAATCCCAACCCCTGGCTCAACTCGCGCGCCGAGCTCGCGCAAGCGGCGCGAAAGGCCGGGCGCACGTACAGCCAGCTGATCGACGAGATCGTCAGCATGGCCATGGCGAGATACCATCGATGAATCGGGATCATCACGTGCTGTGGCAGCTCTCGGGTGACGAGGCTACCACGTCGTGCGTCATGGTGAGCTGCTGCGGCGGCGCCGAGCTTCAAATCGTGCGCACGCGGCACGGCGGCGAGGAGATCGTCCTCCGCGAGCTCTATCCCGATCGCTCATCAGTCTACGAGCGGGCTCGCGAGCTACAGGCCGAATGGTCCCCTCGATCCTGAAAGACGCGTTCGTTCCCGGAACCTCCACCTTCTTTCTGTTGGCCGCCTCTGTTGGAACGCTGCTCCTGTACAGAAAGAAGCACAACGGCCGCGCCGGGCGGCTACTGCTCACCGCGCTCGTGTTGTTCTACTGGATCTTGAGCACGCCTATTCTGGCCGTACCGCTTGTGCGCATCCTCTCGCCGGAGTATCCGCCGGTTCAGACAGCTGCTGACGCGCGCGGCGCAACAGCGATTGTGGTATTGGGCGCCGGCATGGAGACGTATCGCTCGAGAGGTGCCACGCTTCAGGCGGGCAACCGCGAGCACTCGTTGCGTGCCCTCGAAGCGGCTCGCGTGTATCACGTATTGGATAAACCGTGGGTCATCGTCAGCGGTAGCCTCGCGCCGGAACGATGGTCAGAAGGGGCGCAGATGGCGCGATCATTGAAGCTGTTCGGCGTACCGGAGGATCGCGTTGTTGAAGAAGGACAGTCGCGGAACACCCACGATCACACGGTGTATATTCCGCCGATACTGGCCAAGCGCGGTGCGAGCAGATTCGTGCTGGTGACCTCGCGCCAGCACATGGCGCGAGCGCTGCGTGCGTTCCGCCGCGCCGGTTTCGATCCCGTGCCGTCGAGCCCGGAGTTCTATACCGCCAAGGGGAGATGGATCGAGGCTGTTCTGCCATCGAGGTCGGCGCTGGAGGCGAGCACCGCGATGATGTACGACATCGCGGCGATGCTGTATTACCGCGTGCGTGGATGGATCTAGAGATGTTCCGCGGAGGCGTCCGATTCTGCCGGACCGCGGTGCGGCAGCGAAATCGTGAAGATGGCGCCGCCGTCCCTGCGATTCTCTGCGTGGACGCGGCCGCCGTGTAGCTCGACCAGATGGCGGACGATCGAGAGTCCGAGGCCCGTCCCACCCGGATCGCGCGTGCGCGATTTATCGACCCGATAGAAACGCTCGAAGACCCGGCCGAGGTCTGCCTCCGGGAGTCCAGGCCCGTAATCGCCGACCGTCAGCAGCACGCGGTCGCCCTCAACGCGCGCACCGAGCTCGATGCGACCCCCTTCCTCCGAATAATTCACGGCGTTCTCGAGCAGATTGCGTAGGGCGTCGTGCATCTTTGTCGGGTCGGCTTCAATCGCCGCGGCCGACGGATCGACGATCGCGTCCACCTGGAGTTTCTGTTTGTCGATTCGTTCCGACAGATCGGCGGACACCGATCGGAAGAGCGAGCTCACCTCCATCGTGTGCAGCTCGGCGATTTCCTGCTGCGCGTCCAGGCGCGCCAGCCTCAGGAGATCCCGAACGAGGCGCTCCATCCGCCCTGTGTGGCGATCGATGACCTCCAGAAACTTCTGTCGCTGCGCCGGTTCAATCGGCTCGTCCATCAACGCCTCGACGTACCCGCGCACGGCGGTGAGCGGCGTCCGCAGCTCGTGGGAGACGTTCGCGACGAAATCGCGCCGCACGCGATCGACGCGCCGCAGATCGCTGATGTCGTGGAGCACCAGAACGGCGCCGCCACCGCCGGCGGTTGCCGGCGTCGCCTGCGCTCGAAAGATGCGTGAGCCTCCGGCGGCGCTGCTTCCGGCGTCCAGCGGCACCTCGATGGGCGGGCGTTGCTCACCTTTCAACGCGGCGCCGAGTTGCCCCACGACTCCTGGCTGACGCACCGCCTCGACGTAGTGGCGCCCCAGTAGATCGGTTTCGAGGTTCAGCATCTGGACTGCGGCGTCGTTGACGAGACGCAGCCGGCCGTCGGCATCGACGACGAGCACTCCTTCTACCATGCCCGAAAGGATGGCGGCCATGCGGGCACGATCGGTCTCGAGCTCGTTCAACCGCGCCACCATGCGATTCGCGGCGTTGGTCGATCGCAGATCGGCCTCTCGAGCCCGCCGCCCGGTCATTGACACGCCCGCCCAGACCCCGGCGAGCGCGGCAGCGATGATCGCGAGAAATGTCAAGAGCTCGCTAGGCATGCCTTTACGGCTCGATGAGCTTGTATCCGAACTGCTGGACCGTGACGAGCGCTTTTTCCAGGAATGGCAGCTTCTCTCTGAGGCGCCTGACATGTACGTCGACCGTGCGGGTGGCGCCGGGATACTGATAGTCCCACACGTCAGACAGCAGCCGGTCGCGTGAGAGCACGCGTCCACGGTGTTCGATCAGATACTGCAGCAGGAGAAATTCCTTTGCCGTCAGGCGCACGGCTTCTCCGCTATCCGACACCGTGTGACGCTCGACATCCATCGTGATCGATCCGCAGCGAAGCACGCGTTCTTTGATTTCCGGCGGCGCGGTGCGCCGCAAAAGCGCTCGAACACGCGCCATCAGCTCGTTCGGGCTGAACGGCTTCACGACGTAGTCATCTGCGCCGACATCCAGTCCGAGAATCCGCTCCGACTCTTCGCCACGCGCCGTCAGCATGATGATTGGCAGCGCGGTGGTGCGGCCGTCGGCACGCAGCGCCTTGCAAACCTCCAGCCCGCTCAACCCCGGGAGCATCAGGTCAAGGATCACGAGATCGGGGGGTGTTTCCCGAGCCTGTGTCAGCGCCCGACCGCCATCGGCGATCGTTTCGCTGGCGTATCCCGCCTTCTCGAGATAGTGGGCGATGAGACCGGCGATGTCGCCATCGTCTTCCACGATCAGTACGCGTGCCATAGAGCAGGGGCAGTATAGCTGACCGTAATGTCAGAGATCGTCCTACAACAGATCGATTTTGGAAGAAAAAATGGCATTTAAGAACCCTAGCGCAAAGAGAGACTTCGGCCGAAATCACAGTAGATGGGTTGGCTTGCGCTTGGCGCCGTGTACTCGATTCTTTATGCCGGGTTCGGCGCCTTGCTGAGACCGGTTCCCGACGTCCTGCCCTGGTTCCACCTCGTTGCCCTGTTGCTTCCGCCACTTGCGGGCGCGGGCGTCATTGTTCGGCGTCGCCATTCCTGGGCCGGATGTCAGTGGCTGTTCTGGGCCACCCTCGCACTAGGGTTGCTGATGTCGGGCATTAGCGTCGTCGGTTGGTCCGTCGACGAGATGCTCATGGGCGTGAGAACGTCGTGGTTGGGGTGGCACGCGGTGTTCGCGCTGTTCGGCGGAGCGGCGCCCCTCCTGGCGCTGCTCGCCCAGCCGCATCGCGGCGTCCGCGAGAATGTCACGGCGACGATCGCCGTCGACATCGCCGGCATCGCGGTGTTGACCGGTTTCCTGTACTCACATTTTGTCCTCGCGTCCGATCCCTCCGCGGTCATCGAGGGCGCATCCGGATCGCTGCTGCTGCTCTCAGAGCTTCAACAGTTCCTCGCCTGTATGGGCATGATCCTCGCGGCGATGTTTGTTCCGGATCCTTCCTGGAAGCGGGTCTATACGCGCCTGGCGCTCGGTCTTTCGGTATCGTTCGTGACCGTGTCCCTTGGCAACGCCGAAATCTGGCAGGGGTTCTACCAATCCGGGTCGCTTGGCGACGCGATGTGGATTCTGCCGTTCGCCTTCTACCCGTGGGCCGTGTCCGCGGCGCCCCGGTCGGACATTTCGCCCATCGAAGTCGACGAAGGTAGTCACGCAACCTCGCGCCCGTGGGTGATCTTCGGCGGTCTCGCCCTTCTGCCGGTAATCGATTGGGGACTCCGGTGGGCCGCACCATCCGGGTCTGCCGACGGTTTTCAGGATCTCTCGATGGCCGTCGCCATTGTTTCGGTGCTGCCGCTGCTGATGGCGCGGCTGGCGGTAGAGCGCGCGGAGCTGCGGCAGGTCGATGCGAAGCTGCGGTTGATGGGCGCCGCGGTTGAAGAAGCCAACGAGCTGATCGTCATCGTGTCGCGGGACGGGTACATCCGGCACGCCAATCGCGCGTTCTGCAAGGCACTCGGCTATGAGCTGACCGAACTGCTCGACAAATCGCGCGACATGGTGGTCGCTGAGGAATCGCTGGCGAAGCTGGAAGAAGTCAAGAAGGTGACGAAGGGGCAGGCGTGGAACGGGACCCTGGTGCATCGGTCGCGGGACGGGTCGACTTTCCAAGCCGCTTGTGCGGTCGTTCCGCTCACCGACGACAAGGGTCAGGCCACACACTTCGTGCAGATGGAGCGCGATATCACCGAGGAGCTGCGCTTGCGCAGTCAATTGATTCACAGCGAACGGCTATCGGCAGTCGGTCAGCTGGTATCGGGGGTCGCACACGAGCTGAACAATCCGCTCCAGTCCATTCTCGGCTTTACGGAGCTGTTGATCGAAGCTGAAGGACGCCCCGAGCTGCGGCGCGATCTCGAGCACGTTCGGTCGGAGGCCATCCGCGCCGGCAAGATCGTGCGCAACCTCCTCGCGTTCGTGCGCCGCTCGTCTTCCGAGCGCACCAAGTGGCCGATCAACGACATCGTGAAGACGACTGTCTCCCTGCGATCCTACGAATTCGGCCCCGCCAACATCCGGCTCGTCGAAAGCTATGCCGAAGGCCTGCCGCCGATCCTCGTCAACCCGGAAGAAATCCAGCAGGTCATCCTCAGTCTCATCCTCAACGGCGAGCAGGCGATGCGGGCGGCGCATCAAGGGGGCACGTTGACGGTCACCACGAACTCCATCGGTGATATGGTGACGGTTGACATTCAGGATGATGGCCCCGGAATCCCAGAGGCGCTGGCGGGACGGGTGTTCGAGCCGTTCTTTTCGACGAAGGAAGTTGGCGAGGGCACCGGTCTCGGGTTGTCCATTGCGATGGGTATTGCCGAAGCGCACGGTGGCACCCTGACGCTGGTTCCCAGTGAAAAGGGCGCCTGCTTTCGCCTCTCCATTCCGGCTGTTGAAGTCTCCACGGGCATCCCCGTCCCCAGCCTCGTAAGCACCACCGGCAACTAGTGGCCCGTCATTAGTCGTTTCTGTTCTTTTTCATCGAACGGGAGGTAGAATTAGCGCATCGTCGCTTCCGTCACGAGCTGAGACCACGACACTGGACCTTCAGAGCGATCTCCAAACCCAGACGACAGGGGAAGTTCGATTCGATCGGATTTCCCGCGCCCTGTATTCCACCGACGCCAGCGTCTATCAGATAGAACCCCAGGGCGTCGTGCTGCCACGCTCGCGCGACGATCTGATCCGCATCGTGCGCATCAGCGCCGAGCACGGCTGCCCGGTCACGTTGCGAGGCGGCGGCACGTCCCAAGCCGGCCAAGCCATCGGTGCAGGCCTGATCGTCGACACGTCCAAGTATCTCAACCGCATCCTGGAGCTGAATGTAGAGGAGCGATGGGCCCGCGTGGAGCCGGGCATCGTGCTCGACGAGCTGAACGCGCAGCTCAAGAAGCACAACC
The DNA here is from genome assembly GCA_035281225.1 of Vicinamibacterales bacterium. GTDB lineage: Bacteria > Acidobacteriota > Vicinamibacteria > Vicinamibacterales > JAMQPK01 > JAMQPK01. Next base: position 14,301 of record DATEEI010000094.1, read on the forward strand.
TGCGATTTGCGCCCGACATCTCGACTGCGAGCCGCGCGACGATCGGCGGGATGATCGCGAATAACTCGAGCGGCGCGCGCTCCGTGCTCTATGGGAAGACGATCGATCACGTCCTGGAGCAGGAGGTCGTGCTGTCCGACGGATCGGTTACGCGATTGCTGCCGCTCACGAGCGCCCAGCTCGAGTCGAAGTGCGCCGGTCAGGGGCTGGAGGCCGACTGCTATCGGGTGGTCCGCCGCCTTGCCGCCGAATACGCTGATGAAATACAGCGGCGGTTTCCCAAAGTGCTGCGGCGCGTGGGTGGCTACAACCTCGACGAGTTCACCGATCCCTCGAAGCCTTTCAACATGGCGAAGCTCATCGTCGGTTCGGAGGGCACCCTTGGCGTGGTGCTCGAGGCGAAGATCAACCTCGTTCCGCTCCCGAACGCGAAGGCTGTCCTGGCGATTCAGTTCGCCGACCTGCTCGAGGCGCTCGAGGCGACACCACTGATCCTGCGCCATGGTCCTTCGGCTGTCGAGGTGATGGATGGATTCATCCTCGCTCACACGCGGCAGAGCGCACAGCTCGATGCGTTGCGCAACAGCTTCATAGACGGCGAACCAGGGGGACTGCTCTGCGTGGAGTTCTACGCTGACAGGCAGGATGAGCTGCCGCCACGTCTGCAGCGGCTCGAGCGCGACCTGCGCGACCATAGCCTTGGCTACCGCTATCATCATGCGCTCGACCTGCCGGCACAGGCGAAGATCTGGAGTCTGCGCGAGGCGGCGCTCGGCTTGTCGATGGCGATGAAAGAAGAAGCGAAATCGCTGTCGTTCGTCGAAGACACGGCGGTCGCGCCAGAACGTCTGCGCGATTACATCGACAGGTTCCTGCAACTCATCAAACGGCACGACACGTCGGCCGGTATCTACGCGCACGCCTCCGTCGGTTGCCTGCACGTGCGGCCGGTCGTCAACCTGAAGTCCGATGAGGGCGTTCGAAAGTTCGAAGCGATCGCCAACGAGGTGAGCGATCTGGTGCTCGAGTTCGGCGGGGCGCTCTCAGGCGAACACGGCGATGGGCTCGTACGCGGTCCGTTCATGGAGAAAATGTTCGGGCCGGTCCTCTACGAGGCGTTCCGGCAGGTGAAGCACGCGTTCGACCCGCAGGGCATTTTCAACCCGGGCAAGATCGTCGACGCACCGCCGCTGACGTCGAACCTGCGGTACGGCGGCGGCTATGTCACGCCGACACCCGTCACATTTTTTGACTATTCAGAGTACGGCGGGATGGGTGGCGCGGTCGACATGTGCAGCGGCCTGGGTGCGTGCCGCAAGAAGCTCGACGGCACCATGTGCCCGTCCTATATGGCGACGCACGAGGAAGCAGACTCGACGCGAGGAAGGGCGAACGTCCTGCGTCTCGCTATGGCCGGACGCATCGGCGAATCGGGGCTTGGCGACGAAGGGGTCTACCAGGTTCTCGACCTGTGCCTCGAATGCCGGGCATGTAAGGCGGAGTGTCCGGTCGGTGTCGACATGGCGCGGTACAAGAGCGAGTTTCTCGCCGACTATTGGTCGCGCCACGGTGTCTCGCGACACGCGCGTGTGCTGGGCCGCGCACGGACGCTCGCGAAGTGGGGAAGCGCGGTTGCCCCGTTGTCGAACTGGGTGATGAACAACAGCGTGTCCAAGTACCTAGCGGAGACAACGTTGGGGATCGATAGAAGGCGCGCCTTGCCCGTCTTCGCAACGCGGACGCTGGCGTCGATGGCGCCGCGCGCAGACGATCGCAGTGATGCCATCCTCTTCAGCGACACGTTCACGAACTACTACGACCCGGAGATCGGGATGGCTGCGCTCGATGTTCTGCGGGCGGGTGGCATTCGAGCCGGCGTAGCCGAGCACCAGTGCTGCGGCCGGCCGCAGATCTCAAAAGGGCTGCTCGCGGAAGCACGGGTGCTGGCTGCACGCAACGCCGAGGCGCTTTACCCGCACGCGCGCGCCGGGCGCAAGATCGTGTTCTGTGAGCCGAGCTGTCTGTCGGCAGTCCGCGAAGATGCGCCGTCGCTGCTCCGCGGGGAGGCGCGCGACAAAGCCGTCGCCGTCGCTGCAGCCTCCGTGCTGTTCGAAGAAATCGCTCAGGCGGCCGTCAAGACGCTGTCACTGAGGGCCGGCCCATCTGAGATTCTGCTGCACGGCCATTGCCACCAGAAGTCGATGGGATTGCTGGCCCCCGCGAAGGCGCTCCTTGCGATGGTACCCGGCGCGACGGTCGTGGACCTCGACGCCGGCTGCTGTGGCATGGCGGGATCGTTTGGCTACTCCGCCGATCACTTCGACGTGTCGCGTGCGATCGGCGAGCGCAAGCTGCTACCGGCCGTGCGCAACAAGAACCCGGGAGCCGTTGTGGTGGCCGCGGGCACGTCCTGCCGCCATCAAGTGAAGGACTTTACGAGTGAGCGCGCCGTTCATCCTGCGATGCTGCTCCGCTCGCTCCTCGAAGAGAGCTCAGAATGAATCTTGCGCATGTCTCGCTCGCTGCGCTGGTGATTGCCATTCTGGTCAGCTGCTTCACCGAGCTGAATGTCGGGATCCTCGCGTTGGCGTTCGCCTGGCTCGTTGGGGTGTACGTAGGCGGCATGGCGCTCAACGACGTTATCAGCGGATTCCCGGTGTCGCTGTTTCTCACGCTCGCGGGCGTGACGCTGCTCTTCAGCCAGGCGCAGTTGAACGGCACGCTCGACCGCATCGCGCACCGCGCCGTGCGCCTGTGCCGGGGCAATGCCGGGCTCATTCCGATTGCGTTCTTCGTTCTGGGCTGCGCGCTTGCGTCGATGGGTCCTGGAAACGTGTCGACAGCCGCGCTGCTCGCGCCGATGGCGATGGCCGCGGCAGGCCGCGCCGGCATACCGGCCTTTCTGATGATCATCATGGTCGGCAACGGCGCGCAGGCCGGATCGCTGTCTCCGTTTGCACCGACTGGCATCATCGTGAACGGCCTCATGACCAAGATTGGCCTGGCGGGTTTCGAATGGTTCACGTACTGGACGAACCTGGTTGTGCACGCGGTCGTCGCGTTCGGAGGCTACGCGCTTTTCGGCGGGCTTAAGCTCTTCAAGGCGGGGTCGATCGACGCCATCGAGCAGTCGCCTGCAGATGTGTTGTTCGACAGGGCCAACATCATCACGCTCGTGGTGATCGCGACACTCCTGACAGGCGTACTGTTTTTCGGCGTCAACGTCGGGATGGGTGCGTTTGCCGGCGCCGTGGTTCTGGCCGTCCTTGGCGCGGCCGACCACAAAGATGCCGTGAAACACATGCCGTGGTCGGTCATCGTGATGATGAGCGGTGTCACCGTACTGATTGCGCTGATGGAACGGACCGGCGGGCTCGACTTGTTCACCGCCGCGCTGGCGCGGCTCGCGACGCCGGACACCGTGACGGGCATGATCGCGTTCGTGACGGGGGTGATTTCGGTGTACAGCAGTACATCAGGCGTTGTGCTGCCAGCCTTTCTCCCGACGATTCCCGGCCTGATCGAGCGTCTGGGCGGAGGCGATCCGCTGGCAATTGCCGCGTCGATGAACATCGGCGCGCATCTGGTCGATCTCTCGCCGCTGTCCACGACAGGCGCTCTCTGCATTGCGGCCGTCTCATCCGGCGAAAACATCCGCAGCGTGTTCAACAAGCTTCTCGCCTGGGGCCTCTCGATGACGGTGGTCGGCGCCGTCCTCTGCTACCTCTTTTTCTGACCGCGAAGACGCGAACCACGAAGACACGAAGGCGCGAAGAGCACGAAGGCGCGAAGAGCACGAAGGCTTCGGGCTATGATGAAATCATGAGAGCCGTCGGTCTTTACAAATATCTTCCTGTCGAGAATCCGGAGAGTCTGCTCGATCTCGAAATTCCGAAGCCTGAAGCCGCAGGGCGAGACCTGCTGGTGCGTGTTCACGCAGTATCGGTGAATCCGGTCGATACCAAGGTTCGGGCACCGAAGGATAAAGTCGAGGTTGCGCCTCGTGTTCTCGGATGGGACGCCGCGGGCATCGTCGAGGCGGTTGGCGATCACGTGACGCTGTTCAAGCCCGGCGATGAGGTGTACTACGCGGGAAGCATCACACGGCCGGGATCGAACAGCGAGTTTCACCTCGTCGACGAGCGGATCACCGGGCGCAAGCCGCGCAATCTGTCTTTCGAGGACGCCGCGGCGATGCCGCTGACCACCATCACGGCGTACGAAGCGCTTTTCGACAGGATGGGGGTCTCAAAGCGCTTCGCAGACAGGGATGAGGGGCGAGCGGTGAGGGAAGAAAGATCCTTGCTCATCATCGGTGGGGCGGGCGGTGTCGGCTCCATCGCGATTCAGCTCGCCAAGCAATTGGCCGGACTTCGGGTGATCGCGACGGCGTCACGCACGGAAAGCAGCGAGTGGTGCCGATCGCTCGGTGCTGACGAGATCATCAACCATCACCTTCCGTTTCAGGAGGAGTTCAAGAAGGCGGGCCTGCCCGACGTCGATTACGTCCTGTGCCTCAACAGCACTGAAAAGCACATGCAGAACATGGCCGACGTCATCAAGCCTCAGGGCCGACTCTGCACAATTGTCGAGACGAAAGGGAGTGCGCCGGTGAACATCAATCTGTTTCAGCGGAAGAGCGTTGCATTCTGCTGGGAGCTGATGTTCACGCGCGCGATCTTTCAGACCGCGGACATGCAGGCACAGCACGATCTCCTCAACGAGGCGGCCAGTCTCTTCGAGAACGGCACGCTGCGCTCGACCAGGACGATGGGCTTTGGAGAGGTGAGGGCGGAGAACTTGAGGAAGGCCCACGCCGAGATCGAACGGGGCGACATGATCGGGAAGGTGACGCTCACCAGCGCTTAGCTGGTGAGTTGGTGAACTTTTGAACTAGCACCCAGAACCCAGCACCCAAGAACCCAGAACCGCCGACGGGTTATCCACAATTTACCCAACAATGCTCCTGGTGCGGGCGTCTACTGAGCAGGTGACCGATGGCGAGCTGGTCGAGCAGGTGCGCGGCGGCAATAGCGCCGCCTTCGGAGAGCTGGTCGAGCGCCATCAGGGAGCCGTCTATCGCGCCGCGCTGGCCGCCCTCGGCAATACCGCGGACGCCGAAGACGTCGCGCAGGAGGCGCTCGTGCTGGCCTATCGGCGGCTGGATCAGTTCCGCGGCGATGCGAGCGTCAAGACGTGGATGGTTTCGATCGCTTGGCGTCTTTCATTGACGAGGCGGCGGCGGATCATCTGGAAGGTCAGACGAATGATGGGATCCGACACGGAGCTCGATGGGGTTCGGGCGCCGGAACCCTCACCTGAGGGGCGCATGCAGATGGTGGAGTTGATTGCCTCCATGCGCGAGCACATTCGAGGGCTGCCGCCGAAGCTGCGTGACGCGCTTCTATTAACGGCTGCAGGTGACCTAACGCAGGAAGAGATCGCGGCCGCTCTGCAGATTCCGGCCGCCACGTTTCGCGGCCGTGTGCGCGATGCGCGGCTGCGGCTCAAGCAGAAGCTGAACAAGACGTAATGAACGACTACGATATCGATCGCCTTATCGACACTGCCGCCGGGCAGATGATCGCCCGCGAACCGGAGCGCCCATTGAGACCTGTGGTGATGGCGAGCATCCGGGAGGCCGACGCGCCGGCACCGCGTCGATGGATCTGGGCAACCGCCGCCGTGGCTGCGGTTTTCAACGCGGCGATTGCTGTCGGGGTGTGGAATCGAGCGCCTGTACCCGTGCCTCTACCGTCGGTTCCAGCGCGACCGACGGCCGACCGGGCGCTGGCCCGCGCTCCTGTCTGGGTGTACTCGACACCGCAGGCTCCGACTACCGGAAGCTCGGTTGGTGGGCAGAGCCCGTCTCCGGTGCGCTTGCCCCCAGCCGATCCCTTTGCGATCGAAGCTCTCGAAGCCGAACCGATTGTTTTCTCGGCGATCGACCTACCGCCACTCGAGAACGAGACCGTCTCGATTGCCGCCATCGAGCTCAGCGACCTCACAATCGAGCCGCTAGCAGCGTCCAATGACTAAGGAGTGACACACATGACGCGTTACCTTCCGTTGTTCGTGATTTTGCTGATGGTTTCCACGGCGGCGCAGCAGCCCTCACCCGCGCCGCCAAAGCCACCTGCTGCGCCGGCAGCTCCCGCGCCGCCGGTACCTCCGGCGCCGCCCGCGCCCGATTCGGGCAAGCCAATCAATATCCGTTTGGATGTGTCCGTAATCGACCAGACCGGCACCGGCGTTTCTCAGCCAAAGACTCTGATGGTCATACTGCGCAACGGGGCAACGGGGCGAACACGGGCGGCGTTTGAGGACCGATCGATCTTCGTTGACGCGAAACCGATACTGATCGACGGTCGCATTCATGTTGACCTGACGGTCTCGAGTGAACCTGTGACCAATGCTCCTCCTAAGGATCAGACGCTGAACTGGAGGAATGGATTTTCGCTGATACTCGAGAATGGCAGGCCGATGATCGCCATCGAAACCTCAGACGCAGCAACCAAGCGCAAAATGTCGATGGAAGTGAAGGCCACGATACAAAAATGAAGCTACCAGCTACGAGCTACCAGCCAGCAGCGTCAGTGGGTCATCGCATACAGCAGCACGTCGATGCCGATGGCGTAGCCGATGACCGAAAACGTGTGGAAGTAGCTCGGGTCGTCTGATTCGCGCTCGTAGGCATCGCCGAAGTCGGTGTTGTGGGTCATCAACACCATGATGCGCCCCTGACGATCGGCGATGCCGCGCACGTGCAGCTCGTCGCTGTCGATGCGCTCGGACGTCCGTCGCTCATATCGCCAGAGCCCGACGTTTGGAATCTGGGGCAAGCGTTCGATAGGAAAGAGCATGCGGAACATCGTGTGATCGACGGTGAGATCGACAATCGGATATTCCGACGGCGCCAGCGCCTTGCTGATTTGGTTCTCCCAGTTGCGCCACGCCACGTTACCCCAGAAGTCGTCAACCCACAGGAACCCGCCCTTTGACAAGTAGGCGCGCAGGTGAGTGGCCTCTTCGGTGTTGAAATAGGAGCCGCCGGGCTCGCTCATCATGATGAACGGACACCGGAAGAGCGCCGGGTCGGTCAGCCGCACGACGACCGGAGACGGGTGGCCTTCTCCGTTCTGTGTGACCGGCGCCTTGGTGAGCTCCATCAAACGAATCGACAGGTTCTCGTCAGCGCGCGGGTAATCGACGTACCACCCATCCCCGTCGCCCGCCGAGCCGTTTCGAAACCAGACGCGGCAGAAACGGAAGCCGCCGTCATAATCAGGGAGCAAGCCGGACGGATCCGACGCGAAGGGCACGCCGCGAGCCGGCCCGCGTGGAAACGGGAATTGAGCCGCGCTATCAGCCGCGAGCAGCACGGCGATGAGAAAGAGAGCAGTTCTCATGTCACGGTCCGGCTAATATTCATTGTTTCATGGAATTCGTCCGTCACCCTCGGGCTCGCCGCTATCTGATTCGGGTGCGATCCGATGGATCGGTCAAGGTCACCCTGCCTCGCTGGGGCTCGCTCCGCCACGCTGCGCTATTCGCCGAGCAGCAGCGCCCCTGGATTGACCGCCAGAAGGCGCGTGCCGAGGCCGCGCGACGCATGCGCGCCGTGTATACGTCAGAAGAGGTTAAAGCACTGCGGCAGCGTGCTGCATGCGAGCTGCCCGTCCGTCTGCGACTTCTCGCAGAGCGTCATGGGTTGGTTGTCACGCGGGTGAGCGTGCGCAACCAGCGCTCGCGCTGGGGGTCGTGCTCGCCATCGGGACATATCTGCTTGAACTGGCGGCTCGTGCTGATGCCGGACGGCGTCCGCGACTATGTCCTGATCCACGAGCTGATGCATCTTCGCCGGCTCGATCACTCCCGGCACTTCTGGCGGCTCGTCGCAGAGGCCTGCCCCGACTACCAGCGCGCGCGCCGCTGGCTGCGCGAAAACAGACAAACATTGGAGATTGGGTGATAGGTGATCTCCAATGTTCACTCGATCCAGCCGACGAGCGGTCGGTGATCTGAGCCATAGCGGCGAGCGAGCTGCCGGTAGTGCGCGCGACGGCCATCGCCGGCGCGAAAGAAAAGATAGTCGAGGACGCGCAGCCCCGAGCCATGGCGCTCGAGCGAGACCGGAGTTGGGCGCCCCAGCTTCTTCAGAAAGCGCACGGCTTGCTCGTCGATGCCGTGCCACGTATTGAGATCGGCCCCCAGCACGAGCGGTCCGTCCTTTAGGAGCGCTTCCGCCGATCTGACTTGCACTTCCCGCAGCCACGGAGTGAAAAAAATCCACAACCGCTTCGCGCCGCCCAACGCGTCGAGATGAATCACACCTATCGAAAGGTCGGCCAGCTTCGCGAAGACCAGCACGCGGCGCTGGCGCTCGGCAGGCAGCTCCACCGCGACAGGCTCGGAGAGCGGAACCGTGGAGAGGATGGCGCTCCCGCGATCGGCTGGGGGATCCTCAACCGAAGAGCCGTTGCGCATCGACGGCACGTAGATCAGGGAGAGGCCGAGCTCCTGACTGATCTGGATGATGTCAATCGTCCCACCGATGTGCGCCTGGATGCGCGCGGCTCCGGACGCACCATCGACGAAGGGCGGCACGCCTTCCGTACGCACCGCCTCCTGCAGCATCATGACGAAATGGCCGACCTTGCGGTTGTCGGTGTGGAGACCCGCACGAAGATCCTTGACGAAGGCCCTGATGTCGCCGTTGCCGACATGCACGTTCCAACTGACGAACGTAATCTCGCCGAGCGCAGGCACCCGATCGTTGAAGGGAGCCCACTCAACGACTGCCTGCCCGACACCTCTACACCATGAGTCGAGCCGCTTCCGTTCCTCCGGATCGGCTGGGGCGATCCAGCGCAGCGAACCCGACCGGCACGAACCTGCAGCGCTCGGGCTCATCACCGGTGGCGACCATCGCACGCACGCGGTCGATGTGAGCGCGAGTAGCACACACGAAGCCAAACGCTGCATGAAATCTCAGTATAGTCACTGTTCTCGGTCCGAGTGGTGACTGCGCGGCGGGCAAACGCTCACAAACAATCAGTTGCCGCCCGCCACACGGGGAATGCTAGTGTGCCGCGAGCATCCACCGGCGCCTATTGCACAAACCGCAGCGATAGGGACGCTGAAGAGTGATGAGGTAGCGTGGCCAGTCGTACCAGCGACGATGGCTCCGCATCAGCGAGGGCGGGTCACATCTGCAGCTGTTCATGGCCCAAAAAGGGGCCTCGTGAAACGTCAATTTCATACCGCTCATTCGAGCACCTCGCAGAGGGTGTGTCAGCGACGGCTTTTCCGTCGGCGATAGGCACCAGCGACCAACGTCAATCCGCTACCCAGCAAGAGTAAGGAGGCTGGCTCAGGAACGGCGACAAGGCTTCCGATGCCGCCACCAAGGCGGACCTGGCGCAGGTCTTCAAACTCAAGATCGCCTTGTGCGGTCAAGTCAATGGATGTAATGAGCTGACCGTTGAGGGCATCCACGGTAAAGAAGTTCTGACCGTTCGCGTCAACTGGGAATACAGCCTGGAACAGTCCTCCAACGATGTTGAGGCCCGCAACGCTGATCAGAACGTCCCCGGTGGTCGCTGCGTTGACGTTGAAGACCGCTCGCGTGAACGACGAGCCGTCCTCGATCGCGAACCGAATGTTCGTGAATGAGTCGTTCCCAGTGCCGGGCGTGATCACAGCTTGCCCCGAAGCGTCGGCGTTCAACAGGTCCAACCCACTATTGGAGGTAAATAGGACATCAAAGAGCCCAGAGTTCACCGTACCGAAGACGGTGAAGACGTCGTCGGCATCGGTCAGCAGCACGTTGTCGGTGCCTTGGTTGTTCACGCCGAACGTCACGAGGATGTCTGCCTGCGCTGGGCGGGCCATTCCCGTCATGATGACTATCAGTACAAGGGTACGAAAGAGGATCGTCCAGCGTGTCTGCATTGGGGCTCCTGTGGGTGGGAATATTCGTGGCGAGTGTTTCGTGGTGCGCGACCTCGCGTGACAAATGTGCAATTGACGTTCCTGATTGCGTTGTTCTTCACGTCGTTGATGGTAGGCGAACTGAGGCGTGCTGCAGGCAGACTATAGTCGTCGCGATCTGGGTACACTCACAATCAAGAGTAAATAAGGATATGGTTTCTCGGAAACTCCACGGAACATGCAATGCCGATCGGTTTGCGCTTCGGCATCGTCAACGACGATCGGTGTTCGAGTCGCGACACTGATAGTGGTTTGTGTATTGGGCCGGTTCAATTGCAGAATCGACTTGCGCGATGAACATCGCCTCGCTTGTTGATAGGATAGAGGCGCTGCTCTCAACGCCGGAGTGGTGAAACTGGCAGACGCGCGGGACTCAAAATCCCGTGACCGCAAGGTCGTGAGGGTTCGACCCCCTCCTCCGGCACTTTCCAGCGATAGCTTGCTACCTTTCGAAATACGCGCACACGTCGCTACTGTCGTATATACTGCCGCACCTATTCCAGTCCGTCAGTCTGAGGTCCGGCCGCCCGATCAGGGTGGGCCTTTTAGAGGAGGTTCGCATATGGTCCTCGATGCAATCGCGCGTTCCTGCGTGTCGGCGGTGCTTCTGCTCGTCGTTGCGGTACCGGCGTTGGCGCAAGGCGTCGGGTCGATTGGCGGAACGGTGAGCGACGCATCGGGCGGGGTGCTACCTGGTGCCACGATTACGCTGACCGCGACCTCCGGCGGCGTCGGAAGCGGACAGACCACCACGACAACCGAGCAGGGCGCCTATCAGTTCACGCGCCTCATCCCCGGAATCTACGTCGTCAAGGCGGCGCTGCAGGGGTTTCGCCCGGCGGAGCAGCGCAATATCGAGGTGAACTCAGACCAGGTGTCGCGTGCAGACATCAAGCTGGAGATCGGCACGATGCAGGAAGGGGTGACCGTCAGCGGAGAAGCACCGTTGCTGGATACCTCAACCGCATTGAAGCAGACGGTCATCTCACGCGACGTGCTCGAAGCGCTGCCCAATCGCACCGACGTGTGGTCGATTGCGCGTGTGATTCCCGGCGTCGTCATGAGCAAAGTGGACGTGGGCGGCACCGAGCAGTTCCTGCAATCTGCGGCGAGCGTGCGTGGTAACTCCAACGAGAACAAGTTCACGATCGATGGCATGGACGTCTCCAGCCTCGACGGCAACGCCAGCATCGCGACGATGTACCTCGATCCGTACGCGTTTCAGGAAACGAATTTCATGATGGGCGCCGGTTCTGCTGAGATCTCCAACGGCGGTCTGACGTTCAACATGGTGACCCGCAGCGGCACGAACCGGTTGCACGGCGGTGCCAAGTACGACGGCACGTTCGGCGCCCTGGCGCGCGCCCGCAACTTCGACACCGCGCTTCGGCAGCAGCTGATTGCCGGCGTTCCGCCACTTGCGCTGGCGGCCAATCCCAACATCGAGCCGCACGCCGACATCGAGAAGATGTACGACGCCGGTGCCTGGCTTGCCGGACCGGTGGTGAGCGATCGCCTCTGGTTCGCGGGCACGTGGCACGACCAGCGCCTGGATGCGTACAAGCTCGGCAGCTACAACCCCGATGGCACGCAGGTCATCGACGACAACATCATGTGGACGACAACCGCGAAAGCGTCGTGGCAGATGACGCGCAGCGCGCAGTTGTCGTACTTCTTCAACCTGCAATACAAGCTCATCGGCCACCGCGGCGGCGGCACGTTCGCCGATGGCCGCGCCCGCAACTACAACGACAAGTACCCGACCGTGAACCAGGTGAAGTACACCTCGACGCTCGGCACGAAGATGGTGTTCGACGCGACCTATAACCGGTTCCGTGCGGATGATGCCTTCGGATCCCGTCCGGAGGTGAAGCCGGGAGACATCGCCACCATGGACACGATCACGCAGGTGAGCGGAGTGGCGCTGCCAACCTATCGCGCGATCGACATGCATCGCGATCAGCTGCGCACGAGCTTCAGCTGGTTCCAGGGACGGCACGACGTGAAGGTCGGCTATGAGTATGTGAACGCCGCGCGCATTTCGCGTTTCTGGTCGACCTCAGCCCTGCGCGCGAACTTTGCCAGCGGCGTTCCGACATCGGTGAACACGTACGTGGTACAGCTGACCCAGTCGGACACGACCTACGGCGCCGATATCAGCGAGCTGTTCCGGTTTCGCGCGGACGAGCACGGGGTGTTCATCCAGGATCGGTGGACGCCGACCCGCAGGCTCGTGCTGAACCTCGGCTTGCGGTACGAGACGAGCTCGAGCTTCCAGCCGGCCACGTGCCGGCCGGACACGCAGTTCGCCCCCGGTGCCTGCTTCGACAAGATCACGGCCCCCTCATTCAGAGACGTCTCGCCACGTTTCAACTTCGTGTACGACGTGACGGGTGACGGGCGGATGGCGCTGAAGTTTGCAGCCAACCGGTATAACCAGCCGATCAACATCAGCCTGATCGAACGGTTGAATCCCGTGGCCGTCGTCAACGATCAGCGCTCGTGGACCGTATGCGGTGCGGGGCAGTCGAGCGGCTGCGACCTCAACGGAGATCGCATCCCTCAACTGAACGAGCTGGGGCCGGCGCCAGGCTATGTGTTCGCCGGCGTGAACAGTCGCTATGCCGACGATCTCAAGCGCCCTATCTCGAACGAGTACACCGTCGAGATCCAGCGCCAGCTGCCACAGAACATCGTGCTGTCGGCGGGTTATACGCACAAACAGACGAGACGGAATATTGGCGAGACCGATACGATCCAGACGCTGGCGTCGTGGGGGGCTCCCATAACGGTGCGCGAGGTGAACAGCGGCGAAACGGTGGACGTGTGGCGGCGCGGCACGACTCAGAGCGCCTTGCTGCTGTACAACTCCGAAGAAATGGACACCAACTATCACGGCGGCGACATCACGCTGAACAAGCGCATGAGTCATCGGTGGTCGCTCATGGGCGGTGCGTCCTGGGGCAAGGTGACCGCCAAGACCCGAGGCGGCACCCGGAGCAATCCGCACATCATCAACTATTTCGACGGCGAGACGCTGGCCACCGCCGACCGGCCGTGGTCGTATCGTCTGTCGGGCGTGTACGAACTGCCTTATGGCGTCTCGGCGAGCGGCACATGGCAGTACCAGGCGGGTGCACCGGAAGAAACGACCATCATCGTGAGCAATCAAACCATCAACCTGCCGCAGGGCAACACGACGCTTCGCGTTCGAGAGTTCGGAGATACGCGGCTTCCGTCAGTCGCCGGTCTCGATCTCAGCTTCCGCAAGACATTCAGGATGGGGGGCCGCACGGTGGCGCCGCGGATCGATATCTTCAACGCAACGAACGAATCCACGGTGCTCGGGCGGATTACTCAGCTCGGGTCGACGTATGGCCGCATCAGCGGTATCCAACGTGCTCGACTGATCAAGATCGGCATCAACGTCGAGTTCTAAAGTAGCTGGTAGCTGACGTTATCGCGGCGAGAGGTAGGGGCGGCGCATCGCGAACAGCTCGCGATGCGCCGCAATCATTGAGCTCAGTGATGGTCCAGGATCGAGCAACAATGCCTCGTCGGCCGCCGCGACGGCGCGCTCGAACATTCCGGCTGACGCGTACGCGACCGCAAGCACGTCGAGAGCGTTCGCGTCGCTCCTTCCTGTGACGGCCACGGCACGTTCGGCGAGTTGCACCGCTTCGATCGGTTTCCGTATTGAGGAGTCGGGCGCGGCGGCGAGCACCGACGCCAGGCCCAGCAGAGTGGGAACCCGTTGGGGGTTTGCCGCATACGCCAATCGCAGCGCGTCTACCGCCTCAGGCAATTTTCCGAGCGCGCGCGACACCAGGCCGACGTTGAGAAGCGCATCATCGAACCGGGGCTCGAGGCGCGCGGCCATGGTGAACGCGGCCAAGGCTTCTTCAGGGCGTCCGGCCTGGACAAGGACCGCGCCGAGGTTGTTGTGTGCGCGCGCATAGTCGGGGCGAATCGCGAGCGCATGCCGGTAATGCGTCAGCGCGTCAGTCGAGCGCCCGCTCGCCTGGAGCGCCGTCGCGAGGTTGAAATGCGCCGTCGCCGCGGCTAGCCCTGTTTTCAAGCCCAGCGCAGCTTCGAAGTGCGGAATCGCCTCTTCTGGACGGTTCAGCTCCATATAAAGGACGGCAATATCGTCGCGCAGCGCCGCCCGGCGTGGCTCTCGCGCGATGAGTGCCGAGAGACCCACGGCGTCCGTTGTCATCCACTTTGTGGCGAATTCCCGCTCGAGCCGGGATCGGTCTGCCGGGCTTCTTGTCGCCACCTGCAGCCACAGATCACCCATCTCCTCATGTGATTGCTGGCCCCATTGGACGCGTACCGGCCGCGCGGCAGGATTGCGCCGGTTCGACGCCGAGTTGTCATACCGGAAATGCATCGAGATCGTGGTGCCCTTCGGCAGCGGTACGGGGGATTTGTACCGGTAAACGTGCTGCCAATGGAGATCCCAATCGGCAATTGAAATCAGTGTGATGCGCGTGCCGTCGGGCAGCTGTGCCATGCCTGAGACTTCCCGGGCCAGATAGTGCGCATGCGGCTGTACAGCGAGCAGGTCGACGTCGACAGGAAGCTCGAATGAATCGGTGACCGAGTAGCTCGCATTACCCGGCTCGATGTCTATGTGCTGATTCGACAGCCGCAGCATCGTGGGTGGATCTCGAGGCTCGGTGTCAGTGAAGTAGAGTCCGATCGCGGGCTGGATCGTCGCCGCTTGCGGTCCCGCGACCAGGTGCAGTTGAACAACGAGATCGCTGCCGGGCGTGAGGCGCCATGCGAGCCCCTCCGGCAATGGGCTCACCGACTGGCCCGGAGTCCAACCGAGGAAGTGTCCATCGGGGTAGACCGCGGAGCGAAGGATGATGCCGTCATAACCGGGTGCAGCGTCCTGGTCGTCGAGGTGTCGCGATGCCGGCGTCGAATCGATGCGGATGTTCGCGTGGTGAATGCGCGAGCTCCCTGGCCGAAACTCGATCGCTCGGACGTATCGCATACGATCCGTTTTCGTCGGCAGGACGAACACGCGCGAGCTGTCGGTGGAGCCGGCAGGAAGGTGATACGGACCGTCGAGCGTGACCACTAAATCGGGCTCGCCGATTTGCCATCCGGAGGTCCACTGTGGCATCGCCGGCAAGGCGTGCCGATCTCCTTCAAGCACGCCTTGCGCAACCCATCGTTCGAAAATTTGGATTTCTTCGGCGGTCAGGGGATCCAATCCGGTAAACGCATGTCCGTGCGGATCGGCTTTCCACGGAGGCATGCGGCGATCTTTGACGGCCCTGACAATCTGCGCGGCCCGTGGCCGCGCGCTTACGTAGGTCTCGAGAGAAAAAGGCGCTGAACCTCCTTTACGGTGGCAGCTTGCGCACTTCCGCGCGATGACTGGTGCCACATCCTTTGAGAAGGTCACTTGGCCGAACGAAGGTTCAGCCATAAAAGCCATCGCGGCGAAAATGACAGCTACTTGCTTGTACATCAAAGCGTTACAGCCAAAATTATCGCATCAGAACAGCCGAGCGCAAGGACGAATAAATGGCGAAAACACGCGTTTTTTTGCCACATTTCGTTGCTCTGCGGGCCATTCCCGCAGTATACTGGCAGGGCGTTTCGCGAGAATTTGCGCCTTCATCTAAGCACCTCATGACGGGGGAACCACTGTGACATTCGAGGTTGGAGACAAGGTCATTTACCCCAACCAGGGGCTCGGCGTCGTCACTCGTATCGAAGAAAAAACCATCCTGGGCACTACGTGCGGCTTTTATCATCTTCGCATCGTCGCCAACGAGACGACTGTGCTCGTTCCGCTCGACAACGTTGACGGCGTTGGGCTGCGCCGCGCCATTGGCGATGCCGAGGTCGAGCGTCTGTTCAACGCCTTGGGGAACGGGAAGATCGACAATCATCAGAACTGGAAGGGTCGATTCAAGGACAATTCGGACAAGATGCGGACCGGCTCTATTTACGATGTGGCGGATGTGCTGAAGAGCCTGACGCTGCTGAGCCGATCCAAGAGCTTGTCGTTCCGTGAGAAGCGCATGCTCGATCGGGCGAAGTTCCTGATCGTGTCAGAGATCTCAGAGGTCATGCGCGAAACGGCCGAATCGATCGAAGGCCGCGTCGAAAAAGCACTCGAGCGGAGCTTCACGACCCGCACCCGTGCCATCGCGCGCGCGAAGGCGGCCAAAGTGGCTCCGGCGCCTCGTGCGTCGGCGCGCAGGGCCGCACGGGCTTCATAGCACTCACATCACATCCCTCAAAGGGCGGCGATTCTCGAATCGTCGCCCTTTTTGCTGTACGCTTTCGACGCGTTCATGTCCACGGTCGTCGCTGCCCTTCGCTCGATCGCTGCGTATGTTGCCGTGTCTCTGTACGTCGCCCTCGCGGCGCCGATCGGCATGGCGCTGGCGCTCGCCTTTCGCTGGAAGGGTGTGCTCTACATCCTCGGACATTGGGGCGTCACCCTCGCCGCATCCTTCGCGGGCATCCGCGCGCGCGTCGCGGGCCGCGAACACCTGGCAGTTGAACAGGCGGTAGTGTTCTGCTCCAACCATCAAAGCAACATCGATCCGCCGATTCTCTTTCGCGTGTTGCATCCGCGGCTGCACGTCCTGTTCAAACGCGAGCTGACCAAGCTGCCGCTGCTTGGCAAGGTATTTCTGATCGGGGGCTTCGTGCCGATCGATCGCGGAAGCCGCGAACATTCCATGGCGGCCATCGATCAGGCCGCCCAGTCGCTGCGAGATGGGAACTCGTTCCTCACGTTCCCAGAAGGCACACGTAGCCGCACTGGCGACATGCTTCCCTTCAAGCGTGGTCCGTTTCTGATGGCGCTGAAGGCTCAGGTGCCTGTTGTGCCGGTCGCGATCCAGGGCGGCACGGCGTCGATGAGGAAAGGGAGCTGGATCGTGAGGCCGACGAAGGTCAGCATTCGCATCGGCGAGCCTGTCGCCACTCAGGGGATGGAGATCTCAGATCGCGAGAAACTCGCCGACATAGTGCGCGCCCGGGTCGAAGCACTGCTGGCGCTCGGGCCGGTGAAATAGCCCTCTCGCAGGAGAGGAGGAGACCAGGAGTCCCATCGACTTCGCGACGAAGGCGCGGCCCACGAAGTCGATGCCCGCCCCACGGAGCCCTTTGGCGCATTCCACAGAGCGATCTCGCGTCATCTTTTTCGTGTTCTTTGTGTCTTCGTGCCCTTCGTGGTTTCTCCTGATCTCTTGATCTTCCTGTTCATCGGCCCGCGATCGGGCCGCTTAGTTGATGCTGGGCTTCTTTCCGGCATTCAGCTTCACCACCGCTTCTCCTAGTCGCTTGCGCCTGGTTTCGTCCCGTTTCGCAGAATCAATCCAGGCAACGTAGGCGCGCTTGTGGGACGGAGGGAGTGTTTCGAAGAATTTCCAGGCGCGTGGGTGACGTTTGAATTCCCGCACGATGTAGATGGGCACCTTCGACACCTGTGGTGCATCGCCGCTTCGATCTGTTGGGGAGCGGCGCACGCCTGGCGGCGCGAGCCTCTTCGCCGATTTGAGGGCTTCGTAGCGCCTGCGATTGACCGTCGACCAGGCGCTGGCTGGTCTTCGCGGTGTGAACTTGCGCGCGTACCGGTCGTCGTCTATCCGCTTGATTAAGCTGTCGATCCAGCCGTAGCAGAGCGCTTCGTCGACGGCGTCCTCATACGATACCGAAGGCCGGCCAGTATGCCGTTTGTGAAAGATCAGCCAGACTTCGGACACTGAGTCGTGGTGTTTTGCCAGCCAGCCTCGCCAACGCGTCCGCGTTCGTGCGTCGAATGTCTTCACGTCCTGATTTTACAGGAGCGTAGGAGGTGAGGAGCCCCTTCGTGCTCTTCGTGTCTTCGTGGTTTTCTTCGTGGTTCACGGCCCCCCGAACGTGAACGTCAACGTCCATGGCTTCAGCGCCGCGCCATCGGTCGCGGCGATTCCGTCGAGCAATTCGATGCGCACGCTCCGGTAGAAAGCAGGCTGGTCGAGCGTGAGTGCAAATTCGAGCGCGCGCCGAGCGCTGTCGTACTTGAACTGAGGGATCCGGGGCGCCTCGAGTGGTGTGGTGACGCCGACGTTCGCAGCGTTCACCGTCGTGAAGCTCCAGCGCACGCGACCGTTGAAGGTGTCGGGGTTCATGTCGCGAGAAAACTGCACACGAACCAACCTCTTCGGGGGCACGTCGCTCTCTTCGTCTGCGGGATCGCTGAATACGACCTCCGGTGGAGGACCCATCTGCGGAACGGGCGGCGTTTCCGCGTTCTTGATCTCGAGCGTGGGCTTGGTCAGCGCGAGCTGTTGCGCCTCGATCCAGACGAGCCCTTTGCCTTCCCTCACGATACCCGTGGCTTGCAGCCAGCTGCCGGTGTCGACACGGGCGCCGGGATGGAGGTTGAAGCCCTTGCCGCGAGGGCGAAGGCCGGTCACCCATACCGCGGAATCGGCGGAGCGGAGAACGAAATCCCACTGGCTGAGCCCTGGTCCCTGAGGCAGGTCTCCGTACAGGTTCTTGCCACGAAATTGACCGGCGATGGTCACGCGCTTCCCAGCGTGGCTGACCGGGTCGAGCGCAATCTGCCGAAGGGTCGGCTCGCTGTCCGCAGCCTTGACGGACATGGCGTCGGTCACTACGAGCGCGATGATCGCGCCCGGCCTCGGCCAGTTGTTCGTCTCCAGCCCGTTCGGGATCAGGCGATCGAGGCCGAGCGTGACGAGTCGCGGATCCTCGCGGTGCATGCGCCCTACGTCCCAGAAGGTGGCGCGCAACTCGACCGGCCCATCTATGGGCGATGGCCCGCTGAAGATCAATGGAATCGATCGATCAATCGTCGGCGAGATCAACACCGGCTGATCGCGGGTGGCGAGCGTGCCGCGTACGACGACCGGCTGGCCCTGAAAAAAGCCCGTATAGGTGACGAGTGCACCAGGCGTTGTTCCCCGGCGCTGTGCCGGCTGGGCATGAGGGTCTCCGGCGTTCCAGATAACGAGAGCGGCAGCCGCCATCCAGCAGGCGCTCCGCGGGCGTGCGTGCGGCATTTTGATGGGTTTCCGTCCTCGATTGTACCTGTTCCGACTGGAACGGCTATAAAATCCTTGTGAAATTGGCGATCAAGCGTAAACAACTCAGCGACTCGGTCTCCGAGCTGACGACCAACCGCCTCTCGGTCTACCTGCGATGCCTCAATTCCCTAGACGGGGCAGGGGTAAAGACGGTGTCGTCTCAGGCGCTCGCGCACCGGTTCCACCTGAACGCGGCGCAGATTCGTAAAGACTTGGCGAACTTCGGCGAGTTCGGCGTGCGGGGGGTGGGCTACTACGTCAAGGATCTGCAGCAGTACCTTCGGCAGATCCTTGGCCTCGAGCGGAGGTTGAAGGTGGCGATTCTCGGCGCGGGGAACCTTGGCCTCGCGCTCGCTGACTATCCTGGCTTCCGTCAGGAAGGATTCCAGATGGTCGCGCTCTTCGATGCGCTCTCCTCGAAAGTCGGCCAGCGTTCGCGGGCCGGAGTGCCGATCTTCGACATCAAGGATCTCCGGAAAATCGTTGCGCGCGAGAAGATCGCCATCGCCGTCGTCGCCGTTCCCGCCGAATCGGCGCAGCACGTCGTGAATCAGGTTGTGGGCGCTGGCATCAAGGCGATTCTGAACTTTTCTCCTGGGACGCTCCGCGCGCCGGAGGACGTGAAATTGAAGAGCGTGGACCTCACGGTATCGTTGGAAAGTCTGTCGTTCTATCTTGCGCAGGAAGACTAGGACTGGGGATTAGGGATTGGGGGTTGGAGGCTGGGGATTGATATGCCACAGAAAAATCACACAGTGAAGCGGCCGGAACGCGGAACTAGCCCCCAGTCCCCAGTTCCTAGTCCCCAGGGTTTGTCTCACGTCGACAAGACGGGGCGCGTGCGCATGGTGGACGTAGGAGACAAAGCTGAGACGGCCCGGGAGGCCGTTGCTCGCGGCCGCATTACGGTCGGCGCCGCCGCGCTGCGCGCGATTCGGGCAGGGAAGGTGAAAAAGGGCGATCCGCTTCAGGCCGCCAGGCTCGCGGGTATCCTGGCCGCCAAGCGCACGTCGGATTTGATCCCGCTCTGCCATCCGCTGCCGATCTCCCACGTCGACGTGGAGATCACCCGAGCGAGGGACGGCTACACCATCGAATCCCGCGTGCGCACGACGGCAAGAACCGGCGTCGAGATGGAAGCGCTCACGGCGGTGGCCGTCGCAGCGCTCACGATCTACGACATGCTGAAAGCGATCGACAAGGCGATGGTCATCGGAGAGATCTGTGTCCTGGAAAAGCGGGGCGGGCGGTCCGGCGAGTACCTGCGGCGTGACTGACTGACGACTGACGACCACCGACTGACGACTAACCGCCGCCCTTAGGCGGCGGTTCTATATGAATAATCGCGTCCGCAATCTGCGGATAGCGCTCCATCAACATGTCTTTCACCTGGTGCGACACGGCGTGGGCCTGGGTCAGGGGAGTCGCTCCATCCAGCCAGACATGGAGATCGAGAAAGACGTGATCGGCCGAGCCGCGGGAGCGGATACGGTGGCAGCCCAGCACGGTAGGCACGCCCTGCACAATCCGCTGGACGTCTTCTTCGGAAATCACAATGGCATCCGACAGGATCTTCGTCGCGTCCCGGGCGATGGTAAGGCCCGCATAACCGATGAAACCGATAATGACGACCGCCGCCAGCGGATCGAGAATGGCATATCCATTCGCCGAACCCATGAGCGCGGCGATCACCGCCAGCGATGTCACGACATCGCTCTGCGTGTGGCGTGCATCGGCCATCAGCAGCTCGCTCGACAGACGCCGCGCGGCGTGGCGCTCGAACCGCACGACCGCCATGTTGATCGCCAGTGTGGCGAACATGATGATGAAGCTGGTGGCGGTGACCGCAGGCGCGCCCCCGGACCGCAATCGAACGAATGCCGCCTGGGCAATTTCGATGACGATCACGAGGAGGAAGAGGGCGATGGCGGCGGCTGCGAGCGTTTCGAACTTTCGGTGGCCGTACGGATGATTTGCGTCGGGGGGCTTGTTCGCGAGCCGCAGCCCCACGAGTGCGACGACGTTCGACGCGCCGTCGGTCAGGGAATGGAATCCATCGGACAGGATGCTGATCGAGCCGCTCAGCTGTCCGAACACGATCTTCGCAAGGGCGACGGCGATATTCAGGGAAAGGATGCGAAGGAGAACGCGCCGGACTTCGCGATAGCGGGAGTCGTGCGTTAGAAGAGACGCGCGGTCGGTATCGGCCACCAGCGGATCTGCACCTTCCCGATGATGTAGCGCTTCGGCACGAACCCCCAATGGCGGCTGTCGGAGCTGTTGTTCCGGTGATCGCCAAGCACGAAGTAGTAGCCCTCGGGAATCACCTGCGGGCCCCAATCGTCGTGCGCGCGGTAGTCTTCCGGCACGAACTCGTCCTTCATGGGTGCCTCGTTGACGAACACGTTGCCGTCGACGATCCGAACGGTATCGCCTTCTTCGGCGACCACGCGTTTGACGAACGACTTTTTGGGGTCGATGGGATAGTAGAGCATCACGATGTCGCCGTGATGCGGTTCGCCGATGCGATAGGCGAGTTTGTTGACGATCAGCCGGTCCTGATCTTCCAGCGTCGGCGCCATGCTCATGCCTTCGACGCGGGCGACCTGGAAGCCGAAGGTCACGATCAGGGTCGCGTACACGGCTGCCGACGCCAGGGTCTTGAACCAGGCCACGAGCTCGTCGCGGACCAGCTGCAGCCGTTCCGCCGCCTTGGACCGGGTTGCGGGATCGGCAGGAACTGGAACCGTGACGATGACGGGAGCGACGACCGATCCCGCCGACGCGTCGCCAGCCATGGCGGGCTCCATGCCCAGCGGCAATTGCTCGGCGTCGCTGCGCTGGGCGCGCGTGTCTACAACCGCAGGTACTCCCGCAGCCGTTTGGTTTGGGAGCGGCTGACCGGGATCTCCGTCGCCTTCGTGTCCTTCATCCTGAGGATGTAATTCCTGCTGAACCAGGGGACTATCTCCTTAACTTTGTTGATGTTGACCAGGTGCGACCGATGAACTCTCCAGAAGATGCTGGGGTCGAGCCGCGCCTGGAGCTCGTCCAGTGTCCTGAAGTTAGACGTCCCGGCCAGCTGGTTGGTTACTATGTTAATCGAGTCGTCCGTAAGTGACGCATAGATTATCTCTTCGGCCTGGACCAAGAGAAACCGTTCACCGACCCTGATGGCCACCCGCTCCCGCTTGCTCTGCCGCTCGGACATCAGCTGCACGATGCGCTCGATTTGGTCGTTCAGCGGAGCCTCTTTGGCCGGCACGACCCGCTGGCGGGCCCGCTCGACCGCCTTTTCGAGCCTGGCGGCCTCGATAGGTTTCAAGAGGTAATCCACCGCATTCACTTCGAAGGCTTCGATGGCGTGCTGATCGAATGCCGTGACGAACACGATATTCGGCGACGTTCCGTTCTGAATCAGCCGATGTGCCACCTCGAACCCATTGAGGCCGGGCATCTGGACGTCGAGAAACACCACCTCAGGCGCAAGACGCTCAACCAGCCCAACAGCCTCGAGACCGTTGCCGGCCTGCGCGATCACTTCGACGCTGCCCATCTGCTCGAGCATGTAGCACAGCTCTTCCCGTGCGAGCTGCTCATCATCGACGACGATGGCTGTTAGTGACATGAGAAGCTGCCAGCTGCGAGCTTCCAGTTTCCAGGGGCTACCAACTGGAGACTACTAGTAGCTGGTAGCTGGCAACTGGTAGCCGTCATGCTGTAATCCTCTCAGGCGACGCCATGTCGGGAATTTCCAGCCGGATGATCGTGCCGAGGTTCGACACGCTGGTGATTCTGACGCGATACGCGGCGCCGTAGATGACACTGAGGCGCTCGTTGACGTTGCTGAGTCCGATGCCGTCGGTGAGGGCGGTGTCCATGCGCTCGTCAGTCATGCCGATGCCATCATCCTCCACCTCGATGATCGCGTGTCCGTTCTGGCGCATGCTGCGGATGATGATACGGCCGCCACCCACCTTGCGCGAGAACCCGTGTTTGATCGAGTTTTCCACGAGCGGCTGCAAGATCATGCTCGGCACGATCACGTCGAGCGTCTCGGGGCTGATCTGCTTTTCAACCGAGAGTTGCGGCCCGAAGCGGATGACCTCGATGTCGAGGAACTCGTCGATCGACTCCAGCTCTTCTCGCAACGTGACGAAATGATCGCCGCTGCGCAGCAGCCGACGCAACAGTCCTGAAAGTTTGACGACGACGGTTCGAGCCGTCTCCGGGTTCGATCGGATGAGGGACTGGATCGACGTCAGCGTATTGAAGAGAAAATGCGGGTTGATCTGGCTTGCCAGCGCCTCCACACGCGCCGTCAGCAGCAGCTTTTCCTGTTCCTGCAAGCGGTGTTCGATGCGCGCGTTGTTCCAGATCTTGATCGGTGTGGCGACGCACAACACGGTCGTCAGCACGACGAGAAAGACCCACCACGGCGACATGTTCTGCATGTGCAGAAAGAACAACCGCTCGGAGCCGAAGCGCCAACCCAGCGCCTGCCGTAGCAACTCGAGCGCGACGGGGGCCAGCAGAAGGATGACGGCCCAGTCGACGCTCACCGTCTTGACCATGCGCCAGACGTGGCGATGGAGCCGGGTGAATACGAACGGAGAAAAATGCCAGATCTCTTCCTTGTTCGGGCACGCCTCGCGCAGCCCGCCGCCTGCGAAGCCGCAGCCCACCGCGAAGAACAACGCGATGAATTCACCGGCGACGAGGGCTGGCGCTGCGACGAGCAGTCCGACGATGGCGCCCGCGTACGGGCCGGCGATCAGGCCGGCGAGAAAGGCGCCTTCGAGCGTGAGGTCGGCGGCGTCGTAGCTCAGCAGCAGCCGCGAGATCACGCCGGCCGCCAGCGGTATACCGAGACTGAATGCAAACAGCAGCCGCTCGGGCCAGGCGCGACGCTCTGAAATGAGGATGTGTCGAAAGCGATGATATCGGACGAGGATCGTGGCGAGCGCCGCGACGATGGTGATCTTGACGACCAGCGTCGTCAGCAGAAACTGATCCGCAGTGAGGAATTTCGGCTGCATGGCGCTTGGGCAGCTACCAGCTACCAGCTTCCAGCTCCCAGTTATTGCTGGCAGCTGAGAGCTGGTAGCTGGAAGCTCTTGTGGAAGCTTACCCTATCTCCTCATGTGGCTTACAATGTGGGGCAGTATGTTCAAGCAGGTTCTAGAAGGCATCGGCGCATTGATCACGGGGTTCGGGACGACCTTCAGGTACATGTTCAAGCCGTCGGTCACGGTGAACTATCCCGATCAGAAAGTGCCGATGTTCCCAAAGTGGCGGGGCAAGCAGGTGCTGATGCGCGACGAAGCCGGCCTGGAGAAATGTGTCGCGTGCGGGTTGTGCGCCGTGGCTTGTCCGGCAGACGCGATTTACCTCGAGGCGGCGGAGAATAACGGCACGGTCATGGCCGGACCCCGCTATGCCGTGACCTACCAGATCCACAAGACGCGCTGCATCTTTTGCGGGTACTGCGAAGAGGCCTGTCCCGTGTCAGCGATTTTCATGGGCAAAGACTACGAGCTCGCGGTCTACAACAAGAGCGACTTCATCTGGGATAAGAAAGACCTGCTCGTTCCAGTACGTGCCGACGCGCCCACTCCGGCGCAGCGATAAGTGACATTCGGAGCCATAGGGGATATTCACGGCGACTTCGAGGCGCTGGATCGCGTAATGGCCTCTCATCCGGAAGTCGCCTTCTGGGTGTGTCCCGGCGACTTGGCCGACGACAACGGCGAGTATCCGCGGCCGCGCGCGCCTCTCTACTGGATCAAAGGCAACAACGAAGACTTCGATTTCGTCGCGGCTCAACCTCCCGGGTCCGGCACGATACCGAACCTCTTCTACATCCCTAATGCCAGCGCCGTGCAGACCGGTGTTACGCACGGCTCGGTCGAGCCGGGGCTCGTCATAGCCGGGCTCGGTGGCACCTTCGCTCCTACGTGGTACGACAAGCCAGCCTCTGCGCTACGGCGCCTTACCGCGCGCGACGATCGGCGTCGCCATTTTGTGCAGGAGGAAGTCGAGGCCTGTAAGACCCTCGTGGATGTTGACATATTTCTATCCCATGAAGCGCCGCGCCCGTTTCCGCTGGAGCGCGTCAAGGATGCTGGAAAGACGCAGATCAATGAAGTGCTGGAGGCCATGCGTCCGCGGCTGCACCTGTTTGGCCATCATCACCGATACACCGTGGCGCAACGGCAACACGTTCCCTCAATCGGGCTCGAGCTGGTGTCCGACTCTTATCTCCTTATAGATGGCACTACCCTTGCTCACGAGCGCATGACGATCTGATATATAGTCCTGACCGGAGGCGTATGGCGCTGCTCTTTCCGCGAGAAGAGAACTACGACAAGGACTTCGTGGGCACCGACGCGGCGACCCGCTCGCTGTCGGCTATTTCGCTCGAGACGTCGTTTGTCGAAGGGGTCTACGGGAAGATGGCGTCGGTCTACGACCTCTTCTTCGGGCTTCCGCTTCATCACGGCCGTGTGCGCGCTATCCTGCGCATGGGGATCAAGCCGGACGATCAAATCCTCGAAGTCGGAGTCGGCACGGGCATCGGGTTACCGTTGTATCCGCAGCGTTGCTCGGTGACGGCGATCGATTTTTCCGAAGGCATGCTCGATCGTGCTCGGACCCGCGTCGCCCAGTACCATTTGCGCCACGTCCGGCTCATCCAGATGGATGCGACCGAGCTCAAGTTTCCCGACAATTCATTCGACATCGTCTACGCGCCGTACTTCATCAACTGCGTGCCCGATCCGCTCGCAGTGACTCGCGAGATGAGACGCGTCTGCCGGCCCGGCGGCCGGCTTGTGTTCCTCAACCACTTTTTAAGCGACAATCCGATTCCGTCCAGAGTCGAGCGCGCGATTGCGCCGCTTACCTTACACCTTGGCTTCAAATCGGACTTCGATCTCCCCGCGTTTCTCGCGCAAACTGGTTTGCGTGCCGCCTCGATTGAGAAAGTGAACGTCCCGAAAATCTGGTCGCTCGTGATTTGTCCAAATGGGCAATGAACCGACTTTCGGATTATCAGACCTTTCTTACACAGTTCCTGCGTAATCACCAGACGACGGGCTCGCTTGTTCCCAGTGGACGAGCGCTCGGCAACGCGCTGTGCCGCCATGTCGGACAAGGGGATGCGCCGCAGAAGATTCTCGAAGCAGGGCCTGGCACCGGCGCGGTGACCGGCTGCATCGTCGATCGATTGCGTCACGACGATCAGCTCTGGATGGTCGAGCTCAACCCGACATTTGCCGCGCATCTGCGCAGCGCTTTCAAGGAGAAGCCATCATTCCGCGGCGCCGCTACGCGCTGCCATCTCGTCGAAGGATCGGTCCAGGAGCTCGGCGCGCTGGGAAACGACGGACAGTTCGATCTCGTGATTTCGGGCCTGCCGCTCAACAATTTCTCGTCTGAGAACGTGCGCGACATCCTTCAGGCCTACTCGAAGCTGCTCAAGCCCGGCGGCGTCCTCTCGTTCTTCCAGTACATCCTGATCCGCCCTGCAAAGATGTTGGTGAGCGCCGGCCCCGAGCGCGATCGCCTGAAAGGCGTCGGCGAGGCTATCGAGGGCGTGCTCGGCGAAAGAGAGTTTGCGCGTGAATGGGTCTGGCCGAACGTCCCGCCGGCCTGGGTGCATCATGTGAGGTACTGACGCTGAGAAGTAAGAAGTAAGAAGTGGGAAGTAAGAAGTGGGAAGGGACGGCTGATAGCCGGTAGCCCGTAGCTGGTAGTTCGTAGCTGGCGGCTGGGAGCTGCAAGCTCGGTGGCACAGGGCTTTAGCCCTGTTTCAGAATTTCCTCGGCCGCGACATCCGCCCCGTTCAGGCCGGGCTTCTCAGTTGGTGCCGGCTGGTTCAGGAGTTTCTCCAGCGCCGGCGCCCAGTTGCCCTTCAGTAGATCGTCCTGGGAGATGTACTGCGCGCGGAGATAGCGCGGC
Source organism: Vicinamibacterales bacterium (assembly GCA_035281225.1). Lineage (GTDB taxonomy): Bacteria > Acidobacteriota > Vicinamibacteria > Vicinamibacterales > JAMQPK01 > JAMQPK01. Next base: position 41,330 of record DATEEI010000094.1, read on the forward strand.
ATCTCTTTCACGAGCAGGTCATATTCGACGAAGCGGCCTCGCGCTGTGTAGAGGATGGCTGTGTCGTTGGCGATCGATTCGCTGATGATGCCGTACCCGGGCTTCGTCACCACGACATCGGCGGCGCGGACGAGATCTTCGTACTGATAGCCGCTCGCATACAACTGCTGCTCGGATATGTAGAGAAGACCCGGCGTCGGTTTGATCGAACGATCGCCAGTGGGCAGGTCGGTCGTCGCAATTCTGTAGTCTCGCAGCCCGCCAAGCCCGTCGCTATCGAGCCCTGCCAGGCCGTAACCACCAAACGATACCAGCACAAGGGGCTTGTCGACGGGGCGCGGTGGCAAGCCGAGCTCGCGCCGCACCTCATCGGGTTCGCGTCGCGACTGTCGCGCGATGAACGGGATATCGCGCATGACCCGCTCGAGTCCGGTAAACCCGCCGGACATGGGGAGCCGCAGCACGCGTGTGGCCTTCTGGTACGTCGCGCGAATCTGCTGCAAGAGCTCGAAGGGCGAGTGCTCTGGGTACCCCTCGTAGATCCAGTCCCACGTAAAGTTACCGATCGCCACCGATGGCACGCCGGCGGCGTTCGCGGCTTCAAAGGCCAGCGGCGGGATATCCCCGACCACCATACGAACACCGGCTTGCCGCAGAAAGGCGGCCTCGCCCTCGGCTTTATGCGGCAGCTCCGCCTGAAACGCGAGGGCCTGCCTGATGCTCTCGGCCTCGTCGATATGAAGGCTGTCGGTTTGCACCATTCCGGCATCGCATGACAGTTCGACGAACTGGATACGTCCCGACAGTGCGCGTTCGAACAGACGTCTGGGTGCCGAGGTCTTCACAACGACAGCCGCGTTCGGCCGGCGGCGAAGGACCGCGCGGATCACCTCGATAACCCGCGACGTATGGCCGAAACCGTGCCCCGAGACGTAAAAGGCGATGGGATATGATGGGTTCATGGATGAACGGGACTTTTTTACTGAGCGCCCCGAGCAGAAGCCCGCTCAATATTCCTGTCCCCGCTGCAAGCGCCGCAACGAGTACATGGTGCGCTGGATGCGCCGCACCAAGAAGCCATCACTACCGCCCCGAGCTGATGCCCGCGATCGCGCGCTGTATGCAAAGCTCCGCGATTATCTCATTCGGATGGACGACGACGTCACCTGCAAGACGTGCGGTAAGCGGTTTGAGATTCCGTCCCATCAGTCGATGGTCTTCCTGGACGAACAGGGCAGGGCGCCGAAGAGCACTGACGATCCGGATGACGACAACCGCGGTAATCGCGCCTAAGGAGTGATCACCATACAGTCTGGGTTCTGGCGGGGCGTGCTGTTCCGGCTCCTCGCCGCGGCGCTGGCCGTCGGCACCGTGTCGGACGGCCGATCCAGCCGTGTGGCGTACGCGCAGGGCGCCACGGATCCCACGGTCATCAAGGCGCGTGCTGCGATCAATCGCGGTCAATATGTGGACGCCGAAGCGTTGCTGAAGCCGATTGCCGTGCGCGCCCCAGACGGGGAGGCCGCACTTGAGTTAGGGCTGTTCTACGAAATGATGGGTCGCCGCGACGAATCGCGACCTCTGCTCCAACGCCTCTCGAACATACAGGCGGGACCGCGCACGTCTGCTTCTGAGTACGCCCGTCTGGGCCGCGCTGCCCGAGCGCTTGGTGAGTTTCAGCTCGCCAACGATGCTTACCGCATCGCGACCGAGAAAGCTCCAGATGACCCTGCTGTCCATACAGGTTGGGGAGAACTGTTTCTGCAGGTCCACAACAACTCTGAGGCGGCCAAGTCTTTTCAGGATGCACTCAGGGCCGACGACAAGTGGATTCCGGCATTGCTGGGAATGGCGCAGGCGCTGCTGGACGTGAATCCGCCGGGGGCGACAAAGGCCGTTCAACAGGCGCTCGCGCTCGACCCCGATGTGGTGGCGGGCTACCTGCTGATGGCCCAGATTCACCTCGACAAGAGCGATCGAGAGGCCGCAAAGGCGGCGGTCGCAACGGCGAAGGCTATCAATCCTGTCAGCCTCGACGCGCTTGCCCTGAACGGGGCGGTTGCCTACATCGAAGATCGCCAGAGCGACTTTCAGCAGGAAACCGCCGCGGCGCTGAAGATCAATCCGCGTTTCAGCGATGTCTATCGCGTGGCTGGCGACCTAGCGGCGGCCAATTATCGTTTTGAAGAGGCCGTCGCGTTGAGCCGCAAGGCACTGGCGCTCGATGCCAACGATGCGCGCACGCTGGGGGCGCTCGGCGTGCAGCTGCTTCGGACCGGCGACGAGGCCGAGGCCCGCACGGTGCTCGAGCGGGCTTTCGCCCGCGACAAATTCAATCAGACGACATTCAACCTTCTGACGATGCTCGATTCGCTCGAAAAGTTCGAGACAATCACCGAAGGCAATATCGTCGTCAAGATGCATTCCTCTGAGATGCCGGTGATGCGCGAGTACGTGTTGCCCTTGGCCCAGCGGGCGCTGGCGACCTTCTCAGAAAAATATCAATTCACTCCACGCGGACCGATCTTGATCGAAATGTTTCCGAAGCACGACGACTTTGCGGTCCGCACCGTCGGATTGCCCGGCATGATCGGCGCGCTCGGCGCCTGCTTCGGTCGCGTCGTCACCCTCGATTCACCCAAAGCGCGGCCTCCAGGAGACTTCAACTGGGCGCCGACGCTCTGGCACGAGCTCGCCCACGTCATGACGCTGCAGCTGTCGAAGCAGCGGGTGCCTCGCTGGCTCACCGAAGGCATCTCGACCTACGAGGAGAAGCTCGGCTCGCCGGCATGGGGGCGCGAAGGCGAGCTGACGTTCGTCATGGCCTATGGCAGGCGCGAGCACATGAGCGTTCGCGAGCTGAACGCGGCGTTCCAGGATCCCGAGAAAATATCGCTCGCCTACTACGAAGCGTCCATCCTCACCGAGCACATCGTCGAGACCTACGGGATAGCGGCGCTTCGCAAGCTGCTCGTGACATACGGTGAAGGTCTGGAGGGGGAAGCGGCACTCAAGGCGGGACTGGGTGTCGACATCGACAAGCTGCAGGCCGACTTCGATAAAGTGCTGGCGGGAAAGTACAGCGCCGTCGTGAGAGCGCTGAGCCCGCCCAAAGAGCTGGAGCCTGGAAAGGGCAATCCTGAGGCGATCGCCGCGGCATTTCCCGAGAGCTTTCAAGCGCAGGTCGCGTTGGGCGAGTTTCTGTGGAAGGCCGGGCGCACCGACGAAGCGTTCAAAGTGCTCGAGCGCGCGGCGCAGATGGTGCCGATGGCCACTGGGCCGAAGAGTCCTCACTCGATGATGGCGCAGATGGCGCTGCAGCGGAACGATCGCGCGCGTGCGATCGGCGAGCTCGAGAAGGTTCTGCAGCAGGCGAACACCGATCTCGACTCCGCCCGTCTGCTCGCCAAGCATTTGCAGGACACCGGCGCGGCGCCGGCGCGCTTGATGACCGCATACGAGCGCATCGCACAACTGGATCCATTCGACGCGGGCAACCACTCGCTGCTTGGGCGCTTGAAGATGCAGGCTGGAGATGCGCGCACGGCCGCCCGGGAGTTCAGAGCCGCCATCGCTTCGGGATCGCTTGACCCCGCGTCCGCGCACGCCGATCTCGCGGAGAGCTATCTCGCGCTTGGCGACAAAGCGCAGGCGCGACGCGCGATCCTCGCCGCCATCGAGGTCGCACCAGGGTATCCACGGGCGCAGGATCTCCTGCTGAAGGTGGTCGGTCAGTGATTGTTCTCCGCGCCCTTGTTCTCATGATTGTCGGTGCTGCTGGGTTCGCCACATCCGCACTGGCCGAGGAGCGGTTCGCGATCATCGTATCGGGCGTATCCGGGAGCGAGAAGTTCGCCGAGCGCCAGCGTGGCTGGGTGTCGACGCTCGAAACCACGTTGCGGAAGGGGTTCGGCTTTGCGGCCGGTCACATCACCGTGCTCTCTGAGAGCGGCACGGCCACGACGTCGGCAACCCGCGAGAACGTGACGCGCAGGCTCGCGACGTTGAAGCCGAGACTCACCGCCGACGACACGCTGCTCGTCGTACTGATCGGACACGGCACGTTCGATGGGACGGCCGCCAAATTCAACCTCGTCGGACCAGATATCGACTCAAAAGAGTGGAAAACGGCGTTGGACGGCAATCCAGCTCGGCTGGTGTTCGTCAACACGACGAGCTCGAGTTTCCAGTTCGTGCCGGCACTCGCCGCGAAGAACCGCATCATCATCGCGGCTACCGATTCTGCCGCGCAGAAATATGCCACGCTGTTCCCGCAGTACTTCATCGAGGCGCTGGAGCAGGTGGCGAAAGCCGACAACGACAAGAACGGCCGCCTGTCTGTCTGGGAGGCGTTCACCTATGCAGGGCAGGCCGTGAAGCAGGCGTTCGATCAGAAAGGCACGCTCGTGACCGAGCGGTCGATCATCGATGACGGATCGAATGGCGTGCTGGCCAAGACGACGTTCTTCGACCCGCCCCCCGCTGCCACCTCCGCGAACGCCGTGCTTGCCGGTCTCGAAAAGCGCCGCATCGGCATCGAAACGGAGATCGAGCAACTGAAAGGCCGCAAAGGGCAGATGCCGGCTGGTCAGTACGAGGAGGAGTTCGAGCGCCTCGCCATCGAGCTCGCCAAGATTTCCGCGCAGATCCGATCGGGCAAGTAGTGCTCACGCCCATTGTTTGCGGGTCGGCTTCTTCAGCACCAGTACCGCACCCATGCCGGCCACGAACCCTGCAACGTGAGCCCAGAAGGCGACGCCCCCAGATTCTGTGCCCACGTTCGCCGCAATCGATCCCACCCCGCTAAGAAACTGCATCAGAAACCAGATGCCGAGAAACAGGATCGCTGGCACCTCAATGAGCTCCCAGATGATAAACAGCGGCACAAGCGCCAGGACGCGTGACCGCGGATACATCACGAAGTACGCCCCCATCACTCCGGCGATGGCGCCGCTGGCGCCGACGGTGGGGATCGTGGAGAGCGGATTCATGTACGCATGCGCGAGCGCCGCCGTCGCACCGCAGAACAGATAGAACAGCACGAAGCGCACGTGGCCGAGCCGGTCCTCGACGTTGTCTCCGAAAATCCACAGGTACAGCATGTTGTTGAGGATGTGCAGCCAGCCGGCGTGCAAGAACATCGACGTCAGCACGGGCAGCCATCTGAACCGCGCGGGCACGACACCGTAGTAGTACAGAAACGCCTCCAGCCGAGGGCCGAGCGACAGCTCGAGCACAAACGCGGCGCTGTTGAGAACGATGAAAGCGATCGTAAAGAAGGGAAACGTTCGCGACGGGATGACGTCGCGCAGCGGAATCATGGACGGGATTGTGCCATACTCAGGCGCTCATGAAATGTCGTGAATGCGGGACCGACATCGCCGAGAGGGCATTGATTTGTTTTCGATGCGGGGCGTCGGTCGACGAGCCGGTGACGAAGCCCTACGTCGCCAAGAAAACAAAGCGGCCGCTCGCGGTTTACGTTGTCTTCGCGATCCTGGTCCTCATTGCCCTGTTGACGATGTACTTCCGGTAAGAATGCTTTTCCTGTGAGACATCACTTCGAGAGTCGAGTTTCGATCGCCCCAAGCGAGCCGAGCACGACATCGCCGACGATCTGCAGGCTGCGCGCCGAGGTCTGATCGAGCGTGTCGGCGGCGGTGTGCCAGGCCGGATAGTCGAGATCGATGATGTCGGTGGCCGGGATACCGGCCTTCAGAAACGGAACGTGGTCGTCTTCGATCGGCGTGCCCGCGTCGACGAAGACCGATCCGTGACCCAGGCGTTTTGCCGTGGCCCAGATCATCTCCGTGAGCCACGGCGTTGAATGAGCCTCGCGGAGGAAACGCGGCGAACGCTCGGCAATCATGTCAACGAGCACGAGGGCCTTGAGGCCCGACAGCGTTCCAGTTGTGCGAGCGGCCTCGACGTAACGCTGGCTCCCGTACGTATGGTCGGTCCCGCCCCAGTCTCGCAGCGTGGCCTCTTCGCCATCGAAGAATATCAGCTCGATCGTGAAGGTGTTCGAACGGTCCGTCAGTACGCGTGCCATCTCGATGAGGAACGCGGTGCTCGAGCCACCGTCGTTCGCGCCCACGAACCGAAACTCGCGAAACGCTTTGGTGTCGTAGTGGCCCGAGATGGCGATGCGCTCTTTGCGAGCGCCAGGGATCGTGGCGATGAGATTCACCATCGGGATGTCGCCGACGGGCGTCTTCGCGACGAACGATTGCTGGGTGACGGTCACGCCAGCCGCGTTCAGCTGTTCGGTGATGTAGGCGCGGGTGCGCTCGATGGCAGGAGAGCCCGACGGCCGCGGACCGAAGCTCACGACGTGGCGCAGGTGCTCGTACGCGCGGGCGGAGTCGAAAGCGGCTGCTGGCTTTGGGCTCTGGGCCGTGGGCCCGGTCGCGCATGCGGCTATCACAGCTAGTGCGAGAGCCAAGAACGGAGAACCGAGAACCCAGAACCTGGAACCCAGAACCATGCCTAGCGTTTATCCCTCGGCACAAATTCCCGGGCCTTCTGGCCGACGTAAATCTGCCGCGGCCGCGCGATTTTCTGTTCGGGGTCGCGCAGCATTTCCTCCCACTGCGCGAACCAGCCGGCGGTGCGGGGAATCGCGAACAGCACGGGGAAGAAGTCCTTGGGAAAGCCCATCGCCTGATAGATGAGGCCCGAGTAGAAATCGACGTTCGGGTAGAGCCTGCGCGTCACGAAATACTCGTCCTGCAGCGCGATGCGCTCGAGCTCCAATGCGATGTCGAGCAGCGGGTTTTTGCCCGTCACCTCGAACACTTCGTCGGCAATACGTTTGATGATCTTGGCGCGTGGGTCGTAGGACTTGTACACACGATGCCCGAAGCCCATCAGCCGGCCGTCGCCTGCCTTGACGCGGGTGATGAACGCCGGCACGTTCTTGATCGTGCCGATTTCCTCCAGCATGCGCAGTACCGCCTCGTTCGCGCCGCCGTGCAGCGGTCCGTAGAGCGCCGCCGCAGCGCCGGCGATGGCGGAGTAGGGGTCGACGTGCGAGCTCCCGATGGTCCTCATCGCGGTCGTGCTGCAATTCTGCTCGTGGTCGGCGTGCAGGATGAACAGCACATCGAGGGCGCGCTCGAGCACCGGATGCGGCCGGTACTTCAGCTCGGTCATCTTGAACAGCATGTTCAGGAAGTTGCCGGTGAAGCTGAGCTCGTTGTCCGGATACACGTAGTTGCGGCCGATGCTGTGGCGGTAGGCGTAGCCGGCGATGCTCGCGACCTTCGCCACCAGCCTCAGGCACTGCCGGTTGCGTGACTCCTGATCGAAGACCAGCTTGGCGTCGCGGTAGAGCGTGGACAACGCGCCAATCGTGCTGATGAAGATGCCCATGGGGTGCGCGTCGTACTGGAACCCTTCCATGAGCTTCTTGACGTTCTCGTGCAGCAGCGTGTGCTGTGTAATGGCGTCGGTCCAGGATCGGAGCTGCGCTTCGGTTGGCAGCTCGCCAAACAGCACCAGATAGGCCACCTCCAGGTACTTGCAGTTTTCCGCAAGCTGCTCGATGGGATAGCCGCGGTACCAGAGGATTCCTTTGTCACCGTCGATGTAGGTGATGGCGCTGCGGCAAGCGGCCGTGTTCAGGAACGCCGGGTCGTAGGTCATCAATCCGGTATCGTCCGGTCCCGCTTGGATCTGCTTGAGATCGGTCGCGCGAATGGCGCCGTCCTTGACCGGGATTTCGTACTGCTTGCCCGTGCGGTTGTCGGTAATGGTCAGGGTGTCAGACATCATCAGTCGTCAGTCGTTAGTCGTCGGTCGTCAGTCATTGGTCGAGTCGTCGATACCCGGCTCCGTATCCGCTGGAACCGGCTCGGCCGGTATCCGATAGCGGCCGTCCACCCACCGGGCAAGATCCTGAAGTTTGCAGCGCTCGCTGCAGAAAGGCGTCCAGGGCGCTTGTGCTGGTTCGCGACGGCAGAAGACACATGCGCGAGACACGCACATAACTATAGATCCAAAGAACTAGAGATCTATAGATCTCTAGTTCCGTCGATCTCTAGATGTGATGATCGGCCGCGTGGTGACGGACGTCGCGACCCGAGACCATGAAGATGACGTCTTCGGCGATGTTCGTCGCGTGGTCGCCGATCCGTTCGAGGTGGCGCGAGATGAGAATGAGGTCGAGGGCCGGCTCGATCGTCGAGGGGGACTGCAGCATGTAGGTCAGCAGCTCCCGGAACACCTGAGTCTTCAGCGAATCGAGCACGTCATCCTCGTCCAGCACGTGTTGCGCGAGCTGCATGTCTCCGCGAACGTAGGAATCCAGCGCGTCCCGCAGCATGCTTTGCGCGGTGGTCGCCATCCGCGGAATGTCGATCAGCTTTTTCACCGGAGGATGCGACGTGTACCGGCGCGCAGCCTCGCCGATGTTGACCGCCATATCTCCGACGCGCTCCAGGTCGCTATTGATCTTGATGGCCGCCATCACGGCGCGCAGGTCCGCCGCCATCGGGGAGTGGAGGGCGAGCAGCTTCAGACACAGATCGTCGATCTCGATGTGCAGCTCGTTCAGCGGCATGTCACCGTTGAGCACCTCGTCGATGAGGTCACCGTCGCGCTCGACCAGCCCCTGCATGGCCGTCCGGACGCGGTCCTCCGCCAGGCCGCCCATCGCGAGCAGCCGCTCTTTCAAGGATCCCAGTTCCTGCTGAAAATGCTGGCGTTCCATTTAGCCGAATCGTCCTGTGATGTAGTCCTCGGTGAGTTTTTCTCTCGGCGTCGTGAAGATCTGCTCGGTGCGGCCGTACTCGACCAGCTTGCCGAGCCAGAAGAACGCCGTGTGGTCGGACACGCGCGCTGCCTGTTGCATGTTGTGCGTGACGATGACGATCGTGTAGTCCTTCTTCAGATCGTAAATCAGCTCTTCAATGCGTTGTGTCGCGATCGGATCGAGCGCCGAGGCCGGTTCGTCCATGAGGAGAATTTCCGGCCGTACCGCCAGCGCGCGTGCGATGCAAAGTCGTTGCTGTTGTCCGCCCGACAAGGCGAGCGCCGACTCCTGAAGACGATCCTTCACCTCGTCCCAGAGCGCCGCATGCCTGAGGCTTTCCTCCACCCGGGCGACCAGATCCGCCCGGTCGCGTGCCATGCCGTTGATGCGGATGCCGTACGCCACGTTCTCGAAAATCGACTTGGGAAACGGATTGGATTTTTGGAAGACCATGCCGACCCGGCGCCGGAGATCCACGACGTCGGTGCCGCCGGCATAGATGTTCTTGTCGTCAATCAGAATCTTGCCGTCGGCGCGCGTACCGGCGATGATGTCGTTCATCCGGTTCAGCGTGCGCAGGAACGTGCTCTTGCCGCAGCCCGACGGCCCGATGAAGGCCGACACCTGGTTCGAGTGGAGGGCGATGGTGATGTCGTGCAGGACGCGCGTGTCGCCGTAATAGAAGTTCAGATTGTCGACGCGGATCTTGAGCGGCGTTTCTTTCGCCTCGGACGTGCGGGCCGTGGGGCGGGTCATCTGAGGCGCGGTTGTCAACGATTCGGCCACGATGAATACTCTATCTGGAAGATGTTACTACCGTGTTAACGACCAGGTGGCAAATCGCGAGCAGAAGCTACCGAGATAGCCGCTGCCGGTGTCAGCAATAAGGGGTAATCAGCCACCGCTGACCTCGCGGCCATCTACGCTGATGTCGGAGCCGGAGAGGAAGGCGCCTACTTGACGCCGGAGCTCTTCCTGCAGCACGTCTACGGGTTTCCGCGCGTCGAGCATCCGGAAGCCGAATTCGTCGGCCATCGAGCCATACTCGCGGAGCAGTTTGTTCTGGTACGACCGGAAGCTGTCGTAGATATCGTCGCCGCCCTTGAGATCCATCCCCGACTCCCAGAAGTCCATTCCCCGTGCCGACAGCACACGGCGGATGAGTGTATCGACGTCGAGTTTCAGATAGAACACCAGGTGGGGGGCAATCGCGAATCCGTACAGGCTCCTGAGCCACGCGCGATCGACGCCGCGCACGCCGGCGCGTGCGAGCGCCGAGAAGATATAGCGATCCGACAGCACAACGAAGCCGGCTTTGAGCGCCGGGATGATTTCCTTCTCCAGACGATCGGCGAAATCGGTGGCGTATAAGAGCACGAACGTGAGCTTGTTGAGCGTGTTGCTCGACTTCGCCAACTCGATCGTCGGCTGCATCAGCGCCGACCGTGTCCATCCGGTTTCGACAACCCCGTAGCCTTGTACCTCGAGCCACTCACGCAAGAGTTGGATCTGCGTGCTCCGGCCGACCCCGTCGGTGCCCTCGATGGCGATGATCTTCCCAGGGTACTGATCGATGGGAAGGTAGGGCAGTCCGTGGCCGTAGTAGCGGCCTGGCTGGATGTGCCCGTTCGCGCCGAATTCGGTGCGAACGAGCTCTTTGCTGTCCTTGTTGTCCGTTTTCGGGTCTACCACTATTGGCTCACTGCTTCGAGTGCCGGGCGTTCGAGCTGCCGTGACACCAGGTTTCGCACCGTCTGCTGTTGGTCGGTAATGGAAAGTGATGCGTCGATGACGCTCAGGCCGAACTCATCGATCAACCGGTCGTATTCCTCGAGCACCTTTCCCTGAAAGATACGGAAGCTCTCCTGCGCGTTGAGGCTCCACCCCATGTCCAGCCCAGCCTCGTAGAACTTCAGTTTCACGCGCCGCGCCATCAGGCGGTCGAGCGATACGTCGATCGGCACGCGGAAATACAGCGCCAGGTCGGGTCTCACGGCAAAACTATAGAGGTCGCGTACCCAGGCGCGATCGACGCCGCGCGCGACGTCGCGCGCGAAGGCGGTGTACGCATAGCGATCGGCCAGTACGATCATCCCGGCCTTCAACGGCGGAACGATATTGTAGAGCTGCCTGTCGGCGAAGTCAGTGGCGTGTAACAGGCTGAAGGTCGTCGGCGTCAGGGAGTTTTTCTTTTTCCCCATCTTCGTCGCTGCCTTCACCAGGGCCGACGAGTTCCACTCGGTGACGAAGACTCGCAGGCCTGCGGCGCTCAGCCACTTTGCCAGCAGCGCCAGCTGCGTCGTCTTTCCCGACCCGTCGATGCCTTCGACTACGAACAGCTTGCCCGGATACTCGTGCGGAGAGCTCAGGTTGTTCAGCATATGAATTCTTACCAGCACTCAGGCGGATCGGCTTACCCAATGCGCGCTCGAGCGGTTCTATTTGACGCTGGGCGGCCCAGAGCTCCAACTCGGCGTCACCAGAAGTACGAAGTTTCACGAGATATTCTTCGCCACGGTCGTGCATTTCCACGGCGGTGACGACCTGTGCGTGGCTGCGATCGAGCGTTTCGGCGAAGCGCAGCATCGCCGCGAGTGTGCGTACGGCGTTCCTCTTCTTCGGGCTGAGCGCCGCGAACCCGGGGTGCGATCGCCGTGGCGGCGACTTACGATGGTACCGCGCGATCGACGCGATGATTTCGGATTCCTGCGGCTCGAAGCCGCGGAGGTCCCCGTTCTTGATCAAGTAATACGAGTGCTTGTGGTGCCGTGGATAGCTGATGTGGATGCCGATATCATGGAGCAGCGCGGCGAAATCGAGCCATTCCCGCTCGCGGTCGGTCAACCCATGCACGGCGCGCGTCTGATCGAACACCGACAGCGCGAGCCGCGCAATCTGATGGGCATGCTCGGGCCAGTAGCTGCAGCGCTCGGCCAGCTCGACGACGCTTCGGCGTCGCACGTCCGGGTACTGTCCAGCCTGCGCGATGTGCTTCCGGTTGCGCTGGATGTAGTCCAGTACAAGGCCCTCGCGCAGCGCGAAATCGCATAACGTGATTTCTGCCGCGTCCAAATGGCGCAGCACCGTGTCCAGCAGAACGGCGCCGGCGACGATGAGATCGGCGCGGCGGGGATCGAGCCCGGGCATTCTCATGCGTTCGGTGATACTGCGATCGGTGACGTCCTTTCGCAGGCGCCGGATCTGCTTGGCCGACACGCGGAGATTTCTGATTTCGTCGCTCGCGCGGCGCCGTTCGGAGGAGGCCACCGTCCCCATGCTCAGGATCGTTCCAGACGTGCCGATCACGCGATCGAAACCCGAGGTCCGAATATCCCGAAGATACTTCGACAGCTCACTGTCGAGATGCCGGACGAGCTTTCGTTCGTCGCGTCCCGACAAGGGATCGGTGCGGACGAAGCGCTCGGTCAGCCGGATCACCCCTAGCTTGAAGCTCCTCGCGACGCGCAGAGATGTTCCGGCGCCATGGGTGATTTCCACACTTCCGCCACCGATGTCCACGACCACCGCCGACACCCCTGCGACATCGACGCCGTAGACCGCCGCGAGATGAATTAGGCGGGCTTCTTCCGTGCCGGAAATGACTTGAGGCTTGATACTGGTCTCGCGCTCGACGGCCGCAAGGAACGCCCCGCCATTCTCGGCTTCGCGCACCGCGCTGGTCGCTGCCGCGAGGATTTCTTCGACCTGGTGAGACTCAGCCAGCCTGCGAAAGCGCGAGAACGCCTGGAGCGCGGCAGCCATGGCCTCCTGCGTCAGCGCTTTGCCGTCCAGGCCGCCCGACCCGAGGCGCACCATCTCCTTCTCCCTGTCGATGACTTCGAACGACAGGTCAGGGCGGATGCGCACCACGATCATGTGAATCGAATTTGTACCGCAGTCGATCGCCGCTATCCGCATCTATTTGATTGGAAAAGAGTTGTCGGCGTCATACGGACTTCCTATAATGGAAGGCATAACACGGACGGCGCGCTGCACACTCGCCCCCGCATCCTAGCATGAACACATCAACATCCTGTGACAGGCTCTGGCGCAAACGGCTGAACGAGCTCAGCTCGGTCTGGCCCGATTTCGTCGGAGGCCGTCCGACAGGTCTTCACAAGACGCGGGTCGCGTCGCGGCGTATTCGCGAAGCGCTGCCGATCGTCAGCATGTGTGCGCCGCCGGCGAAGGTGAAGAAGCTCAACCGGAAGATGCGTGAGCTCACGCGCTACCTCGGGCCTATCCGCGAGCTCGACGTCGAGTTGGGTCTCCTCGAGGACGAATCGAAGACCGAGAACGTGCCGGGGCGTGCAATCGAGATCTTGCGCCGCGAGATCGTCTCGAAGCGCCAGGCGTTACGAGATGATCTGGCAGCGAATGCCCCTGTTGGCGACGTGAAGAAGCTGATCAGGAAACTGGAACGCATCGGGAGCACGGAAGAAAAAAGGAAGAAGGAAGAAGGAAAGGGAAAGAAGGCGGACGGAAAGCAGGAGTCAGAATGGCGCGGCGTGTTGGCGACGCGACTGTTGAGGCGCGCGAAGACGCTTCGCGCGGCGCTGAGCGACGCCGGACCTATTTACGCGCCGGAGCGGATCCACGGCGTGCGAATTGCCACGAAGAAATTACGCTACGCGCTCGAGATCGCGCGAGACGCCGGCGTGTCTGGCGCCGCGCCCCTGGTGAGAACGTTGAAGCGGCAACAGGAACGGCTTGGGCAGCTTCACGATCTGCAGACGCTGTTGAAACATGTGCGCGAGGCCGAAGCGCTGCCCGGCGTCGGTTTGCGGGTGAACGACCTGACGTTGTACGCGGACACGCTCGAACGCGAATGCCGCCGGCTTCACGCCGCCTTCGTAGAACACCGCGACGAGCTCGCCGCCTGCGTCAAGGCGGTGCGGCAGAACCTCGTGCCTGCGCTCACCACGCCGCCTCGTCGGCAGGCACGCGCGGGTGTCGCCCGTCCCGCAGTTCCTGCGCGGGTGCGGGCGAAAAGCTGAATGGCCACCGAACAGTTCCAGTTGTACCTGATCCGCCACGGCGTGGCAGCGGAGCGCGGCGAAAATTATCCGGACGACACAAAGCGGCCGCTGACGAGCGACGGGATTCAGAAATTGCGGCGGGAAGGGAAGGCGCTGGCCTCGCTCGACGTAACGTTCGACGTGATTCTCACGAGCCCGCTGGTCCGGACGCGGCAAACGGCCGAGACGCTCGCTTCCGTCTTTCGCAACCCTCCGCCCATCGTGAACGTGCAGGCGCTTGCGCCGGGCGGTACGCATAACGGGATCATCGACGAGCTGACGAAGCAGCATCGTCGGCACCATATCGCCATTGTCGGACATGAGCCTGGCATCGGCGAGCTGGCGGCTCGATTGATGGGTTTGCGGAGGGCGCTGGATTTCAAGAAGGGCGCAATCTGCCGTATCGACGTCGCGGCATTGCCGCCAGCCGGCCCGGGCCAGCTGCGCTGGTTCCTCACGCCTCGCATCCTTCGCAAGCTCGGCAAGTAGCGTCCGGTGTCGCCGGACCGCCACCCGCCGGCCTTATTGACCGTAGGCGAATCGACGTTGGTCCGCGGTAACGCGCGCGGCCGCCTGAAGATCAAGGCGCGATCTCAGCCATTCGGAAGCTAAGCGATCGAGTGCGAAGGTCCGATCGCGAAGGTCGGTGAACTCCAGCGCGTTGAACCGCGGACGCATCAACCCATCCCGAGCGTGCGTGGCCGTTTCCAGCAGATAGTGGCCAATCTCGTGCGCTAGCGCTCGGCCGAGCACCAGTCCAAGCCGCCTCTGATCGACCGCCACGAGGTCATATCCAGCCCGTCCACGAACGCTCGCCGTCAACCGCTGGGCGCTGTCGATCGACATCACCGCCACCGGGCGGCCGTTCGAGGGTCGCACGAGCTCGCCAACCGTGAACGCATCCCCCTTACGGGCGTCCGGCTGCCTTCGTTCCGTGACGAGGACTCGAAGTCGGTGCGGGGATGCAGGGCGAAGGGCTGTGGCCGGGAACCAGTCAATCGCGACACCTTGAGCCCGCCAGATCGCTTCAGCCTCGGTCATCATCGAAACACGCGCGGCTTCTGACAGACTTGGCGCCGTTGTGAGCAGGAGCTCCAGGCGCGCCAACGGCTGCGGTTCTTGCGCCTGCGCACCGGCAGTCTGCGACCCAACGGCCATCAGCAGGAGGGCGCAGGGCGCGATCGGAGCGCGGTTGGGCATTGGGCTGTTAACACCGGTGTAACATGCCCGCGGGTCAATACGCAACGATAATGTAAATTATTTTCCACAGGACTGTGGAAAAACCTGACGAGCGCGCTAGTCCGATACCACGTAACTAAAGACTTTAAAGCGGTTATCCTTCTCAATTACGGATCCAAATAGTCGAACCTGCTCCTCTTTGCCTTCGTCGTTTCTGACCGTCAGCTCGCTCTCACGATGCACGCGGTAGCTTGGGTACTCGGTCGTCTCGCCGGAAAAGCGGATCGATCGCAGGTCGTACTTCTTTCCGCCATGCTTGGCGAGCGTAGCCCTGAGCATCACATTGCTTTTCTGATGAAGATCTCCCCAGACGTAGGAGAAGGGTAGGTTGCGTTCGGGGCGCGCTGCTGGTAATTCCGGCCAGGCATGCTCACGGAACTCCTGCTCGTTCAGCGCCAGCTCGTTCAGAGCATGGAGGTCCTGCTTTTCGATCGCGGTCAGGACCGCCCGAGCGAGCGCTTCGGGTGAGTCGTGCGAGTGGGCCACCGGAGACGGGCGGCCGCAGGCAACAACGACACAGGCAGTCAGTAGAAGCGCGGCGGTGAGGCGCATGGAGGAAGTTTACTGGT
The DNA here is from genome assembly GCA_035281225.1 of Vicinamibacterales bacterium. Taxonomy (GTDB): domain Bacteria; phylum Acidobacteriota; class Vicinamibacteria; order Vicinamibacterales; family JAMQPK01; genus JAMQPK01. The sequence continues at coordinate 56,911 of DATEEI010000094.1, forward strand.
AGGGGTGAGGGGTGAGGGGTGAGGGAAGAGGGAAGAGGGAAGAGGGAAGAGGGGGTTCATCTCTCTCCCCTCTCCCCTTACCCCTTAACTCAGTGTCTGCGCGAGTCAGCGCTGTGGAAACGCTGTCCAGCCCTTCGTCCAGTCATCCTCGGGTGCCGGCGGAACGGCGCCGATGTACGTCACCGCCTCAAAGAACCCATCGTTCGGCGGAATTGCCGGTGCGAGCTGACCGCCGGCCAAGGTTGCAACCGAGGTCGGCTGGAAGTTCGGGTTGTCGTGACGCGAGCAGTCGGGCGACAGGCCGGCATCCTGGTTGATCCGGATGTTCGGGAAGCGTCCGCTGTTGACGTACCCGGCGATGCTGGAGTGAAGCGCAGTGCCGGCCACGCCGGTCGTCGCATCGCGGATATTCCAGATCACGCCGTTGCTCATCTGGGTCGTGCCGTTATCGACCTGACCCGTCGTTGCCGTGTTCGAGGTCTCCATCTGAGGCCCGGACCCCTTGAAGTTCGTGATGAGAAAGTTCCTGAACGTAAATGCCGTGCCGCGGCGGAGCGTCGCGGCGATGGTTGACTCGCCGCCTTCGACGCGATCGGGATCGCCGCACAACGTGAAGTTGTAGAGCTGCGGATTCGAGCGGGGCAAGTCGTTGTTGTTGAACTCGCTGTTGTCGGCTTCGATGCCGCGGTCGGCATCGTCACCGCGCTGATGGATGACGACAAACTGGGCTCGTCCCGTCCACCCGAAGGTCCAATCGAAGCTGTCGTCCGCAGCGTTCGACGCGATGGCGTGCTTGATATCGGCCGTGCCGCCGAACCACTCGAACGCATCGTCGCGGTTCATGTGCACTTGAAGGTACTCGTACGACCCGCCGCGGCCGACGGCTTGGAATGCAATACCGTTCAACTCGTTGTCCGGGCTGAATTCCACACCGGCGAACTCGACGCGCACGTATCGCAACGAGCCGCTGTTGTCGTTCGGGTCGTCGCCGCCGGCGATGCCCGTATCTCCTTCGCCGACATACAGCCCGCCCGGACGATTGACTGGCGCACGGCCGTTGATGATGAGGCCGCCCCAGTCGCCGCGCGCTCTGGAGCCGACCGGCTGGTCGCTCGTGAACACGATCGGCTGCTCGCGAGTGCCGATGGCGTTCAGACGCCCGCCGCGCTCGACGATCAGGGTGCCGACGCTCCCTGCTTCGCCGATTACCACGGTGCCTGCCTGAATGTTCAGTGTAGCGTTTTCACGGATGAACACCGCACCGCGCAGCACGTAGTAGTTCCCGCTCGTCCAGGTTTCTTCTCCAACGACCTCACCAGTGACGACGATGACCGGTTTGTCGATGCCCGGTACGTTGACCGGCGGTGCCTGTTCGGTCGATACCGACACCACGCCGGTGACGAACAGACCGAGGCAGAGGGCGAAGACCGTGATGATCCGTGTCAATTTCTGCATAGCGATCCTTGAGCGCTCCATGTAATGACTGTTCATGGCTAAAAGATGTTGTAGCCGAACGACAGTGCGACCACCCTGCCCAGCTTGAAGAGGCGCTGGGGGGCGGATTCGCTGCCCTGGGTGAATCTGTATTCGCTGTCGGTGAGGTTCTCCAGCGTCAGCCGGACGTTCAGGCTGCGGATTTTCTGGGACAGGACGAGATCGAGGCTCCCTCGTCCCTGTTCGAGAATGTCAGGCGCGTCGTTGGCGCCGACATCGGAGATGCGATCGCCGAAGTAGTTGTAGAGGAGCCGGCCCGCGAAGCCGCCGGCAGTGGCTTCGAACGTCATGTTGAACAGATTCTTCGACTGTCCGGCCAGGGGCCGTACGAGAGAGGTCTGTGTGGCCAGTTGATTGGCGAGGAGGGTGATCTTCGAATCGACGAAGGTGTAGTTCGCATTGACGAAAAAGTGCCGGCCGAGGTCACGGGCAAATTCCAGCTCGAGGCCGGTATTGCGGGCGTTGTCGGAGTTCTGAAAGGTCGCCAGTGGCGTCGCCGACGCCAGCACGACGCGCTCGATGGGCTTATCGAAGTATTTGTAGAAGATGCTGGCGGCTACGACACCGCGCGTGCCGGTGAACATTTCCCAGCGCCCGTCAACGTTGTGGATTAACGCGCGCTGAAGATCCTTGTTCCCCTTGACGGCCCGGCTTCCAACGACGTCGGTGAACTCGAACTCGGCCAGTTCCCGGAATTCCGGCCGGTTCACCGTTGCGCCGTAGCTCATACGCAAGTTCGAGTTGCCTGGCATTGCCTGAACAAAGTTGACGGACGGGAAAAAGTCCGTGTTCTTGTTCTCGGCGCTCAGTGTGCGCACGAACAAACCGAACGGATCGAAGGTATTCACCTGCTGATCGAATCGCTCGATCCGCGCGCCGGCAATCAGCCGCGAGCGTGCCGAGAACGCTACGTCAACCATGCCGTATCCAGACGTTGTGGTCTGCTGACCGTCGTAGGCATCGGTCGGCCGGGTTTCTTCGTTGAACCGGAACGCCGTGCCGATGTTGGCGCTCGCGTACTGCTGCTCGGGGGCCAGTTGATTGCTGACCAGGGGCACGCCGTCTTTTGTCAGAATGACCGGGATGAAGCGGAAGCGGCGCGACTGGAAGTCTCGAGTCCGGTCGACGAAGCTGACACCGAACTTGTACTGCATCGGCCGGCCGCCCGAGTTGCTGAGCATGGCCCAGTTGGCGCTCACGTCGATGGTCTCATCGTCGAGCGTGTTGAACATGCGGAAGCCGCTCTGCGATTCGTCCGAGAGCACGTACGGCGCATTCGCCGCGGCCGTCAGTGACCGCTCGTAATACACTTCGCGCAAATCCGGTTCATCGCGGTTGGCCCTGGCGAAGTTACCGCGCCAGTCGAAGCGGCTGTTGGCAAGACCCTGGAAGAAGTGTTCTCCCGTGATGCCGTTGGAGATCATGCCTTCTTCGATGAACTGCACGCGGTAGTTCTGGTACCGAAGCACGTTGTCGCGGTTGTCTCCCTCAAAAAAGCGTCCCTCGTCGCGGCCGCTATGCGTATAGAAATTTTCGATGCCGAGCCGCTGGTTCGGTGTGAACTGATACGCGATGTTGCCGACGATGCCGAGTTGGGCCTTCTGCGCGCCCGTCTGAAGGGCGTAGTCGCTCGTGGATTCCAGCTTGACGTTGGCACCAGAGCCGGACTCGACGCGGAAGAACCGGCGTTCCTCCTCGATGTACTGCTCCTTATACGAGTGCGTCGCGCTCGCGACGAAGCCGAGCTTCCCGAAGCGATTGCCGGCCGACATGCTCCAGCTTTGCCCGGGAGCGCCATCGGTGGTCGTGGGGCGCCAGACGTTCTCCAGCGCTCTGCCAAACGCGGTAATTTCTTCGGGGGTGTACCCGACCGTGGGGGTGAAGATGCCGCGGCGAACGATCTTGTTTGAAGGGAAGCTCGACGGCAGCGCGCGCGCCCCATTGTCAAAGCCCCAGACATCGCGGCCGTTCAGCGGGCTGACGAGAATGCTCTTTCCGGTGGCTGTCGTGGAAGCGCTGATCCCGTAGGAGAGGTCGACCACTGGCCGATTCGGGAGTTTCAATGGGACGATCTGCACGAGGCCGCCGGCGAACTCGGCCGATTTGTCCGGAGAGTACGACTTGGCAATCTGAACGCTGTCGATGAGGCCCGCAGGGAACAGGTCGAGCGGTACGACTTTCTTGTCCGGTTCCGTCGTTGGAATGACCGCGCCAGCGAGCGTGGTGTTGCTGTAGCGCTCGCCGAGGCCGCGCACGAACACGTACTGGTTGTCGACGACGGACATACCGGTCACGCGTGAAAGCGCCGCCGCGGCGTCGGAGTCGCCGTTCTGCCGCATTTCCTGGGCGCCCATGTTGTCGGTGATGACATCCGAATTTCGCCGTTCTACAAGTTGGGCCGCGGCTGAGGAGGTCTCGGCGTCGACGGCCTGGCCGGCCACCGTCACGCTCTCGGCGAACCGGTTCATCACAATGCCGATGTCAAGCGTCTGCGTGCGCTCCGCGCCCGTCTCGACGCGAATCAGTTTTTCCTGATAGCCATCGAGCGCGACCTTGATCTGGTGCGTGCCCGCTGGGAGGTTGAGCACGTACCGGCCGTCCACGTCTGTGTGGACCACTTGGTTCGTCCCCACGACTTCGACCGGCGTACCGGGCAGCGCGATCGCATTCGTCTCGTCGCGAACCGTGCCGACGATCCGCACGTTCTGCTGCTGCGCCCAGGCGCTGGCGCTCGGCAGCGCCATCAACAACCCCAACAGTACTGCTGACATCCGTTGTCTAAAACTCATACTCGTCCTTTTTCTAAGAGCAGATGAAACACTGGCAGAGAGTGGCGAAATGAACTTGGGGGGACTTTAGACAAGCCCCGTGAAGCGGTCGTAACGGAGTCGTAAAACCTGTGTAACTGGAAGGAGGCGAGGCGCAAGTCTTAGTGGTGCAGTGCTTTAGGCTGTGCTCAGATGATTGAGCCTGGCGCTATGCGGCCACCTTTGGGGACGATGACGATGCCCCCACGAATGAAGTAGCCGTCGCCGTCGGCGTGCTGCAGGCCGGCTTGGTTGACGAGGCGGGCCCCATCGCCGATGGTCGCGTTCTTGTCCATGATCACGCGATCGAGCACAACGTCGCGCCCGACGCCGAGCGGCGTTTCGACCGACGAATGCCCATCGGCGCCGAGCAGCACCGAGCGAGTGATCCGCGCGCCTTTGCCGACGTGCGTCCGGATGCCGATCACCGACTGCTCAATCGAGCACTCTTCGAGAAAGCACCCGTCGGCCACGATCGACTCGCGGAACGTGCACGACCGCAGGTGCGACGGCGGCAGAAACCGCTCGTGCGTGAAGATCGGCCGCCGCGGATCATAGAACTTGAACGGCGCGTGCGGCTCCGTGAGCATGATGTTCGCTTCGTAGAACGACTCGACGGTTCCGACATCGGCCCAGTAGCCGTCGTGCAGGTACGCCCTGACGCGATGTGATGTCAGCGCCGCGGGGATGATCTCGCGGCCAAAGTCGGTCACCGTCGTGTTGTGCAGCAGTTCCAGAAGCACCTCGCGCGAGAATACATAGATGCCCATCGACGCGATGAACGGCTTCTGCGGGTCGTGTGTCTGACTGTAAAACGTACCGCCTGTCGGTACGCTGCCGCCAATCGAGTCCAGGCGTTCGCCGCTCGGCTTCTCTTCGAAGCCGACAATCTGTCCGTCGCGATCGAAGAGGAACAGCCCCATACCGCGCGCATCCTCGTGAGTGACCGGCAGCGCGGCGACGGTGATATCCGCATCCTGATCCACGTGCGAGTCGAGCAGCAGGCCGTAGTCCATCCGATAGAGGTGATCGCCAGCGAGGATTAGGTAGTAGTCGGCGTCGTACCGCAGAAAATGCCGGGCAGCCTGGCGCACGGCATCCGCTGTACCCTGAAACCAGCTGGAGCTGTCGGGCGTCTGTTCCGCCGCGATGATGTCCACGAACCCGCGCGAGAACGGATCCATGTGATAGCTCTGCGCGACGTGATGGTTGAGCGAGGCCGAGTTGAACTGGGTCAGCACGAAGATCCGCCGTAGATCGGCGTGAAGGCAGTTGCTGATTGGCACGTCGATTAATCGGTACTTGCCGCCGATCGGGACCGCGGGCTTCGAACGCTGCTGTGTGAGTGGGAAGAGGCGGGATCCGCGGCCGCCCCCCAGGATGATCGCGAGCACGTTGTTCATGTCAGGTCATGATTCCCATAAAGAACAGCACCAGCTCGAACACGAGAATCGCGATGATGGTCATCTCGAGCAGCTCGCCCCGCACCATACTGAGGTGCTCCACGGAAAAGCGATAAATGTCGTCGAGCGTCTTCAGCTTCTCGCTGACGTTCGTCTTCCACCGGGCCAGATCGAGCCGAGCGCCAACCAATGCGAACAGCCGGGCGGCATAGACATCACCCACAATCTTGAGCGCATTTTCGGTGCGGTCCGTCAGCTCGTTCACGTCGATGAAGAGTGCGTGCACGTGCCGCACCGTTTTCGCGTAGTGCCGCCCGGCGAGCGAGTCGTACCAGCGCGGCTCCTTCTGGACCTTCGCGTAGATGCTGGCCAGGGCATCGTCCAGGAGCTCGTCATAGTAGCGGAATTGCAGCAGCTGCGAGTTGGCGAACTCGGCGATCTCAACCGCCGCCTGAGTGCCGGCAGAAGTATCGTACACGAACGCTGCGTTCCATGTGGGGATTACCAGGTCAGCGGCGAGGTAAGAGAGGCGGTGGCGCAGCACTTCGTCTCGATCCTGGCGGCTCAGCGGCGCGCGCTCGCCTCGGAGCAGCGACGCGATGACATCGCCGTGATGCTCGATGAGATCGTCGGCCGTGTGAACGCGGCTCATCTCGTGGACGGCGAAGACGAGATAGTCCTCGGAGAGAAACGTCTCTCTGGGCGCCGTCATCGACGTCTTCAGCCGGTTGGCGATGACCTGAGCCGCTTGTTCGGCCTGACGCTCGAGCGCCTCGTTCTCGATGAGGCCGCTCGCAGCGCTGGCAAGCTCGCTCCACGTGCCCCTGAAATCGCGCGTCAGGCGCAGCGAGACGATGCCATAGTCGAATAGCTTGAAACCGACGCGGAAGCCGTCCAGCGAGGGGATGTCGACAGCTGCGCCTTCGAACCAGAGGGGTGCTTGTTGATACTGGACATAGGCGGGTGCGGCCGGCTTCGTCGCGAACTTTGCTCGCACGCTTCCGCCGATAGCCGAGGCGGCCGCGTCGAGATCGGCGCTTTCTGCGACGTCAAACAGATAGAGCGCGAAGATCTGCCCATGAAGGATCTCCATGGCAGCAGCATACATTGGGCGAGTGGTGATTGGGTGATTGGTCCTCTCACCCAATCATTCATCGCTCAATCTTCCAATGAATTTGGTTCTTCGACGAATCGATAGCCCATGCCGATCACGGTCTCGATCTGCCGACCGGCAGAACCCAGCTTGCCCCGCAGTCGCCCGACGTGTACGTCGACCGATCGGGTCTCGACCTGGCGATCCAGACCCCACACGCGCTCGAGCAGGCGGTCGCGCGACAGCACGCGGTTGCGATTCGCAACCAGGAAGCGAAGCAGCTCGAATTCGCGCTTGGTCAGCCGCACCGGAGCGCCGGACACGCGCACCGATACGGCGTCGAAATCGATCGCCAGCCGGCCGCCCTGATAACCGGGAGACTGATCGGAAGGTGCGATCTGTTGGGGCCGCCGTAGGACGGCACGGACTCTCGCCACCAGCTCGCGGAGGCTGAACGGCTTGGTCACATAGTCGTCCGCGCCGAGCTCGAGCCCGGCGACGCGATCTGTTTCGCCGGTGCGGGCGGTCACCATGATGATGGGAATTGCGGCGCTCGCACTTCGCCCGCGAAGGAGCCTGCAGACCTCCAACCCGTCGATGAACGGCAGGTTCAAGTCGAGCAACACCAGGCCCGGCGGCTGTTCCATGACCGCCTTCAGCGCTGCTGCCCCCGTGCCGACGTGCTCCACTTCGAGGTCACCGCCTCGCTCGAGCGCATGTTTCATCAGCCCCGCAATATCTGGCTCGTCCTCAACTATCAGCACACGGGTCTTGCCGGGTGTCGTCATCGACACGGACATTACAAAGGGGGTGTTACCCCCCGATTGCCGACCTGTAAATTCTGGGTAAAGGGTCCTGTTGCGTAGTGTTTTAAGACACCGTAGAAGGGCGTCCGTCTTGCGTTATTGGGCGAGGAGGGTACCCAAACATGGCCCACTTTTGGCAGTAGGAGGCCCTCAGTTGGGCCATGAAAGGGTGTGAATGCGATGATCTTTTCGAAGCGGTTTCGGAGCGACGACCACGTTCGGGCCTTCGTCATTGATGAGCCCGACGAGCTCGGTTGGGAAGTGCGCGAAGAGCAGGACCATTACATCGTCAAGCGCACCTGGCTGCACGATTGGCATCACGTCGAGAACACGATGATGAAGTTTGCCCTCGAGGCGATGCAGCTGCAGCGCGCGGGCTGGGTCGAAGTGGCGAGTACGTGAAGTAGTGTCCGGCTTTAGCCGGACGTTTCGAATACCGTTTCAATGGGGACGCCAGGCGCCAGCGCCTTGGTGACCGGCGTCTTACCGGCAATTTCGAGTAACTTCTCCAACTGCTCGGCCTCCATCGTTTCACTTACTGAAATTTTTCGCTCGATATGGACGGGCGCGTCGTCTTTCTTCACGAGGCGCAGCTTGACGTCCATCGCCCCGAGACTCCATTGCTTGCGTTCGGCGTACATTCGTAAGGTAATGGCCGTGCACGCCCCGAGACTGGCGAGCATCAGCTCGTATGGGCTTGGGCCGGTGTTGGTACCGCCCCGCCGTTCGGGCTCGTCCGATTTGAGCTCGTGCGCCGCCGTCGTTATCTGCTGCGCGTAGCCGTTCGTGCCGGTTACATTTGCATTCGCCAGAATCATCGTCGCCATAGGTGGCTTATTATGACCGTTATGGGCACAACGACTATGGTGGAGAAGGACAAGGCGCTGCGGGGCCGGCCTGCAAGGATGCCTGTGACCGATCGGCATGCCGTGCATGGTACGCAGATTGAGGGGCCGTTTCCGGGAATGGAGATGGCACTCTTCGGCATGGGCTGCTTCTGGGGCGCTGAGAAAGGATTCTGGTTGCTGCCCGGCGTCCACTCGACCTCTGTGGGATACGCCGGGGGCTATACGCCGAACCCGAGCTACGAGGAGGTGTGCTCGGGGCGGACGGGGCATACCGAGGTCGTGCGGATCGTGTTCGATCCGAAGGTGACGTCGTTCGATGCGATGCTGAAGCAGTTCTGGGAAGGGCACAACCCGACGCAGGGCATGCGACAGGGAGCGGACGTGGGGACGCAGTATCGATCTGCGATCTACTACTACTCGGACGATCAGCGGCGCGCAGCGGAACAATCGAAGGCCGCCTACCAGGGGAGGCTCACCAGCGCGGGTTACGGGCCCATTACGACCGAAATGGCTCCTGCGTCCGAGTATTACTTTGCCGAGGACTACCACCAGCAGTACCTCGCCAAGAACCCGCGCGGCTATTGTGGCCACGGCGGCACCGGCGTCAGCTGTCCGATTGGAATAACCGCGGCACCGTAAACAGTTGCGGGTCTTACGTCAGCTGTTTACAAACAATTTACATTCCAGAAACGGGGCGGAAATCGTCGGCACATTATTGTGATGACCATGAAAAATCATTCAAGTCTCTCACTGACTTTCGTGGTTCTCCTGACGGCCATGGCTTGCGGGGGTGGGAACTCCGGCAGTTCCGAGACCGGCGGCAGTCAGCCCGCTGCAGCTCCAGAAGCTCAAATCATCGCCGCTGACGGTTCGAGCACGGTGTTTCCGGTGACTCAGGCGGTTGCCGAAGAATTTCAGAAGGCGACGCCAGGCACCAAAGTGACGGTCGGTCGTTCGGGCACCGGCGGCGGTTTTCAGAAATTCTGTCGCGGAGAGTCAGCTGTCTCAAACGCGTCGCGGCCGATCACGTTGACAGAAATCGAGGCCTGCAAGAAAGCAGGGATTGACTACATCGAGCTACCTGTCGCGTACGACGGCATGGCGATCGTCGTCAATCCGAAGAACACCTTCGCGACGTCGATCACGGTGGCGGAGCTGAAGAAGCTGTGGGAGCCAGCGGCTCAGGGTAAGGTCGTCAAGTGGAACCAAGTGCGGGCGAACTGGCCTAATCAGGAGATTCACCTGTTCGGTGCAGGCGTTGACTCAGGAACGTTCGACTACTTTACCGAGGTCATTAACGGCAAGGCGAAGGTGAGCCGCGGCGACTATACGTCGAGCGAGGACGACAACATTCTCGTGCAGGGCGTCGCCGGTGACCAGGGGGCGCTCGGCTACATGGGCCTGGCGTACTTCGAGGAAAACAAGGACAAGCTCAAGCTGGTGCCGGTAGATGACGGCAATCCGGCAAATGGCGACGGCCCGATCGCACCCACTCCGGAGACCGTGCGGGATGGCACCTACCGTCCCCTGTCGCGCCCCATATTTATCTACGTGAGCACGGCGGCTCTTGCCCGGACCGAGGTCGCGAAGTTCGTTCAGTACTACCTCGAATCGTCCGCTCCGCTCATCAAGGAAGTTGGATACGTGCCGCTGACAGAGGCAGAACAGAAGCTGGTGTTGCAGCGGTTTACGAACAGGACCACCGGCACGATGTTTGACGCCTCGGCTCCCACGGATCCCAAGATCAGCCTCGAGCAGCGGTTGAGCGGCCAGGCGAAGTGAACAACCGGCAGCGTCGCGTTGTGGAATTCGGGATCGAGCGAATGCTGTTTGTGTGCGCGGCGGTGTCGGTTCTGGTGACGGGCGGCATCATTGCGGTGCTGTTGTTCGAGACGATCGCCTTTCTGCGCGAAGTGTCGATCGTGGAGTTTCTCACCGGCAGGGAGTGGACGCCGCTCTTTTCAGAAAAGCATTTTGGAGTCCTGCCGCTTGTTGCCGGCACAGCTCTCGTGACCGGCATCGCGATGATCGTCGCGCTTCCTGCCGGCCTCCTGGCGGCTATTTACCTGAGTGAGTACGCGCCGCGGGGCCTGCGACGGATCGTAAAACCGCTGCTCGAAGTACTGGCAGGTGTGCCTACTGTTGTTTACGGGTACTTCGCGCTGCTGTTCGTCACGCCGTTGCTGCAGCAGTTCATTCCCACGTTGTCGGGATTCAACGCCCTCGGGCCCGGAATCGTGATGGGAATCATGATTCTTCCGCTGGTCTCATCTTTGTCGGAAGACGCACTCCACTCGGTGCCAAACGGATTGCGCGAGGGCGCGTTTGCGCTCGGTTCGACCCGTATGCAGTCGACGCTTCGCGTGGTCGTGCCGGCGGCGTTCTCGGGCATCTCCGCCTCGTTCATCCTTGCCGTCTCGCGCGCCATCGGCGAGACCATGATCGTGGCGGTTGCCGCCGGCCAGCAACCGCGACTCACGGCCAATCCGCTCGTGCCGATCGAAACCATGACCGCCTATATCGTCCAGGTCAGCATGGGTGATACGCCCACAGGCACCATCGAATACAGAACAATTTTTGCGGTCGGGATGCTGCTCTTCGTGATGACCTTCATCCTCAATCTGGTCAGCAACCGGCTGCGCCGGCGCTTCCGCGAGGAGTACGCGTGATCGAGAATCCGACGATTCGCATGCGCCGCAGTCCGACGATGTTCGTCGAGCGCCTGTTCGGTGATGTCGCGCTTCAATCGGTCGCTATCATCGTCGTCGTGCTCGCCCTGATCGCGCTCGGGGCCCTGCTGTACGACGTGTTTTCGGATGGATGGGGCAGGCTGAGCTGGCGGTTTCTGACGACGTTTCCTTCGCGACGGCCGGCGGAGTCGGGCATCTACCCAGCGCTGGTCGGGACTTTCTACATGGTCGGTCTCACGACGATTCTCGCTCTGCCCATTGGCGTGGCGGCGGCGATTTATCTCGAGGAATACGGGAAGGGCAACCGCCTCGCGCGCATCATCGAGCTCAACATCGCCAACCTGGCGGGCGTCCCGTCGATTATCTACGGACTGTTGGGGCTGGGCTTGTTCGTCCGCATGATGGGGTTTGGCCGCAGCGTGCTGGCTGGGGCGGCGACGATGGCATTGCTGGTGCTGCCGATTGTCATTCTCTCGACGCGCGAGGCGCTGCGTACGGTGCCGAAGTCGATGCGCGAAGGCTCATACGCGCTGGGCGCAACGAAGTGGCAGACCATCTGGCACCAGGTGCTGCCGAGCGCCTTGCCCGGGATCTTCACAGGCCTGATTCTGTCTTTATCGCGCGCCATGGGAGAGACGGCACCGCTCATTACCGTCGGGGCGCTTGCCTACGTGCCCTTTGCGCCGGACAGCGTCTGGTCACCGTTTACCGTCCTGCCGATTCAGATCTTCGACTGGATTTCACGTCCGCAGGTGGCGTTTGCCGAGAATGCCGCGGCAGGAATCATCGTGCTGCTAGCGATGCTCCTTGCGATGAACAGCATCGCAATCGTGTTGCGCGACCGATTCCAGCGCCATCGCAACTAGAGCGCATTCCATTTGTACGTAGTGTCCGGCTTTGGCCGGACCGCGCTCAGGTCCGCCCGACGGGGGACTACCAACCCACGCGGAGCCCAGTCGTCCACGCAACACCGGAATAGGCTCCGCCGTCGTTAGCGCGGTCGTTCATGTCCGCCCACTGAACTCCGCTCTGCAGCTTGAGCCTGTGGCCGTAGAAGTAGTAGTTGGCGCCGAGGTAAAGCTCGGTGTACTCGTCGCCGCGGCCGGGGACCACCGCGCTTTCGTATGTCGCGAGCCTTACGCCATTGGGCGACTCGCTATCGATGAAGGTGTAGCGTCCCACGAACTGCAGTTGTGGTGTCGCGTTGAAGAACGGCATGGCCTGAAACGCCCAGAGATCGCTCTGACCGAGATAACCAGTGGCGGTTGATAGATCCGCTCGCGCACCCCACTTCGCTTCCTCGAATCGGAAGTTCACCGAACCGATGTGCTCCAATTGTCGCGTGAACGTGTTGTTGCGATCTGGATGTTGGTACACGTAGTTGCCGGTCAGCAACGCCTCCTTCACACCCAGTGCCGGTGCGAAATCGTAGCCGAGTAGGCCCAGCGTCACCGTGCCGCCGCTGAACTCGCCGAACTCACGGTTCATGGCGCCCGACGAGTAGACACCCGCACGATACACCCAGGGCGCGCGCCTCCCCGAGACGCTCACGCCCGGCAGATACTCTTGCGGGAACCAGATGTTGTTGGCCAGATTGCTTCGGTCAATCGTGATGAGCTCTCTGGAAGACGTGGCACCGTCCAGCGTGAAGGGGGCGCTTTGCTTGCCGATCGTGAGCACCAGACGGCCACTCTTGGTCCACTGCACGTAGAAGTCCGTAAATCGCACGTAAAACGGGTCGTGGCGCTGCGGGTCGAGCTCGACCTCGCTATGTAGCGTAATGGTCTTGAAGAGTGTGATTCTCGGACCGATGCGCAGCCGGCGAACGTTCCATTTGTCGAAATCGCCCTGGTCGGCGTCAATCCTTGCATAGTCGTAATGGAAGCGGCCGCTCAGCAGTACGCGCTGGATAACTGGATTCGAATCGTCCCGGTACACGTTGGTGAACGAGCCCCAGATCTTGTCGTAAGCGGATGGCTCTTTTGCAGCCGGCTTACTCTGAGATGGAGGAGTCGCTGCCGCCGGTGTGGCCGTTTGGGCAGCGGCGAGTGTCGGGAGCATGCAGATGGAGACGAGCAAAAGTAGTAGTCGCATTGGGGTAGCCTAAGACGCCTGCGTTTCTGGCGCATGTCTGGCGTGTTTCTGCGATGTTAATTTGCGTTACACGGTTGTTAAAGAGATGACGATGTTTATGCTCAATCCCCCTGTGAAGCCTTGGAGGTCTTGAGGAAAGCATTGATTTTCTTCACGTACTGGCGTGTCTCCCGGTACGGCGGAATGCCGTTGTATCTGTCGACGGCGCCCGGTCCGGCGTTGTAGCTTGCGACCGCAAGATCGATATTTCCATGGTGGCGGTCGAGCAGCCATCGCAGGTACCGTGCGCCTCCGAAGATATTCTGGCGAGGGTCGAACGGATCGAGCACGTTGAGCTCTTCTGCGACAGCCGGCATCAGCTGCATGAGTCCTTGTGCTCCGACTCTCGACACCGCGAACGGATCGAAGGCCGACTCGGCGCGAATGATCGCGCGAATCAGATTCGGATCGAGTTTGTAAAGATCGGCAGCTTCTGCAATAGCGTCGTTGTAGGCGATGCTGGCCGGCAGCGGCCGGTAGTGTTCCGAAACCGATACGAAGCCTTCTGGAATGTTGAGCCGAGGATGTCTCGCGGAGATTGCGCTTGGCAGCGACATCGCAAATATCCCCAGGAGCAGCCCTCGCAGGGTCCGGCGTCTCCGTACCGCGCGGCGCCGGTCCACGAGCGCCCCTACGCCGCGTTCGGCATGCCGTCGGTCGTCGCGATGGCGGCGGTCACCCCGCCGGAGTCCCAGAATGTCCAACAATACCTCTCCGATGGAACAGCAAGATGGCTACCATCTTCGAAGAGGGCCGTCAGCCTGAAAACCGTCAAAACGGCACGATGGGGCGAGGGCCAGTGTCCGCGGGCGCTACACATTAGTTGGGCGCGACGGGTGCGACCGGTGCGACGAGTGCGACAGGTGCGACAGGTGCGACAGGTGCGACAGGTGCGAGAGATAGCGGTGGCACAGGGCTTTAGCCCTGTCTTGAGATCTGCCACAGCGTGTTCAGCTGCTCTGCAGCGAAGACGTCAGATCCGCAGAAGGCATAATCCTCGAATCTGACCGCCAGCCCAACCCGCACAGGATTTTCAAGAATGTATCGCGCTGCTCGCCAGGTTTCCTCATCATCACGCAGCACGTGATCGTGATAGCTTTCCTGCCACAGGCGCTCGCCAGTGGTCTGCCGATAACGAAATCCCGTCAGCTGCTTGCATCTCGCCACGAAGCGCTGGAGGTCTGAATCTTCAGCGATTCCCTCGACCAGCAAGTGGACGTGGTCCGACATGAAACAGTACGCAAAAAGTGCGAACTGATCAGCAGCGCAACGTTGTCGGATCGTCGTCAGGACTGCCTCGACGAGCTGTGGGTTGTTGAAGCAAGGTTTGCGCTGACTTGTGCAGAATGTGAGGGAATACCGATGAAGTCCGAGATAGTTGAAGCCTTCGATTCGTCCGGGACGACGTGGAAACATGCGCAGAGAGAGGCAAGCGGTGTGCCTCCCTACACGTTGCTAATAAGCAGAAGCTCAGAAGACAGGGCTAAAGCCCTGTGCCACCGCTACTCCTCACTCACTGCAGCTGCGCTCCGTAGGTCCCCCAGCCGCGTGTCAGGTAATCGCTCAGCGTCAGCGCGAGCAGAATGCCGATCCAGTAGATCCCCGCGATTACGGTGAGCTTGACGAGGCGCGTGCCGTATTTGACGTGCATGAAATAGAGCACGACGATCAGCGCCTTGAAGCAGGCGATCGCGATGGCGACGGCCACGTTCAGCGGCCCGAGATCGACATAGGCGACCGCTACCGTGACGCCCGTCAGCGCCAGCAGTGCGGCGAAGATCGCGTAATAGATCGTCGTGGAAACGACGTGATGCTCGGTACGTTCGGCCATCTCAGTGCACGACCGCATGCCGCCCGATGAGGTAGAGCAGCGGAAATAGGAAGATCCAGACGATATCGACGAAGTGCCAGTAGAGGCCGACGACTTCGACGGGGGAATAGTAGCCGTTGCCGAGCGTCCCGTCGTAGGCCCAGAGAAGCATCCAGATCATGAGGCCGATGCCGATGATCATGTGGAGCGCGTGGAGCCCCGTCATCACGAAATAGAGCGAGAAAAAAATCTGCGCGGGCCTCACAAACGCGCCGGCGAATTGGAAATTCGGCCCCGGCACGAGATGCTCGCTGAATTTGTGCGAGTACTCGATGCCTTTGATACCGAGGAACACGCCGCCCAAAATCATCGTGAACACCAGGAACACGATGATCCCCTTACGGGAGTTCAACTGCGCCGCCCGCACCGCCAGCGCCATCGTCAAGCTGCTGCCGATGAGCACGGCCGTATTGATCGACCCGAGCGGGATGTCGAGATGATGGCTGGCGGCCGCGAAGGCCAGCGGATACCAGGTCCGGTAGATGGTGTAGACGAGAAACAGCCCGCCGAAGAACAGGATTTCCGTCAACAGAAACACCCACATGCCGAACGTGGCTGCCTCCTGCTGTTGGTCCAGGTTGTCGAAATGGTGCGCGAGCGCCGGATGAGGCGATGCGTGAGCCGACGTTTCGTTATGCAACGTGCTTCACCACTGGTGATGGATAGTTGTACGGACTCTCCGTGACGATCGGCGTCGTCGCAAAGTTCTCTGTCGGCGGCGGGGAGGTGGTCTCCCACTCCAGCCCGGACGCGCCCCACGGATTCGCACCGGCCGCTGGGCCGTACCGCAGCGACCACGCAAGATAGAACATCGGCAGGAGGTAGCCGACGCCGAGGATCGAGGCGCCTGCCGACGAGAGCACGTTCAGCACCTGGAAATCAGGCGGGTACGCGTGATAGCGCCGCGGCATGCCGAGATAACCGAGGACGAACTGCGGAAAGAACGTCAGGTTGAAGCCGATGAAGATGATGCCGGCCGACAGCTTCGACAGCCCTTCTGGATACATGCGCCCGCTGATCTTCGGCCACCAGTAGTGCAGCCCGCCGAGGTAGCCCATGATCGTGCCTCCCACCATGATGTAGTGAAAATGCGCGATGATGAAGTACGTATCGGTCAGGTGTACGTCCATGCCGATGGCCGCAAGAAACAGTCCCGTCAAGCCGCCGATCGTGAACAGGCCGATAAAACCAATCGCATACAGCATCGGTGTTTGCCATGACACCGAACCCCTGTACATCGTCGCCGTCCAGTTGAAGACTTTGATCGCCGACGGGATCGCGACCAGAAAGCTGAGCAGCGAAAACACGAGCGACGCGTAGATTGACTGTCCCGCTACGAAGATGTGATGGCCCCACACCAGAAAGCCAAGCACCGCAATGCCGAGGCTCGAGAACGCGACGAAGCGGTAGCCAAAGACCGGCTTCCGGCAGAAGGCCGCGACGAGCTCGCTGATGACACCCATCGCCGGCAGCACCATGATGTAGACCGCCGGATGCGAGTAGAACCAGAACAGATGCTGGAAGAGCACCGGGTCGCCGCCCACTGACGGATCGAAAAACCCGAAATGCAGGAGGCGCTCGGCGGCCACCAGTAGCACGGTGATGGCGATGACCGGCGTGCCGAGAATGTTGATGAGGCTCGTGGCGTAGATCGCCCAGAGAAACAGTGGCATCTTGAACCATGTCATGCCGGGCGCACGCATGCGGTGGATGGTCACGATAAAGTTGAGGCCCGTGAGAATCGACGAGAAGCCCGTAATAAAGATGCCGAGCGCGGCTGGAATGATCCGCGTTGTCGAAAACTTCGTGCTCAGCGGCGCATACATCGTCCATCCGGTGTCGACGCCGCCGGTAATCAGCGCATAAAACGTGAATAGTCCGCCAACGATGTAGATGTACCAGCTCAATAGGTTGAGCTTCGGAAATGCCAGGTCCTTGGCGCCAATCTGTAAAGGCACCAGGAAATTCCCCAGCACCGCTGGGATGGCCGGGATCAGGAAGAAAAACACCATGACGATGCCGTGCATGGTGAACAGCTCGTTGTACGTGTCGTCGCTGACGAAATCGCCGGCCGGTGTGGCCAGCTCGAGCCTGATGAGTACGGCGAACGCGCCGCCGATGAAGAAAAAGACCGTGATCGCGGCCAGGTAGAGCAGCGCAATGCGCTTGTGATCGCGCGTCAGCAGCCACGACTTGATGCCGAAGCCGTCATTCAGATAGTGATGAGGGGGAAGTTCGACTGCCATTAGGGTTGCCCGGCTTTCTCGGACGGCGGCGAGAGCGATTTGATGTACTCGATCAGCGCGAGGAGCTGTTCTTCACTGACGAGTCCCTGAAACGCCGGCATCACGGGCTGATAGCCGGCAGTCACCTTCGCTGCCGGCGTCAGAATCGACTCGCGGATGTAACTTTCATCCGCTGTCACGACGCTGCCATCGTGCAGTTGCACGGGCTTGCCGAACACGTTATTGAGCATTGGGCCCCGGCCGCGCGAGTCGGGCCGATGACACGTGTTGCACGCCAGATCGGCGAACAGTCTCTCTCCGGTCGACGCCAGCGAGCCTTCTGGCGCACCGCCGCTCAACCAGGTCTGATACTCGACCGGCTCCATCACCACAACTTCACCTGTCATGCCCGAATGCTTCGTTCCGCAATACTCCGCGCAGAAGATTTGGTAGGTGCCCGGCTTGGTCGGTTCGAACCAGATTTGCACGAAGCGTCCCGGAATTACGTCCGCCTTCACGCGGAACGCCGGGATGGAGAAGTTGTGGATGACGTCTTCCGACGTCATGATCAGCTTCACCGGACGGCCGACCGGCACGTGCAGCTGGTTGATCTCGCGCTGCCCGGCGATGTGCTGCACTTTCCACATCCACTGCTTGCCGACGACGTAGATGTTCAGCGTCTCGGCTGGCGGGCTCGCCATGACGAAATACACCTTTGCGCCCCAGAAGAAGATGACCAGCGTGATGAGAAAAGGGATGACGGTCCAGGCGATCTCGAGGAGCAAGCCGCCCTGGACCTGCGCGCCGACCTCGTTCACGTGGCGGCGGCGGTACTTGATGGCAAACGCCACGATCAGCGACGCAATGAGGATGGAGAAGAAGCCGGAGACGCCGACGAGAAAGAAATACAGCGCGTCGACGTCTGCGGCGACAGTGGAGGCGCTGTCAGGAAACAGGGGAATACCGAACATGACCTCGTTAACCAACCTGCTTTCGCTCGCTCCTCGTCCAGGCGAAGATGAGGGCGCCGAGTAAGAGAACCGTAGCGGCGCCGGTCACCTGCACGATGCGCATGATCGCGAGGCTGTATCGGCCCGTTGAGAGATCGTAGTGATAGCAGTAGAGCAGCGCCTTTGTGAAAATGGACCCGATCTTCTCCCCGGAGGCGTCCAGCACGGCGAGCTGTAAATCGCGTGGGCCGTAATCGATGCCGAAGAGGTAGCGCGAAACCCTGCCCTGCGGCGTGGCGATGACAATCCCCGCAGGATGCGCGTACTGTTGCGTGCGCACATCCCAGATGTAGCGGAAGCCCGCTGCGTTCGTGAGGCGGCGGATGTTGGTGTCCGTCCCAGTAAGGTAGTGCCAGCCGGGGCCGATTGTGGGCCTGCCCGATCGCTCGACGTAGTGCGCTTTCTTCTCGAAAGCCATCGCAGGCGTTTCGCGTGGATCGATGCTCACGCTGACGACCTCGAAATCTTTACCGGGGTCTTGCGACATCACGCCGAGCGTGCTCGCGAGGCTGGCCAGGCTCTGCAAGCACAGCATCGGGCAGCCGTAGTAGACGAAGGCGAGCACCACGGGGCGCTTGCCGAAGTAGTCGCCAATTTTTACCGGCTTGCCAGTCTCGTCCGTGAATTCGGTTTCGAGTGGCAGCATGTGGTTCAGATGCTGATCGAACCCGACCTCCCGCAGTGCCGGCGGCAACGCCGCCGCTGGCAAGCCGGAGTCGGTAGGGCGCGTCTGCGCCAAAGCGGTGCACCCGAGAAGCAAGGCCCCAAAAAGGGGTCTGACCCCTTTTTTTGTATGTTGCCTCATTTCGTTGCCTCTCTCGTCGGCAGTCCGTGGTCGATCACCATCCGCATCGCGTCCTCGATTGGGATGCGCGCGATGCCGCTCTCACGGTTGATCCATCCATACCCGTTGAGGATCGCCTGCTGCTTCGCGCGCAACTCGCGCATGTCCTGCTGCGGGTTGTCCTGGAAGCGCGGCGCTGGTGGGAGCTGTGCCCGTTGCGCGACGGCGAGCGGATACGCGTACGTCTGCTCCCGCTCCGCCTGCTGCGCGTACATTCCGAGCAGCCACCATAGAAACACGTGCACGACCACGGCGACGGCCATCAGCCCGATGCCGAAGCCGAAGATCGCACGGACGTTGACGTCGCTTTCCTCATGAACGACTGCGACGTTATCCGGATTATGCGGCTCGGACATGCTTCAGCGCCTCGCGGAACTCGGGGTCGTACAGGGGCAGCAACGCACGGCCGCGCAGCTGATAGACAAAGAAGCCGAGCCAGACGGCCGCCAGCGAAACGGGCACGGCGGCATCGAGCCAGTGAAAATGAAATGCGCCCTCATGCGCGAACGCAGGCGCCGACAGCCAGAAGAGATCGAAGAAGCGCATGACCAAGAGGCCCGCAGCGACCCTCGCCAGAATCGGCGCGTGCCGCTTGACGGCGCGCGATAGCAGCACCAGAAACGGCACCGCAAAATGAAAGATCACGAGACCAAGCGCGATGATCTGCCATCCGTGGCCCGTACGATGGATGTACCACTCGGTTTCTTCGGGAATGTTTGCAGCCCAGATGATCAGGTACTGCGAGAACCCGAAATAGGTCCACAGCATCGTGAACCCGAGCATGAGATTGCCGAGGTCGTGGAAGTGATTCGGCGAAATCAGCGCGTTCAACGGCTCGCGCCGCGAAAGCCAGCTCAGCACCACAATCGCGAAGGCCATCGCTGACAGCGCCTGCCCGCCCATAATCAGCACGCCGTAGATCGTCGAAAACCAGTGCGGCTCGAGCGACATGAGCCAGTCGAATGCGGCGAACGTGATCGTCACGCCGTACGCGAGCAGCCCGCCGGCGCTCAGCAACTGCATCTTGCGTGGGATGGTCGGATCGCCCGTCGCGTCCTGTTCGAGCGACCATCTGTTCAAGAAAAAGGCGATCCCGTTCCACACGGCGAAGTAGATCGTCGCGCGCGCCAGAAAGAACGGCACGTTGAGATACGGCTGCTTCCACTCCAGAATCGGGTCGCTCGCCACGTGCGCTGGGTCGGCCCACGGATACAGGGAGTGGAGACTCAGCGCGATCGGGATGAAGAGAACCGTCAACAGCGGAAGCGTGCGGCTCGCTGCGCCGAGGATGCGGCGGATGACGACTCCCCAGGCGCCGCCGGACACCTGATGGAGCATGACGAGCGCCAGCGAGCCCAGCGCGATCGAGAGCATCCACATATACGCGGGCAGGAGCGATCGCACGAACTGCGCTGGATTCATCACGAATCCGATCGTGCAGATCGCTGCACCGATGCCGCCCGCGAGCAGCAGCTTGGTCTGAAGCCCCTTGAGCTCGGGCACCATCTCGTTGCCGGTAGCCGTCAGCAGCACCTTCATGGGAGTCGACCCTTCGCTTCCGTCGACAACTCCGCCGCTGTGGCGTACTGGCTCAGTTGCAGCGCGCGGATGTACGCCGCGATGGCCCACCGATCGTGCACCGGGACCTGAACGGCGTAGTCGGGCATCGCGCCAAAGCCGTTCGTCATCACGTCGAAGAGATGTCCCGGCGGCGCCTGCCGTAGCCGATCGATGTTCAACGACGGCGGGCGGCGATATCCGCGCTGCACGACCATGCCGTCACCCTCGCCCGTCAATCCATGGCACGGCGCGCAAAAGATGTCGTAGCGCTCTCGTCCACGCTTCATCACCGTCATGTCGATCACAAACGGGAACACAGCGGCTGGCTTGCCGCCTGTCCTGCCGGTGTGGAGCAGCTCATCTTCAAACAGCTGGCCTTGCGCAATCGTGCCCTCGAGGGACGGACGGGCCGATCGCTGATCGGCGAAGAACGCCGACGGCTCATACGGCGTGTACTTCGGCTGGTCGTGCATGTCCTGGCGGCACGCAGCCATGAGAAGCAGGAGTGACAGTCCTGTCCACGTCCTAGTCCTCAACGGTGGTGACCTCACGGGCGCCGAGTGACTGAAGAAACGTACGAGTACCTTCACTGTTGAACTTCGGATCGCGTGACTCGATGCACAGGAAGAACCGATTGCGGCTCGCCAGCGCGAAGCGAGGCACGTTGAATACCGGATGAAACGGCTGCGGCAGACCGTTCAACGCCAGCATGCCGAGTACCGCCGCCAGCGCGGCTGCAAGGATCGTCGTCTCGAACGTCACCGGGATCATCGTCGGCCAGCTGTGTAGCGGACGTCCGCCCACGTTCATCGGGTAGGCGATCGTCGACACCCAATACTGAAGACCGTAGCCGCCGAGTGCCCCCAAGATGCCGCCGCCCAGAACAATCTTCGGCAAACGGTTGTCGTGCATGTGAAGCGCATCGTGCAGGTCTTCGATTGGGATCGGCGAATAGGCGTCCATCTTGCGGTAGCCTTCTTCGTGCGCGCGGCGGGCGGCCGCAACGAGCGCCGGCGATGTCTCGAACTCGGCCATCAAGCCGTAGATTCTGGAGCGTCCTGATGGCTTCATCGGGACGCCTCCAATCCAGCCGCAGTGTCCGGTTTTAGCCGGACCGTCGCGTCATCAGGTCTGCCGTCCGGCACAAGCGTGCGCATTTCGAAGATCGAAATCATCGGCAGGAAGCGAAGGAACAGGAACAACAGTGCCAGAAACAAGCCGATCGTCCCCACATACGTTCCCCAATCCCACATGGTCGGCTCGTAGCGGCCCCACGACGAAGGCAGAAAGTCGCGGTGCAGCGACGTGATGACAATGACGAACCGCTCGAGCCACATCCCGACATTCACAATCAGCGAGATGACGAACAGTATCAGTGCGTTCGTCCGGACCTTCTTGCTCCAGAGAAATTGCGGGGTCAGCACGTTGCAGAAGAGAAGCGCCAGATACAGATGCCGGTAAGGGCCGCTCATGCGGTTCCGCATCATGTAGACCTCGTACGTGTTCGCGCTGTACCAGGCCATGAACGCTTCAATCATGTAGCCGTAGGCGACGATGAGTCCCGTTACGAGCAGGATCTTCGCCATGTTGTTCAAATGGCGGTCAGTGATGAAATCGTGAAGTCCGTAGACTTTCCGGATGGGAATCGCGAGCGTCAGCACCATCGCGAATCCGGAGTAGATCGCGCCGGCGACGAAATAGGGCGGAAAGATCGTGGCGTGCCATCCGGGGATCACCGAGATGGCGAAGTCGAAGCTGACGATCGTATGAACAGAAACGACCAATGGCGTCGCGAGGCCGGCCAGCAGCAGGTATGCGGTCTCGTAACGATGCCAGTGGTGCGCGGATCCCCGCCAGCCCATCGCCAGCGCGCCGTAAATGATCCGGCCGGCTCTCGACTCCGATCGATCGCGCAGTGTCGCGAGATCGGGGATGAGGCCCACGAACCAGAAGAGCAGCGACACCGTCGCATAGGTCGACACCGCAAAGACGTCCCACACGAGCGGGCTGCGGAATTGCGGCCAGACATCCATCGTGTTCGCGTACGGGAACAGCCAGTATCCGAGCCACGGACGTCCGAGGTGGAGGATTGGGAAGAGGCCGGCGCACGCGACAGCGAACAGGGTCATCGCTTCGGCAAACCGGTTGATCGATGTGCGCCATGTCTGCTTGAACAGCAGCAGAATCGCCGAGATCAACGTGCCGGCATGGCCGATACCGATCCACCAGACGAAATTGACGATGGCAAAACCCCAGGCGACGGGGTGGTTGATACCCCAGACACCGACGCCGACCGCGATCAGGTAGCCGACGGAGACCAGCAGGACATTCGCGAGCGCGAAGGCGACGGCGAACCCGAGCCACCAGCCGAGCGACGTTCTGCGGGTCAGGACGATCGCGCTGATCTTGTCGGTGACCGTTGCAAAGGTGTGGCCCGGCGCGATAACCGGCGGCAGCGCCTTCATGGCTTGTGGCCGTTCTTCGTGGCGAGATCGGGGTTCATCTCCGTGATGGCCGCGAGATAGGTGGTTCTTGGTCTGGTATTCAGTTCGCGAAGCAGGGCGTAGTCGCGCTGCTCAGCTTGCAGCTTCGAGACCCGGCTGTTCGGATCGTTCAGGTTGCCGAAGACGATGGCCTCGGTGGGACAGACCGCCTGACACGCCGTCTTGACCTCGCCATCCTGGATCGTGCGGCCTTCTCGCTCCGATTGAATGCGTCCTGCACTGATACGCTGCACGCAGTAGGTGCACTTCTCCATGACGCCGCGGCTGCGCACCGTGACGTCCGGATTGCGCCCGAGCATGAGGCTGGGCGTGTTCCAATCCTGATACTGGAGAAAGTTGAAGCGCCGAACCTTGTACGGACAGTTGTTCGAGCAATAGCGCGTCCCGACGCAGCGGTTGTAGACCATGTCGTTCAGGCCCTCGCTGCTGTGCACCGTCGCGCCGACAGGGCAGACCGGCTCGCATGGTGCGGTCTCGCAGTGCATGCAGGGGACCGGCTGAAAATAGCTCTTCGGGTTTTCGATCTCGCCTTGGTGATAGCTGTCGACGCGAAGCCAGTGCATCTCGCGGCCGCGCATCACTTCTGTTTTGCCGACCACCGGGATGTTGTTCTCGGCCTGACACGACACGACGCACGCGCTGCACCCATTGCAGGCATTGAGATCGATCGACATGCCCCACTTGTAGTCAGCGACCTTCTCCTGTTCGTCCGTCAGGACCGGCCATATCGAGGGGAACTCTGTCTCTTCCTTCTTCAGCGCGGCAAGCTCCGCGCGCGGAACGGCGCGGATGATGTCGCGCCCTTCCATGAGGTGGTGGTATTGCACGCACGCCAGCGGGAACGTGTCGCCCGTGAGCGCGATCTGCGCGCCGGTGCCGAAGCCCAGCGCGTCGGATGTCCGCAGCGCACCGGCGTTGAATCCGCGATCTCTGCCGACATGACCGGTGCGTGTGCGGCCGTAGCCGAGGTGTAGCGTCGCGACATCATCAGGATGGCCGGCGACGGGAAACATGGCGCCGCGAACCGCGCGCCCGCGATAGCGAATCTCGACGACCGAGCCGTGAATCTGACCACGTTCGCCGCCGGTGAAGTCTGGGGTGGCCGTACCGTTCAGCCGCGTCATCGTTGCCGGGCTGACGAGCACGGCGTTGTCCCACGTCAGGTGCGTCAGCGGCTTCGGCAGTTCCTGCAGCCATCCGTTGTTGTTGAAACGCCCGTCGTGCACCGTTGGATCGTTCCGGAATGCGATCTCGATTCCACCGGGCGGCGTGGCGGGTGATGCGCTGAATGCCGCGATCGCGCCGATCGGACCAATCGCGCGTGTTGGGAGCGTGGTGTTCGCCATGACACCGTCATGCACCGTGCGCCGCCAGAACGCTTCGAAGGCGGGGTCTACCTCGCGCCGGGTCTCTCGAGCAAGACCCGGCCTACTCACGTTGGGTGGAACACCCGGCCTAGGTGTGTAGGGCGGGTCCTGTCTTGTGGACCCGCCGTCTTGCCAGTGCTCGCGAACAATTTGATAGGACGTGCGCTCGGGGCGATCGCTGAGCGCCGCCAGCACTTCGTGGGCCGAGCGGCCGCCGTAGAGCGGCGCGATCAGCGGTTGCACGATCGACACGGTGCCGTCGAACGCGCGCGCGTCGCTCCACGCCTCGAGAAAGTGCGCTTCGGGAATCTGCCAATGAGAAATCGCCGAGGTCTCGTTCGCGTGCAAGCTCAAGTGCGCGCGCAATCGAACGTTGCTCATCTGCTCCGCGAACCGCAGGTCGGCCGGTGCGGTGTAGACGGGGTTGCCGCCGATGATCAGCAGCGTATCGACGTGTCCGGCAGCCATGGCGGCGGCGAGGTCTCGAATCGACTGGATGTGATCGACCGGTCGCGCGTCGATCGGGTCCGTGTAGAGCACCGTTCGGCCTGCATTGCCCAGCGCGGCGTTCATCGCATGCGCGAGGGCGTGCACGACGGCAGGCTGCGCCTCACCGGCGACTACGAGGCTTGAGCCGCGATGAGCAGCCAGATCGGCGCGAACCGCCGTCAGCCATGCTTGCGCGTCGGCGGAAAGAGCAGTGCCGCGACCGACACCGGCCACGCCGAGATCGACTGCCAGCGCGCGCGCCAGCGATTCAACCTGGCTCGGCTTGAGCGGGAGTCGATGGTCGGCCTTCGCGCCGGTCGGCGTCGGCGTCGTTTCTGCGGCGTACAGGCGGCAGCCTGCGCCTTCGGGTCGGCGGCGTCGCGCAAACTGGCGTGCATAGCGGAGACTTCCCGCGCCGCAGCTGAAGAAATCGGCATCGAGACAGACGATCACGGCGGCATTCTCGACGTTGTAGTGCGCGGAAAGATCGGTGCCCGCAGCCAGCCGCAAACCGGCAGCGGCGTTTAGCTCACTGCCCGGATCCCATTGATGCCAGACGGCAGCAGGAAATCGCGCCAGCACGTCTTCGATTTGTGCTGCCAAGGTTGGGGAGCAGACGGTCTCGGTCAGAATGCGGAGCCCTGCCCCCTTCGTCGCGTGCTGCGAGGTCATGACGGTGCGCATCGCACCGATGAACGCAGACCACGGCAGGATTTCACCGACGTGCGAGAGCGTCTGCATTCGATCCGGATCGTACAGATCGAGGAGAGCCGCCTGCGCAAACACGTCGGTCGCGCCGAGGCTGGCCGGGTGCGAAGGGTTGCCTTCGATCTTGGTCGGGCGTCCCTCGTGGCTCTCCACCAGAATCCCCGTCGCGCGGCCCCCGAGGGTCATCGCGGTCGCGTACGAAAGCGGCTTCCCGGGGATGATGGTCTCGGGTTGGCGGACGTAGGGAAGGATCTGCTCCGGCGGCTGACGGGTGCAGCCCGCCATGCCCGCGAGGGCGAGGGACGCGCCCATCAATTTCAGGAATGCTCGCCGCTCGACCTGGTCGAATGTGCCAGGCAGTCGCGACGCGAACTCGTCGCCGACGAGCTCGCCGAGATTGGCGCCGTCTTTTTCCGCGAGGGTCCGCCAGAACTCCGGAGCGTTGTCGGGCTTCAGCGATGACATGTGTTGCAGTCCATCATCTTTCGGATGCGATTTTCGGCGACCAGCTTCTGCCCGAGCTCGAGCTGGTTGGCGGGAGCCACGTAGCTCATGTTGAAGACCTCTGTCCGCGGACGCACGTAACGCTCCGGGTGGCGGTGGCAGTCGAGGCACCACTCCATCTGCAGCGAGCTGTGTTTGCGCATGAGCGGCATCTTATCCACCGGTCCGTGGCAGGTCGCGCAGCCGACGCCTTTGGCGACGTGGATGCTGTGGTCGAAGTACGCAAAATCGGGCAGATCGTGCACGCGCGTCCAAGCGATGGATCGATCCGAACGGAAGCTCTCCCGCACCGAGTCGAGAAACGGCGCATTCGAGAAAATTTGCGAGTGGCAGTTCATGCAGGTCTTCGTCGGCGGGATGCCGGCGAACGCGGCCGTCTCAACGGTCGTGTGGCAGTAGCGGCAGTCGATGCCGTTGCCCGCGACATGACGCTCGTGGCTGAACTGGATCGGCTGATTGCGCGCGACGTTCACCTGCGTGACCCACGGCGATCGGTCGATCTGATATGCGAGGTAGAGGAGGCCGGCGACGAAGAAGAGAGCGCCGAAAATGCTCACCCTGGCGATGGTGTTTGTGCTGCGATGAAAGATCTGCGGCATATTCCCGGCGAACTGAACGCACCATCATATCGCAAGATGCTCGGCCGCTGGGGAACGAAGACGGTGTTCTTACCGTACCGTTTTGCCTGATACATCGCGTCGTCCGCCGCGCGCATGATTGAAGCAGGATCGCCCGGGATTCCGTCTTCGTCGTGTACGTGAGTAGCCACACCGATGGATGCCGTCAGCGGGAACGGTTCGATCTGTTCGGCGATGCGGCTGCGGATGCGCTCGGCCAGCGACGCTCCCGCGGCGGGCAACGTGCTTGGCGCCAGGATCGTGAACTCATCGCCTCCCCATCGCGCCGCCACCCGCGGCCAGCGCGTAGGTAAAGCGCTTTTCCATGCTGATCTTGGGAGTGCGTTGCAACCTGCATACCCGGATCTGCCGCTCGCCTGTAAGACTCTGTCCGACGGCAGTGGGAAGGCCGCCGCGCTCGTTTGCAACTCGCCATCAATTACATGAGAATCCCTTGGACTTCCTGGGGAACCTGCCGATAAGACGTGGAAGAGGTGCGAATGCCAATGGAACCCGGCGCTGAGCCGCTGATGAATCCCTATGCGCCACCGCGGGCGGCGGTGCGCGACATGACGACTCTCTCCAGTGTCGCCGAGCGCGCGAGTCGGGCCACACGACTGGGCGCGACCATTGTCGATGGTTTGATCTTCACGGTGATGGTCTATCTACCCATCATGATTCCGGTGATCGTCGGCGCGGCTGCCAACGGCGCCGCGCCGGTCCCCGGTGATTTCAGCATGTTCCTCGGCGTAGGTGCCCTTGTTGCGCTGATCGGGTTCACCGCCTGGGCATGGATCACGATCGTCTTCGTGAAACGCAACGGACAATCAATCGGCAAGAGGCTTCTCGACGTGAAGGTGGTTCGCTCGGATGGTTCCCCCGTCTCACTCGGACGGCTCTTCTGGCTCCGCAATGTCGTCAACGGCCTGATCAGTATCGTGCCGCTCTACGGGATCGTGGATATCCTCTTCATCTTCGGGGAATCGAGGCAGTGCCTCCACGACAAGATTGCGGACACGATCGTCGTGAACACCTGAGAGCCGCTCACAGCGTCGTAGCGTGATTCTGGACACCGTTGTCACTGCCGAGACGCCCGAGGGCATGGTGCTCGAGCTTCGGCCGGCCGGCCTGAGTGCACGGTTCTATGCCTTCGCGCTCGACTGGGCGATCCGGCTGGCCCTCCTCCAGGCGACGGCCGTCACCATCACCCTCATGGGAGGTCTCGGCGTTGCGTTCTGGCTCATTCTGATTTTTGCGCTCGAATGGTTCTATCCTGTCGTATTTGAGCTGACGGCCGCAGCGGCCACACCCGGGAAACGCGTATTCGGCCTGAAGGTCGTGATGGACAACGGCCTGCCTGTGACGCCGGCCTCGTCACTGTCCCGGAATCTGCTGCGAGCGGCCGATTTTCTTCCCTTCGCCTACGGCTTTGCCATTTTCAGCATGTTGCTGAGACGCGACTGCAAACGGCTGGGAGACCTCGCGGCCGCGACCCTGGTCGTCCACCAACCTCGCACAGTCCCGCGAATTGCGCGCGACAACGACATTCTGCCCATCGCACCGAGCATGCCGTTGGTGCCCGCGCATCAAGCTGCGGTGATCGCACTGGCGGCACGGGTCCCGACGCTCACGGCCGAGCGGCTCGACGAGCTCGCCGCGCTTGCGGCGAAGGTGTCCGGCGATTCTGGACGATCTGGACCGCACGTCACGCGCCGGGTGCTCGGAGTGGCGCAGTGGGTTCTCGGCAGACGGTCATGACACCCTTACAGTTCGAGGAGCTGTACCAGAGCGACTGGGATGAGCTTCAGGCGACGCTGAACCTCATGCTCGGCCGAACGGCTGGTATCTCCGTGACCCGCTCGACATTTTCCAGCGCCCGCGTCGCGACGCTTTATAGGCGGACATGCGGGCATCTCGCACTGGCGCGATCGCGCTGCTACCCGTCCTATCTCATCGAGCGTCTCGAGGAATTGACGGCCGAGGCGCATCAGGTGATCTACCAGCGCCGCGAGTTTGGGCGGCTATGGCTGAAGCAAATCGTGGCGGTTGATTTTCCGGTCGCCGTCCGGACCAACCTCTTTTTTGTCGCGGTCGCTGCGGCCGTGTTTCTGATTCCGGCGATCGTGACTGGTGTCGTGATGTACGAGCGGCCAGAGCTCATCCTCTCGATGGTCAGCGCCGAGACCGCCGCATCGTTCCAAGAAATGTACTCGCCAACGGCGGACTCGATCGGCCGAACCAGAACCGCCAGCACCGACTGGATGATGTTTGGGCTCTACATCCGAAACAACATCGGAGTGGCCTTTCAGTGCTTTGCCGGCGGGCTTTTCGCCGGGCTGGGAGCCCTGTTCTTTCTCGCCTACAACGGCGCATTCGCGGGCGCGCTCGCGGGATTCCTGACCGAGCGCGGCCTGTCGTCCACGTTCTACTCGTTTGTCGCCACCCATTCGGCGTTCGAGCTGACCGCGATCGTACTTTCTGGCGCGGCCGGACTGAAAATCGGATTTGCCCTTGTAGCACCCGGCCGTCTTTTGCGGCTGCAGGCGCTCGTTCAGGCCACACAGGAGTGTGCCGTGCTCCTCTACGGAGTCATCGTCATGCTACTGGTCGCTGCGGCCGTGGAGGCCTTTTGGTCTTCTGCGGCCTGGCTGCCTGCGAGCGTCAAGTACGGTACCGCTGCCGTATGCTGGACTGCGGTGTTCGCGTACTTCAGCATGCAGGGCCGACGTGCAAATTGACGCGCTGGCCGTCCGGCTCCGACCGCGGAGCGCGATGGAAGCTGCCGACCTCGGCGTCGGCCTCTGCCGAAGCGCCGCACGCTCGGTGTACAGCTGTTACGGTGTCGTGGCACTGCCCACCATCGCTCTGGCACTTGCCTCGTTTGAGCTTGCGAGCTGGCTGCCGACGGTGATCATCTGGTGCGCGAAACCATGGCTCGACCGCACGATTGTCTTCGTCCTATCGCGCGCCGCCTTTGGACAGCGAACGGCACCCGTCGACGTCTGGCGCGCGCGCCGGGAGGTCTGGTGGAGCCAGCTGCTGTTTACGTGGACGGTACGGCGCCTGTCAATGTGGAGATCCCTGACTCAACCGGTCTACCAGCTCGAGGGCCTTTCGATTCGGGATGCCGGTCCACGGGTTCGCCAAATCCGCCGGCGAAGCATGGGATCGGCGCTGATGATGACGCAGGCGTTCTATCTGAGCGAAGCGGCGTTGACCGTGGCCTTGCTCTCTCTCTTGTTCTGGTTCGCGCCGGCGGGAAGTTCGCTGACGGCGTTCGACTTCGGCCAGCTGACAGATGTTCTGTCGAAGACGGTGCCAGTGGCGTATGCGATGGCCGTGTTGTTCCTGGAGCCGTTCTACGTTGGCGCAGGATTCGGCATGTACCTGACGAGGCGCGCCGACCTCGAGGCGTGGGACATCGAGCAGGAGTTTCGACATGCGTTTGCGCAGTAGCGTCCGCGTACCCGCCATCGCGATAGCGGCGTGGCTCGTCGTTGGCGTGTCGTATGGTGCCCACGCGTTGCAGCAGCCATCGGTACCGACGAGCGGCAGCCCTTCGGATGCCGATGTGGCGCGCGCGCTCGATATCGTCAAGGCCGATCCGAACTTTGCAACCGACCGCACGATTCGGATGCTTCGCTGGAAGCAGTCGACGCAGCCGAAGACAAGTGGCCTGCCGGACTGGCTCACCTGGATCGCCGGCCTGTTTCGCTGGATCGAGCAGTCGGCTCGGATACTCGTTTGGGTTGCGGCCGTCATACTCGCCGGGCTGCTCGCCGTTTACCTGGCCGGTGCGCTGGGCGCGCGTCAGCCCGCATGGAGTGAGCCGCCATTGATCGCGCCAACCCACGTGCGCGATTTAGATATCAGGCCGGAGAGTCTTCCTGCGGACATTGGCGCTGCGGCGCGCATGGTATGGGAGCGCGGTGCGCATCGGGCGTCGCTCGCGCTGCTCTATCGGGGCATGCTGTCCCGGCTCGCCCACGTCCATCGGCTTCCTATTCGGGACTCCACGACGGAAGGTGACTGTCTGGCGTTGGCGGCGAGCCATCTCACTCTTCCACGGCGAGAGTACACCTCAAGCCTGGTCAGCGTGTGGCAGGCCTTCGTCTATGGCGGTCAGAAGGCGGACGCAGCGACAGTGTATGTGCTGTGCGACGGCTTTGCCAGCGCTCTGGATTCGATCACATCAGCTGACAGCACCGGAGCGGTCGACTCGGTATGAAGCGCGGAATGATGGCCTCCCTGCTTGTCGGCATCATGGTGGCCGCGCTTGTCGCGTGGATCGCCCGGAATACGTACTGGGATGAACTGAAGATACCGAGGCCGCCAAAGGGCGAGGCGCTGACGAATCCGTTTTACGCCGCGCAGCGACTCGCCCAGACCCTCGGCGCGCGCGCTGTCTGGGATCGTGCACTGCACGTCCCGGCACGCGATGCCGTTATCGTCGTGTCGTCGTGGCATTGGGATTTGACGACGGAGCGGCGCGAGGCGCTCGAAAGCTGGACGGAAGCCGGCGGGCGACTAGTGGTCGACTACCTGATAGTGGGCGGCGAGGACGAATTCGAGAAGTGGTCCGGCATTGTGCGCCATTACCGAGAGCCGGCAGACGACTCAGAGGAAGAAGAGGAGGAGGAGTGCCGCACGTTCCAAGCGGAACGGACGGATTACGAAATCTGCCATGGCCTCGACCGCATCTCTTTCCTGACGAGCGACAAGCCTGTGGCGTGGGCGCTCGGCGACGCATCGGGCATGCAGGCCCTGCGGGTCGATGTGGGCCGAGGCAGCGTTGTCGTTATCAACGCGACACCGTTTCGCCATCAGAGAATCTTCCATGGCGACCACGGCAGGCTCTTTGTCGCGGCCACGCAGCTGCGGCGAGGGGATGACGTGCACTTTCTCTCAGACGGCGATCACCCCTCCCTGTTCGCCCTGATCTGGCAAAACGGTTTTCCATTCGTGGTGCTCATGGCCGCGCTGCTCATCCTTGCCGTGTGGCGCGGCACTGTAAGGCTGGGACCGCTTGCAGCACCGCGTGATGCCGGCCGACGCTCGCTGGCGGAACAGATTCGCGGGACCGGACATTTCGTGCTTCGTTACGGTGGCGGAGGTGCGCTCTACGCGGCATGCGTTCGCGCGCTCGACGAGGCGGCACAGCGCCGGATCCCAAGCTACTCGAGCCTCTCAACCACAGAGCGGGTGTCGGCCCTGGCGCAACTCACCGGCGTCGATCGTGACGAACTTGAATCGGCTCTGAGCGCTCGCGTGCGGCGCGCTCATGACCTTCGCGGATCGATTGCCGTCCTCGAGGCAGCGAGGCGCAGAACACTGACAGGACACACGAGGTTATCGCATGCAGAACAGTGACAAGGAAATGACGACCGCGCTTGATGCGGCCGTGCTGATCGGCCGTCTGCGAGAGGCCATCGCGCATGCGATGGTCGGGCAGTCGGCGGTCGTGGAGCAGGTGCTCGTGGCGCTCGTGGCTTCTGGCCACGTGTTGATCGAAGGAGTCCCAGGACTCGGAAAGACGCTGCTCGTGCGGGCGCTGGCGCAAGCCCTCGCGCTGGCACACGCACGCGTGCAGTTCACCCCCGATATGATGCCTTCCGATATCACCGGGCACGCGGTACTCGACCCTTCGACTCGTGAGCTGCGGGTCGTTCGCGGGCCGGTCTTCACGCACGTCCTGTTGGCCGACGAGATTAATCGCGCGCCGGCGAAGACGCAGAGCGCCCTGCTCGAGGTGATGCAGGAATATCAGGTAACCTTGGAAGGGCAGACCCTCCCGCTGCCGAAGCCGTTCATGGTGCTCGCGACGCAGAATCCCATCGAGACCGAAGGTACGTATCCGTTGCCGGAGGCGCAGCTCGACAGATTTCTGTTCAAGATCGAGATCGGCTATCCGTCAGCAGCGGAGGAGGTGGCGGTCGTAACCCGAGTCACAGCAGATCTGGCCGGCGACGAGTTGCCGCTCGCCGACGTGAAGCCCTGTCTTGACGAAGCCGGCGTTGTCTCGCTCCAGCGACTGGCCGCCAAGCAACGGGTGGATGAGCAGGTGATCGACTACGCCGTTCGCATCGTTCAGGCGACACGAAATTATGCGGGCTTCGCGTTGGGCAGCGGCCCGCGCGGTACGCTGGCTCTCGTGCGCGGCGCCCGCGCGGTGGCGCTGCTCGATGGCCGCGGGTATGTGACGCCCGACGACATCAAGCAGGTTGCGCTGCCGGCGCTGAGGCATCGCGTGGCGCTGTCGCCGGACGCGCTGCTGGAGGGGCGTACGAGCAACGACCTGCTGGCCGAAATCATCGGTGCGACGGCTGCGCCGCGTAACTGAGTGCTCCAGCACGTCATGCGGCCCCGCCCCATTCCCGGTTCGAGGTTAGTCCTCGCGCTTGCAGGAAGCTGCATCGCGGTACTCATCCTGCTCCTGTCAGGCACCTCCGTCGCTGTGGCCAGCCGTATTGCTGCAGCGTGCCTCTTCGTATTTCCGATCGCCGCTGCCTATGACTATCTGATGTCGCGCCGTCGCTGGCGCCGATCGTCTCCGACGTTGACCCGCAATCTGCCGGCTGCGTTCGCGATTGGCGTGAAAGGAACGGTACACGTCTTCATAACCGCTGAAGGACGAGATACATGGTCCTGCGATATGTACGACCATGTCGACGCGAGCCTGCTCACGAACGGTCTTCCCATCCGGTTGGCTGTTCCAGCCGGCAAAGCCGTCGAAGCGACTTACGTCGTCATACCGTCGAGGCGGGGAGAGGTGACGTTCTCCAAGGCAGAGGTGCGAGTCCGTTCGCGATGGGGTTTATGCGACTTCATCGATCGACTCGGTGTGAGCGACGCGCGGCGTGTGTACCCGGATTTCGCTCAGGTTGCGCGGTATGCCTGGCTGGCTGGCGATCGCCGACTGCAGGAAATTGGCGTGAAGACGTTTCAGCAGCGCGGACAAGGCACCGACTTCAGGCAGCTGTCCGAGTATCGTGTCGGTGATTCGGTGCGTCATATTGATTGGCGCGCGACGCAGAGATTGGGGAAACCCATCGTCCGCGAGTTTCAGGACGAGCGCGACCAATGCGTCATGCTGCTCGTCGACTGCGGCCGACGCATGCGCGCGGACGATCGGCATGCCACCATCGGAACGACGCATTTTGATCAGGTGTTGAATGCCGCGATGCTGCTCACGTATGTCGCGCTCAAACAGGGAGATGCCGTCGGTGCGATGACGTTCGGCACACCGTCCGGCGAAGAGCGTTCGTTTCCGGCGCGGAAGGGCGCAAAGGCGCTCAACGCCCTAATGGGGCAGCTGTCAGGCGTGCAGCCGACATTGACGCATTCCGACTACATCGCGGCTGCGCAGAGTTTGCTTCGCAAGCAGCACAAGCGTGCGCTCGTCATCATCATCACGAATGTTCGCGACGAGGACAGCACCGAGTTGGGCCACGCGCTCCGCCTGCTTGGCTCGCGACACGTCGTCCTGCTTGCCAGCCTCCGCGAGCGGATCGTGGGAGATCTGATCAGGCAGCCCCTCACCACCAGCGACGCGACGATGGAAGTGGCGAGCGCTCATTTGTATGAGCAGACGCGTCGCGATGCATTCCATCTTCTGGCGGCGCGCGGGGCCCTCGTGGTCGACGCCGAACCCGAGCGCCTTGGCATCGAATTGGTCAACCGATACAACGCGATGAAGCGTGCGGGAACGATCTGAAAAATGGTCGGGGCGACTGGATTCGAACCAGCGGCCCCCTGCGCCCAAGGCAGGTGCGCTACCAGGCTGCGCTACGCCCCGACCGGAAGAAGAGGATTATCTCACGTCTATCTCCACTTCCTCTCCCGCACCAGACCCTCGACACATTTCTTAATCTCGTCGCGAATCTGTCGTACGCGCTCGAGCGGTTGACCCTTCGGGTCGTCCAGTGGCCAGTCGTCCCGCTCTAGGCCTGGAATGAGCGGGCACTCGTCGCCGCAACCCATCGTGATGAGAATGTGCGCGTCCTTGCAGACGTCGGTTGACAGATATTGCGGCGTGGCATCTGAAAGATCGATGCCCGCCTCTTGCATGGCCGTGACGACCTCGGGATGCACGTTCGCCGCCGGTCGCGTGCCCGCTGATACGGCGTACGCGCGAGTGGGATCGACGAGCGCGTTGAAGAACGCCGCAGCCATCTGCGATCGACCCGCGTTCGCGACGCAGGCAAAAACAACTTTCGCAGGGTCAAGTGTAGGGACCATGAGGTTCGTTCGTAGCTTCGTGCCCCGTAGCTTCGTGCTCTTCGTGCCTTCGTGGTGGCCGTCGCGGTGCCTTCGTGCTCTTCGTGCCTTCGTGGTCGGCCCTTCGTGGTCACGGCTGATCGCCGAGCCGCTCTCGCGCCAGCATCGCACGAAGGCGTCGGCTCATCAACGTCAGCTGGGCGTCAAAGGGTGCACCATCGCTGCTGACCGGCTCGTAGTGGCCGTCCGGCCCAAGAAGGCGCGCGCGCACGTTGTCGCGCAGGTACGCTTCGATCACGACGTAGCGAATGAACTGGGCCAGATCCGGATCCCGTATCGGGGTCACCGCTTCGACGCGCTTGTTCAGGTTTCTTTCCATCAGGTCCGCGCTACCAATGTAGACCTCGGGAGCGCCGTCATTGTCGAAATGGAAGATGCGGGAGTGTTCGAGGAATCGACCGACGATCGAACGGACACGGATATTGTCGCTGACACCGGGCACGCCGGGCCTCAGCGTACACACCCCCCGAATGATGAGGTCGACGGTCACACCGGCCTGCGACGCTCGATAGAGCAGGCGGATGATGCGCGGGTCGGTCAGCGCATTGCACTTGATGATCATGCGGGCCGCCCGGCCCCTGCGAGCGTGCCCGATCTCGCGGGCTACGAGCTTTCCAAAGCGCCGCCGCAGCGCCACTGGCGCGACGAACATCTCGCGATAATCCGTCTGATTCGAGTATCCCGTCAGGTAGTTGAACAGCTCTGAGGCATCGGCGACGAGCTGCGGGTCGGCCGTAAACAGGCCCATATCGGTGTAGATCTTCGCGGTCGCCCGATTGTAGTTGCCCGTGGCGATATGCAGATAGCGCCGGATTTCATCCCCTTCTTTGCGCACTACCAGGCAGATCTTGCAGTGGGTCTTCAACTGCTCCACGCCGTAGACGACGTGCACACCGGCCCCTTCCAGGCGCGTGGCCCAGTCGATGTTGCTGCGTTCGTCGAATCGCGCTTTCAGTTCCACCAACACCGCGACCTGTTTGCCACGTTCGGCCGCCTTGATGAGACGATCGACCAGCGGCGAGTTCGCGCCGATGCGATAGAGCGTCATCTTGATGGCGAACACGCGCGGGTCGTCGATCGCGGCATCCACGAAGGCCTCGACCGATTGAAACGAATCGAACGGATGATGCACGAACTGATCGTGATCGCGAATCTCGTCGAAGATGTCCGGCGAGCCCTTGCGCCACAGTTTGGACGGCGAAAAGGGACGATCCTTCAAATCGGGACGCGGGATCGTCAGGAGTTGAATCCAGTCGGCCAACCCCATCCGCCCGCGCGATCGCACGACCACGTCGCGGCCGACTTCGAAGTTTTCGATCAGGATCTCGAGCACGCGGGTCGGCATCCCATGTTCGACTTCGAGCAGCGACAGCGGACCATGGCGCTGTTCCTTGAGGCCGCGGTCCACCACCTCCAACAGCGTTTCGTCGGCATCGTGCGACTGAGGTACCGTCATCTCCATGTCCCGGACGACGCGGAAGAAGTGGGCGGTGCGGATACGGACTCCCGGGAACAACTGCCCGAGGTTTTCCCGAATCACATCTTCCAGCAGCGCGAACCGGTACGTCCCGCTTGCAGCCGGCAGCGCGACGAAGCGTGAGAGCAGATCGGGAACCTTGACGCGCGCGAACTTCGTACGCCCGCGGTGGTCCACCACCACGGCCAGATTGCGGCTGCGGTTCGAGATATGGGGGAACGGATGGCCCGGATCGAACGCCAGCGGCGTCAGCACGGGGCAGACGTGCACGTTGAAATATTTCTCGACGAATGTCCGGTCGTCCTCCGTGTATTCCGGCGGATCGACGACCACAATTTGCTCTCCGGCCAGCTGAGGTCTGAGCCCTTCAGCCCAGTACTCCGAGATCTCGTCGAGCATGGCTGTCGCACGGCCACGGGCGAGCGAGGGGCGCTCGTCGAGACGCACCATGAAGAACTCGTCGAGGTTGTTCGCGGCAATCGCGAGAAACTTCACCCGCTCGAGCAGCGGGTGTCCCGATCTGGCCTGATCGAGCACGCGCTCGTTGAACGACAGCCAGCTCAGCTCGCGGTCGAAGTACAAGTCAGGGTTGCGAAGGTCGATTTCGGGTGAATTGTCGACCTGGGCCCCCGCCGCACCAGTCGGCAGACGCCGAGGGCGCCGGGCCGCACGAAGGGCAGTCGGGCTCATCGACCGGACTGCGTTGCCATAAGCTTGCCAACCAGCTGCCAGCAACCAGCAACCAGCAACCAGCTACCGGCTACCAGCTACCAGCTAACCAGAGGCTTTCTGGCCCTAATGAACGCGCTGGCAAACCGGCCCTCCCCGTTCGCGGGCAGGGTGTCGTATATTCGCCATGTCTTGAGATCGACCTCCTCAAATCCAGTCGCCGTCAGCTTCTCCTTGTAGTCCCCTTCCTCCAGCGCACCCCCGATACAGCCGACCCACAGCTCCATGTCGGCGCGAAGGGAAGGGGAGGCCTTGCCGCAGAGCACGATATCTGAGACCGCGAACCGGCCTCCTGGTTTCAACACCCTGAACGCTTCCTCGAGGGCTTTCTCTTTGTCAGGTGCGAGGTTGATGACGCAATTCGAGATCACGACGTCAACCGAGTTGTCCGGCAGAGGAATGTCCTGGATGTCGCCCTTCAGGAACTCCACGTTGTCGGCCCCGGCCGTTCGCTGGTTGGTGCGTGCCAAATCGAGCATTTCGTCGGTCATGTCGAGCCCATAGACTTTGCCGGTGGGCCCGACTCTGCGGGCGGATAGCAGCACGTCGATGCCGCCGCCGGACCCGAGGTCAAGAACAGTCTGGCCCTGCTGGAGATCGATCAGCGCCGTCGGGTTCCCACAGCCAAGTGACGCATCCACGGCATCCTTGGGAAGACCGGCGGTTTGCTCCGCTTCGTACAGGCTGCCGGTGATGGGGTCCTCGCTCGCGCAGCAGGAGGGCCCGCAGCAGGCACCGCCGCCTCCGGCCTTCACCCCCGCGGCGATCTCGCCGTACGTGTTCTGCACCGCCCGCTGAATATCTCTACCTTCCATGAGCGTTCTCCTTAGAAACTGTATTCGGCAATACGAATACAGTTTCGACAATATATGTCTATCAATATATATGTCAAGAGGAATATACTTACGTCATGCGCAGCGTCAAGGACCTCCGTCTAACGACCTTAGAGGATGCCTTCAAGGCATTCGCCGATCCAACACGCCTGAGAATTCTCGGACTGCTTGCCGGCGGTGAGATCTGCGTCTGTCACATTCACGAGTGCCTGGGTATTCCGCAGCCGACGGCCTCGCGGCATCTGGCGTATCTCCGCAAGAAAGGTCTGGTGCGGACGAGAAAAGAGGGCCTCTGGGTGCACTACGCGCTCGCACCGCTCGAGGAACCGGCGCTCAGAGTGTTGATGAGCGCGGTGACCCACGTGTTGTGTCACTGCGATGCGATCACCCGAGATCGCCA
Organism: Vicinamibacterales bacterium; assembly: GCA_035281225.1. Classification (GTDB taxonomy): domain Bacteria; phylum Acidobacteriota; class Vicinamibacteria; order Vicinamibacterales; family JAMQPK01; genus JAMQPK01. Next base: position 95,599 of record DATEEI010000094.1, read on the forward strand.
GCGGCTCGAAACGCAAACCGGTTGCTGCGCGCCATCGCGTTCGACAGAGAGGTTCGCGTGCTGTGCACCCGACGCGGCGCCAGGCGCGAAATCCCGTAAGGTCCGGCGAACAATGTCATAATCGTCAACGAACGGGGAGGGAATGCCATGAGGAATCTGAATCTGATGGGAATCGTGGGCGTTGTGCTCGGGGTCGCGGCGATGGCCTTCGCGCAGGGGCAGTCTGCACCGGCACCGTCAGCTCCGGCCGTCGAGCTCAAGGTGGGAGACAAGGCGCCGAACTTCAAATTGCAGGGGAGCGACGGCAAGACCTACAACCTGGCCGACTTCGAAGGTAAGAAAGCGGTCGTTGTGGCCTGGTTCCCCGCAGCCTTCACCAAGGGCTGCACCGTCGAATGCAAGTCGCTGGCGATGAACGGCGACAAGATCCGGGCCTACGATGTCGCGTATTTCATGGCCAGCGTCGACCCGATCGAAAAGAACACCGAGTTCGCCAAGGCGCAGGAAGCCGACTTTCCGCTGCTGAGCGATCCCACCAAGGAAGTCGCAACGGCATACGGCGTGCTGAATCCTCGCGGCACATCCTCGCGGTGGACGTTCTACATCGGGAAGGACGGACGTATCCTCGCAATCGACAAAGCCATCAAAGTGGACACGTCGGCCGAAGATATGGTGGCGAAACTCGGGGAGCTGAACGTCGCGAAGACGAAATCGAACTGACCTACTTCTTCCGCGCCCTGACCTGCGTTGGCGACTCTGCGGTGTTTGCTTCACTCACCTCGATCGGCGACAGCGGCGCCTTGGCAGGACCTGCGATGACGTCGCCATCCACCTTGAACCGCGATCCGTGGCACGGGCAGTCCCACGTGCGCTCGGCGTCGTTCCAGTGCACGTAGCAGCCCATGTGCGTGCACACGGCTGAGCGCACGTAAATCTGGCTGTCAAGGCCGCGATAGACGGCGGCCGGTTGGCCGCTTACGTCGATCACTTCGCCCGTGCCGCGTTTGATCGTGCGGAGCGAATGGCCGCCCTTGCCGGCGAACCGATCGCGAATCAAGTAGTAGGGGTAGTCCTTGTTCTCCTTCAGGTAGTTCCACAGGCCGCCTTTGATCTTGGTGCGGCCCGGATCGAAGAGCTCGGCCCACGGGTTGGTCTGGCCCGTCACGTAGTCGGTAAACATCATCGCCGAGAGCGTGCCGAACGTCATGCCGTTCCCGGAGAATCCTGTCGCGACAAACTGCCGTTCGGCGGTCTCACCGATATACGGAAGGCCGTCGTTCGTCTCGACGACCTGCCCCGACCACCGATGCGTGATGCTGATCTCCGGCAGCAGTTGCTTGATCCGCTGCTCGAGGCGGCCGAAGCACGGCGATGTCTCTTCGACCTGACCGGTCTTGTGATCGTCGCCACCGAAAATCACGAAATCATGGTCGTGCCGCCGATCGACGCGCAGGTAATCGTATGGATCGCCGGTATCCCAGAAGAGCGCCTCGGGCGCCGTACCGCGCGGCACCCATCCTGCGACGGCGTACGACGTGTAGGGGGCGATCTTGGTCTGGAGCAGGGTCGCGGGGAGCAATCCAGACTTGCCCTTCAGAGGGACATGCGTGGCGATGAGGACATGCTCGCAGTGAATGCGATGACCGCCGGCGATGGTGGCAGTGATCGGCGTGCCGTCGATCTCTTCAATCTCAGTGCCTTCGTAGATCTGGCAACCCTTCGTGCCCGAGAGCAGGCGCAGCAACGCGAGGAGATACTTGCGCGGATGGAATTTCGCCTGATTCTCGTAGCGTACGGCCGGACGATGGAAGAGCGGTGCGCATTTCATATACTCCGCGTCGAAACCAAGCTCGACCGCGAGATCGGCTTCGCGTAACAGATCGATCGATACGGCGTTTGGCTCTGCCGGGCGGTCCCCGTCCGTGCGGTCGAATAAATAGCCGGGCACCCACTCGAACTGACATTTGATCTGCTCGCGCCAGACATTGCGGTCGATGGTATCGATCGCGGCGAGCTGCGCGTCCCAGGTTGCCTGTGCGTGATCCTGGCCGAAGTTCTTGACGAGGTGTGACAACGGGGTGTCGGTGACGCAGGAGAGGTGCGCCGTGGTGTACGACGTCTCACCGCTCAGGCAGCGATCCCGCTCCACCAGGGCGACGTGGCAGCCCGCCCGCTTCAAGAGGTATGCCGCGGTAATACCAGTGATTCCGGCTCCGACGACGAGCACGTCGACGGCGATGTCTTCTTTTAATGCCGAAAATCTAGGCGCTGGAGTGCTGTCAATCCAATAGGAGCTGGTGTCTACACGGGTCATGCCGGTGTGGGATGCAATCCGGCCGCCAAATAGCGATGCAGCGCGCGCATCGCCCGTCCGCGGTGGCTGACCGCCGTTTTTTCAGCGTCGGACGACTCCCCGAACGTTTTGCCGTATGGGGGGTAATAAAAAATCGGATCGTAGCCAAACCCGTTTTGGCCAGCGGCCTTGTCAGCCAGCATACCTTCCACCGACGCGGTCGTTTCGAATACGACATCACCGCCATCCGCCACTGCGAGCGCACACACGAACCGGGCGCTCCAATTCTTGGTGCCGGTCTTGCGCATGCGTCGATAGATATCTGCAAAGCGCTCCTCGTAAGTCGCGCTGTCGCCGAGATACCGCGCCGAGTGGATTCCCGGTTCGCCGTTCAACGCATCGACCTCGAATCCAGAGTCCTCGGCCAGCGTCACCATGCTGGTGACGTGCGCGTAGTGCCGGGCTTTCTGCCTCGCGTTTGCGGCAAACGTCGAGCCCGTCTCTTCGGCAATCGCGACGTTCGGAAAGTCGCGCAGCGTGCGCAGAGAGATGGCGAGATCTCCGAGAATGCTGGTAATTTCTCGTAACTTGCCGGTGTTGGTGGTCGCAATCAGGATTTCCGCCATAGACCGGCTGCGTCCTAGCGCGTCAAGAGATGTCCAACGGCGTGCTTCTGTAACTCAATCAGATTACCAATCCCCTTTTGACCGAGATCGAGCAGTTCGATCAGCGCGTCGCGGCCGAACGGAAGCGCCTCCGCAGTGCCTTGAACTTCGATGTACTTGCCGCCACCGGTCATCACGATATTCATGTCCACTTCGGCGCGGGAGTCCTCTTCGTAGGCGAGGTCGAGCATGCGCGTGCCGTCAATGATGCCCACGCTCGTCGCCGCGACGTAATCGGTCACAGGCAGCGCCGGCAGCACGCCCTTCTCGCGCATCGTCTGGAGGGCAAGGACAAGCGCGACGAATGCGCCGGTGATTGCGGCCGTGCGCGTGCCGCCATCAGCCTGGATGACGTCGCAGTCGATCCAGACGGTACGCTCGCCGAGATCGCTGAGCTTCATGACGGAGCGGAGCGAACGTCCGATGAGCCGTTGAATTTCCTGCGTGCGGCCGCCGACTTTCCCCTGCGACGCCTCGCGCGTCGTCCTTGTCGACGTGGCGCGCGGCAGCATCCCGTACTCCGCCGTCACCCATCCTTTGCCTGAATTGCGCAGGAACGGCGGCACGCGATCTTCGACCGATGCTGTGCATATCACTTTCGTGCGCCCGGATTCGATCAGGACCGAGCCCTCTGGGTGCAGCAGATACTGCGGATGAATGTGTGTCGGTCGAAGCTGGTCTGCCGTGCGATTGTCGATGCGCATATGTCCTTTACTGTGAAACCCAACGTGGATCGTGCTCGATTGGCCGGCGCAAATCCAGGTGACCGCCCAACGTGTCTACTTCCTTGCCATCGATGAGTATCTGCACGCCTGTGACCGCGGGCAGGTTCGACGTCAGCGCGCTCACGAGTGCGTAGACGGTGAGAATCTCGTTCGTCGTTCCGCCGGGATGATTGGCTTGCAGCTCGCGACTCAGATCGACGTACGCGTCTCCGCCTTTGGTGAGAAACACCCCACGCAGTGTCGTGCCCGCTGGAATCGCGGTTGCGAGCGGCGGCGCGGGCGTGGCCAGCTGCGCCTCGACGAGGCGTTTGGCCTGTTCGACCGGGCCTTCGCCGTAGACGACTTCCTGTTCGACGCTCGTCAGCCCGGTGCCGCTCTCATTCACGTAGAACAGGCGCGCGCGAATCTTCCGAGCGTCTACGGCCGACACGACGGAACTTTCTGTAGCCGCCGGCGGGGGCGTCCTCAACCATCGCGGACCGAGAAATAACAGCGACAACAGCGCGATGCCGAGCAGCGTGCCCAGGCCGGCGTACAGCAGAAAGTCGCGAGGCTTCTTCATGGTCAAGGCGCCTGCGGGCCCTGCTCGAGGTAGTCTCGAAACGCGACGACGGCATCGGTGATGGCGGCTGCGATGCGGCCCTGAAAATCATTGGAGGTCAGCAGTTTTTCGTCCTCCGCGTTCGACAGGTAACCCATCTCGATGAGCACGGCGGGCATGTTGGCGCCAGCGAGGTTTCGCATCGGCGCGCGCTGAAGGCCTACCGACGCCAGTCCCGCATTCGTACGCAGTTTCTGGTCGAGGATGCCGGCGAATGCGTTCGAGCCGTCGAGGTGCGCGGCCTGCGCGAGCTCCCATTCGACCAGAGCAAACTCCCGTGTGCCTCCGCCGAACACCTGCAGTACTTCACGATCCGCTTGCGATTGACGGCGTGCGTCCTCGCCGACGCGATCGAGACTCAGCGTAAAAATCGTGGCACCGCGTGTTGACGGCCGCGGCGATCCGTTCGCGTGCAGGCTGATGAACAGGTCGGCCTTGTTGTTGTTGGCAATGGCGGCGCGGCCAGCCGAGTCGAGTCTGTTGTCCTCCTGGTGCGTCAGCACTACGCGCATGCCGAGTCGGGTCTCGACGGCCGCCTTGATCCGTTGAGCGATCGACAGCGTCACGTTCTTCTCGAGCGCGCCGCCGGCGCCTTTTACGCCACCATCTTCGCCGCCGTGGCCCGGATCGAGCACGATCGTGCCGATGGTCGGGCGACTGCCGCCGAAAACAGGCAACGGCCCTGCGACAGGGACGTTGGGTGCGACGGGTGCGCTAGGGGCGATGGGTGCGCCGGGTGCGTTTGGTGCGGCGGAGGAGTCGGCGCTGGCTGCCAGCAGCTCGACCGTCAGCACCGCCGCTGCGCCGCTCGAAGTTGGCGGCGACGCGCGGTACGAGCTGAACCTCGGTCCTAGATCAATTTGAATAGTGGTGGGTTCTGTCGCGCGGATGCTAGACGCAAGCGCCTGTTGCTTGGGTGGCGGCGGGAGTGCCGCGTCGATGGTGTCGGCGTCGATCCGGACGATCAAGCGGCCCGGCTCCTGCGTGACGCTGGCGTTCGCCCGTGGCGCAATCTCGAACGTCACGCGCAGGGAGGCGGGACTCTCGTCGTACTGAACCGCTACGTGAGGCACGCGAAGATCGCCGACGATCACCAGGCGCGATGCCGGCCGAAGCTCGAGCCGCGAATCGTAGATCGGTGCGAGCGCGCGGCTGATGAACTCGATCGGTACCAGCCATCGCCGTCCCTGCCGGATCAATGGCGACGGCAGCGAGACCAGACGTCCCGACGCCGACACGAGCGACTGATCGGGCGTGAGCACGAGCGTCTGGTTCTTGTACGTCGCCGTTACGGCACGAGCGGCCGCGTCTTCGCGGATCTGAAGTTGAAACAGGGTCGCGAGATCGTCCAGGCCGACCATCTGGCGTCCTTGCACGTCGGCCGTCGGAAGCATCCGGCGCCCGTCACGCGACAGCACTGTCAGCGGGCCGCCCTGATTCGGCGCCTGGCCGGCGATGACCGCCGCGAGCAGCAGCACGTTCAGCGCGTAGGCGACGTATGTGATGCGTCGGACTCTCAAGCGGGATACATGATATCAGTCAGGCTATGATGGCGGCATGAGCGATCTGCTCGCGACAGTCCGCGGTTGCACCTTCGACGACTTCCTCTTTTCGCCACATTTCAGCGTTCTCGAACGCCGCGATCCCAAGTCGATCGATCTCTCTGCTCGCTTCTCGGAACACCTTACGCTGAAGCATCCGATCGTGTCGGCCAACATGGACACCATTACGCGATCGGCGATGGCGGTGGTCCAGGCCGAAGAAGGCGGTCTGGGAATCATCGATCGCGGGTTCCGCGGCGGAGATATCGCCGCACAGGTGCGCGAAGTCGAGATCGTCAAGCGGACGCAGCACGGGGTCATCTCCGATCCCTACACGATCGCACCGGGCGACAATCTGGCGCACGCGAGCCGGCAGATGCAGAGGTCCGGCGTCGGCACGCTGGTCGTCGTCGACGAATCGCACAAGCTGAAAGGGCTGCTGACCGCGCGCGATGTGCGGTTCGTAGCGGGGCAAAAGCACGTGGCCGAGCGGATGACGCCGCTCGAGAAGCTCGTCGTGCACGCGGGCTCGATCTCGCTCGACGAAGCGGAGCAGATGATGGTCGAACGCAAGATCAAGAAGCTGCCGCTCGTCGACGACAACGGTGTGCTGACCGGCCTCATCACCGCGAAGGACATCGTCGAGCAGAAGCGGCTGCCGCTCGCCACGCGCGATGCGCAGGGCCGCCTTCGAGTCGGCGCGGCGATTGGCGCGAAAGGGGATTACCTCGAGCGCGCCGCCGAGCTCATCAAGGCCGGCGTGGACGTCCTCGTCGTCGACATCGCGCACGGGCATTCGGTAGTGATGGCGAAGGCGCTGGAGGCGTTTCGGGCGCGGTTCGGGGATTTCGAGCTGGTCGCCGGCAACGTGGCGACCGCAGCTGGGGCGAAGTACCTGGCTGAGCGCGGAGCGAACGGCATCAAAGTCGGCATCGGCCCCGGCGGCGGCTGCACCACTCGACTGAACACGAATTTTGGCGTGCCGCAACTGCAGGCGCTTGTCGAGTGTCGCATGGCGGTGGGCGAGAAGATTCCGCTGATCGCCGACGGCGGCATCAAGCGCGACGGCGCCATTATCGAGGCACTGCTGTTCGGCGGCGATACCGTGATGCTGGGTAATGCCTTCGCCGGCACAACGGAGACGCCTGGAGAGACCGTGCACAAGTCGGTGGTTCTTCCAGAATCCCAGAAGGTCGTGCGCGTCCCGTTCAAGGTGTTTCGCGGGATGGCCTCGATCGGTGCGATGGTAGATCGCCTCGACGTGGAAGACGCCGACGTGGTCGATGTCGAGACACTGGGCTCTGAAGGGCTCGAAGTGAGCGTGCCGCTTCGTGGATCGGCGCGCCCCTTGATTGCCGGCATGCTCAAACACCTGTCTTCGTCCATCAGCTATGGCGGCGCCGTCAGCCTCGCTGAGCTGAAGAAAATGTTCTGGGAGAATCCGGACGACTACATCATCAAGCTGTCTACGCCGAGTCGACGCGAATCTTTTGACAGGTAGCGGCAAAGGGCGCTGTGGTAGAGTTTTTTGGACCATGTTGAACAAGGGCGATCACGTTCCGCGATTTGACATCACGACCATTGACGACGTTCGCGTGAACTACGCGGATCTCTGGCAGAAGAAGAACCTTGCCCTGGTGTGCCTGTCGGAGGACGATTCGCCGGCGGCCCAGTCCTACATCCAGCAGCTGCGCGACGCGCTGAAGGCGCTGGCGGCACACGACGCCGTCGTCGTGGTCACGACCACGCCGATAGATGGGATGCCGCTACCCGGGTGCGCCGTGGCCGATCGGTGGGGAGAAATGCAGTGGGTCGCGTCAGCGGATTGTGTCGCCGACCTGCCGTCGGCCCGCGAGATCGCTGCCTGGCTGCAATTCGTAGAAATTCAGTGCCCTGAGTGTGAGGGAGAAGTTCACTAGTCCAGAGTCCAGAGTCCAGAGCCCAGAGCCCAGAGTCGATGTACATTCGCAGGCACGCATGAAGGGCAAGAAGCTGATCGCCCTCGTCGCCGTCCTCGTTCTGGGGATTTCCGCGGTCAGCTATGCTCAGCGCCGCGGCAACCGTGACGGGATGAGCAGCGTCAAGCGTCCCGAGCACATCACCTGGACCAGCGACTTCACGTTCTGCCGGCTGGCTTATCGTAGGTCGCCTGACGGGGACGGCGGCGGTTGGGGAGTAGATTACCCTCGCGCCGACATGAACCTCCCGATCCGCCTGGGCGAGCTCACCAAATCGCCTATCAACTTCGACGAGTACAAAGAACCGAATCACGTCGTGATTCAGGCGACCGAGCCCGAGCTGTTTCAGTGTCCCTTCGTGATGATGAGCGAGTACGGCAGCGCCTACATCTCACCTGACGAAGCGCAGAGCTTGCGAAGCTATCTGCAGAAGGGGGGCTTTCTGTGGGTAGACGACGCGTGGGGCGACTACGCGTGGCAGCATTGGGTTCAAGAGCTTCGCAAGATTCTGCCCGAGGGCCAGTACCCGATCTTCGACATTCCGATGAACCACTCGATTTTTCATACGCTGTTCGACGCCAAACGCGTTCCGCAGATTCCCGCGATCGGCAATGCCGGTCGCGACGGTCGCACCGATGAGCGCTATGACGATCCCACCGACGACAAGGCCTACGCCCGCGCCATTGCTGACGACAAGGGACGAATCATGGTGCTGATGACGCTCAACACCGACTTCGGCGACGCGTACGAGCGCGAGGCGGATGACCCGACGTACTTCTATACGTTCTCAGTGGAAGGCTATGCGATCGGGATCAACGTGCTGCTGTACGCGATGACGCATTAGATCGGCGATCGGCGATCGGGGATCGGCCATCGTCGATCGGCCATCGGCGATCGGGCCATCGGCGATCTTCAATCGACTACCTCCTCCGTCATGAGAAACGGCATGCTACGTGCCTTTGCCACTGGCATGATCGCAAGAAATCTTCAGGATCTCCGTGTATTTCAGAAGGCACTCACTGCGGCGGATGCAATTTCTGCACTGTTGAGGCGCCCTGGGTTTGGCAGAGAGTTAGATCTCAAGACTCAGTTATCTCGATCATCCAGTCGCGTCGCCCCTTTGATCGCCGAAGGCTACGGCCAGCTAACTGACCGTCATGTCGCCGTCTATCTCGGGCGCGCTCGCGGGTCGGTTCTTGAAACGGTGGGACACCTCCGCCGGGCGCTCAGCGAAGATCTCATCACCGCCTCCGAGCACGCACAAGTCGCCGAGCTCTACGACCACATCGGCAGAATGCTGACGCGCTGGATTCACTATCTACGGAAGGCCGACCGCAAGGACCGGGGCTGACCATCGGCGATCGGCGATCGGGGATCGGCCATCGTCGATCGACGTGTCCGTGAACGACCGCCGTTCCGCCGACGCGCCGATCGACGATCCCCGATCGACGATGGCCGATCGCCTATCCCGCCGCCACACTCTTCGTCAGCAACAACATCATCGCAAGCAGCAAGAGAATGAACCACAACGCCTGATGGGGCAGGTGGAAGTGCTCGTCATCGCGGTGAGGCTGTATGGCAATACGCACAGCTAGTACTATTGCAAAACCAGTACCTCATGTCTTCTCGTGTCGCCTTGATGCTTCGTGCGTTCTCCTACCCAAACTATCGGCTGTTTTTCGGTGGGCAGATCGTCTCCCTCGTTGGCAGCTGGATGTCGATGACCGCGACGAGCTGGCTGGTTTACCGCCTAACCGGGTCGCCGATGGTGCTCGGGGTCGTCGGGTTCGCCGGGCAGTTCCCTGGCTTCGTGATGGGGCCCTTCGCAGGCGCCTATCTCGATCGCTGGGACCGCCACCGCGTGCTGGTCGTCACGCAGGCGGTATCGATGATGCACTCGTTCGTCCTCGCTCTCTTGATGTTCAGCGGGCACATCTCGGTGTCCGCCATCATTGTCTTGAACGCGGTCCAAGGGATCGTGAATGCCTTCGACATGCCCGCACGGCAAGCGTTTCTCGTTACGATGATTACCGACAAGGACGACCTCGCGAACGCCATCGCGATGAACTCGTCGATGTTCAACTCCGCGCGGCTGGTGGGGCCATCAATCGCGGGCCTGATCATCGCGACTGCCGGTGAGGCGTGGTGTTTTCTGATCGACGGCGTCAGCTATTTCGCCGTCATCATCGCACTGCTGTCGATGAAGAACCTGCGGCAGCCTAGCCCGGCGCTCCGCCAGGCCGGCATGATAGAGCAGCTGTTGGAGGGGTGGCGCTACGTGTTCGGTTTCCGCCCCATCCGCTCGCTCATGCTGCTGCTGGCTTGGCTCTGCCTGGTCGCGATGCCGTTCTCGGTGTTGATGCCGGTGTTTGCCGACGAGATTCTCGGCGGCGGCGCCTACACGCTCGGGTTCCTGATGACGGCATCAGGCGTTGGTGCGCTGTCGGGTGCGCTGTGGCTGACCACGCGCAAATCGGTCGTCGGCCTGGGACGCGTGATTCTGATCAATACCGCCGTATTCGGCGTCGGACTGATCGGCTTCGCGCTGTCGCGACGGCTGTGGCTCTCGCTGATCTTCCTGGTCGTCGTCGGCGTTGGCATGATGGTGCAGATGGCGGCGACCAACACGGTGATTCAGACGATCGTGGATGATGAAAAGCGGGGGCGGGTGATGAGCTTCTACACGATGGCGTTTCTCGGAACCGCGCCTTTTGGAAGCCTGCTCGCCGGCGCGATATCCACGCGACTGGGCGCGCCGCACACGATGCTGATGAGCGGCGCTCTTTGCCTAGCCGCGGCCGTCTGGTTTGCGCGCGAGCTGCCCGAGATTCGCGCGCTCGTCCGGCCAATCTACATGCGGATGGGGATTCTTCCCGAAGTGGCGAGCGGCCTGCAGAGTGCCGCAAATTTGATGACGCCGCCGGAGGAGTAGTCGGCGATCGTCGATCGGCGATCGGCGATCGGATATCGTCGATCGGTAAACGGTAAACGGCAAACAGTAAACGGCCAACGGCCAACGGCAAACGGTAAACGAATGTCCAAGCTCCAGTGGATTGTCGAACGGGCCGACGCGGGCGAGATGCTCGATAAGTATCTGGGCTCGCCCGGGCGGCTTGGATCGCGATCGCGCGCCGCGAAGGCGCGGGCGAGCGGGAAGGTGTTCGTGAACGGAGCCGAAGCGGGAGCAAAAGAAATTCGGTTCCGGCTCAAGGAAGGCGATGAAGTGCGCGTGTGGGAGGATCGGCCGGGGAGCGCGAAGCGGCGGGCGATGCCCTTCACCGCCGGGTCGCTACGGATTCTTTACGAGGATCCGTTTCTGATCGTTCTCAATAAACCTGCGGGCCTATTGGCCGTGCCGCTGGAGCGGCGCAGCGACGAGACGTCGATCTTCGACCAGATCGAGGACCACATGCGATCGCACGGCAAGCGCAAGCCGCTGGTGGTGCATCGTATCGACCGCGATACGTCAGGCGTCGTGCTGTTCGCGAAGGACGGGCGGACGCAGGCGGCGCTGAAGCAGCAGTTCAGATCGCGGACGCCAGAGCGCGTGTACCTCGCAGTCGTGTACGGGCACCCAGAGCCTCCATCGGGCACCTGGCGCGATCATCTCGTGTGGGATACGAAGGCGCTGATCCAGAAAGAGACCCACCCGCGCGATCCCCGCGCGGCGGAGGCCATCAGCGACTACCGAACGGTCGAACGCTTCGAGACGACGAGCGTGATCGAAGTGCGGTTGACGACGGGCAAGCGGAATCAGATTCGCATCCAGTCACGGCTCCGAGGACACACGCTCGTCGGGGAAGTCCGATATACGTTCGGTCCCGATCATCTCCGTCCGATCGCTTTCAAACGCCAGGCGCTGCACGCCTGGCGGCTTGGCTTCGATCACCCGGTAGAGGGTAAACACATGATGATCGAGGCGCCCCTCGCGGACGATATGAAGAAGCTGGTTTCCTCGCTCCGACGCGGCGAGACCTAGAACACGGGCCGCAAAACATGGCCCATTGACCAATTTCGGCACGTCTTCTGCAAAAGTACTGCAAAAAGCCCACTTCGGCAGCCGAAGGGCGTCTAAAACGGAGCCATCAATGAGAGCAATGTACAAACCTAATATCTCGGCGACCGGGCGGTTGGTCTCCACCGTGGCGGGTGCGGCCCTCACCACCGTTGGCTATCGGAGGTCCAACCGCGTGCTCGGGCTGCTGGGTCTGGGGTTGCTCGGCCGGGGGGCCAGCGGATGGTGTCCTGTCACCGCTGCCATCGACCGCGATGCTCCGCAGGGCGACAGCACCAAGCGTCATCTCTCCGGCGCTCGCGGAGTCATCGTCGAGGATGCCATTACCATCTACCGGCCGATTGACGAGGTGTACACCTATTGGCGCCACCTCGAGAACCTTCCCCAGTTCATGGACCATCTCGAGGAAGTGCACGTGATCGACGGCTACCATTCACTATGGGTGGCCAGAGGACCGCTAGGCGTGCGCGTCGAATGGGAAGCCGAGATCATCAATGACATTCCGCCGACGCTCCTGTCCTGGAAATCGGTCGGCGATTCGGACGTGATCACGGCCGGATCGGTGCGCTTCAAATCCGTGGGCGACCATGCCACCGAAGTTCGCGTGAAGATGCAGTACGATCCGCCCGCGGGGAAACTGGGCGCCACGGTGGCGTGGCTCGTCGGCGAAGATCCGCAGAACCAAATTGCAGAGGATCTTCGGAACTTCAAACAGATCCTCGAAACCGGTGAGGTCTCAACGAACGATCGGTATCGGGCGACACCGTCAAGCCAACGGATGCGCCGCGGTCTCGATTCGTCGGATCTTAGCGGCGAGTTCGGATCGATGCGGTAGCAGTCAGGAGCCGGCGCGCGCGAGTGCATCGAGCGCATTCGCGCCCGGCTCAGGGCCGCGGCGACCGCCCGCAGAGCCGGGATGAGGAGCCTTGACGGCTACGAAGCTGCAGGTGCCCCCCGGTACGGCGACGATCGCCGCAGGCCCGCAATGAAACTGGTTATCTAACATCTACCAGTTCCATTTCAAACACCAGCCCCGCGTTGCTTGGAATCCCCGCTTGCGGGACGCCGGCCGATCCATAGGCGAGATCCGGCGGAATAATGAGCCGTCGCTTACCGCGAACACGCATCCCTTCGAAGCCTCGATCCCAGCCGGCGATCACCTCGCCGGCGCCGAGCCTAAACGTAAACGGCTCGCCGCCTATCGACGAGTCGAATTGTTTGCCTTTGTTGTCGGGTTGACTCGAATCGTAAACCCACCCCGTGTAGTGCACGGTTGTTCGCGCTCCACGCCGTGCTTCGGTGCCAGAGCCGACCGCGAGATCCGTCTGGGAAAACGCTGCAGGAGGCGGAGAAGTGAGGGGCGCTTCAGCGCCCCCACAGCTAACGGTTGCAAGCACAAGAAAGAAAAGGAGCGTCCGCACCGGGGCAAGTCTATATCAGTCGGCCTCGTGCTCTTCCGACGCCTCGCTGCCCTCGTCTTTGGCCTCGGCGTTCTCATCAAAATGCCGGCCGGTCCGATCCTCTTCGCCGAGAACACGGTCTCGGTTCGGTTCCATATAGCGTGACTCGTGGATGTCTTCCATTGCTTCACGTGCCGGGGAATTGGGCTTCATGGGTCCTCCTGCCGCCATACCTTACGAGATTCGTGCCACTGGGTCGTTGCAGCGTTTCACGACAGCCGAGATTTCTGCGTGATACCCAATTCGTGGTTTTCCTAGCAAAAATAAACGGCATACCTTCTGCTTAACCTCAAACCGAAAAGGGAGGTGTTCCAGTGCTTTACTATGCGCTTGTATTTCTTGTCGTCGGTTTGATCGCGGGCGTGCTCGGTGCCACCGGCGTTGCGGCCGTCGCATCGCAGATCGCGTGGATTCTCTTCATCATTGGCATCATCCTGTTGGTGGTCCATCTCGCCACAGGACGCAGAGGTCCCGTCGTCTAGTTGGCCGTAGGCGATTTGGGCCGTCCCTCGGCAGTCTCGGGACGGCCCCCAACTCCCCCAGCTGGCTGTGGCCGTGAAGGTGCACGTCGCCCTTCTCCTTTGTCTCTGCTGGACGCTATGTGTATCGAGCTGCAGCGATCGCCGTAACGCATCTCCCGCCCCGGAGGTTATCCTCGGCTCCGACAAGCCACCTTTCCTCCTGAAACCTGGCTCTCTCAAATTCGCCGTCATCGGCGACTCTGGCCGCTGGAGCAGGGAACAGCGCGAAACTGCGGCACAGCTCACGGCACGACACGAGGAATTTCCGTTCGACTTCGTGCTGATGTTGGGCGACAACAACTACGGAGACGGCTCGCCCGACTCGTACAGGATCAGGTTTGAAGATCCCTACAAGACGCTGCTCGACGCAAGGGTCACGTTCCACGCGGCTCTGGGAAATCATGACGTTGGCCCGCAATGGAATTATCCGTTGTTCAACATGGGAGGGCAGAGGTACTACACCTTCGAACGTTCCTCCGGAGTCCTGCCGCCGCTCGTCGGCGACCGCGTGCGGTTTTTTGCGGCCGACACGGTCAATCTCGATGGCGACCAGCTGATCTGGCTGGACCGGCACCTGTCAGCATCCACGGCCGACTGGAAGATGGTGTTCATGCACCATCCGCTTTACAGCTCGGGGCGTTACGCGTTCTCGTCCAGCGTGCTGCGTCGAACACTTGAGCAAACGCTGATCGAACATCAGGTGGACGTCGTCTTCGCCGGCCACGAGCACCTGTATGAGCGGATGAACCCGCAAAGTGGGGTGATGTATTTCGTGAACGGCGCGGCGGGATCGGTACGGACCGGCGACCTTCAACCCTCTCCTTATCAGGCGAAGGGCTACGACGGAGATCTGAGTTTCATGCTGGTGGAGATCGCCGGTAACACGATGTATTTTCAAGCGATCAATCGAGCAGGCGCCACGGTCGACAGCGGAAAGATCGTCAAGAGGAAGTCTTCGTCGTAGCGCGGCAAGCAGGACGGTCGGCGATCTGCCTCACCTTATCTTCGAACGTCGCAACCCACTGAGGGATATCTTCCAGCTGTGCCGCGACGAAGAGCGCCTCGATCTGCGCGCGCGGCACCTGTTTCAGTCGATCGCCGATCAACCGTCGGCCCTCTTCCGAGATCTGGACGTCCTCGAAGGTGCCGCCGTCATACGGCATCCCTTTCAGCGACACCAGACAGCGGACTTCGTCGGCCCACACAGGCGTGGACTTCCAGTTGCGGAGGTCCGCCTTTTTGGGGCCGAAATCTGAACCGACATCCTGGATCATCGCCAGAGGACGCTCGCAGTCCGGCGTTGTCGACCCCGGGCACGTGAGACGTTGATTCGAGGTCTTGTTGTCCCAATGGTGCAGAAAAACTGCCATCAAACGCAGCGCATCGACTTCGGCCCTGGTGGCCCCGCCCTGCGAAGGGTCGATCTTCTTCAGTTCGTAAAACGCCCAGCCGCGTTCAGGACCGGCCTCGATCGCTTCGCCGTCGAAATTGCGCTCAACGCTGACCCCGTCGAAATCCCGGTATCGGTCGTAGTCAATCCGCTTGTCCATGAAATCGGTGACGTCGATCATCTCCCACAATGCGCGTGTGTGAAATGGTTGGAACGGGCAGCCGTAGCATCGCACCCTCTCGACCCGCGAGACGCGATCGGCGCCAAATCCGAGCGCGTGCAGCAGGCGCGAGGCGGCAATCTCTGATGGAATTTCCTTGGTGTAGCCGTACTTGACTTTGGCCTTGTCGCCGTTCTCGAGCACGCAGTCGAACTTCGGGGTCGTTCCACTCACTTCGTCCGGCTTGTACTTACAGGTCGTCAGCTTTGGATCGACGATGCCGCGGTTGGGATCGGCGGTGAAGTCAATCTTTGAAGGGTTGAACCCATCGCCTCGGAATACCTGAGCGCGGACGAGGGCCTGGTTCCGGATCGCCCATTCCTCCTTGGACGGCTTCGGAAGTCCATCCCCCGTCTCGAAGCTGCTGATCGCGAAGCCAGCGCCGGCGATAAGAACGACGCTAAACAGCGTCCACTTCATAGCGATTGCCAAAGCAAACCGCGCGCCATAACATCTGCCGGTGCGAAAACATCTGACGGAGGGTCCCCTGATGCGAAGGTTTGCCGTAGCGTTCGTCTTCCTTGTGGCGACAGGGTCGTTGCTAGCCCAACTGGCGGCGCAGACGCCTCCACCCGCCGCCGCGCCAGCGCCGGCGAATCTACCGCTGTGGGCATATGGGTACGCCCAGCCTGGTACTCCCATAGCTCCGGCAGCGCCGGCGGCCGCAGACGACGGCAGTCCAAAGACGCTGGCGGGGAGCAGCGGCAAATTCACCCTCACTGAAATCCGCAACGGTTTCGGTCCTGCTGACTGGTATCCCTCCGATCACCCGACGATGCCCGAGATCGTCGCGCGCGGCCGCAAGGACGGCAACGTGCGCGCCTGCGCGCTGTGTCATTACCCCAATGGAAAGGGTCGCGCGGAGAACGCTCCCGTGGCGGGTTTTCCCGTGGAGTATTTCATCCAGCAAATGCACGACTATCGCAACGGCAAGCGGAAGAGCGCCGATCCGAAAAAAGGCAACACGAACGCGATGATCACCATCGCGAAGGCGATGACCGAAGACGAGATCAAGGCGTCGGCCGAGTATTTCGGCTCGATGACGTGGACGCCGTGGATCAAAGTGGTCGAGACCCGAACGGTGCCGAAGACACGCATTGCCGGTGGGTTGTTTATCAGCCTCCCGGGCAGCGACACGGAGCCGCTGGGCCAGCGCATCATCGAGGTGCCCGAAGACAACGCCCGCGAGGCGCTTCGCGATCCACGCTCGGGATTTGTGGCATATGTGCCCATCGGCAGCATCAAGAAAGGTGAGGCGCTCGTGAGAACCGGCGGTGGCAGGACGACGGCGTGCGCAGTTTGCCACGGCGCTGATTTGAAGGGCCTTGGACCGGTGCCTGGCCTCGCGGGCCGTTCGCCAAGCTACAGCGCGCGTCAGTTATTCGACATGCAGGTGGGCGCGCGCGCCGGAGTCTGGGCCGATCTGATGAAGCCGGTTGTTGCGAAGCTCACTGAGGAAGATCTGATCAACATCTCGGCGTACACGGCGTCGCTGGCACCGTAAGTTAGGTGCGCAGGGTGCGACGGGTGCGTGAGGTGCGCACCTTCGCACCCGTCGCACCTGTCGCACTCATCGCACCTAAACTTATCTGGGTTGTGCCGTTCGTCCCCCGCCTGAGCTCCCACCGCTCCCATTACTTCCGCTACTTCCGCTGCTCCCGCTATTCGATGACGAGCCGCTGGAAGACGATCCACTCGAGGACGAAGACGAGGATGACGGCGACGAGATCGATCCTGACGAATCCGAACCGCTACTGACTGACCGCGCTCCTCGTCCAGAGGGTGTCCGCGCGGACGCCGGTGAAGCGCTTTCACCGCCGCTCTCTCCGGAGCCGGAGCCCGCTGGCCGCACCCGCGTATAGCCGCGGCCGTTAATCACGACGCCATCGCCGCCTTGAGAATCGGGCGATCCAGGTTGCGCATCTCTGCGATGCCCCCCGCCTGACGAGTAGATCGATCCCGGATACCCGTAATAGAAGTTGTCGTAGTTGTTGCGATAGCGGTACCCATATCCGTAGTTGTACCGGTAGGGGTAGTAACCCGCACCCCAGTAGTACGGATACGCAAACGGCGAGTAGTAGTAATGACTGCTGTAGAACGGATCGTACATCGGCATTGGGTACGGCGCAGAGCCGATGATCGTCACCGTGCTGCTGCCACTCGACATCGTCCCACCGGAGCTGGCGTAGGCTGATGGATAGGTCGATGGCCGCTCGATCTGGAAACGCTCAGGATATGCCTGGGCGACCATCACATCGATGACGTTTGGCGAGACGCCCGCGTCGGCGAGCTGTGTGAGGGTGCGGCTGCTGAGCGAGAACCGTCCGCCCGCTTCGACCAGAGCCGCTTCGAGAGCGGGGGAGATCACTTTGGCGCTTGCTTCAATGACGTCTTCGACGCTCATGGGCGCACCTGCCGGCGTCACCGCGCTGCTATATTGATCGCTGGTCCGCCGATACCGCCGCAACCGCACGTCGTGATCGCCGTCGATGACGGTCGCTTGCGCGTCAATCCAGTACCCCTTGGCCAGCTGTGTGATGCCCGAGACCACACGCTTCGGCCGGCCGGCGCATTCGATCTCGACGCGAGTGAAAATCCGCTCGCCGTCGCGCGACCACTCGCTGGTTTGCGTGCCGGTGCAGTCGGCCTGCGATACCGGCTGTGGCAGACCATTCGCGATGATCGTCTGCTCGAGGACGGTCTTGCCGTCCACCGTCGTCGTAATGGAGACCCCCGGTCCCGACGGCTGAGCGCAGACGGTCAGCCCCGGAGCCACAGGCACATTCTGAGCGCCCTGTTGTTCTTGCGCGATTCGCCAGCACCCGAGATAGGGGTTCCAGCGCGAGTCGAACGTGGCGGATGCCGCCTGCGGCGATGCGGGGGCGTTCTGCGCGAAGGTTGGTGCGGCCGCGAGAAGGCATATCAGTCCGAATATGTTCTTCATGGTTCTCCCCTCAAAACATGTAATGAACGCCGCCGGACAGCTTGAAGCCCGCGAGATCGATCGGGTCGAACCCGGAGAAGTCGCGGTCGAGCGTGGCCTTCGACCAAAGGTAGCGCCCCTCGCCGCTCATATACAGTCGCTTCCAGACTCTCACGTCCACTCCCCCAAACACATGCCCGGCGGGCGCGAGTCCGCTCGAGCGGTAGGTTTCGGGAAACACGTCGAAATCTTCGACATCGATAAAGTCGCCGAACTGCAGGAACTGATAGGACAGCACGCCGCCTCCGGCACCGACGTACGGCGTGACCGCTGCCGGGATCCAGGCTCGACGGCTGATCTCCCGCCCGCGCGGCGTCAGCGCGAACTTGAAGCTACCGCTGAAGTACATCTCACGCAAGCTCGTCGTCTGATTGATCGGCAGCCGCCGGTTGTCGACGAAATTCCGATACTCGGAATCCTTGCTCGTCTTGGAAAAATCGAAGCCGGCGACGACGCTGGCGCGTGGAGTTATCGTGAGATCGACATCGAACCCGACGGCTGGAGCGTTGAAGTCTTTGCGAGCGACTGTGAGTTGGTCCTGGACGAACGTAAAGAGATCGCTCCTGGCGCTCGCGAAGACCCAACCGCTGCGCAGACCAACGCTCCCTCTGGGTTTACCAAACAGAAAATCTGGAGACGTCGTTTGAGCTGACGCGGGCGAGACGCAAAGCCCAGAGGCAGCTAAGGCCAGGGCAAGTGCCGTGGTTGAGATCGAGGGGCGGTGGCGCATCTGGCGACCTCCTATTGTGGACGCATTCGGCAGATAAGCAAGGAAAGCACCAACCAATAAGGTGCGATTTTGTTGGGTTTCTGGACGAATACGCCGTCCTTGCCGGGAGACGCGTCCTCTTTGACAGAATGTTTCTGGGGTTTAGAGGGTAGACTCTGACATCACTCTGACAATCGTCAATCCGCCAATCTATCCATGCCATTTACCCAGTTAAAGCTGCACCCCGATCTGCTTCGCGGCATCAAGGACCTTGGATTTCAGCGTCCGACGCCGATTCAGGCCGACGCCATTCCGCCGGCGCTCGAAGGCCGCGATCTTCTCGCGTGCGCCCAGACGGGCAGCGGGAAGACCGCGGCCTTTTTGCTGCCCATCCTCAATGGCCTGATGCACAAACCGCGCAGCCGCCCGGGCACGACGCGCGCACTGATCATTACCCCCACACGCGAGCTCGCGGCACAGATCGTCGACGATCTGAAGGACTTCACCGTCCACACCCCTATTTCCGGATTCGCCGTCTACGGCGGCGTCGGTATGGGGCCTCAGGAGCACGCCTTCCGCAGCGGGGTCGACATCATCGTTGGCACGCCGGGCCGGCTGCTCGATCATTTCCGTCAGCCATACGCCAAGCTCAACGGGCTCGAGTATCTGGTACTCGACGAAGCAGACCGCATGCTCGACATGGGGTTTCTTCCCGATATCCGCCGCGTGCTGCGCCACATTCCGACGAAGCGTCAGACGCTGTTCTTTTCGGCGACGATGCCCGATCCGATTGTGAAGTTGTCGCAGGAGATGCTGCACAACCCGGTGATGATCAACCTCGAGCGCAAGGCGGCGCCCGCAACAGGAATCATGCAGGCCGTCTATCCGGTCCCTGCGCATTTGAAGCCGGCGCTCTTGCTATCGCTCCTCAACAAGGGCGGCGTGAAAGAAGCGTTGGTGTTTACCAGGACAAAGCATCGCGCCGATCGCCTGGCGAAGCATCTCGAGCAGAACAAGGTCAGCGTGCAACGCATTCACGGGAATCGATCGCAAGCGCAGCGTACCGATGCGCTGGCAGGATTCAAGAGCGGGAAGTATCGCGTGCTCGTCGCGACCGACATCGCAGCCAGGGGCATCGACGTCACGGCCCTTGGCCACGTCATCAACTTCGACGTGCCGGGTGTGCCAGACGACTACATCCACCGCGTGGGACGGACGGCGCGCGCCGAACTGACCGGTTCGGCCTATACGCTGGTGGCGCCCGAAGACGAGGGGAGCATTCGCGACATCGAGCGCGCGATCAACAAGCGTCTGCCGCGCGTCACGGTTCCGGACTTCGACTACACCGCGCGCGCCGAACAGCGGCTGGAGATGCCTCACGCACAACGCATCGCGGAGATCCGCGCACGCAAAGCCGACGAGCGACAGCGCGCGAAGGCGAATGCCGAACGACGGTCGCGGAATGCACAGGGGCAGCCAAGCGGACAAGGACAGCCGCCACGCGCTGGCGGCGGACGTCCTGGAGGGCAGGGCCCGCGGCCCCACGGTCCGCGACCTCACGGGCATGGCGCGAGGCGCAGCTTTTCGCCGCGCAGACGAGGATAACGTTCGTGCTATAAAAAACACCATGGATACGACGCGCCGCCGCTTCATCATCACCACGTACGGAACTGTTGGGCTTCTCGGAGGATGGCACATCGGCTGTGGCGCCGACACGCCGCCAGTCTCCACCCCGGCTCCGGCGGCTCCGCCGCCAGCCCCGCCTCCGCCTGATCCGCTCGAGCAGATGCGCGCCACCATGGGGGCCCTGCCGATCGAGACGACGAAGCTGGCCGACAACCTGGTGATGCTCTCGGGCCCCGGTGGCAACGTTGCGGTGCTCTACGGTCCAGACGGCAAGATCGTCGTTGATACGTTCGTTCAGCCGGCGTGGGACAAGCTCAAACAGTCGCTCGACGGGTTGAGCAACGGGAGCATTACGTCGGTCATCGACACGCACTGGCATTTCGACCATTCCGACAACAACCAGCGCTTCCGCCAGGCAGGGGCTGAGATCGTCGCGCACGAGAACACGAAGAAACGGATGTCGCAGGTCCACGATCTGCTTGGCATGCACATTCCGGCATCGCCTACTGAGGCGTTGCCGACGCAGATGTTTGCGGCCAACCATAAGATGACCGCGAACGGCGAAGCGCTCGAGTTGACCTACGTGCCGCCTCCCGCGCACACGGACACCGATATCTTCATTCGGTATACGAAGGCGAACGTCCTCCATATGGGAGACGTCTTCTTCAATGGCATCTATCCGTTCATTGATCAGTCCACCGGCGGCAGCATCAACGGGATGATTGCCGGCGCCGAACTGGGACTGAAGCTGGCCGATCGCCGCACGAGAATCGTTCCGGGCCACGGCCCGCTCGGCGACCGCGCCGCGCTGACCAAAACGCGCGACATGCTCGTCGTGGTCCGCGATCGCGTGCAGAAGATGAAGAAGAGCGGCAGTTCGCTCGAAGACGTCGCCGCCGCAAAGCCCACCAAGGACTTGGACGAGATCTGGGGCAAAGGATTCATGCCGCCGGATAATTTCGTGACGATCGTGTACAACACGCTGTAGCGCCGGGTCTATAAAGCAAGACCAGGCCTACGTCGCGGCAGCGGCTGTTTCTGCCCTCAGCCCTCTGCCCTCAACCCTGTCCGGTGCGAGAGACGGCCGCCGCTCTCCAATTTGTTGCCTCCACATCGCATAGTACAAACCCTTCTGCGCGACGAGTTCGTCGTGGCGGCCCGTTTCGACGATGCGGCCGCGTTCGAGAACGTAGATGCGGTCGGAGTGCAATATGGTCGAGAGGCGATGGGCTATCAGGATCGTGATCGACTCACCGGTGCTCGCGACGTCGCGAATGGTTTCCACGATGCCCTCCTCGGTGAGTGAATCCAACGAAGAGGTCGCTTCGTCGAACACGAGCAGCTGAGGGCGGCGGAGCAGCGCGCGCGCAATCGAGAGCCGCTGCTTCTCTCCACCCGACACCTTGACGCCGCCTTCGCCGATGACGGTGTCGAGCCCTTTCGGGGCGCGCGCTAGCAGGCTGTCGCACGCCGCGCGCTGCAGCACGTCGAGACACGCCTGGTCGGTGGCCTTTGGGTTCACGAACAGCAGGTTCTCGCGGATCGTTCCTGAAAAGAGCTGCGTGTCCTGCGTCACGAAGCCGATTCGCTCGCGCAGCACGTCGAGGTCGATCGCTTCGCTGGGCGTTCCGTTGTAGAGAATGCGCCCTGATCCCGGCGGATACAGTCCGACCAGCAGTTTCACGAGCGTCGTCTTGCCGGCGCCGGAGGGTCCAACGAACGCGATCGTCTCTCCCCGCCGCGCAGCGAATGCAATGTCGCTGACGGCTGGCGAGCTCGCCGACTGGTGCTGGAACGTCACGCGATCGAAGTCGAGCGTGCGCAGATCGTCCAGCGGAAGCGGCTTGAGGGGCTTCGGCTCCTTGGGAATCTGGAGGATGCCCTCGAACATGTTCAGTGATGCCTCGGTCTCGCGGTAGATATTGATGACGTTGCCAAGTTCCTGGAGCGGTCCGAAGATGAAGAACGAGTAGATCCAGAGCGAGAAGAACTGCCCCACGGTGATGTCGCGCGTGTAGATGAGGTAGAGCATCAGAAAGAGGATGCTTGTGCGAAGAAAGTTCACCGCGGTGCCCTGGATGAAGCTGAGGCTGCGGAGATACTTCACCTTCTTCAATTCGAGCTTCAGGATCTTGCCCGTCGTGTTGTTCAGGCGCGCGATTTCCTGTTGTCCTAGCCCGAGGCTCTTCACGAGCTCGATGTTGCGCAGCGACTCCGTCGTCGATCCCGCCAGCGCCGTCGTCTCGCCGACGATCTGCTTCTGGATCGTCTTGATGCGCTTGCTGAGCATGGAGCTGATGATGCCGAGCACCGGCACCGTCAGAAAGAATACCGGCGCGATGATCCAGTGCACCGTGAAGGCGTAGACCATCACGAAGATAATCCCCACCAGAGACGTGAAGAGCACGTTGATCGATGCTGAGATCAGCTTCTCGACGTCAGAGCGCACCTTCTGCAGCTTGCCGAGCGTCTCGCCGCTGCGCTGATCCTCGAATACCGAGTACGGAAGCTCGAGCGAGTGGCGGATGCCGTCCGAATAGAGCTGCGCCCCCAGGCGCTGTGTAATCAAATTGATGTAGTAGTCCTGAAAGTTCTTCGCGACGCGCGAGACGAAGGCCACGCCGACCGCCGCGGCCAGCAGGAGCGTCACGCCGCGGAAGAACTCGCGGGTCGTGTACTCGGAGAAGCGCGTCGCATAGTTGTCGATGACGTAACGAAAGATTAACGGGTCGAGGAGGGAAAAGACCTGATTGATGGTGGCGAGCACGAGCGCGACGAAGACGAGTCCCCGGTAGTTGCGAAGATATGAGAAGAGCAGCTTCATGTTACCTGACTATAGCCGAATGTTTACACAACGGTCGCATCGCGTACCCAGGCTCGTTACCTTCGATCCGCATATTGGTTGAGACGAATGCGCGTAGCCCTTTTCATCGAAGAAGATCCAGCGATCTCGTCGGGTACTGCGACGACCATTGAGGCGCTCCTTGGGCATTTGCCCGGCGATCTTGATGTGATCCCGTACCGCCTGAAGGCAAATCCGCTGGCCGGGCTTTGCACCGGCCAACTTCTGGATCGCGCGCGCCGCGACCGGATCGATGTGATTCATCTTACGGGGTGTGGTCCCGTCGCGATCGTTGCGCTGCTCGTCGCATGGCGGTTGAACGTGCCTGTGGTCGGATCGTTCCCGACGGACTTTGCTTCTCGTCCGCTTCGAATGTGCTATCTCCGCGCGCTGTCCCACATGTGTGAGCGGGTCTTCGTGCCTGCACTGGCCGCACGAGTCTGCCTGGCAGCAGAGACCGGGCTTGACCCGGCGAAGATCCTTGCGTGGCGTCCAGCTGTCGACGCTGACACGTTCACGCCAGCGAAACGCTCGGCGGCCATCCGCGAGCGTTGGCAGGTGTCCGAGTCCCGCCCAGCCGTTATCTATGCTGGCGCCGTGTCCGACGAGAAAGGTGCAAGTCGATTGCTCTCGCTGGAGCTCGCTCTGCATCGCTCGCATCCGATGTATCGCTTGATTGTCGTGGGCGAGGGGCCACGCCGCGCCGAGATCGAAAAGCGATGCATCGACGCGCTGTTCGTGGGCGAAGTGCCGCACGGCGACATGCCGGTGCTCCTTGCCTCGGCCGATTTGTTCGTCTGTCCGAGCGAATGCTGCTCGACCAATCATGCGGTGCTGGAGGCGCAGGCGTGCGGCCTTCCTGCCGTCGTCATGGAACGCGGCAGCGCTCGTGAGCGAGTCTCCGAGTGGAGTGGTGTGATCTGCCGATCCACGGTGGACATGATTGTCGAAACAGCTTCGCTGATTAGAACAGAACCTCGGCGCACAGCGATGGCGCGCGCCGCTCGTGAACATGCGCGGCGTCAGCGCTGGACGAGCGGCTTGTCATCTTTGTACGGAGGGTATCGGATGGCTGTGGCTCTCTCAAGCGCTCGTCGGGATCTCGGCCCAGCCCTCGTTTCGCAGAGCCGACGCCTTTAGCTCGAACAGCGCGATGGTCGCTTCGACGTGACCCCAATCGCGAATCAAGCTTGTGCGCGTCGATCGGTCGTCCTGTTCGCGCGCAACCCAGCCAGAAGTGGCCTGCTCAACCGTGAACTGGCGTGTCTGCCCTTGAGCGGCAAACCGTTTTGTAAAGATCATGGTGTCCTTTTGTACGCTGACCGGCGTGAAAGAGGACAGATGTTGCCGTACTCCGCACGTCATATCTGTAAATTTTGTAGGAGATCGTCTTAGGTCAATTGGCCGGGAACTGGCCAGCATTTGCAACAATGTTGCTGGCGTATGCGACGGCCGGCAGGAGATAGGAGGGGTCGTTTTTGTTTACATGTCGTACGTGCTCCAGTCGCGGCTTCGTAAAGGGTACCCAATAGGCTGCGTACATGCGCTCAAGCATCCGCGAGTATCAGGAGCACGATAGCTGGAAGGGGTATCGCGCAGCGGTATCGCTGCATTCGCACACGCATCACTCGCGCGAGAAAATGGCGGACCTGCCGCGCTATATCGCGCGGATTCCGCTCGTTGCAGTCGCGTTCGAACGCGAGGTCGGCAAATACCACGAGAGGGAAGGGCGCCCGATCGATTTCTCCAGGGGCTGGTGGCATCCGCCGGTCAGCCCGCGAGCGGTCTTCGAATCGGAAGCTCGGCAGATCGAGGAGCGATTCGAGTTGCCGCCGCTCGTGTCGGTGACCGACCACGACGACATTCTCGCGGGCCTGGAGCTGCAGGAGCTGTACGCGAACCGCCGGGCGCCGGTATCGTTTGAGTGGACGGTCCCGTACGGCGAGGGCTTCTTCCACATCGGCGTCAACAATCTTCCGGTCGAAACCGCCCGGGACTGGTACGGCCGCCTCAACGCGTTCACCACGCGCGTGAGCCGTGAGCCGCTGTCTGCGATCTTCTCGGACCTTCAGGCATTACGCAGCACCTTGCTGGTCTTCTGTCATCCGCTCTGGGACCTGGCCGGTGTTGGAACGGGCGAGCACGCCCGGCAGCTTCGGCGCTTCATGGCTGCCCATCGATCCCACCTGCACGCGATTGAGCTGAACGGCTACCGCGCACGGAAAGAGAACGCGGGAGCGCAAGCGCTCGCGCTCTCCGCGGGTCTGCCGTTGATCTCAGGTGGCGATCGTCATGGGTGTGCGCCGAACGCTATTCTCAACGTGACGCGCGCCGGATCGTTTGCCGAGTTTGTCTGCGAGGTGCGCGCCGGCGCGAGCGAAGTGGTGTTCATGCCCGAGTATCGTCAGAACTTGACGACGCGGAAGCTTGCGGCTGCATCGGATGTGCTGAGACGCTACGGGTCGGATCGCACGGGCCGCATCCACTGGACGGATCGCGTCACCTGGGAGCGCGATGGGGCCATCCGTCCGCTTTCCTTCCACTGGCCCGATGGCGGTCCGTTCTGGGTTCGCTCGTCGGTCCGGGCCTTCCGGCTGATTGCCAGCCCCGTCATGCTCCCGATGATAGGCGCCGCGCTCAACACCGTCGAAGACGTGCGAAGTGTCCGCTTTCCGGCGGAGTCTGTGAGGCCATGATGAAAATGCCGAGGATTGCGTTGTTCTCCGATTCGTATCACGAGGCCAACGGTGTCGCGCGCACGACAGCCGCGATCGAAGCCTGCGCGAGGAAGCGAAACGTGCCGCTGCTGTCAGTGCATGCGGGGCCGGAGACTCGCCTGGTGCACGATGGCTCAATCGTCCGCCTCGACTTGAAACGATCGCGCTCGCTGTCGTTCGGCCTCGAGCACGATTTGCGCTTCGATCTGGCGATGTGGCGCTACCTCTCGCGGGTTGCGGCCACGTTGCGATGGTTCGCGCCGGACGTGCTCCACTTCACCGGGCCGAGCGACATCGGTCAGCTCGGCGCTCTGCTCGGCCACCGCCTCAGTATCCCGATGGTCGCCTCGTGGCATACGAACCTGCATGAGTACGCGTCGCGCCGGCTGCCCTTGAAAAACAAACCATGGGTCGAGGCCCAGGCCCTGCGCGCGTTGTTGCTGTTCTACAAGATTCCGAGGGTCGTGCTGGCGCCCAACCGTGAGCTCGCGGAAGTGCTGGAGCGCGGAACAGGAAAGCCGACGTTTCTGATGTCGCGTGGCGTCGATACAGAGGCCTTCACGCCGGCACGGCGTGTGGTTCCCAACGCCATCATCAACATCGGATACGTCGGGCGTCTATCGGTCGAGAAAAATGTCCGTCTGCTCCAGGCGCTCGAGGCAGAGCTCGATGCCGAGGGGCTAGACGTGCGCTTCACGATCGTCGGTGATGGCAGCGAGCGAGAATGGTTGCAGCGCCACATGCTTCGTGCAGAGTTCACGGGGGTGTTGCGAGGCGACGCGCTGGCTCGGGCGTACGCGCAGATGGATATCTTCGCGTTCCCTTCGGAGACCGACACGGTCGGCAACGTCGTCCTCGAAGCGATGGCATCGGGTGTTCCGGTCGTCGCCATGGCAGGCGGGGGACCGCGGTTTGTCGTGGAGCCGGAACGGACGGCGATTGTGGCGGCCGATCGCGTCGCGTTCATTCAAGGTGTGCGAACGCTCGTGCGCAACCGCGAGCGGCGCGAGGCGATGGGCGCCGCTTCTCGAGCGCGCGCGAAAGAACTGATGTCGTGGGACCGTATCTTCCTCGACGTGTGCCACGCGTACGATGCGGCTATTTCACCGGCGGAAGGTGAGGGTCAAAATCGATGCGTACTCTCACCTGCGTAAGCGCCCTTGTCGCGGCGGCAATCCTTTGCCTCGCGTCGGACCCGGTCCGCGCGAAAGCCGCTCCGTCCCCGATCACGCAGCGGTTTCTGGAACGCATCGACACGCCGCCCGTGAGTTACCGCGCCGTTCGGCGCCTGGAGGCGCGAACGGAGAGGCAGAGGATCTCAGGCTGGCTCGAGGCCGTGACGGAACTGGATTCCGTCGCCGGATTCCAATACCAGGTCACCTCCGCGGGCGGATCGGAGTACATCCGCAAACACGTGTTGATGAAGGTGCTCGCGGCAGAACAAGCCGCGCATCGGGGTCCAGACCGCAGCCGTGCCGCGTTAACAGTCGAGAACTACACGTTCGGCGAGGCCATCGAAGGCGCCGACGGCTTCCTCCTCGTTCCGATTACCCCCAAACGTCGGGCAGAAATGCTGGTGAACGGCGTCATCACCCTCGGGCCGGATGCGGACCTCATCCGTGTAGAGGGACGACTGTCGAAGAACCCCTCGGTATGGACTAGACGCGTGGAAGTCGTCCGGCGGTACGGTCGTGCGAACGGCGTTCGCGTGCCGATTGCAATGTCTTCGAAGGCGCACGTGTTGTTCGTGGGACCGTCGACGTTCACGATGTGCATCGATTACGAGTCTGTGAACGGCGAGCCTGTGGATGTGCGCACGAGCTGCTCGTAGGTCTGAAAAAACTGGCCGGCTACCCGTTCCCACGCATAGTCTTTCGCGACGGCCATCGCTCGAGCCGTCTTGCGATCGCGCGCGGCATCGTCCGCAAAGATCTCCTGGACGCGCCCGGCAAAGCTTTCCGCATTAGCCGATGCGAGCCACGCCGTTTCGTCGCTCGCATAGGTGGTGACGCCGCCGTGCGCCGGCGCTACGAGCGGTAGACCCGACGCCATCGCCTCGAGCGGCGCGATCCCGAACGGCTCGCGCGGATTCGGGTGAAGAAATGCGTCGGCATTCGCCAACAAGTCGGCCAGCGCATCGCGGTCCAGGTGCCGGAGAAACGTCGTCCGCCCGGGCGCACGGCGCGAGCACTCCAGAGTCAGGGAGTCGGAGAGCGGACCGGTGCCCGCGATCAGCAGGCGATAGTCGTGGCGTCCGTACGACAGCTCTCCGATCACCCTCGGCAGCAGTCCGACGTTCTTCTCAGACGCCAGACGCCCTGCGTATATCAAGAGACGAGACGACTCCGTCGCGCCGACACGCGCGAGCAGCTGCCGCCGTACCTCGGCCGAGCGGCGATGCAGTCCGAAGCGAGCGATGTCGACGCCCATCGGCAGCACCCGTACGGCGCGAGGATGCTTTCTCGCCTGGCGGGTGAGCTCGCCCGCGGTGTAGTGCGAATTGGCCAGATGACAGTCGAACTGGGGCAAATAGATTCGGCGCATGTAGAGCGCGGATAGTGTCCGTCCAAGCGCGCCCAGACCCAGGTAGCTCGCGACGTTGTCGTCCATGCGCTCGCAGCTGAGTCCCACGAGCACCGGCCGTCGATTCATCCGAATCCAGCCCTTGCGGATCGCGCCCGCGAGATAGAAGAGCGAATACTTGTCGCAGACCTCAATCAGATCCGGTTGCTCAGCCCGCAGAATCTCGAGGACATCGCTTCGCGGTCCGAGCACGCGAGGCGGAAAAAGCGTGCGATACCGTGTGTCGAAGAAACGGGATTGCGGCGCCCGCACGTGGTAGATGCGCGAATGCGAATCGAGGTCGTCAACCTTCGTCTCCGCCCACGGTACGACGAGGCGCATCTGATGGCCGGCGCTCGCCGCGCGTCTCAGCAGCGCATGATAGAACTCGCGGATCCCGCCGGAGGTTGGATGATAGGCGTTGGTCAGGTGCAGCGACTTCATGCGAATCGAAAGATGCCCCGCACGATCACGCGGCTGAAGTCGAGCAGCAGCGTGGGGACTCTGCCGAGATCGCGCCATAACGAGTGGCTTCCGTCGCCGACCGTAAATGCGCCGCGGCGCATCGCGTACAAGTTGAAGCTAGTGGAGAGGGCGGTGAAGGCGACCGACAGCGCGATGCTCTCGCCGAGCCGTGCGGTGCCGCGCAGGTAGTGCACGATGAATTCGAGCAGATGCGTCGTCACCGGCAGGAGGATCATCCCGGCGACCGTGCCGGTCCACGCGGGCCGTACGTCCCGGAACGCCTGCGTCAGCGCTCCGTAGAACCCGGCGGTGGTCGCGCGAAAGACGAGCTCGGTGAGGAAGGCAGAACGGGCGGCTGGCAGCCCCGCTCCGAGGTTCGCGGCGAAGAAGAGCGTCGAGCGCACGAGAGAACTGAGCACGGCGCTCTTCCAGTTCCACCGCCGAACGAAATACTGCACCGGATGGCGGAAGAGGTTCTGGAGGACGCAGCCGACGGACGAGCCGCCGGAATGAAGGTCAACCACCGAATGCGATCGTTATCGATCGACGTGACGTTCGTTTGTCAATCAGCGCAAATCGGCGTTACGAAGCGGACGGCTAGTAGTCCGCCAGCGCCAGTTTCGCGTCGGCGTTCTTCCAGGCCTGGTCGAATTCCCGCTGGACCCAGGCGGCGTCCGCCTCTCTGCCCTGCTGGGCGAGCGCGGCTCGTAAACCGAACAGCGAGCGCGCGTTGCGCGGATGCTTCACCAGATCGTCTCTAAACACGCGTTCCGCGTCGGCCGGCCGATCGGCGGCGAGCAGCGCCGCGCCCAGCGACTCGCGGATCGGATAGAACCAGACCGGCGGCTCGTCATAGGGCAATGAGTCTGTGGCGGCGACCGCCTGTTGCCACAGCTTGATCGAGCGGTCGTGCTCGCTCCTCGCCGCAGCTATGCGTGCGTCGAGGGAGATCGCGGCAATCTCGAGCACGCTGCGCGCAGGCGCCAGCCCGCCGCCGCCGAAGAGCGCCGCCTCCGGAACGGCGGCGATGGCGCCCGTCAGCGTTTTCCGCTCGACAGCCGCTTCGTCCGCTCTGCCCGTGCGCGCGAGCGCCACGCCACGCGCGAAGCGGTACCAGGCGCGCTGCACCGGTCGATCGCCTGGCGGCTCGGTGAGCGCCAGGATGTCGACGTGTCGTCCGAACCGCATCAGCACATTGACCGGCATGACGATCATCGATTCGACCATCGGCATCATCGCCGCGTGAGGGCCAAGATGCTCTGCCACGCGGGCGGCCGCTTGCTGCGCATCGGCGAATCGCCCCTGCATCATGTGGGAATCGGCGAGGAAATGTAAGTTGTGGGAGTAGTACATCATCCCGTAGAGGCTGTTCGGGGTCGTCACGATGAATCGGCGATCGGCGGCCGCGCCGGCGTCGTTCGCCGCGGCGGCGCTCGCGTGATCGCCCGTGCGCGCGTAGATGTGAGCCGGCATGTGGAGCAGATGGCCCGATTGCTCGGCGAGCGCGGACAGCCGCGTCGCGCTCGGAAGCGCGCGCGCCGGCAGGCGCGAGGCCTCGACGGCGTGAATGTAGTAATGATTGGCGCCGAGGTGATGGGGGTTCCGCTGAAGCACCGATTCGAGCACGCTGACGATCTGTTCGGTGTTCACGTTCGGTTTGCCGTCGGCCGACCACAATTTCCAGGGCGTCAGGTTCATCAGGCTTTCCGCGTAGATCACGGCGGCGTCGAGATCGTCGGGATGCCGGCGCGACAGCTCGCCCATCGCTTCGCCGAAGGCGCGTGCAAG
>DATEEI010000095.1:0-5086 GCA_035281225.1 Vicinamibacterales bacterium
AGCCTCGGCGTGGACAGACCGCGTTGATGTGGGCCGCCGCCGAAGGACACGTCGGCGTGATCGATCTGCTCATCGAGGCGGGCGCCGATTTCCGAGCGTCCCTCGACTCCGGCTTCACACCGCTGATGTTCGCCGTGCGTCAAGGCCATATCGCGGCAGCGAAGGCGCTACTGAAGGCGGGCGTCGACGTGAACGGACCCGTGCAGGTGCGCGCAAATCCGAAGCTGCCCGACGGGGAGCGACCGATCCGCGCGGGTACCACGCCGCTGGATCTCGCCATCGCGAATGCGCATTTCGAGCTCGCGGCTGCGCTGCTCGACGCCGGTGCAGACCCGAACTCCAATCGGCTCGGCTACACGGCGCTGCACATGCTCGTCTACATACGACGGCCGGGTATTGGCGACAACGATCCAGGTCCCGAGGGCTCGGGCACCATGTCGAGCCTCGAGCTCGCGAGGAAGCTGGTGACCAAGGGCGCGGACGTGAACGCGCGCATCACCAGGCGCGTCAACCTGACGAATACGCGATTCCACGACATCGGCGCGTCTCCATACCTTCAGGCGGCGATAACCGCCGACGCGGAATACATGAAACTGCTCGTGGAGCTTGGCGCGGATCCTTCGTTGACGAACGCCGAGGGATCGACCGCGCTGATGACGGCTGCCGGCCTCGGCACGCGATCGCCGGGCGAAGACGCGGGCACCGAGGAAGACGTGATCGAAACGATGCAGCTGGCGCTCGATCACGGCGCTGACATCAACGCGGTTGATGTGAACGGCGAAACCGCGATGCACGGCGCGGCCTACAAGAACCTTCCTGGAGCGGTGAAGTTTCTCGCGGAGAAGGGCGCCAAGATCGACGTGTGGAACAGGCCGAATAAGTACGGATGGACCCCGCTGACCATCGCGCGCGGTTACAGATTCGGCAATTTCAAGCCGTCAGCAGTGACCGTGGCTGCGATCGAGCAGGTGATGCTCGCCGCAGGCATGGTGCCGCCGAGCGAAAAGGACATCGACGCGAAGGGATACGACATTTACGCACCGGAGAATCGACGGAAGCCCCAGCCCTGAGACGATCGACTGTCGACTAGAATGTCCCCATGCGCATCGCCGTCTGCATCAAGCAGGTTCCTACCCGTGAGTGGCAGCCGCGGATCGACGGCACGCGGCGCGGCGTGCGCGAGCAGGATGCCAGCTTCGAGATGAACGAGCCCGATGCCTACGCGCTCGAGGAGGCTTTGTGCCTTCGCGAGAAGCACGGCGGCGAGGTCGTAGTCTGCACGGCTGGACCGGCACGTGCATCGCAGGTGCTGCGCGAGGCGCTCGCCCGTGGAGCAGACCGCGCGATTCATGTCGAAGACGAGCGCCTGTCGTCGGTCGATGCATTCGTTGTCGCCGGCGCGCTGGCCGACGCCGTGCGCGAGGAGAAGCTCGATCTCGTGCTGACGGGATTGCAGTCCGACGACCAGGGGGCTGCGCAGACGGGCGTGATCCTCGCCGAGCGGCTCGGTCTGCCCCACGCGACGATCGTGATGGACGTGCAAGTGCAGGAGTCTTCCGTCCGCGTGAAGCGCGAGCTCGAAGGCGGGTGGTTTCAATGGGTGCAGATGCCGCTGCCCGCGCTCCTCACCATACAGAGCGGCATCAACCAACTTCGCTACGCCACGCTCAAGGGCATCATGGCGGCGAAGAAAAAAGAAATCCGCAAAGTCGTCCTGGCGGCGCCAGCGGCAGCTCCTCGTGTCAGGGTCGTCAGCCTCGACGTGCCTCGCAAGACCAAGCAGACGCAGATGCTTACCGGATCACCCTCTGAGGCCGCGAAAGGTCTCGTCCGGAAGCTGAAAGACGAAGCGCGGGTTCTCGCGTGATCGTGGTCGTCGCAGAGCAGCAACGCGGCAAGCTGCATCGCGCGTCCTGGGAGGTTGTCGCAGCTGCACAGGAGCTGGCCGGAGATCAGCCTGTCGATGCAGTCGTGATCGGTGCGAATCCTGCCGAAGCGGCGTCGGAGCTGAGCCAGGCGGCTGTTCGAGCGGTCCATGTCATCGATTCGCCTCTGTTAGAGCCCTACACCCCGGATGCGTACACTGCCGCGCTCGATCAGGCGATAGCGGAACTGAAGCCGAGCCATGTGCTGTTGCCTCACACGTATCGCACCCGCGATTTTGCGCCCACTCTTGCGGCGCGGCTCAACCGCGGGCTTGTGACCGACTGTGTCGGCATCAAGCCAGGAGACAAGCCGACGTTTCTCCGGCCGACTTACCAGGGCAAACTCATCGCCGAAGTCGCGGTCGAAGGTGATGTTCCGCACTTCGTCAGCATCCAGATTGGCGCCTATAGGGGCGACAGCGCCAAGCGAGGATCTACTGCTGCGCCGATAAACACCGTCGTTGTGTCGCTGGATGCGTCGGCGATACGAGAGAAACCCGAGGAGCCGTTTCAGGAAGCGAAGCAGGCAGTGGACCTCTCGCAGGCTGAACGCATCGTGGCGGTGGGCCGTGGCATCAAGGCCCAAGAGCACATCGCGCTCGCTGAAACGCTCGCAAAGACGCTCGGCGCGCAGCTGGCGGCGTCGCGGCCGATTTGCGACAGCGGGTGGCTGCCGATGGAGCGGCAGGTTGGGAGCTCCGGCCAGACCGTGGCGCCCAAGCTGTACGTGGCGCTCGGCATCTCGGGCGCCATCCAGCACGTCGTCGGCATGAAAGGCGCTCGCACGATTGTGGCAATCAACAAGGATGCCGACGCGCCGATCTTCGAGATCGCGGACTATGGCATTGTGGGTGACCTGTTCGAGATTGTGCCGGCGTTGATCGCCGAGCTTGAAAAAACCTGATGTCTGAACGCGAGACGCTGGACGTTGACATCGTCATCGTCGGGGGAGGCCCGGCGGGACTCTCGGCGGCGCTGCGGCTCGCACAACTGCAGAAAATTGCCGGAACGACTCTCAGGATTGCCGTGCTCGAGAAGGCCGCCGAGCCCGGCGCGCATCTGCTCTCTGGGGCGGTGCTCGATCCGCGTGCGCTCGCCGAGCTCATTCCCGACTACGAAGCCAAGGGCGCTCCGCTCATATCGAAAGTGCACGAGGATCGGATCTACTTTCTGACGGGCACTGGGAAGATCAGATTCCCTCTCACGCCTTCCCCTCTCCGCAATCATGGTAATTACCTCATCTCGTTGCAGCAGTTTGGAAAGTGGATGTCTGCCCTCGCCGAAGCCGAGGGCGTGGACATGTTTCCTGGATTTGCCGCAACCGAGTTGCTGATGGAAGGGCATCGCGTGGTGGGCGTGTGTACCGGCGATAGAGGCGTGGGACGTCACGGCGAGAAGCGCGGAACATTCGAGCCGGGCGTCGAGATTCGAGCGAAGGTCACGATTCTGGCCGATGGTGTGCGCGGCAACATCACGAAGCAGCTCATCCGCCGTTCGCACATCACGGCCGGCAATCAGCCACAGACGTACACGCTCGGCATCAAGGAGCTCTGGGACGTACCCACGGGCCGGCTGGCCGCAGGCACCGTCATGCACACGCTCGGGTACCCCCTCGATCGGCACGAGTTCGGCGGTGGGTTCATCTATGCGATGTCGGACACCCGCCTGTCCGTGGGCTTCGTCGCAGGGCTCGACTATCAGGATTCGGGCTTCGACCCACACGTGGCGTTTCAGCGGTTCAAGCTGCATCCGCTGGTCAGCGGGATCCTTCGCGACGGACAGATGGTGCGCTACGGCGCCAAGGCGCTGCCGGAGGGTGGATGGCTCGCGTTGCCTGAATGTGCAGTCGACGGGGCGTTGATCGTCGGCGACGCCGCGGGATTCCTCAATTCGATGCGCCTGAAGGGCATTCACCTTGCGATGAAGACAGGCATGCTGGCGGCAGAGACGGCGTTCGACGCGGTTGTCGCCGGCGATGTGTCGAAAACGCGGCTCGCCAGGTTTGACGAATCGATTCGACAGAGCTGGGTCGGCGCCGAAATGCGACCCGTGCAGCACGTGCATCAAAGCTTCAAATACGGTCTGCTCGCCGGCCTCCTGTTCTCCGGTTTTCAACTGCTCGCGAAGGGCTGGTGGATTCGGCAGGCCATTCCGAGCGTACCGGGGCACCAGCGGATGCGAACGCTCGGCGAGCGTGGGCACCGGCGTCCTGACGCCGACCTGAAGCCGGACCGCGTGTTGACCTTCGATAAGCTCACGAACGTGCACTTTTCAGGCACGCGTCACGAAGAGAATCAACCGTCGCATCTATTGGTGCACACCGAGGTCTGTCACTCGATCTGTGAAAAGGAGTACGGTCACCCCTGTATCCGCTTCTGTCCGGCCAACGTCTACGAGATTGTGCCGGGAGGGAATGGCGAGCCGCGACTTCAGATCAACGCGTCGAATTGCGTGCACTGCAAGACGTGCGACATCATGGATCCCTATCAGGTCATCACTTGGGTGCCGCCGGAGGGCGGCGGCGGGCCGCGGTATGAAGGAATGTAGGGGTGAGGGGTGAGGGGTGAGAGAAGAAATGCCGCACTGGTCGGATTCGCGCATGAAGCGGGCGCAGGCTGCCGTCATCACCGCCATTGGTGTACCCGTTATTGCGGCGTTGGGAAGCTCGCTCACGTGGAAGGTCGAAGGCCTCGAGCATCTGCAGTTTGACGGCGATGGGCGCCGGCCGATTATGGCGTTCTTTCACGGGCGGATTATGACCGCCACCTATTTCTTTCGCGACCGTGGCATCTTCGTCATGATCAGCGAGAACTTCGATGGCGAATGGATCGCGCGCGTCATCGAGCGGTTCGGTTATGGCACGTCGCGCGGCTCGACATCGCGTGGGGGCCAACGTGCCTTGCTCCAGTTGAAGCGGCTCATGGTAGAGGGACACGCCGCCGGGTTTGCGGTGGATGGGCCACGCGGTCCGGCGAGGACGGTGCAACCTGGCGTCGTATGGCTCGCGAAGCTCACAGGGAATCCGGTCGTGCCCTTCCACATGGAAGCATCGAGCTACTGGAGCCTCAACAGTTGGGACCGCACGCAAATTCCGCGGCCCTTTTCCACCGTGGCGCTCAGCGTGGGCGCGCCAATTGACGTCGCAGCCGATGCCGACGAAG
>DATEEI010000096.1:0-5684 GCA_035281225.1 Vicinamibacterales bacterium
TCGCCCACCGCTATGGGCTTCCGTACAACAGCGACCTGTTTTCCCGGCAGTTCGGCACCACGATCTGGAAGATTCTCCGCTACTCGCTGCCGACGCGGTCCGGCGCGCACGCCTGATCGTGGATCGTCCGAGTCTGATGACCGTGCGAGCCGGCGCCACGCTGTACCCGCCGACTCGAAGCGACCCGTTGAATCGAGCCGTCGCTTTCACCACCGAGACGGCCAGCCGGGATCGCTTGCGCATCGCGCTGCTATCCCCAACAGGGCCGAGTCGAGGTTCGGTTGTGTTTTCCGTCGGTCGCTCTGAGCAGATCGAGAAATATGGCGAGGTCGCAGGCGAGTTCGTCGAGCGCGGATTCACCGTGCTTCTCCAGGAATGGGCAGGCCAGGGCCTGTCGGGCCGGGATCATCGCGACCCACTGCGCGCTCACGCGGCAGGGGGTTGGCAACGCCACCTGGCCAACTTCGACCACGTGCTTGCGAGCTTCTCCGACATGCTGCCACGGCCATGGATAGCAGCTGCGCATTCCATGGGAGGAGGACTCATCGCTCTCGCATTGGCAAAGGGCGAGCAGCGCTTTCAATCCGCCATCCTGTGTGCCCCGATGTGCGGCCCGAATACCGAGCCGTTTCCAAGGGTGATCGCATCGGGAGCAGCGCGAATGGCGGAGGCACTGGGTATGGGGGGCGTTCTCGCTCGCAGGCAACTCGATTACGCGACGCTTCCTTTCGAGGTGAACATGCTGACCCATGACCGCGCCCGGTTCGAACGCAATCAGGCTGTACTTCGAACTCATCCCGCGTTGCAGTTGGGAGAGCCTACGTTCACGTGGGTTCGTTACGCTTTCGAGATTCGGCGCGAGCTCCGACGACCTGGCGCTGCCGAGGCGATCCAGATCCCGGTGTCGATCATCGCCGCGGAAGACGATGACTTCGTCGACAACGGCGATCTTCAGCATTTTGCGAGGCGACTCCCGCGAGGTTCCGTCGAATTCGTGGTCGGCTCCTACCACGAAGTCCTGATGGAGTCCGATGCCCGACGCGCGATCTTCTGGAGGGCCTTCGATCGATTGGCGGTGTGAAAATCCGAATCGCACAGGGTCGATGTCAGATGTGGGCTGTTTACTGCCGATCACGCCAATGAAATGTTCGAAAGCGTCTTTGCAACTAGGGCATTCGCCTCAAAAGACTCTGAGTTGATTCAGGCGCATTCGATCGGATGGGGATCTTAATCCGATGCAGATTTTCGACTGGATGATTGGGCACGCTGTCCGGACTCCCTAACGCCTTTGGAACGCTGAGTCGCACCATCGAGTCTGTGACGGAGCTCCGCCTCCCGTCCCTGAAGATCTTCTGCGCGGGCTATTGCGGCTGCTGCCCGCTCGCCGGCTACGTCGCGCTCACGCTCGGCTTCCATCCGCCGGGATCGCTCGGCCTCCAGGCTGCTCCGCAGTGCGTCACGATCTGACGTCAGCTCCTCCATTCGTGTCGAACAATCCTCGATGCGGTCCATGAGTCCGTCGTAAGCGGCAGTCGCCCCGGCCAGCTTGCGCTCCGATTCGATGCGCTCCCTGCGTTCTGAATCTAGCTCCTGGTTCCTGGCTTCGAGGACGCGACGGAGATCGGTCACCCGCTCGGCATCGTCGGACACCTTCAGCCGCGCCTGTACGAGGTCCATGCGAGCGGCCTCCGCAGCCTCGCGCTCTGACTTGGCTTCCTCCTGAAGCTTCGAGATCTGCGCCGACTGATGCTCTAGCTGCCCAGACAGCCGCTCGCGCTCCGCATTCGATTCCTGAAGTTGTGATTCCAACTGAGTCGTTCGCCCTGAAAGCATCGCGTACTCACGCTGCAGGTCCTCCAACTCCTCTCGACATTCGCCAAGCTCGGCGCTCACGGTGGCCGTCGCCGCACTGCGCTGCGTGCTGATCTCTTCTGCCAGCACACTGAGGATCGAGGCTGAAAGAGTCGGCGAATCGGTTGGCGATGACGAAATCTGCGTGTGCCGCCAAGCCTTCATGTGCCTCTGCACGGCGTTGTAGTCCCCGCCCGTTACGTTACGCACCTGCCGAACGCTCGGACACTTCTTCGCGGGGTCCTTTGACTTGAGATCGTCAGCAACCTTCGCAACCTGCTCGTAGTTCATTTCATTCCTCTTCATCACATGCCCATCACGTTATGAATTCCATAACGTGATGGGCGTTATGCCGGTGCTTCCTTGTTCGCTTCATCTGCATCCGCTGCGCCCAACGCCACCGGCATGCGTCTTACGCATCTCGATTCGCCGAGACCTCTCGGCGGTATCTGCTTTGTTTGAGTTCGAAAGAGGCCACGGTGCGGGGCCTGATCCCCCCGCACCTCGCATGGCGGCCCACGAAGGACGGCGCGAGCACGGGTCCAGCCCTTGCCGGCTTCGCCGGCGTTTGCCGGGCGTCGAGACGGCGCTGTTTTTTCGCGTCGTTCGTCGGCCGGGAAACGGGCTTGACGCGCGCGCAAGCGCTGGCCGATTCAGCGTTCCGGACAGCCTCCGGTGCCGACATCAGGAATCAACCTGAAGACGCAGCGCCTTCTTTCTTATCGCTCGCCGCGCCGCGGTTCCAGGGCACTGCGCCGCGATTGATGCGGATCGACCGGCAGCGCGGGCGCGATTCGATCCAGGCTCGAATTTCGGACTGCCGCCAGCCGATGCGACAGCCGCCAAGGTCAAATGCCAAGGGAAATCGCCCTTCGTTCATCCAGCGGTAAAGGGTATTCCTGCCGAGACCCGTGGCTTCGCAGACCTCTACGAGCCGCATCAGGCGATCAACAGCGTTAGGCGCAGGGGTTTCCGAGGCGCACGAGCACTTCAAAATCTCTGAGATAGATCGCCGGGACATCGCACTTCCTGAGTCGAATACCTCCTTGCGGTATCCGAGCCATTCGAATGTCGGTCGGCGGGCGCCTCAATTTCTTACCGGCCCTTGGCAGAAAGGCAGAATTTCGACCAGGCCTCAGCGAGTTCCACCCGCTGCTTCCAGTAGCTCGCCCGGTTGTAGGCCGCTTTGACGGCGTTCGCCTCGTTGTGCGCCAACGCCGCTTCGATGATTTCGCTCCGGTGCCGCGAATTCTCGTACGCCCAAGTCGAGAACGAGGCCCGCATCCCGTGGGCGGTGACCACTCTGGCCAGGCCCATCCGTCGGATCGTCGCGAGAAACGCACCATTGGAGAGGGGGTTCTTGTGGCCTTGGTTGGACGGGAACATCCAGTCCCATCCATGACCTCGCTGCGGCTCCATCGCAGCGAGAATTTCCCGCATCCGCGCTGTCACGGGAACCTCGTGCGCTTCACCCGCCTTCATGAGTTCGGCAGGAACCGTCCAAACAGTCCGATTCTTGTTGAGCTGAGACCAGGTCGCAGAAATCACGTCATGTGTCCTCGCCGCGGTCAAGATCAGCCATTCGAACGCCAGCCGCGTCGATTGAGCCGCGTCGCAATCGCGGAGCCGGGGCAAGAACGCCGGCAGCTGAACGTAGGACATCGACGCGAAGTGTTTCTTCTTCGCCGGCGCGCGAAGCGCGCGCTTCAGGGACGCCGCGGGATTGGCGTCGACGATGCCCGCGATCATGGCCCGATCGTAGACCGCCTCGATGCGCTGACGAATTCGGGTGGCGGTCTCGTGATGCTTGCGGTTCAACGGCTCGAGCACCGCGAGGAGCTTGCCGCTGGTGATTCCACTGATCGGCTCCTTCAGCAAATCACCGAGATGGGTGAGCGAGCTCAACCACTGCGCCGCGTGCTTCTCATTTTTCCAGGAAGGAGCCTGACTCTGCTGATATTCGCGGGCGTATTCCCCGAGCGTCACTCGACGTTCAGATTCGAACGACGCAGCTTTGGCGGCAGCCCTGCGCACTTCGACCGGATCGCGGCCGGCTTCGCGTTCCCGCTGCCAGCGAAGGACTTCGGCGCGAGCGTCGGGCAAGGAGAGCAATTCGAACGCGCCGATCGCCATGTCGCGACGTTTGCCGCCGACGCCGACGTACCGGAAGACCCACGTCGGCCGAGCTCCCTCGCGCACCAGCAAATAGAGCCCGTCGTCGACGCGATGCCGCCCCGGCTGTGCTGACAGTGCCTTGAGTCGTCCCGCCGTAATTCCGCCCATGAAGTACCTCGATCCCGTGTGGGACAGGTACGGTATCTCGGTTCGTCCCACATTTTGTCCCACAACCTCTGAGGTACGGTCCGGGACGGTCGGGACGACATAAAACAAAAAACCCCAGATTTCTCTGGGGTTTGAGTGCGTCCGGTACAGTCCGGGACGCTGCGTTGGCGGAGAGAGCGGGATTCGAACCCGCGATACGGCTTGCGACGTATACACGCTTTCCAGGCGTGCTCCTTAAACCACTCGGACATCTCTCCAGTAGTAATCGGACCGGCGAATCCTACCCACCCGCGACGCCGGCTTCAGCGCTTCACGTCGCCGGCTTGGCCTCCGGCAGCGGGGCGGCGGGCTGTGCCATATCCGGCGGCTTGTCCAGGCACACGCCCGCGCCGCGGGCGTCTTTCTTTCCGAACGGCTCGTTGCTGGCGGGCTCGGGTGGCAGACGCAGGGCCGTCGGCGAGTTCGGCATGGCCAGACCCTCCGTGGACCGCAGCTCGGGCACCACGCGCGCCTTCTGGTAGTCCTTCTGGACAAGGCAGTACGAATTGCCGCTGCAGGCGCTCAGGAGCGCAACGCTGCCAAGGACGATGAGGGAGTTGAAGACGACATCACGCAGCATGTTCAGACGGCTCCGGCGGCGCGCAGGGCGGCGCGTACGGTTTCATGGTGAGCGGTGGCCAGCGGTACCAGCGGCAGGCGGATGCCTCCGGCGATGCGGCCCATCTGCTCGAGCGCCCACTTCACGGGGATGGGGTTGCCCTCGCAAAACAGGTCGCGGTGCAGACCGGCGAGCGGGGCGTCGAGTTCCGCGGCACGCGCGGCGTCGCCGGCCAGGGCTGCCGCGCACATGCGGTGCATGGCGCCCGGCGCGACGTTGGCGGTCACCGAAATGTCGCCCACGAAACCCATCAGGATCGATTCGCGCGCGGTGGCGTCGTCGCCCGAATACAGGGCGAAGCTTTTGGGCAGGCCCAGGGCGAGCAGTTCGCGCACGCGCGCCAGGTCGCCCTTGGCTTCCTTGGTGCCGACGATCCCGGGCACCTGGGCCAGGCGCGCGACGGTCTCGGGCAGCATGTCGACGCCCGTGCGGCCCGGGACGTTGTAGAGGATCTGCGGCAGGTCGACGGCTTCGGCCACCGCCTTGTAGTGGCGGTAGAGGCCTTCCTGCGGCGGCTTGTTGTAGTACGGGGCGACCAGCAGGGCCGCGGCGACGCCCACTTCCTTGGCGGCGCGCGTCAATTCGATGGCCTCGGACGTCGAATTGGCGCCGGTCCCGCCGATCACCGGCACGCGGCCGGCGGCGCGCCGCACGATGCGCCGGATCACGTCGATGTGCTCGTCCACGTCCAGCGTCGGCGACTCGCCGGTGGTGCCCACCGCGACGATGCCGTCGGTGCCTTCGGCCACGTGCCAGTCGATGAGGTTGCGGAAGCGCGGCACGTCGAGACTTCCGTCCTCGCGCATCGGGGTGACGATGGCAACCAGGCTTCCGGTGATCATGAAACGATTCTAACCCTACTCGCCTCGCCCCGGATGGCGCAGATGCGCTG
>DATEEI010000097.1:0-222100 GCA_035281225.1 Vicinamibacterales bacterium
GTGCCGTTTGAAGAGATGGTCGCGGAAGAAGAGTTTGAGGAACTGATCGCGGCTGACGCTGATGACGTGGAATTGCCGCGCGCGCCTGTAGTCACGGTGATGGGCCACGTCGATCACGGCAAGACGTCGCTGCTCGACGCGATCCGCGAGACGCGCGTAGCCGAGCGCGAGGCGGGCGGCATCACGCAGCACATCGGCGCCTATCACGTGGAGCTGGCCGACGGCCGCAGCGTGGTCTTCCTCGACACGCCAGGCCACGAAGCGTTCACGCTCATGCGCGCCCGCGGCGCGAAAGTCACCGACGTGGTCGTGCTCGTGGTCGCCGCCGACGACGGCGTGATGCCACAGACGCGCGAAGCGGTCGATCACGCCAAGGCGGCGAACGTGCCGATCGTCGTGGCGATCAACAAGATCGACAAGGCGGGCACCGATCCCGAACGCGTGAAGCGCGAGCTCGCCGATCTGAACCTCGTGCCGGAAGACTGGGGCGGTCAGACCGTCATGGTGCCAGTGTCGGCCAAGAAGAAGACCGGCCTCGACACCCTGCTCGAAATGATTTTGCTCGTGACCGACATCGGCGAGTACAAGGCCAACCCGAAGCGGAATGCATCGGGCACGGTGCTCGAATCGAAGCTCGATCGCGGGCGCGGTCCTGTGGCGACTATCCTCGTGCAGGACGGCACGCTCCGCGTCGGCGACACGTTCATTGCCGGCCCGATTGTCGGCCGTGTGCGCGCCTTGATCGACGACCGCGGCAAGCCGATCAAGCTGGCTCCTCCGTCAACGCCGGTCGAAGTGCTCGGCTTGACCGGCCTTCCCCAGCCTGGCGATGCGTTCCAGGCGATGACCGACGCCGCGAAGGCACGGCAGATTGCGACCTACCGCCAGGGGATGGCGAAGGAGAAGGCGCTCGGCGCGAAAGGCAGCCGCCTGACACTCGAGTCGCTGCAACAGCAGATCGCCGAAGGCAATATGAAGGACCTGCCGATCGTGATCAAGTCCGACGTGCAGGGATCGGCGGAAGTGCTGGCGGACACGCTGTCGAAGCTGACCGACGAGCGCGTGCGGATCAAGATCATCCATTCCGGCGTCGGCGCCATCAATGAGTCCGACGTGCTCCTGGCCTCGGCATCGAATGCCATCATCATCGGCTTCAACGTGCGTCCCGACCGCAACGCGGAATCGCTGGCCGAACGTGAAGAGGTCGACATTCGGCACCATACCGTCATCTACAACGTGACTGACGAGATGAAGAAGGCCATGACCGGCCTGCTCGAGCCGACGCTCAAGGAAGTGCGGCTCGGAGCGGCTGAAGTGCGGAACATCTTCAAGGTGCCGAAGGCCGGAACGATTGCCGGATGCTACGTGCTCGACGGCCGCATCACGCGAAGCGGCGATTCCAGAGCCCGTCTCATGCGCGACGGCGCCAAGGTGCACGAAGGCAAAATCTCGTCGCTCCGCCGTTTCAAGGACGATGTGAGCGAGGTCAAGGCCGGGTTCGAATGCGGTATCGCGTTCGAGAAGTACAACGACGTCAAAGTCGGCGATGTGATCGAGGTGTTCACGGTCGAGCGCATTGCCGTATCTGCCGTGAGCTAGTTCACCAGATCACGAGTTCACCAGATCACCAGTTGATATGGGCCAGGGTTCCCGACCCGAGCGCGTTGCCGATCTCATTCGGGCCGAAGTGACGACGATGATCGCGCGCGAGGTGCACGATCCCGGCATCGGGTTCGTGACCGTGACGCGCGTGCAGGTGAGCAACGACCTGCAGCACGCGCGCATCTTCTACACCAGCCTCGGCGACGCGACAGCCCGCAAGAGCTCGGCACGAGCCCTCGAGCGCGCCACCGGCTTCATGCGCAGCCAGCTCGGTCGCCGCCTGCGATTGCGCCGCGCCCCGGAGCTCGAGTTCCAGTTCGATGAGAGCGTCGGCCACCAGGACCGCGTCGCTCAGCTGCTGAAGGAGATCGCTGACGAGCACGCGCACACTCCCGCGGAGACCGACGCCGACCTCCCGGAGCCTGATGAGCGCTAAACAGATTGCCGAGATCCGCGAGGCCATTCTTCAGCGGCAGCGCTTCGTCCTCACCTCCCACGCCAGACCTGACGGTGACGCCATCGGATCCCAGCTCGCGATGGCATTCGCGCTGCGCCAGCTTGGCAAGAGCGTAGCCCTGGTCAACAAGGACCCCGTACCGGCGTCGTTCCTCTCGTTTCCAGGCGTGCGCGACGTCGAATTGTCGACGTCAGTTCAGGGCGAGTTCGACGCCGCCATCGTGATGGAATGCGGCGACCTGTCCCGCACGGGCGTCCAAGGCTTCGAGAAATATTTCGTCATCAACATCGATCACCACCCGGGCAACAAGTTGTACGGCGCGCTCAACTGGTTCAACGAGCGCGCGGCCGCCTGCGCGGAGATGGTGTTCGACCTCGTGGACGCGCTTGGCGTGACGTTGACGCCTGAGATTGCCACGCACATCTACCTGGCGATTCTTACGGACACCGGCGGCTTTCACTACTCGCACATCTCGTCGCACACGTTCGACATTTGCCGGCGCTGCACGGAAGCGGGCGCGCGGCCCGAAGCCATTGCCCGCGCGGTGTACGACAACAGCACGATGGGCCGCCTGCGGCTGATGGGCGCCGTGCTGCACAACCTCGAGCTCGAAGCCGGCGGCCGCGCAGCATTCTCTCACCTCAGCCTGCGGCTTCTCGAGGAGACCCGCGCGACGGAGGATGATTCCGACGGGCTGATCAACATCCCGCTGAGCGTCAAGGAAATTCAGGCCGTCGCCTTCTTCAAGGAAATCGCACCGGATAGGTATCGCATCAGCATGCGTTCGAAAGGCGACGTCGACGTGA
Source organism: Vicinamibacterales bacterium (assembly GCA_035281225.1). GTDB lineage: Bacteria > Acidobacteriota > Vicinamibacteria > Vicinamibacterales > JAMQPK01 > JAMQPK01. The sequence goes on from DATEEI010000097.1 coordinate 2,866, forward strand.
ACAGCATCGCGGCCAGGTTCGGCGGCGGCGGCCACAAAAATGCCGCTGGCTGCAGCGTCGACGGCCCCTACGCCGACGTACGCGCGCGAGTGCTGGTTGAGCTCGACCGTGCACTTTCGTAGTTCGCGTGGGGCCCCACCCCCACGCGCTGCTGTCGCTTACGCTCCGGATCGTGAAGTGATCGCCGATCCGCCTGGTCAACATCGTGTCCACTATCTGCTTCCCTGACGGAGTACTGGTCGTCAACAAGCCGGCCGGCCCGACGTCTCATGATGTCGTCGCCGTCATGCGCCGCGTCGTTCGACGCTCGACGCTCGACACCGGACGCTCGACGATGAAGGTCGGCCATACCGGCACGCTCGACCCGCTCGCGTCAGGCGTGCTGCCGCTCGTCCTCGGCAAGGCCACACGGCTCGCACAATTTCTGTCGGCGGCGGAAAAGGAATACGAGGCCGACGTCGAGCTCGGCGTGAGTACTACGACACTCGACCGCGGCGGTGACATCGTCGAGCGCGAGCGATCGCGCGAGATCGCGACGCTCACGCGCGAGATGATCGACGAAGCGGTGGCAACGTTCAGGGGCACCTATCTGCAACAGCCGCCCAAATTCTCCGCGAAAAAGATAGACGGGGATCGTGCCTACGATCTCGCGCGCAAGAACGCCCCGGTCCAGCTCCATCCGGTGCAGGTGACGGCGGCGGAGCTCGATGTCATCGAATGGAACGGAGCCCGTCTCCGGCTCCGGCTGGTCTGCTCCGCCGGTTACTACGTGCGGTCCCTCGCCGAGGCTATCGGCGAGCGGCTCGGCACCGGCGCCCATCTGGCGGGGCTCGTCCGCACGCGCAGCGGGGAGTTCACCCTGAGTCAGGCGGTGGGTCTAGATCTGCTCGACCGATCGTCCCGTGAAGCGGCGGCCCGGGTCGTGCCTCTTAGCAATCTTCTGACGACGCTACCGTCCGTCAGGTTGACGATGGAAGGGGCGTCCCTGGCCGGACGCGGAGGCTTCGTCGGACCTGGGCATGTGATCGGAGGCCAGCCGCTGCCCCAATCCGGTCGCGTCAGGCTGCTTCACCCGGACGGCCGGCTCGTGGCTATCGCCGAGCCCAGGGCGGGAGGGGTCGCTGGTCTTTTGCATCCGAGTGTCGTACTGGAATAAAATATCCCGTTTGGGACTAACACATTGCGGCGGACTGGGGAGCGCAGCTCTGCTGGACCGCACGCGGAGGTAACCTCTCGTGGCACTGAATAAAGACCGGAAGACCGAGCTCATCAGTTCGTACCGCACGCACGAATCAGACACCGGCTCACCTGAAGTCCAGGTTGCCATCCTCAGCGAACGTATCGGCTATCTGACCGAGCATTTCAAGACCCACGCAAAAGATCACCACTCGCGGCGAGGCCTGCTCAAGCTGGTCGGCCAGCGTCGCCGCTTGCTGGATTATCTGAAGGGCAAGGATTCGGAGCGGTATTCCGATCTGATCCGCCGCCTGGGCATCCGCAAATAAGTTTGGAGACGGCCAGTCTCCGATGAATTTCCTGAGGCACAAATGTACAGACGCGAACTAGAAATCAACGGTACGGCTCTCTCTTTCGAAACCGGCAAATACGCAAAGCAAGCTGATGGCTCGGTTCTCGTCCGTATGGGCGAATCGGTCGTTCTCGTCACGGCGTGCGCGGCGGCCAATCCCCGCGAAGGCATCGACTTTCTTCCGCTGACCGTCGATTACAAGGAATACACGTATGCCTCCGGTCGCATCCCGGGAGGCTTCTTCAAGCGCGAGGGCAAGCCGACCGAAAAGGAAGTGCTGACCAGCCGGATGATCGACCGTCCGATCAGACCGCTCTTCCCCGCTGGCTGGCGTTACGAGTCGCAGATCATCGCGCTGGTGCTGTCGGCCGATTCGAACTACGACACCGATGTGCTCGCGATCAGCGGCGCGTCGGCAGCGCTCGCCCTTTCGGGGATCCCGTTCCGCAAAACGCTTGCCGGCGTTCGCGTCGGCCAGGTGGATGGCCAGTACATCGTCAACCCGACGTACGAACAGCGGAAGAAGAGCCGGCTCGACCTCATGATCGCTGGAACCAAGGATGGCCTCGTGATGGTCGAAGCGGGCGCGAAAGAAGTGCCCGAAGAGGAAATGGTGCAGGCGCTCGAGGCCGGCCACGCCGCCATCAAGCGCATCGTCGATGCGATCGACGCGCTTGCGAAGGAAGGCGGTAAGCCGAAGCGCACGGTCGCGAAGAAGGAATACGACGCGGCGTTCTATCGCGAGGTGGAAGAGAAAGTGATGATTCCGCTCGGCGACGCCATGCGCATCCAGGACAAGCTGGAAAACTATGGCACGGTCGATCAGGTGTTGAGCGATCTCGTCGGATCGATCCCCGAGGGAGAAGTGCAGCGCAAGGTCGAAGCCAAGGCGATTTTCAAGGAGCTGAAGGAGAAGGTCCTGCGCGACGAAATCCTCGAGCGGCGCGTGCGGCTCGACGGGCGCAAGTTCGACGAAATTCGGGCGATCTGGTCGGAAGTCGGCGTGCTGCCGCGGGTCCACGGCTCGTCGGTGTTCACGCGAGGCGAAACGCAGGCGCTCGTCACCGTCACGCTCGGCACCTCTGACGATCAGCAGAAGATTGAAACCGTCGAGGGCGAGGTCTACCGCCGGTTCATGCTGCACTACAACTTCCCGCCCTTCTCGGTCGGCGAAGTGCAGTTCATGCGCGGTCCCGGCCGCCGCGAAATCGGCCACGGCGCGCTCGCCGAGCGCGCGTTGTTGCCGGTCCTCCCACCCGAAGAAGCATTTCCCTACACCATTCGCGTTGTCTCCGACATTCTCGAGTCGAACGGATCGTCTTCGATGGCCTCCGTGTGCGGCGGCACGTTGTCGATGATGGACGCGGGCGTGCCGTTGCGAGCGCCGGTGGCCGGCGTCGCGATGGGCCTCATCATGGACGAGAAGACCGGCAAGTACGCGGTGCTCTCGGACATCGCCGGCGCTGAAGATCACTACGGCGATATGGACTTCAAGGTGACGGGCACGTCTGTCGGCATCACCGCGCTGCAGATGGATATCAAGGTGACCGGCATTACCGCCGCCATCATGCGCGAAGCGCTCGAGCAGGCACGCCGCGGGCGCATGCACATCCTTGCCGAGATGCAGAAGACACTCGCCGGACCGCGCGGCAATATCTCGACCTACGCGCCGCGCATCATCACCATCAAGATTCCGGTGGACAAGATCCGCGACGTCATCGGACCAGGCGGCAAGATGATTCGGAGCATCATCGAGCGTACCGGCGTGAAGATCGACGTCGAGGACGATGGCAGCGTGAACGTGGCTTCGGCGGACGAAGCGGCGGCGCAGAAGGCGATCTCGATCATCCAGGGGCTGACGGCCACGGCCGAGCTGAACAAGACCTATATGGGCAAGGTGCAGCGCATCACCGATTTCGGCGCGTTCGTCGAGATCATGCCTGGCACCGACGGCCTGCTGCACGTCTCCGAAATCGCGAACCACCGCGTCAAGGACGTGCGAGACGAGCTCAAGGAAGGCGAACAGGTCATGGTCAAGGTCATCAACATCGATCCGACCGGCAAGATTCGTCTGAGCCGCAAGGCGCTGCTCCAGGACGAAGCGGGAACCCCTCTAAGTAAGTAAGAAGTAAGAAGTAAGAAGTAAGAAGTAGGAAGTAGGAAGTGGGGGCACGTCCTCCTTCTTACTTCTCACTTCACACTTCTTACTTTCTACTTCTTACTTCCCACTTCTTACCTCATACTTACAACAGAGTCCCCCGTCTCCTCCAGCAAGGAGAACACCATGACGTCTTCACTTTCCGCCTCCGCTGGGGCTACGGCGCGACCACGCCGAAGCGCTTCGCGCGCAGGTGGGCGCTGGCCGGCGTTTGTGCTCCCGCTTGCGGTGTTTGGACTTCTGGCGCAGGCGCAAGAAGCCGGCGAGCGGACATTCACCGTCTCCGCCCACAAGTATGCCTTCAGCCCTACGCGTATCGAGGTCGGGCAGGACGATCTCGTTCGCGTCGCGTTCTCTACGAAGGACATTCCTCACAGCTTCACGATCGACAAGTACCGGATCGCCAAGCGCGTCGAGCCGGGCAAACCGATCGTGTTCGAATTCCGCGCCGATCAGGCTGGCCGATTTCCGATCTACTGCAACCTCACGGCCGACGAGCGCTGCAAGGAAATGGTGGGGGAACTCATCGTAAGTAAGAAGTAAGAAGTAAGAAGTAAGAAGTGAGAAGTGAGAAGTGAGAAGTGAGAAGTGAGAAGGGGCGCATGATTCGGATCCTGACCTGCGGAGCGCTGGCCGCGTTTGTGGTCGCGGGGGTCGGCGCAGCCAGCCGGCAGCAGCCAGTTTTTCGCGGCACCGGTGATGCCGTCAAAGTGTTCGTGACCGTGACGGATGGAGACGGCCGCCTCGTCACAACGCTGACCCGGGACAGCTTCGAGGTGCGCGACGAAGGGAAGCCGCAGCCGATCACGCTATTCGACAACACCCCTCAACCCATTCGCCTCATCGTCATGCTCGACGTCTCCGGCAGTATGGAAGGGAATCTTCCGCTGCTCCGTGCCGCTACCGACCAGCTGTTCGCTCGGCTCCGGCCGGACGATGGTGTGCGCGTGGGTTCATTTGGACACGAGATCGCCATCAGCCCCTCCTTCACACGCGATCCGGATGAACTTCGGAGAGCGCTGCCGACCGCAATTGCCGCCGATGCGCCAACGCCTCTGTGGCGTGCAATTGATCAAGCTCTGAGCGCGTTCGGAAAGGAAGATGGCGAGCGCCCGGTGATCCTCGTTCTGAGCGACGGTAAGGATAGCGGTCCGATCGGCTTCGCTCAGCGCTACGTCAGCCAGGTGGAAGTCATCGACCGCGCGCGTAAGGACGCTGTGATGATCTACGGGATCGGCATGCGAAGCCGAGGTGCCAGGCCGGCGCAACCCGGCATCGGACGCGGCGGACTTCAGGCGATGCTCATGGACGACTGGCCCGATCCCGGCCTCGCCCGCGTGGCACAGGAAAGCGGAGGGGGATACACAGAGATTCGGACGGGACAGGATCTCGGTGCCGTATTCGCCCGAGTCGCCGACGAGCTGCACAGCCAGTACCTTGTGGGATTCGCACCGCCCAAACGCGATGGCAAGGTGCACGATATCGACGTGCGGGTCAACCAGCGCGGGCTGACGCCTCGGGCACGGAAGAACTACGTCGCTCCTACGTAAAAATCCTGCGCTGCTCTCAGCCGGTCCTTCATCGGCGGGTGCGTGTAGAACAGCGCCTGGACAATGCGTGACGGGTGTTCTTCGGCCAGATTCTGCTGTCCCAGCCTCCGCATCGCGGAGATGAACGCGGGCGGATTGCTCGTCATTCGCAGCGCATACGCGTCTGCCCTGCGTTCGTGCGACCGCGAGACGGCATTCATCAGCGGCTTTACAGCGAGGCTCACGGCGCCCGCCGCGATCAACAGAACTGGAAGACCGGCCGGATCGGCCGCCCCGTGCAATCCAAAGTACGGCACCGCCCATCTGAGGGCGCGATCCGCGGCAAAGAATCCGGCACACGTCAAGGCAATGTCGTAGATCACGGCCGTCCAGATGTCTCGGTGTACGTGATGCCCGAGCTCGTGTGCAAGGATGACCTCGATCTCATCGTCTGAGTATTCGGCTAGAAGCGTGTCAGACAGCAGAATTCGGCGCGTGTTGCCCATGCCGGCAAGCGCGGCGTTCGCCTTTTTCGTGCGATCGCTCAGCCTCCACTCGTAGACGCCCATGATGCGCGCCCCCGCTCTTGATGCGAGCGCGGTGAGACGATCGCGAAGCTCGGCTTTCTCCAGCGGCTTGAAGGTGTAGAACAGCGGCAGCAGAACGACCGGCGCAAGGTTGACGAGGATCACGACCACGAAAGAGTAGCCAATGCCGGCAGCCAGCCACCAGTGGTCCGGCCAGCGACGGAGCGCGAAATAGACGAAGAGCGCCCCGAGCTCGGCGAAGAGCAAGCCGATGAGCGCAGCTTTACCATGATCCCTCAGCCAATGCCCCATCTTCTCCGTGGCAAGACCGTAGCGATGCTCGAGTGCGAAGCCGCGATAGTAGCTCAATGGAAGAAGGGCGAGGTCGAAGAACGCCGAGAGAACCGCGACGTAGGACGCGACAATCATCGTGGGATTGCCGGCGGCAAGCTGAGTGAGCCATTCCCGTAGACTCGCGGACGCGCCTGAGGACATCAGGGCTACGAGGATGCCAGCGGCCCAGAGTGTTGAAAGCAGGCCCGCACGCCGGCCAAGACGATGGTAGCGAGTGGCTTTGTCTTCGTTCACCGTCTACCGTTTGCCGTTTGCCGTTTGCCGTTTGCCGTTGACCGTTGACCGCCTGTTGGCCGTCATTTCCCTTCAATCGTGATGCGACCGTTCGTGACACGGACGTCGATCTCAGGTCCGCCACCATTGAGCAGCGTCTGGAGGTTCCGGATGCGCCGCCCTGAGGCTTCCTCTGCTACCAGCCCGGTAACATTGATGCCGCCGTTGACCGAGCGCGCGTGGAGCGTTGCCTTGGCATCCTTTGGAATCTCGAGTATGACTCGGCCATCCTCGCCGACATGGCGCCATTCACGAGGGCTGCATCGACTGAGCCACTCTGGCCGGTCAGCTCGACTCGAGCATCGGGCGGCACGATCAGCTTGTAGTCATCGGTCATCGCTCTAGCCGTCAACACGGCCTGGTGCATGCGGTACCTGACGAACAGGGAAGGCGAAATGTTTCCTGCCGATCCTGTCAGTTCAGCTCGATCGAAATGAGCTTCGACACGCCTGGCTCTTCCATCGTCACACCGTAGAGCCGGTCGGCAATCTCCATGGTCTTGCGGCTGTGCGTGATGATGATGAACTGAGTGTGCTCCTGCATGCCCTGCAGCATCTCCACGAATCGTCCAATGTTCGCATCATCCAGCGGGGCGTCGATCTCGTCGAGCACGCAGAAAGGACTCGGCTTGTATTTGAAGATGGCAAACATCAGCGCAATCGCGGTCAGTGCCTTCTCACCACCGGACAGCAATTGGACGCTCTGCAGTCGCTTACCCGGAGGTGAGGCCACAACTTCGATGCCGCTCTCGAGAATGTCGGTCTCGTCGAGCAGCGCAATCGTCGCGTGACCACCCCCGAACAGCGTGCTGAACGTGCCCTGAAAATTCTCCTTGATGGCAACAAACGCTTCTCGAAACCGCTGTTTGCTTGTTTCGTCGATCTTCTTGATCGTTTCGCCGGTTGCCGTGATCGAGTCGGTCAGATCCTTCCGCTGCGTGATCAGAAACGTGTGGCGCGTCTGAAGCTCGTCGAACTGGTCGATGGCCATCATGTTCACGGGCCCCATGCGCTCGATCTTCTGGCGCAGGCGCGCGATGTGCTCCTCTGGTGACGCAGACGCGGAAAGAGCCGGCTCCGGCATAGCGTCGACGCTCTCGTCACCTTCCTCGGGCTCCTCATCACCGTCTGCGCGACTAAAGTCGCGCCCCACGAATTGACTGTCGCGCCCTACCGATTGCTCCGTCTCTGCCACTACTTCGTCCAGTGTCATCTGAAGCGTGTCGAGGCAGGACTGCGCGAGGTGAGCAAGGCGGCTCTCCTCGGTCGCCCGCGAGACTTCGAGCTCGCTCAACTCGGTATGAACGGCCTCGAGCGCCTTCCGGGCCTCACGGGTGGCGGCCTCGATGCGATCGGCCTGCTGGCGCAGGTCCGTCAAGGCCCCTTCAACCGTTCGCACATCCGCGCGCAGCCTGTCGAGCCGCGCTCCGTCACCGTCGAGCATCGTGAGATTTTCATCGACCAGCTTCTTGAGGTCCTCTCTCTTGCTCTCGATGTCTGTCAGGCTCGACGTCGCTGCGCTCACCCGCTCCTCGAGCTCTCTATTGCTCTCTTCGAGGCGAGCCACTTCTGAATTGAGGGCGAGCGCGCGCTCCACGAGCGTGGCGTACGCCGCCTTCGCTTCGGCGGCTCGGCGCGCCAGCACTTGAAGTGCCTCGCGCGCGTCGCCAAGCCGATGCTGTGCCTGCGAGAGCTTCTCGTCGGCGGCTCGCTGTTCCTGCTCCAGCCGCGCGATAGACTCGCGTGCCTCGCGCTGCCGCGCCTCGAGTCCACGGCGCTGTTCCTCGGCACCGCGACGCTCGATCTCGAGCAGCTCGTTCTTCTTCTGCACCTTCTGCAGATCGTCGGCCGAGCGCTGCAGCTGCAGCTCGAGCGAGAGAATGGCCTTCTCCTCGCGATGCAGATCGGCATTGACCGCCGAGAGCGCGTTGGAGACGTGGGCGATCCGCGTCTCGAGCGCCGCCACGTCTGACACCGATTGATCGCGTTCCGACTCCTCACCGGCAATCCGATCGCGCAGCTCCTTGATCTCCCGCTTGATCCCCAGGATTGCGCGGCCTCCGTCCTTACTGCCTCCGGTTACGAGCGAGCGGCCGCGAACGACCTCTCCTCCGAGCGTGGCAATGGCCGCCGAGGTGGAACCGGCGGCATTCAGCGCAGAGGCCATGTCGTCGGCGATAAACCCTTCGGGGATGGCGGAGGCGATGGCGCTGGCATGGGGGCCGTTGATTCTCAGAAGGGACCGGATGGCGATCAGCCCGGCCGGAGTCGCCCCATCGATCGCCGATGGCCGATCGCCGATCGCCGAAACCCCCTCCAGCACGACGAAGCCGCACCGGCCGACGTTCTCCTGACCGATCAAGTCGAGACCGGCTTGCGCCTGCTTGTGAGAGGGGACGATCACGTACTGGAGCAGGTCGCCCAGGCATGCCTCCACGGCGCGCTCGTACTTTGGCTCCACCTCAAGGTAGTCAGCGACCGAGCCCTGTTGGCCGACATGGCCATTCGCCTGCGCGAGCACCATTCGGGCCGCGTCCGTATATCCGGCCCTTGCCTTCTCAAGTTCGGTGAGCGACGCGAGACGCGCGGCCAGCCCCGCGAGCTCGCGCTCGCGAGCCTGCAGGTTGTTCGACTTCCATTCGAGCTCGATGCGCGCGGCCGCAAGCTCGGTCTCACGCGCCGTTCTCGAGTGCAGCGAGGCTTCAGCGGCTTCCTTCGCGCGACGCAAACCGTCAGCCGTCGCGGCCCTGTCCTCCTCGAGCCGTTCTGTCTCCATGCGGACTTCCGAGTCCTCGACGCTGAGCTTCGCCAGCTCCTCCGACACGCGTTGCGTCGCCTCTTCGGCGTGCTGAATCGCGTGACGCAACGTGGTGGCCACGTTCAGCGCCGAAAATACTTCAGAACGTGCCCCTTCAACGTCAGCCTCAAGTCCTTCGATGCGGCGATGTCCGGCGGAATAGTCCCGCTCGATGCTCTCCAGGTCGGCCGATGCACTCTGTTGATCCTGCTGCGCCTTCGCGGCCGCTTCCTGCCGTTCGCTGAACGCAAGGCGGCCCGGCTCTCGCCTGGACTCGAGCGTCGCGAGATCCGCGCGCACGTCCGCGGCTCTGTCACCAAGGGCGTCGATCTGCTGACGGTTGAATTCGATCTGCTGTTGCCGCCGATTGATGTCGAGCTCGCACGCGTGAACGGCCTCGCGCGCGCCGGTCGCCGTCGCTTCGGACTCGACCAACGTGATGCGAACGCGGCTGAAATCGGCTTCGGCCGCGCCGACAGCAGCCGATGCGGCCGACTCGCGCAGGCGCGCTTCTTCCAGGCGTGCGCGCAGTCCTTCGATATTCCGGGCGGCGTGCTGATACCGGCTCGTAAACAGCAGCTTCTCCCAGTGCCGCAGCTCGTCGCGGAGCCGCTTGTAGCGCCGGGCCTTGGCAGACTGGCGCTTCAGCGATCCAAACTGCTTCTCGAGCTCGAAGATGATGTCTTCCAGACGCGTCAGGTTGAGCTGCGCCGCCTCGAGCTTGAGCTCCGCGGCCCGGCGTCGCGCCTTGTACTTGGTGATGCCGGCTGCTTCCTCAATGAGCTGGCGCCGATCTGTCGGCCGCGAGCTGAGAATCATGCCGATCTTGCCCTGCTCGATGATCGCGTAGGCTTTCGCGCCAAGGCCGGTGTCCATCAGAAATTCGTGGACATCGCGCAGCCGGCACACTTCCCCGTCTATGAGGTACTCGCTTTCGCCGGAGCGATAGAGCCGGCGTGTGACCTCCACGGTTCTGGCCAGTGACGGCTTGTCGTCATCCAACACACCTTCGCCGTTCTCGCCGAGCGGCAACTCAAGCGCCATCGGAGTCGACAGCACGTCACTGAGCCTCAGGCGCACTTCGGCGGCACCGGTCGGCTTGCGCGCATCGCTACCGTTGAAGATGACGTCCTCCATACGGTCGCCGCGCAAGCTCTTGGCGCTCTGCTCGCCGAGCACCCACGTGATGGCATCCGCGACGTTGCTCTTGCCGCACCCATTGGGCCCGACGATGGCGGTGACGCCGCGATCGAAGGAGAGGTGCGATCGATCCGAGAACGATTTGAAGCCGGAAATTTCAAGTTGTGAAAGGCGCATATTTTCAGTCGTCAGTGATCAGTCGTCAGTCGTCAGGAGTACAAACAAAAAGCCGCACGACGGCTTCGGATAGACCGAAGCCAGCGAGCGGCTGGGACGCTCCAACAAGATTGTCCGTGAGAGGTCTGCAAATACGACCGAATCAGGCCCAATCGCGCCGACAATCGGCAGCGAGCCCCGTGGGCCCGGAACGGTCGCCAGTGTACCAAGCCCAAAATGTAGGGGCAAGGACAAACTGGAACCCTATTGCTAGTAGGGATAGTGCCCTAACGTCCTATTGAAGCCGCCGCCTGCGTGTTCTTCGCCGGCACCGCCCGCAACAGCTTTTCCGCTTCGGGGAAGAGCGTCAGCGCGAACTGCGCCTGCGGATCCTTCTCTATCAAATGACGCCGCGCGGTCGCCACATCGAACAAGGCAATGTCAATTTCGTAGCGAATCATCGCGCGGATGAAATCAAGGTCCGCATTGAAACCGGCTTCGTCGAACTGACTAGGTTCGCGGAGTTGTGACTTCACAAACGCCTTGAAGTCTTGCACCATCGCCTCGTCGACGGTGAACTCGCGCGAGAGATGGCGACGCGCCTTGACGTCGGTGGCAGCGCCAAAGCGGGTGTCGCCCTCACGGTCGAACCGCTGCGCGTAATTCCCGAACATCGTGGGATACAGCCGGCGCGCGAACTTGCCCGGGTTGAATCCCTCGACCGGCCCGGGCATCCGGTAGTCGGGCTCGATACCACCGCCGCTGTAGACCTTCCGGCCCAGCCGCAGTGTGTACTTCAGGTCCGAGGGCGGGTGCTGCGCGGTGACGGCCTGGTCGCGGGTGACGTACGAGAGGTACTCGTCGAAGCTTTCGTCCCAGGGCCGCTGGATCAGTCGGCCCGCCGGCGTGAAGTAATGCGCGGTCGTCAGTGCGAGCCCCGCCCCCTCACTGAGGCGATAGATCGACTGCACGAGAGCCTTGCCCCACGTCGTCTCCCCAACGACCAGGCCACGATCGTGGTCCTGAAGCGCGCCCGTCACGATCTCTGACGCGCTCGCGCTGCGGCGATTGGCGAGCGCAATGACCGGAAGCTCCGTGTAGTCGCTGCTCTCGACGCCCCGATAGTCCTGATCCGAGTTCGGAATCCGTCCGCGGGTATAGACGATAAGGTCCCCCTTCTTCAGGAATCGGTTGGAGACCTTGATGGCCTGGTCGAGCGGGCCGCCGGGATTCTCGCGAATGTCGAGTACGACCCGCTTCATGCCCTGCTTCGTGAGATCGCGCAGCGCCGAGCCGAGCTCCCGATCGGTCGTCTCCGAGAAGTCCCGAAGCTGAATGTAACCCGTGCCGTCGGCCATCATGAACGCCGCGTGCACGCTGGGAATCCTGATCTCGTCGCGCACGACTTCGACGTCGATCAGCTTGTCGTAGCCGCCGCGCCGGATCGATACCCGAACCGGCGTGCCGCGGGGTCCACGCAGCTTCAGGACCGCCTGCTCGTTCGTCCAGCCTTTCGCATCGTCACCGTTGATCTTCGCGATCACGTCGCCGCGCCGGATGCCCTTCCTGTAGGCGGGCGATCCCTCGAAGAGCGCCATCACGGTGATGTCCCCGTCCACGACGTTGATGCTGATGCCGAGCCCGTAATAGTGCCCTTCCGTCCGCTCCCGCAACTGCGCGTACGCCTTGGGATCCATGAAGCTCGAGTGCGGGTCGAGCGTCTGCAGCATCCCGCTGATCGCGCTATAGACCACGCGGTCGGACTCGACGGGCTCGACGTATTTGTCTTCGATCTGTTTCAGCGCAGTGGTAAACGCATTCATGCGTTCCGGAAGGCCGTTCTGGGTCGCGAGCACCTGCCCCCCGAAAACCCCGCCAATCAGCGCCGACAATGCGATGGCAAACGCCGCCATGGAGACCGAGCGATATGTACGCATACTGGCTTAAAATGTTACTACGAAGAAGGTATAATCTCCCTTATGTTTGGCCCCATTGGCATGCCGGAGATGATCGTCATTGCCGTCATCGCCCTGATCATCTTTGGCCCGAGAAAACTTCCGGAGCTCGGCAAATCGCTCGGCAAGAGCATCGCCGAGTTCAAACGGGCGTCGAACGACCTGAAGAACACGCTCGAAGAGGAAATCCGCACCGAAGAGCTTCAGGAAGCCAGGAAATCGGCGCAGATTCCCCCGAACGAGGGAACCCCTGGTAACGAGACGACGCCTAGGGCGGATGCTGGCGCCTAAGGTCATCGGATGCCGGTCGTTCCTTTCCCCGATCCGCAAAGCTCCAAGGACTCGTCCGCACGCGACGTGTCCGACAGCTGGTTTGACGAGGACCCCGAAAGCGGTGGCAGCGGCAAGATGTCATTTCTGGAGCACCTCGACGAGCTCCGGAAACGAATCGTCCACTCGCTGATCGCGCTCTGCGTCGGCGTCGCCGTTTCCGCGTTCTTCATCGAAGACATCTACGCCTTCGTCATGCTGCCGTTGCGGCAGATGCTCCGGCCGGGCGAGACGATGATCTACACGTACCCGACCGAAGCGTTCATGCTGTACATCCGCATTGCGCTGATCGCCGGGCTGTTCATCTCTGCACCGCTCATCTTCTGGCAGGTCTGGTTGTTCGTCGCGCCCGCGCTGTACGCCAAGGAGCGGCGGTACGCCATTCCGTTCGTGCTGCTGTCGAGCATTGGCGTCATCTCCGGCGCGGCGTTCTCACACTACGTGGCGTTCCCGCTGATGTGGCGGTTCTTCGCCAGCTTCTCCAACGAGCTCGTGTCGTTCATGCCGCGCATCGAAGACGCGTTCAGCATCTACATGCGCATGCTGCTCGGCATGGCTGTCGTCTTTCAGATGCCGGCGCTCGTGTTTTTCATGGCCAGGATGGGCGTGGTCACCGCGCGGTGGATGATTCGACAGTTCAAGTACGCGGTCCTCGTCATCGTGATCGTGGCCGCGGTCATCACGCCGAGCTCCGACATCGCCAGCCAGTTGATCGTTGCGGGCCCGATGGTCGTGCTCTACATCCTGAGCATCGGCATCGCCTGGGTGTTCGGCAAAAAGCGCGTAGTGGAGTAGGCCGGGTCCTGCTCTTCGGACCCGGCGGCGGGTCTACAGAACAAGACCCGCCCTACGGTATCCGGTGGCTCAGCCCTTTAGGGCTCCGGTGGCACAGCCCTTTAGGGCTGTCGTAGCCGCTCGGCAACGACTGAGACCGCAGCGACAACTTCTTCCGGTTTCACCTTCGACACTTCTTTCGTACGCCGGTCTCGCAGTTCGACGATCCCCTCCTTCAACCCCTTCGCACCGACGATCAGTCGCAAGGGCATGCCGAGCAGGTCGGCGTCCTTGAACTTGACGCCAGGGCTCAAGCCTTCGCGGTCGTCGTGCAGCACGTCGAAGCCCGCCGCCTCGAGGTCAGCCTCGATCTTGTTGGCGACGGATGCGATCTCAGGCTTGTTGGCATCGAGGCTGACCAGATGCACGTGGTACGGCGATACCGGCCACGGCCAGATGATGCCGTCCGCGTCGTAGTTCTGCTCGATGATGGCGGCGACCGTGCGCGTGATACCAATGCCGTAGCACCCCATCACCATCGGCCGCTCTGCACCGCTTTCATCGAGAAACACGCAGCGCATCGCCTCTGAGTACTTCGTCCCCAGTTTGAAGACTTGCCCGACCTCGATGCCGCGGAACGCTTCGTACGCGCCCTTCCCGCACCGGGCGCACACATCGCCTTCGCGCGCCATGCGCAGATCGTGGAAGCCCTTGAATTGTTTGAGATCGCGGTCAGGCTTGAAGCCGAAGTGGTGATAACCCTCTTTGTTGGCGCCACACGTCAGGTTGTGCGCCCCTTCAAGGCTCTTGTCGGCGTACATCGGTACATCAAACTCGACAGGGCCGATGAAACCCGATTTCGTCCCGGCACGCCGCTCGGCCTCTTCCAGCGGCACGAGATCGAGCGAATCGGCACCGATCAGATTCTTCACTTTCACCGTATTCGGCTCGTGGTCGCTGCGCAGCACGAGACCGACGTCCCACGTGGCCTCCCCTTTGGTCGCGCGATACAGATAGAACTTCGACGCATGATCGAGCGGCAGGCCGTCATGATCCGCGTCCTTGAACGCTCTGGCCTGCTCCTCCATCTGCACGATGCCCGGCGTATGAAAATGCGCGGGCTGGAGATCCATCACCGCCTCCGAGGCATACGCGAACGGCAGCTGCGGAGCCTCGGTCTTCTCGGCATTCGACGTGTACTCACAGACGTTGCAGCTGAGGATGGCGTCTTCGCCGCTGCCGGCCAGCACGTGAAATTCATGCGTGAAGCTGCCGCCAATGGCGCCGCTGTCGGCTTCGACCGGCCTGAATTTCACGCCAAGGCGCGTGAAGATGCGCTTGTAGGCTTCGAACATCCGCCAATACTCTCGGTCCGCATCGGCATCGTCCACATGGAAGGAGTAGCCGTCCTTCATGATGAACTCGCGGCCGCGCATCAGGCCGAAGCGCGGGCGGATCTCGTCACGGAACTTCGTCTGAATCTGAAACAGATTGACCGGCAGCTGCTTGTAGCTTTTGACGATCTTCCGCACGATGTCCGTGACGATTTCCTCGTGCGTCGGGCCAAGACAGAAATCGGCGCCCTTGCGATCTTTGAGGCGCAGGAGCTCCCGGCCATAAAACTGCCAGCGCCCGCTCTCCTGCCACAGCTCCGCGGGTTGCACCGTCGGCATGAGCAGCTCCTGGCAGCCGTCGCGGGCCAGCTCTTCGCGGACGATGCTCTCGACCTTGCGGATGCTGCGTAACGCGAGCGGCAAGTAGTCGTAAATCCCTGCGGCGACCTTTTGGATCATGCCGCTCCGCATCATCAGTTGCTGACTGAGCACGTCCGCGTCGCGCGGGGCCTCGCGATAGGTCTGAAGAAGGAGCTTTGACTGTTTCATGAAATGTCGGTGATGTGAATGTTCCAGTTTCGATCGTCGCGGGCCGGGAAATCGGTTCGGAAGTGCCCACCGCGGCTCTCTTCGCGCCGCAACGCTGCCCTGGCGATGAGCGCGGCGACGGTGACAATGCTGGCCCGGCGCCAGCTTTCGTGGTCGAACGTCGGCCGGCTGGCCAAGTGATCCTCGATCGCCGCCTCCTGCTCTTGCAGCGCGCCGACGGCATCGCGCAGGCTCCTGCCAGTGCGGAACAGGGCGACCGACTTCCACATCATCGCGCGGACTTCTGCCTCGTTCATCTCGCGCGTCGCGCATTGCGGAGAGAGCGCGGGAGTCTCGCGGTGCATCGGCTCCGGCAGGTCGGCATCCTGCACCGGATCGGCCATCGCGCGACCGGCACGCGCCCCGAACACGAGCCCCTCGAGCAGCGAGTTGCTGGCGAGACGATTGGCCCCATGCACTCTGGTGCACGCAACCTCCCCGGCAGCGAAAAGGCCGGGCACGGAGGTGCGTCCTTGAAGATCCGCTTCCACTCCTCCCATCACGTAATGGGCGGCGGGCCCGACCGGAATCAGATCGCGCGCCAGATCGAAGCCGGCTCTCAGACAGACCGCGGCGATGGTCGGAAACCGACGGCGCACGTCTTCGGCATTCAAGTGCCGGAGGCTGAGGAAAATCGGCCCGCCCGAACGCTCCGCCTCGAGCACGATGCTGCGCGACACGATATCGCGCGGCGCCAAATCGCCGGCGGCGTGATAACGCGACATGAAAGGCTCGCCGACCGCATCGACCAGCTGCGCGCCTTCGCCGCGCAACGCCTCGGAGAGAAGGAATCGCGGCGCGTCTTCCGCATCGAGCACGGTCGGATGAAACTGTACGAACTCCATGTCGGCGATGCGCGCGCCGGCGCGATACGCGAGCGCCACGCCATCGCCAGTCGCCACGGCCGGATTCGTCGTCTGCTCGAAGACCTGACCCGCTCCTCCCGTTGCGAGCAGGGTTGCCCGGCCGAATACGCGGCCGGCCTCGCCCCGTTCGTCGATGAATCGCACACCGAGGCAACGGCCGTCTTCGACAATCGCGCTGACCGCCAGCGTGTTCTTGAGCACGCTGATGCGCGCGCTGGACGAGGCGCGCTCCCAGAGTGCGCGGCCAATCTCGCGGCCGGTCGCGTCGCTCGCATGCAGGACGCGCCGGACGCTATGCGCTCCCTCCGAGGCCAGCGCGGGATGGCCCTGCGCGTCGCGATCGAAGCGCACGCCCCAGTCCACGAGCTCGCGTGTGTAGTGCGGACCTTCGTCGCAGAGCACGCCCACGGCGCGCTCGTCGCACAACCCATCGCCGGCAATCATGGTGTCGCGCGCGTGAAGCTCCGGAGAATCGTCCGGACCGATGGCGGCGGCAATGCCGCCCTGCGCGTATTCGGTGTTGCTCTCGCTGGGATCGGCTTTGGTGATGATGATGATGTTGCCGGCAGGCGCCAATTCGACCGCGGCGCGGAGGCCGGCGATTCCGCTGCCAACGATTATGAAGTCACCGCGTGCTTCCACTGGCCGTATACTAACGCATTGGTGATCGCCCTTTCCTATCGCGCAATCACCAATCGCCCAATCTCGACATGCTAAGAGTCGACGTCTCGGCCGGATCTCATCGCTATCCCATTTACATCGAACATGGCCTGACGGCGCAGATCGGCCGGCTCATCGCGCAGTCGCCAAGCCCGGCCTCGCGTCAGTTTTTCGTCTCGAGCCCGCTCGTGTGGAAGCTGCACGGGAAGGCGATGGCAAAGTCGGTGCCGAAGACCGAGCCGATCCTGCTTCCAGATGGGGAAAAGTTCAAGCAGCTCGGCACCGCCGCGCGCGCGTACGAATCGCTCATCAAGCTCGAGGCCGATCGCGGAGCGGGCATCATCGCCGTCGGCGGTGGCGTCATCGGCGACATGGCGGGCTTCATCGCCGCGACCTACCTGCGCGGGGTCAAGCTGATCCACGTGCCAACGACATTGCTGGCGCAGGTGGACAGCGCCATCGGCGGCAAGGTGGGCGTGAACCATCCTCTCGGAAAGAACCTGATCGGCGCGTTCCATCACCCGGCGCTCGTCGCCATCGATCCGGCGTTCCTCGAAACGCTGCCACGGCGGGAGTTTCGCTCGGGCCTCTACGAGGTCATCAAATACGGGATGACCTCGAGCCGCGATCTGTTCGAGCGCATCGACCGAGACATGGATGCGATCTTTGCGCGCAAGGCCGACGCGCTCGTGCCGATCATCGGCGAGTCGTGCTCCATCAAGGCCGCCGTCGTTGGACTCGATGAGCGCGAGGCCGGACCTCGCCGCATGCTGAATTTCGGCCATACCGCAGGCCATGCGCTCGAGGCCGTCACGAAGTACAAACGGTTCAGGCACGGCGAGGCGATCGCCTACGGCATGCTCGTCGCCGCCGAAATCGCGATCGCTCGCGGCGTGATGCCCAAGGCGGATCGACGCGCGCTGGGCCAGATCATCATGAAGCTCGGCCCGCTTCCTCCGGTCGGCGATCTGTCGATCCGCGACGTGCTAGGGGCCATGAAGCACGACAAGAAGGTCGTCGACGGCACGCTGCACTACGTGCTGTGCACCGGCATCGGCTCGTGGAAGACGGTGACGGATGTGACGGAGTCGGAGCTCGCGGCAGCGCTGAAGAAGACGGGGCTGAAGAAATGACGCTGCGCCCCGCTGAGAGGGATGAGGGCAGAGGGCAGACGTGACCCTCCTGCTTGAAATTTTCGATGGGCGGGAATCGATACTTGAAATATCTGCGTACTCGGAGAGGTCTGGCAATTCGGATTCTGCCCTCTGCCCTCATCCCTCTGCCCTGTCAAAGATCAGTTAATTCCGTACTCCTTCAGCTTCCCCAGCAGTGCCTTGAACTGAATCCCGAGAATATCGGCGGCTCTGCCTCGGTCGCCGCCGCCGTCCCTCATCGCCTGCTCAATTTTTCTCTTTTCCACTTCTGTCAGCGCCCGGCGTGTGACATCGGCCAAGGTGCCGGACAAATCGAACGTCGCCCACGGGCTTGGGGGGCCGGCGACGACCTGCGCGTGCTGCGACAGGTTCAAGTGGCGCGAGTGAATCGAATCGGTCTCGGAGAGAATGACCGCCCGCTCGATGCAATTCTGCAGCTCGCGCACGTTACCAGGCCACCCATACTGCTGAAGCTCGTCGATGGCCGACTGCGCCAGCGTGACGGGCTTCTTCATGTCACGGCTGAACCGTTCGACGAAGTGCCGCGCGAGAATGGGAATGTCTTCGGGGCGATCGCGAAGCGGTGGAATCGTGATCGGAAAGACCGATAGGCGGAAATACAGATCTTCGCGGAACTGTTTCGCCGCCACGGCCGCCCGCAGACCCTTGTTGGTCGCCGCGACGATGCGCACGTCAACGTGCAGCGAGGCCGTGCCTCCGACCCGTTCGAAACGGCGCTCTTCGAGCGCCCGCAGAATCTTCGACTGCAATGAGAGCGGCAGATCGCCAATCTCATCCAAAAAGAGCGTGCCTCGGTGCGCGACCTCGAACTTCCCAAGCTTGCGGCCCACGGCGCCCGTGAACGCGCCTTTTTCATGACCAAAAAGCTCAGTCTCAAGAAGGTTGTCCGGAATTGCCGCGCAGTTGATCGCGACGAACGGACCGTCGGATCGGGTGCCAAGCGCGTGAAGCGCGCGCGCAAATAGTTCCTTTCCGGTTCCGCTCTCCCCTTCGAGCAAGACAGTTGCATCCGTCCCGGCTCCCCGCTGCAGCGAGACCACCGCCTGCTTGAGCGCACGTGACTCGCCGATGATGGTCGGAGCCCCTCGTCGGGAGGCAAGCTCCTCCTTGAGCAGGACGTACTCTGTCATCACGCGCCGCTGCTTGAGCGCACGTTCGACCATGAGCATCAGGTGATCCGGATCGACGGGCTTTGCGAGAAAGTCGAGCGCACCTTCCTTCATCGCCGCCACCGCATCCTGAATACTGCCGTAGGCCGTCATCACGATAACGGGCAGCTCCGGATCCAGCTCCTTCGCCGCGCGCAGCACGCCAAATCCGTCGCCTTCGGGAAGCCGGAGATCGGTCAGCACGAGCGCCGGTCGATCGTCCTGCATCGCCTTGAGGGCCTCACGCTGGTCCCGGGCTTCCAAGACGGTATGGCCCTGGCCTTCGATGGCCAGCTTGAGCATGGTTCGGAGTGAGTCTTTGTCTTCGACGAGAAGAATGGAGGGAGGCACTAAAAAGCGTGGATTGTTCAGCGTAACCAGCCGGAGGGAACGCCTTCGCGGCGCGCCTCGTCTTCGATGGCTGTGATTGCTTTCGTTTGAGCCTCGATATCGGCCTTCAGACGATCCTGTTCGGCAATCGCCGCGAGTCGTTTCTTCTCGACCACCGCTCGCTTGGCCGGATCGCTCACGTTCACGAACTCGGTGTAGAGCCCGTTGATTTGGCTTTGCATCGCGTCGAGGAACGCTTTGCTCCGCTGAAGCGTCGTGCGTGCCGCAGAGAGACGGTCTCGCCAGTATTTCTCGTCTTTCGTGGCAGCGGCCGCTTCGCCCTTCTTGGCGTCCGCCGCTTTCGCATCACCCGCCTTCACGTCTCCGGACGGGGCTTGCGCAGCCGGCTTGGCGGCCGTCGGTGCCGGAGTGACGGGTGGCGCAGGCGGTTCAACCCCCGGCTTCAGATCACCGTTGGTGTACACCTTCGCCGGAGGGGCTTTCGTCGCCTTCCGGCGCGCCTCTTCGGCCCGCGCAACATCAGCAAGCGATTGCGCCTCTAACTCCAGTGGAATCAGGATGATCGCGGCAATTAGCGTAGCGAGGAAAAGAGAGAGTCTTGGCATGCTTGTACTGTGATTTTTCCTGTCTGTCTTATCGGCCGAAACCTTGAAATCCATCGTACTACCAGACCTCGATCCACGAAAGCGTCCCTTGCTGCCGCGAAACCACTGCCTCCACAGCCCTTCGCGTTCCACGAGGCCCGAATGCTTCTGCCCGTAGTGCCAGCACATCAGGCTGTCCGCGCGGATCGTCTGCAACCCACACGACAACATAAGACGTTGAGTGCCGCTCGCTGACCGCCTGAAGCCGACTAAGGGGGCTAAAGGCGAACAGGCGCCAGCCGCGGCTATCCAAGCTGGCGGTGATCACCGTGAGGCTCAACACCGAGCCGTCGCTGAGCTGACGGTCGCCTTGCGGTGGCCCATCGACGAAGGTTGACAATGTCAGCCCTGCCGATATGGAGCCCCAATCTGCCAACGTCGCAAGCTCCTGGCTGACGATCTCCAGGCCTGCCTCTGCCGCGTAGAATCCCTCCTGCGCGAGACCGTAGTTTCCTGCGATCTGCATTTCCGTGTTGGTGATGATGACCAATGAAGCGCCGAGCGCTCCGAGCAGGACGAGCGCCATCATCGCAAGCACCAGCGAGCCGCGCTCGTTCCTCATGGTCTCAGGCCTAAATTGCGAGGCGTCACGTCGAACGTGATTTCCTGATCGACCAGCGGCGCGCGCAGAAGCGGTTGTTGTTGCCGCACCTGCAACGTGATGCGGATACGCCTGATGAGCAGGAGGTCTGCGTCATAGCGGGTGGTAAAGGCAGGATCGGGCAACCAGGGGCCGTCGGTGAGTTGCGCTCGATCGAATCGCCCTGCGCCGCCGTAGTACTCAAAACGAAGCGCCGCTACATCGTCTACCACCGGCAGATCCGTGCGGTCGCCATCGTATTTCATCAATTGGCCGTGCCCGGTGGATGGATCCGTCTGCACCCAGTATGTCGCTGCCACGACTGGCGCGACGGTCGTGCCCGGCGCATACGATTTCGACAGCGTCCTGCCCTCGTGCACCAGCGCAAGTGACGCGGGCTGCACCTCCAGGATGCGAAACGTATCGTACGCACCGCTTTCATCGCATATCACTGCAAGCTCGTTTGCGGCGAAACTGCAGAGCGGACTTCCCGCCGGGCAACCGGGCTGTGCGTTGACGAGCACAATGTTCCCCTCCTCTGTCGCGACCCGCAAGGTCGTCCCGGCTCCAGATGTCGGGACATAGAGAACGGAGATGCGGTCGTCGAAGAATGTCCCGGGAGGATCGGGAGAACGCGCGCCCGTGCGAAAGGGCAGGACGGGAGGAAACGTTCCGCCTGGTCGCGACCCGGCGGTGACGATGTCCTTGAAGATCGCGTCGGAGGCCACCCGAATACGTTGCTGCACATCGGACAAGTCGGGATGCGCGAACATGCCGTACGCCGGATTTATCAGCTCGAAGATGGCTGCCGATAGCACGAGCATGATCGCCATCGCTACGATCATTTCGACGAAGGAGAAACCCGACGTCACCGCGCGACGGTCAGCGCACATTCCGGCCCCGTATGGTAACGAGGTGTACTTCGCCGATGTGTCGGTGTGCGTGTTGGGCCGAGACCTGAATGAGCACGGCGTTCGGCACGAGCGCCACCGATCGAACTGACCAGCGCCTGACGTACAGCGCCCCTGCGCAAGCGAGAGGCCCTTCACAAACCACCTCGCCGCTGCTGTTCAGGTGCTCGACGGCGGCTTCGACATCCACCAGCGCGGGCTCGGCCCGCAACTGCTCCACCTTCTGCGTTGCAGCAATCATGGCGAGCGTCCGGTACTTCGCCTCTGCGTTCACCTTGATGCTGACCGCCGCGAGCTGCGCGAGAACGACGAGGGCGCCCGTGAGCAAGCCGATGGCGATCGTGATTTCGACGAGGGTGAATCCGGTGCCCGAATCGCGCATGCGGGAGGGACTGCAACAGCGACTCCAGCCGCCATGCCCCGGGCAAGCGCGGGAGGTGGCAATAACTGCCATGCGCAGCCGCAGTGAGCAGTGCAGTTCTGCTCACCCCCTGCCGGCGATCTCCCGGCCTTTGGGACCGTAGGCTGACGAATCCGCAAGTACGCCTGCAGAATCGTCAGTTCGTGTTCCAGAACTGCACAGGGGGCCCCACGATCGGCCTCTTTTGCTAGGAAAAATGGTTGGCTAGACGGCACGGTGGTTGCCTCTACACTCACCGGTGTCGAAGCAACAGCATCGCGGTTTCTCGGTGATCGAGCTCCTGGTTACTGTGGCGATCGTCGCCCTCATGTCGGCGATGGCGGTCCCCGTGATGAGCGGGGCGCGCCGTCGTGCGGCGGTGGCCGCGGCCCAACGCGAGGTGGCTGGACAGATCCGCGCGGCACGGTTTGCGGCGATCACCAGCAACAAGATCATGCGGGTACGCTTCGCCTGCCCGGCCGCAGGTCAGTATCGTGTGATTGAGCTTACCGGTGTGTCATCGATCGACACAGACTCGAACCGATGCTCGTATCCATGGCAACCGGACTCGGATCCGGCGACGGTACCGAATTTCGATGGACCGATCATGAACCTCCCGGAGGGCGTTTCATTCGCCGCGACGCAGAATTTGGAAATCAGTACGAGAGGAATCGTCACAGTGACAACCGGCTCACTGCCGGGAACGATCCAGGTAACCGATGGCTCTAGCACATTTACTATCACGGCATCTGCTTCCGGCCGCATTCAGACGCCGTAAGCGAGGGACGGCCCGCGACGAGCGCGGCTTTACCTTTGTGGAGGCGGTGATTGCGATCGGCATTCTGGCCGGCGGCATGGTCGCCGTGGCGCAGCTGCTCGTCTACTCGCTCCAGATGCACCACCTGGGACGTCGCACCTCCGAAGCCTCCGCCCTGGCAGCGGCAAAGCTCGAAGAGCTTCAGAAACAGAACTTTGACACCTCCACGGCGGTCGCGATCACGCCGGTGAGCCCGGACCCGCTCGGCCAGAACGTCGCGAACCACTTCGATACGACCACCGCGGGATATACGAGGCGCTGGAAGGTCCTAGCGCACTCCTCCGGCAATGCCAATCTCAGGGAGGTCACTCTACGCGTGATTCCTCCGAACACCGACCTGAACAGGTTTCGCACGGTTGAAGTCACGACAATTTTGAGGAGATGGTAAGTAGCGTGATCCCCTCACCAGACAGGAATCAGGCGGGCTTTACCCTGATCGAACTGCTGATGGCGATGGCCGTCAGCACCGCGATCATGGGGAGCCTCGTGCTCGTCAGTGCCCAGATGACCCGGTCGTACTACTCGCAGCTCGACGGCGCGGCCGTTCAGCAGGAGGGGCGCTATGCGCTCGACTTGATCGTCCGCACTCTGCAATCGGCCGGCAACAACCCCGAAACAATTGTGACCAGCCCTTGCCCGACAGCCGGCACCACGTTTCGCGCGATTCAACGCAACCCAAACGGCGCCGCCACACAGAACAACATACGCATCCACTCGGACCTGAACGGCAACGGCGTTCTCGGCGGCGCGACGACCGGCACCTGCCCCGATACGTATGAAGACATCACTTTCGCACTGAACACAACGACCCAAACGATCACCATGGACGACAACATGATTGCCGGCGGCGCAGCTCTGGACATGACCGACACCGTGATCACCGGGCTGACCTTCGCCTATCTCGATTGCGCTCGGGCGGCGACCACCGACGACGACGACGTTTGTTACGTTCAGGTGACCGTGACGTCGCAAACACCCACGGTCAACAACAACACGGGCGTGAAAACCACATACACAAACAACGCGGAAGTACGGATGCGAACGAGATGACACCACATCAATCATTTGCGGGCAGACGTTCAGAGCAAGGTGCGGCGCTGGTGATGGCGATCATTTGTCTGTTTCTCATCACCGGCCTGGCGACAGCCATGCTCACGAGCGCACGAACCGAGCGGTTGATCGCCACCAACGAGGAACGGGCCGTGCTCGCGCGAATGGCGGCCGAGGCGGGCCTGAATCACGGTATTCAAGTCGTCGCCGAGCACCTCTCCTCGTTTCAGTATGCGAACATCCCCGCGGCTGCCAGTGATCTCTTCGACGGCCCGGATGATATCGCCGGCAACACAGACGATGGCATCCTGTCGGAGTATGGCCTCAATGCTGTGAGCACGACGACGACGCTGAGTGCGTCAGACCGCACCACGTACGACGTGCGGGCCTACGACGACGATAACGCTACCGCGCGCAGCATCACCCAAAGCACGGACGATCTCGGGCGTATCGGAGAGCAGGATCCGGCGAACGTCACGACCGATCTCAACAGGCGTGTCACGGTGCAGTCCACTGGATATGGGCCGGCGGGAACGACCACGCGTCTCGAAGTGACTCTAGGCGCCGTGCTGTTGCCTGCAATCGTTACAGGAGGCAACCTTACGATAACCGGCAATGTGGACGTCGGAGGCACGCTCGGCGGCGTGCACTCGAACGGCGATTTCGTCATAAACGGCAATGCTTTCAGTGCGGAACAGAACTGCACGGCCAGCGGGACATCGAATGACAACTTTGGCAACTGCAGCGCAACGGGGATCAACGATGATGGCCGTCCGAGTGTGACGCTACCGAATGTTCAGGCGTCGGACTACCTGGACGAGGCGAGATACCGCCTGAATGCCGACGGCACCGTCCTCAGTAGAGCCACTCCCGGGGCAGCGCTGGTAGCCTGCACAGGCGCGTGTCTTACCCCGCTCGGTTGGACGTTCAGCGGTGGCACATGGACACCGGGGGGAAGTCCCGACTATGGCGGCTACTATGTCGAGGGCGACATTACCGTCTCCTCTAACATATCGAATATCTCCATATTCTCCACGGGGTCGTTAACCAGCAACAACAATATGTCCCCGATTGATCCCAACAATGGCAACGCAGCGATCGCCCAGTGGGCGACAACAGCGTTCCTCGTCCTGAACGGAGATTTTCTGTCTGGCCCCTCCAACCTGGGATTAGCAGCAAATGACGCTATCGGAATCATTCTGGTTCGGGAGCAGATACGCATGCACGGCAACCACAACGTTTACGGCCAGTTAATCGCCCAGAATGCTTCAAACCTCTCGAGCACAGTGACAAGCAACGATTTCAACGGAAACATCAACATCCAGTACAGCGCAACGGCGGGCCTCTCCTCCTTCAACGTCCTGTCCTGGAGAGAAATCCGATGATGCGACACAGAATGCTCGTCGCGATCGTTCTGTTCGGCGCCGTTCATGCGGCGCATGGGCAGTCTCTCGCCGACGTCGCTGATAAGGAAGCCGCGCGACGAAAGACCATCAGCACCTCGGGTCGTGTGTACACGAACCAGGACCTGCCGGAGACGGCGAAACCCGCGTCCGCGCCAGCGTCCACGACCGCATCGGAAGCCGCGACCGCTACGCCCGAAGCCGAAGCATCCGTGAAGGAAACAGGCACAGTCGAACCGGTACGCCCGGCTGGAAACGACAAACACTGGCGTCAGCGTGCCAGCGACTACCGACGTCGCTTGAATGAAGCGCGGGGCCACGTCGCAGCCGTTGAAGGCCGGCTGGAGACCTTGCGCGCCGAGAAACAGACACCGGCTACCGCGGCTGAAATCGCGCTCTCGGAAAAAGATCTCCGCAAATTTCAACGCAATCTCGCATCAGCCGAGAAGAATTGGGCGCGTCTCGAGTCTGATGCGCGCGCCGCGGGCACAGCGGCCTTGCTACAGGAGTAGCCGGCCGCCTCCGACATCCACACCGAAGCCGCCCGTAACCGCTCACCTCGTTGCCGCTCACCGAGCGTCTCCGCACACAACACGAATCTCATCTTGCAAAATCGCTAGCAAATTCGCATGGCTCGATCGGCCGTGGTCTTGCACTATTTGGACGCGAACGAGATGACGACTCATGGATCGTGCGCGGACGCACGTTCGGAACAAGGCGCAGCCCTGGTGATGGCAATCATCAGCCTCTTCCTCATCACCGGCCTCGCGACAGCCATGCTCACGAGCGCGCGCACCGAGTCGTTGATCGCCACCAACGAGGAACGGGCTGTGCTCGCGCGGATGGCCGCCGAGGCAGGACTGAATCACGGCGTTCAGGTCGTCGCCGAGCGGCTCGCCCTCTGGCAAACCGTTCCGTTTGCGACGACTCAGCTCGCCGTAACCGACCTCCTGAACGGTCCGGACAACGACAGCGCGACCACAGCCGACAACGGCATCCTGTCGGAGTACGGCCTCAATGCTGCGAATGCGACCACGACGCTGAATGCCACGGAGGGAACTCGGTATGAGGTGCGTGCCTATGACGATGACGACGCGGCGGCGCGCGGAATCACGCTAAGCAGCGTCGACCTCACTCGTATCGGAGAACAAAATCCGGCGACCAGCACAACCCCCTATACCGACCTCAACAGCCGCATCGTTGTGCAGTCAATCGGCTATGGACCGGCGGGCACCAGCACGCGCTTCGAAGCCATGCTTGGCACGGTGCAGATGCCTGCGGTGGTCAGCAACGGCGACCTGAATTTCAACGGCAACGTGACCCTGGCAGGAGCGCAGGGCGGCGCCCACTCGAACAGCGATCTGGACATCGACGGCAACTCTTTCAGCGCGACGCAAAACTGCACGGCCAGCGGAGCGGCAACCGGGAACCTGACAAATTGCGCCGGAGGCACCAACGGCTCGTCATTTCCGACCCTCACCGTCCCAAACGTCCTGCCGACCGACTACCTCGACGAGGCGAGATACCGCCTGAATGCCGGCGGCACCGTCGAGATGAGGTCGGCCCCCGCCGGCGCGTTTGCGGCCTGCACGGGTACGTGTCTGACCGGTCTCAATTGGACCTTTGGGGGCGGCACCTGGACTCTGAACGGGACCCCGCCCACGGGCGGCTACTTTGTCGAGGGCAACGTGGATATTGCCGGTAGCGCCACGGGAGTGTCGATATTCGCGACGGGGTCGCTGACGATGAGCGGGAACCGAAATTTAGCGCCTCCTGCCCTTCTTAGCTCCGGCAACATTTGGGCAACCACGGCGTTTCTCGTTCTGAATGGAGACCTCAGCGTCAGTGGAACCCCCAACCTGGGAACCAGCGCGCTGCCGGGGCTCATCCTTATTCGCGAGCAGATATCGATGTCCGGAAACGTGACCGTTTTCGGGCAGTTGCTGATGCAGGATGCGTCAAACATCTCCAATACGGTCGGGACCAACGACATCTCGGGTTCCGTCAACATCACCTATACCGGAGCAGGCGGTCTCTCCGCCTTTACCATCCTTTCCTGGAGGGAAGTCCGATGACGCGACAGATGCTGCTCGGCGTCGTGGTTGTGTTTGTCTCGGCTGACACAGCGCGGAGTCAGTCGCTCGCCGAGGTGGCTATGGAGGAAGAAGCCCGGCGAAAGACCGTCAATACGCAGAGCCGCGTGTACACCAACAAGGATCTGGCGGAGACCGTCAGCCCCAACCCGACGCCATCACCGGCAGCGGTAACCGCGCCGGACGCAACAACTGGCAAACTCCAATCTGACTCGGCGACGAAGCTAGCCAGCACCGCCGGATCGATCGACCGGGATATCGAAGAGAAGCAGTGGCGCAACCTGGCGCGGGATTACCGGATCCGTCTCAGCGAACGGCGGGACCACGTCGCAGCGGTAGAAAGCCGGCTGCAGACTCTGCGAGCCGATACGCAGACACCTGCAGTCGCGAGCGAGATTCGGCTCGCAGAAAAAGATCTGAGAAAATTTCGATTTAATCTGGAATTGGTGGAAAAGGATTGGGCGCGGATCGAGGAAGAGGCGCGCAAGGCAGGCGCATCCGCCTTGCTGCGCGAATAGCGCCCGTCAAACGACAGGAGCCATCGGCAAGACCACTTGAAAACTGGCGCCTCCAGACGCGGACGTCATCACTTGGATCCGTCCGTTGTGCGTGACGATGATCTTTTGCACGAGGGCGAGCCCCAATCCCGTCCCACGCCCCTTCGTCGTCACGAACGGCCGGAAAATCCGCTCCCGATCTTCAGGCGCCACGCCCGGTCCGTTATCGTCGACGGTCACGCGCACGTTCCCCGCCTCGACTTTCCCATCGATCACAACCTCCGGAGCAATGGACGCGTCGACGCACGCCTCCACCGCGTTCCTCAGGAGGTTGCTGAACGCTTGCCGCAGCAACACATCATCTCCCTGAATCACTGGAAACTCGCCGCGGATCGTCACGTCGCCGCCATGCGCTCGCGCGTCGTTGCGTAGCTCCTCGGCAGTGCGCTCCGCGATCGCGCGAAGATCGACGGGTGACAACGTCAGCTGTGCAGGGCGCGCGAAGTTCAGAAAATTCGTCACGACCTCCCCGAGTGCTTCCGTCTCCTGTCGAATACCCAGCACATGGGGATGAAAGGAGGCCGGCACGACGTTCAGGTCGATCAAACGGGAATAGCCGTGAATGGTTGCCAGACCGTTCCGAAACTCATGGGCAATGCCGGCGGTGAGCTCGCCAACCTGTGCAAGGCTTTCCTTCAGGCGCAGCTGCTCTTCCATCTCCACGACGGGCGTGAGGTCCGTGAAGAGACAGATCACGCCGTGAGGCTCCCCCTGCTCGTCCGATAAAGGCGACACGCTGACGCCGAGATATCCAGGGGAGCTTCCTGCCGGCCCGACGCACAACTGCCGCCGGATAATCGGCTTGCCCGCATTGAGGCATTCTTCGATGACCAGCGCGAGCGGCGGGGGCAGAAGCTCTCGATACGTCCGCTCGAGGGTAGCCTCAGGCAAGTGCAGGAGCTTCCGGCCGGCCGGATTCAGGATGCGGAGCCGGCTATCACTGCCGACCACGAGCAGTCCGGATGACAGGCTCTCGACGATCTCGCTGCTGAGCCGCTCGGATGCCTCGGCTCGCGCCGACATCTCGCGTTCCTGCGCCTTGAGCTTCGTGAGCGCCTCGTGAAGGGCCGCGGTTACGAACGCGCTCTCGGTGGTGCTCTCGCTGAGCGAGCGCCTCGAATCTCGCGCGGCGGCGGCAAATCGCAGCACCGCGAGGATAAGGACGCCGACCAGGGCGGCCACGATGGCGGTGAGGCCGATGATGGCGAGGACGGTTGGATTCATCGTCGATCGTCGATCGTCGATTGTCGATCGTCAGTAGTAAAAAGAGGCATACCAGTCCACGATGCGGTCGCCCGCAGCCGCGGCGACGAGCGCGGCGACGGCGAGGAAGGTGCCGAAGGGCAGCGCGTATTTCATGTCGCCTCGTTTGAGTGCGATCATGCCGACGCCGACAATCGAACCGATGAACGACGAGAGAATCAACGTCAACAACGTGAGCTTCCACCCGAGGAAAGCGCCGATCATCGCCAGCATCTTCACGTCGCCGAACCCCATCCCCTCCTCACCTCGAATCCGGAAGTAGGCCTCCCCCATCAACCACAGTGAGCCTCCTCCGACCACGATGCCAATCGCGGAGCTCAACCAACCAGGCGGAAGAAAGAAGCTGAGCAGAAAACCGAGCACGATTCCCGGCAACGTGATGCGGTCGGGCAGAATGCGATGCTCGAGGTCGATGACGAACAGCACGATCATCGCGCACGCGAACACGATTCGCGCGTATAGCAATGGCGGTGCGAACAGCAGGACAGCGGCGAAAAACACGATAGCGGTCACCAGCTCGATTGCGGGGTACTGCAAGGAGATGGGCGCGCCGCAGGCACGGCAGCGGCCACCGAGCATCAGATAGCTGAGAACGGGGATGTTGTCGCGCGCGCTCACGATCGCGCGGCAATGCGGGCAACGCGAGGAAGGCCACACAACCGACTCGCGCAGAGGCAGGCGATGGATGCACACATTGAGAAAGCTGCCGACCACCAGCCCGAATACGGACGCGATGAGCGCGGACGCAATCATCTCAGAACAGGAGGCGGGGCCGATGCTGCCATCTCCGGTGCGGCGGCGGGCTCGGTGGGCAATGGGCTCAATGACGACCCACGCCCGAGGCCCACATCACCGGTGGCGGCATCCAGCAGATACGGTGTGCCAGTGGGATCGAGGGGGACACCACGCAGCAGGCCTGCGGTCACGAGCTCGTTCCACGACCGCGCGTTTCGTCCGGCTCTCGCCGTAAAACCCTCTGATACGCGCTGCAGTTCATCGATCTGATCGAGCGCATCCAGCTGCGTCAATCGGCGGTGCGACGTCTCCCGAAGCCAGGCACTTTCCGACTGCGTGAGCTGCTGCCACATGAAGCGGGAGGCTTGCCGATCGCCGCCTCGCGCGAGCATCACCGCCGCATACGTCTTCAACCACCATGGGGCGCCCGGCCGATCTCCTCCACGCTTAAACCACTCGGCCGCCTGCCTGTAATCGTGGAGATGCCAGTAGTAGATGAACCCGATGTCGTGATAGTAGTCCCACTTGTCCGGTGTCCTCCCAATGCCCTTCTTGAGCAAGGCGATCGCCAAATCGGATCGCCCGGCGCCGTTCGGCCGCGATTCGGCGAGAAAGGGTGCGCCAAACCGGTACGCAATCACAAATTGCGGATCGAGCGTCGTCGTGAGGTCGAGCAATGGGTAGAGCAGGTCATAGGTCTTCACGCCCTCCGTCTTGAGGTGTTCGCGGCCGTAGTGCTGAAGAGCTCTTATCCAGTACGCATCGGCAAGTATGGCATCGTAGGACAGGGCAATCTTCTCGATCATGCGGCCCGAGCTGACATACAGGAGCTGGTTGTCGGTTGGGCCAGGAGCGTAGGCACGATCGCGTGCCATCTGCAGACCGGTCGCGGCGATCGCCAGGCATGCGAGCGTCATCGCAAACGCGAGCGCTCGAGCGTTCCGGGTCATTTGAAATCCCGTCGC
Source organism: Vicinamibacterales bacterium (assembly GCA_035281225.1). GTDB lineage: Bacteria > Acidobacteriota > Vicinamibacteria > Vicinamibacterales > JAMQPK01 > JAMQPK01. The sequence continues at coordinate 33,926 of DATEEI010000097.1, forward strand.
GCGAAGATGAATGTTGCCACGACCAGGAGCGCCGCAATGTAGACCAGCGCGTAGGCAGTGTTGAACAACAGGAGCCCTGCCGGCACGTGAACGCCGTGCACAACCTGGGCCTTGACGTCGAGCGGCGCAAGGTTCGGCAGAAGGTAATACATCGCCCGGGCGAGATACGCGATTGGTCGAGAGTCGACGACCGCTTCGAAGTTCTTCAGGTCAGCGTTGAAGTGACCAATAATGTAGAGCCCAAACGTGAGTCCCGCCGCCAGCATTGGGCTCGAGAACGTCGAGAACAGCAGAGCCACGGCTGTGACGATCATCAACTGGAGGCCGATCATCGCAATGGCTTTGAGGAGCGCCGGATCGAGGGCCGACGCTCCCCAGTGCGGCCTGAACCACGAGCCGTCCATCCAGGCCATCACACCAAGAACCGTGTAGAACGCCACGGTCATCACCGCAATGTTGACCAGGAGGGTCAGCACCAGACCGAGGTACTTTCCCATGACGAGCTGCCGGCGGCTGATCGGTTTCGCGAGGAGAGCATAAATGCTGCGCCGCTCGACCTCCTTCGATACCAGGCCAATGCCGATGAACACCGCGATGAACGACCCGAACAACGACATCGCCGCCAACCCGAGATCCTTGATGATCTTGATTTCCTGCCCGGCCGAGAGCTGGCCCAGCAGATAGGACACGCCCATCAGCATCAGGGCGAACAGCACGAGGTTGTACGGCACCTTGTCGCGGACCGACTCCCTGAAAACGTTCACGGCGATGTGGCGAATCGCGCTCATCTCGGCCGCTGCTTCTGGACCTGCGCAACAAAGTAGTCTTCCAGCGTTTCGCGAAGCGGGTTCAGCGAAATGAGATACGCGCCCTCTGTCATCAGATCCGTCAACAGGAGATCCGGCGTCGGGTTCAGTGGCAGCTCCAGCGCGTACTGGTTCTCGGCCACGCGCGCCACCTTCGTGATTCGACCGGCATGTTTGTGGAGCGTGTCTGGAGAGAGCCCGCCCACGACCAGGTCCCAGCCACGGACCTGGAACGCATGAATTTCGGACATGCGTCCCGTAGCTACCAGCTTTCCCTGCGCGAGAATCGCCACACGACTGCAGAGGGCTTCGGCGTCCGCCAGCACGTGCGAGCTGAAGAAGACCGTGCACCCGCGATCGCGGAGCCGCAGAATGAGATTGCGCACTTCCCTGCGACCGAGTGGGTCGAGACCCGACATCGGCTCGTCGAGGAACACGACATCAGGATCGTTCAGGATGGCCTGCGCGATCCCGACCCGCTGAAGCATGCCCTTGGAGAATTTCCGAAGGGGAAGACGACGCTCAGCCGCAATGCCTACCTCGTCGAGCAGCGCAGACACACGGCGGCGGCGATCCGCAGCGGCATAGCCGAACAGGCTCGCGAAATAGGACAGCAGCTCTTCGGCGGTCAGATAATCGTAGAAATACGGGCTTTCCGGCAGGTATCCGATGCGGCGCTTCACGCCAACATCGCCCACAGGCCGTCCAAGAACTTCGGCGCGTCCCGACGTGGGATAAATCAGCTGCATCAACAGCTTGAGCGTGGTGGTCTTTCCCGCACCGTTGGGCCCAAGAAACCCGAAGGTCTCGCCCTGCTCGACGGCGAGCGTCAAACCCTCCAGCGCGCGGTAGGATCGCGGACGCCAGAACCCGACTGCAAAACTCTTCGAGAGGCTGTCGGTCTCGATCGCTAACATTCGCCCTGTATTATCGACCGAAACAGGAAGGGGGAGATTTTACCTAATTGGCTCGGCGGTGCTCGGCGTTGGCGTCCCGCTGGTCGAGATGGCAGTGATCGGAGCGCTGGTGACCTGAAACACCGTTTGGACTTCGCTCGTGCCGAAATACCGCATACCTGTGGTCCCGGGTGACACCGGCGAAGCAGAGGCAAAGTAGTTGGAGTGACCGACCGCAGAAGTCACGCACGGCAAGGTCGGCGTCGCCGAAGTCGCACCGCTGGGGATCGCGTAGTCGATGTTGTACCCGCTCTTGCTAATCGTACCGGTGACGCCGAGATCTTTGCTGATGAAAGGTTGACCTCCTGCGGTTGGCGGTGTTCCCAGAGCCAAGAGCGTGGCTGCGTAGCCGACGCCCTGCAGGCAGTTCGTCATGTAATTGACGTTCGCGCTGTTAATCGCTCGAAGTGACCCGACGGCAGTTGCTTCGTTGCCAGACATTTGGGCTCGTAGCAGCGCGGGGATCGCGATAGCCGCCAGGATCCCGATGATCGCGACAACTATCAGCAGCTCGATTAGTGTGAAGCCCTTATGGCCGCGATGCACTCGATACCTCAAAAAAAAAGGGAAGGCCGATGGGGCGGGCCTCCCCTTGTCAGGTCTGAACTACTCTTACTTGATTGGCTCGGCGCCACTCGGGGTCGGCGTCCCGTTCGTCGAGATGGCGGTGATCGGAGCGCTGGTAATCTGAAACACCGACTGGATTTCGCTCGTACCGAAGTAGCGCGTGCCGGTAGTCCCCGGTGACACTGGCGAAGCAGAGGCAAAGTAGTTGGAGTGACCGACGGCGCTGGTCACGCAAGGCGATGTCGGCGTCGCCGACGTCGCACCGCTGGGGATCGCGTAGTCGATGTTATAGCCGCTCTTGTTAATCGTCCCAGTCACGCCCAGATCCTTACTGATGAAGGGCTGGCCCCCTGTGCTTGGCGGCGTTCCCAGAGCCAGGAGAGTGGCCGCATAGCCAACGCCCTGGAGGCAGTTCGTCATGTAGTTGATGTTTGCGCTGTTAATCGCTCGGAGTGACCCGATAGCCGAGGCTTCGTTGCCGGCCATGCGAGCCCGCAGAAGGCCCGGAACGGCGATGGCAGCGATGATGCCGATGATCGCCACGACGATCAACAGTTCGATCAGTGTGAAACCCTTGTTTTTCTTGCTCCGAATTCTCATGGCTCTCTCCTTGATGACGGCGCTTAGCCGTAATGCCTGACGATTGGCGGCTAAGCAAGCCGCCTGGATGCCCTCGACAGAGCAACGCCCGTGCCACGAGGCACTGCATACATCAGAGCAGTATATACTGCTTATAATCAACAAATTGCAGAACTTAAGCAAGGCGGCTTGCGGCGGAACAGAGGTCGTTGTGACAGAGTTTGTCAAGCTGTGTTGACAATAATCGTCACTCGATCTCTATCACCCATACTGGGGCGGCAACCCCAGGCGACGATTCGTACAAGAGGTCGTACGGCCCGGTCGATGGGTCGGGCAGATCCGGCGTAGTGAGGCAGGCGACGTACCGCGCTCCGCGTCTGCGCCAAACGCTCCAATGCTCGGTCAGGCTATCCAGCGTGATCGTGCGCTGGCCCGTCAGCAAGTTGACCAGGGCGGGGTTGGTTGTCGCCACGACTGCCCGCTTGTCCAGGTGATTGCTCATCCAGTCGAGCGCCTTGTCCACTTCCGCCGCCCGTGCCAGCCAGTCCACTCCATTCGGATTCGATGAGGCACGGAGTGCGTAGCCGGTATGGTCGTACAGATTGAGCCCGATGATGGAGAGCAGTGCGACACGTGCTAGCGGTAACCCGGGCGACCATCGGAGTCCTTGAATGAAGTAGAAAAACAGGAAGGGTGTCAACGGCACGACGAAACGGAACGTCCACCAGGGCCACAGCACAATGATCGCCAAGGAAACCGGCACAAGGATCTCAGCCATCGTCACTCGCTGACGAATTGTCCGAAGGTATCCAAGTGCAGCGATGGCACTCAACACCAACGAGATGGCCATATTCGCCGGGCTACCTCCGAAACCAATTAGGACGAGTCCCACTCTGCCGCCGAGAGAAAGCACCTCCTCACCACTCTCGTCCGCACCGCGCAGCAGCCCCGGGATGATGATCCCTCCGACACCACGCGCGAATACATCCACAACGTTCGTGGTGACTCTCTCCGGCAGTTCTGCAACGGTTATGCGCCCGCTGAGCGGAGCGCCCGCCCGCCGCATCCAGAATTGGTCCGCGTACCCATAGAGGATCGATCCGCGATGCGCTTCTTGCTGTGCCGCAGTGGGGTGGTGAGCCTGTGCGTACAACGACCATGGCAGAAGGCACGCAACGGCGACCATGGCGAATCCCGCCGCTCGAGCCCAGCGACGCTCTTTGAGAAAACAGACACACGCGGCGATGAGCACGCTGGCGCCGGCGGAACGAATCAGTACCGCGACCACCGCCAGTAGCGCGGCGAAAATAATCCATCGTCGCGCGCCCTCGTCTGAAGCCTCGACCGCCCTGTGCGCAACCACGACGGCGGCCAGCTGAGCCAGCGTGAACACGCATTCCGACATCACCGTTGACGTCGCCAAAAACACCAGCGCGGGTGTCAGGGTGATCGCAATCGCCGCGCAGGCAGCGAGATGACGAGGTAGTTGACGATCGCGATGCAAGTAGATGTAGCTCAGCAGACCGACTGCGAGCATCGCGGCGATCGACATGCTCTTGAGCAACCAGAGGTTCTCCGGAAAGTGCGGATAGGCGTAAAACGCCAGCGACAAGAGAGCCGGAAACCCGGGAGGGTACATTGGCAGAATACCCGGCAGGGGCGCATTGATCAGTCGGTAACCGTCCCCCTGCGCCAGGGCCTTCCCGAGCATGATGTACCACGCATCGTCGACCATCATGCCGACGGTGTCATCCAGTCTCAGCAGGTAAATGGGCAACGGCACCAGTACGATAGTTAGTGCGACGACCATACGACGCGCTCGATCGCTCGGCCTTACCTTCCGGATGGAGGTCATTCTGCTCGCTGACTCCCGGATTCTGCTGCTGACGCCGATACTAATTAGAGTTACCACCTTGGCTGCGCACCCATGACTACAAAGCGATTATCCCGGGCGCTCCGATCGGTGGCTATTCTTGCTGCCGTCTGTATCGCCACGTGGATCGTCAGCTACCTGCTGGATTTTCCAAGCATCGGAATCGACGATGCGAATATCTTCCTTGTCTATGCACGGAATATCTCGGCCGGTGAGGGATTCGTCTTCAACGCCGGCGGTGAACGCGTTGAAGGATTTACCTCTCTGCTGTGGGTACTCATCTGCTCCGCAGTACTGATCCTTACCAACAACCCCGAAAGATGGTTGCTCGGCCTCAACGTCCTGCTGGTATCGCTGACGATCGGTTGCTGCCTGCGGTCATTTGTCTTTCGCCGCTCGTCCGCTGACCCGACGATCTCGCCGTCTTGGGCCGCTGCGTTTCTGATGCTCCTGCTCACGGATTACCGCTACGTGGCATGGAGCACGGTGGCGCTGATGGAAACGGCCCTCTGGACATCTCTGGTCACGCTATCCGCCCTTCTCATCGTGGACGAAAGAAATGATCGCGGCAAGCGCGCCGGATTGGCGGCCCTCGTTGGGCTCATGCTACTCACCAGGCCCGAAGCGTTGATGTGGGCGCCCGCAGTGTTGATGCTTGTCATGGTCATGCGCGCACCGTGTGAGGGCTACTCGGCCTCGCTGCGACTCACCCGACCGGCGGTGCTGGTGTTCGTCTTCGGCACCGGTCTTCTGACAATGTTCCGATTGGTGTACTTCGGATTCCCGCTCCCGAACACATACTACGCGAAAGTCTCGCCGTCGTTGGTGTTCAGACTCCGCGAGGGTGGGACCTATCTTTGGTTGTATATCTCTTCAGGACCGATCCCTTTCGCAGGGGCTGTGGCGATTGTCATTTCGACTCTGCACCTCATCATAGTGGGGGCTCGCGACATTCGGACCATGGTACTATGCGCACTCGCAGGCGTCGGTCTGCTGATTCCAGCTCTCACCGGGGGCGACCACTTCGGCGGCTTTCGCTTTTACCAGCCAGTCTATCCGGTTCTTCTCCTCGCACTCCTGAATTGCGTGCGTTTCGTCTTGCCCCGTTACGCTGTCCTAGCGGCTCAGTGGAAATTCCGGCGCGGGTGGGTGTTGGTAGGGGGCGCCACACTGACCGCCATCTTTCTGGCGGTACAGATTGTCGATTGGGTGCAATTCGAACAACGGCTCTCGATGCGAATGGAATTTGAGATAGCCCAGAAAGGACGCGAGCGAGGTTCCGTTGCGGAGAGACTCTTTGCCGACCTTCGCCCACGACCCTCGATCGGCACAATCACCGTCGGTGGGCTCAAGCATGCCTACAACGGGGACGTGATCGACTTGATGGGATTGAATAACATTCGAATGGCCCACAACGGGGGCGACCGCATTGGCCTTCGATCGCATGCGGCATTCGAGAAACGAGTCTTCTACGAACAGAAGCCGACCGCCGTCCTCCCGCTTGTTTCATACCCCGACGGTCTTTCCTGTCTGCAATTGCGGTCCCCTTTCGTAGACCTCGTGCTGAAAGGGCTGCTCGACGACGCGGCATTTCATACCGCGTATCGGCTGGCGGAAGTGCGCAGGCCCACGCCGGAAGGATTCGTTGCGCTGGCGGCGTGGTACGATCGAGAATTTCTCACGCGCCTAGCGCATCGGGAGGGCTTCGAAATCGTGACGGCACAGCCACGCTCTGAGGGGCTGTTTACCGACTGTGGACTGGGCTCACCGCCGCAAAGTTCAACGTCCGGGAATCCTGGCCGATGAGCCGGACCGCCGGCCATAGTGCGGCTGCGGCTGACATCAGCAACGCGCTCCAGCCAAGAAACAGCGTCAGCGGCAGCCATCCCGGAATCGCCGCCGCGGCGGGAACGGTGGCCTTTGCCCGCGTCAGATGCAGGAGAAAAAAATCCAGGCCTGTGCCCACGACGGAACTAACGGGCCAATCCGGTGACGCCGTGGTTCTAATAAAGGGGATGTATCCAAGCCTGTAGCGATTCCACGCTCGGCCCGGTGCAGGCTCGATTCGCTCGTAGTAGCCGACACTCTGGAAATCGTCACCCAACGCCTGGTCCTGCAGAAAGGAGACCGACACCGACAGCAGCGCGATGACCGCACCGATCGCCGCGCACGCCGTGACGAGCTCTCGCCGCCAGGGCGGTCCCGGCGTTGCGGCCGGCAGGAGCAGCAGCGGAACGATTGGGACCAGGTGTCGTGGTCCGTGGGCGTACCCGCCATCTGGAAAGAGATATGCGCCGTAGAAGATCAATCCGGCGATCGACGTCGTGGCAAGGCCCCAGAGCAAGGGGCGGGGGCACGTTCGCAGACGCGAGATGCCCAGCAGCAGGAGGGGCGCCCACAACAGAATCGATTTGCCCGGCGTGACGAGCAACACCGCCAACCCTCTCGGAAGCTCCGAAAGCAGAAACGCCCTGGCGGGCGGCACCGGTATCGTTTCTCCCCAGTCGTAGCCGAACTCGAACACGTCGCCGAAACGAAACGTGTTCCACGCAAAGTGAGTTGCAACGGCCACCGCCAAGGCCGCCGCGATGGATGTCGCGCCGCGAAGGCGCCGTTCGATCGGCACCGTTCGGTCCATCAACACTGCAACGAGAAATCCGGGAGCGAAGACGAGGCTGGTAACCTTGATCAACCCGGCAAACGCCAGAAGCATCGATGCCGAGGTGATCCGTCTTTCGAGCAGGAACACCGCCGCCCACGTGAACGCCGCCGCTTGCCACGCTTCCGAGTAGAAGTTGGTGGCGTAGGTCCACAACACGGACGCCGCGCCGAGCATCAGCGAAAGCAGCAACGCGGCGGAGGGGGGGGCTCCCAGCGTCGTAGCAGCACGATGGAAGCCTGCGACGGCGAGCGCTGCGGCCGTCGATGTGCTGAGCATCGTCAGGCCGCTGACGACAAAGGTCCACACCGTGTGGTCGCGCGGGATACCCGCTAAAAGTGCCACGCCCCTTGCGGCGAGATGATGCGGAACGGACAGCACCGCGGCGAGCGGTCCGTAGGGCGCATACGGTTTGCCATCTACGCCGATTCGCCCGAAAAACATTCCTGATGAGATGGTCTGCGGAATCGAGAGATCCCCTTCATCGATCAGATGCTCCACCTGGTAGTACACCTCGAACTCATCCGGCACACGAAAAGCATTTCCCGACGAAGTCAGCGCATAGAGCGCCTGAAACAGCAAGAACAGCCACAGCGTCACGCGCCGCTGATCGATCATTGACCTGGCTTCCCGGGAGTGCCCAACCGCGCCAGACGGACTCGCGCCTCGGGGTAGTCGGGATCGACGATTAGCGCCTGGCGGTATGCCCCTATTGCATCCTCGGATCGCCCCAACTCGGCGAGCGCGGTACCAAGTCCCGTCCAGATGAACGCGCTGCCTTGCCGGTGTCTCAGGTAGCCCTCGTAATGTTCGCGCGCACGCTCAAACTCCCGCTGCTGCAGAAACAGAAATGCGAGGTTGCCATGCAGATCGGGGTTATCAGGATTCGTCGATAACAACGATTGAAGTTCTGCGATCGCGAGATCCATCTTTCCTTGCTGTGCCAAGGCCAGGCCCAGGAGGTTGCGCGCCGTCACGACATCTGCCGCAAGCGTCCCCTTCCGGCCGATGAAGGCCTGCAATTCCCTGATGGCCGCGTCGAACTCACCGCGATCGTACATGTCTGAGGCGAGCAGGTACTGCGCCTGCGGGGTGTCGAGCGCGGCAGCGCGCAACTGTACCGTGGCTTCGTCCTTTTTACCGGCAACTCTCAACTCGTATGCCAGATTGAAGCGGGCGCGACCGTGAGGCCAGCGGTCAACCGACGTTCTGAGCAAGGTGACGCCCGACACGTAGTCCTGGTTTCGCTGAAACGTTGCGCTGGAGAGCCAGACCACCAGAAGCGCCGTCATCACACCGGCCAGGCTTTGCAGTCGCCGTGGGAAAAATCTTGCAGCGACTGCATAGACGGCGAGCGCTGCGAGCACGGCGATCGCAGCCAGCGGGAGGTACATGCGGCGCTCGGCGCCGACTTCGGAGGCGATCGGAATAAAGCTCGACGCCGGAGCCAGCGTCATGAAGAACCATGCGCCAACAAAGCCGAGCAGAGGACGGCGAACAAGAGCGAATGCTGTCAGTAGAAGTAGAGATACCACCAACAGCGCTTGCGGAAGAACATCCATGAGGCTGAGCGCACGTGGTATCCCGTAGTCCAATACGAGGTCATACGGCCAGACCGTCAGTTTTAGGTACTGCGAGATCATCAATGCCTGATTGAGCAGGTAGGTCCAGACCGAGACGCCGGCGCCAAACCCCGCGGTATTGCCGCGCGAGGACACCGTGACCGCGAGCGTCAGCCACGTCAAGGCTAGTCCTCCGTACAGCATGCCTCTCTCGCGCCACGCATCCTTCAACGATCGGAAGAAGAAAACGCGATCGTACAGAATGACCATCAATGGCGCCGTGGCAATCGATTCTTTTGAGCCGGCTCCAAGGAGACAGCTGGCGATCGCCGCCAGATACCAACGCTTCGGGGTCGCTGAGCCCATGGCATGCACGGCGCAGAACACCGTGAGCAGATAGCACAAACCCATCAGCAACTCGGACCGTTGCGTCACGTAGTTGACAGCGTCAGTCTGAAGAGGGTGCACCATCCAGATGAGGGCGCCGCCCAGCGCAATTCCGTCGGCGTGCCCCAGAAACCGCCCACGAAGGAGCGGTGCGGCGAGCGTCGTACGAATCAGCAGGAAGAGTAACAGAGACGCGGCGAGGTGCAGCGCGACGTTGGTGATGTGGTACCCGCGAACCGAGAACTCGCCGATCGCGTAGTTGATGGCGAACGACAGATTCACGATGGGACGGTTCGCCACCACCCCATGAGCCGATGGCGCAAGAACGTCCATAGGCGGCCACAGGTGTCGAATACGCGGGTTCAGAAGGATGGCAGATTGGTCGTCGAAGAGAAAGGGTCCTGAAAGGCTGTTCGAGTACACAATCGCACCCACAACCGCAACAAGGGCGACGTGAAGAACTCGAGCCTTCATTTCAGATTGTATTTCTTAGCGTAGTACCGGAACGACCGGTAGGGAATGCCCAGGAGCTCCGCGGCCTTCACCTGAACGCCGCCCGCCCGGGCGAGCGCCTGCGTAATGTATTCCTTCTCGAGGCCTTCGACGTGCCTTTCGAGGTTGAAGCCGGACTCGGGCAGCAGGCCGGCGGCGGCTGGCCCTTTCGGCACCCGTTTGACGATGTGCTCGGGCAGGCTCTCAGGAAGAATCGCCTGGCTCTTCTCCAGGGCGACCGATCGTTCGATCACGTTTTCCAGCTCGCGGATGTTGCCCGGCCACTCGTAGGCCTCGAGCAGATCGATGGCGGTCTGGGACAGCGCGTGAATGTTCTTGCCCATCTGATCCCGATACTTCACCAGGAAGTAATCGGCCAGCAGCAGGATGTCTTCGACCCGTTCCCGGAGCGGCGGAAGGTGAATCGGAATGACGTTGATTCGATAGAACAGGTCTTCGCGAAACTTTCCTTCGGCGACCATTCTGGCGAGATCCTGGTTCGTGGCTGCAATGACACGCATGGCCACGTCGAGCTCTTCGACCCCGCCCAGCCTGCGGAACTTGCGTTCCTGAAGCACGCGAAGGAGCTTCACCTGCATCAGCGGGTTCATTTCCCCAATCTCGTCGAGAAAGAGCGTACCGCCCTCAGCGGATTCGATCAGGCCTTTCTTATTCACAGTGGCGCCGGTGAAGGCGCCTTTCATGTGCCCGAACAGCTCCGACTCGAGCAGCGTCTCCGGAATGGCGCCGCAGTTGACAGCGACGAACGGACGATCGCGCTTCAGCGAATAGAAGTGAATGGCGCGCGCCACCCATTCCTTCCCGGTGCCCGACTCACCGGTAATGAGGACCGTGCTGTCGGTCCGCGCGATCTGCTCGATCAGCTTGAACACGTCGAGCATCTTCTCGCTGCGGCCAACGATGTTGGCAAACTGGTGCGTCGTCCCAAGCGCGCGCTTGAGGAGCACGTTCTCCTGCCGCAGCTGGCGCTGCTCGAGCGCGTTGCGAACCTTGATCTTCAGTTCGTCGACGTCGAAAGGTTTGCTCAGGTAATCGTGAGCGCCGAGGCGCATGGCCTCTATAGCCGTGTCGGCCGCCGCGAAGGCTGTAATCATGACGACGAGAATGTCCTGATCGATCCGCTTTGCAGCGCGAAGGACATCGACGCCGCTCATGTCGGGCATCTTGACGTCAGAAATCAACAGATCGAACCGCGACCGTTCGAGCTGCTCGATGCCCAATTGACCGCTCTCCGCAACCGTCACGTCGTAGCCTTCGCGGCGCAGGACGATCGACAATAGCTCGCGCATCGATCGCTCATCGTCCACGACGAGTAGCCGAGCCTGTGCAACCTGCGTCTTCACCGCCGTGCCGTTTTCCACTTCGGGCTGATTCACGTTTGCGTCACCACGGTCCGGCTAAAGCCGGACACTACGAACATGGGTCCGGCTAAAGCCGGACACTACGAACTTCACGCACTGGCAGGCGGACAGACACCGTCGTGCCGCGGCCTGGGGTCGAACTGACCTGGATTTCACCACCATAGTCGCTGACGATACGGTGCACGATCGCCAGACCGAGGCCGGTCCCTTTCGAGAACGAGCCCCGGAAGGGCTGGAAGATCGCGTCCAGCTCATCGGCGGGAATACCCACGCCTTCATCCGCCACGTCGAGCACGACCGTATCGTGACCGTCGTCGGCTCCAGGCTGAATGCGAGCGCCGAGAATCAAACGGCCGCCGCTGCGCATGGCGCGAAGGCCGTTGGTCGCAAGATTCCACACGATCTGCCGAATCTGATTCTCGTCGGCCTCGAACCCCACGTCGGTCGCCGGAACCTGCACTTCGATAATGTGGCCTTCCTGTACTTCGGAGCTGTTCCGGAGCAGCAGAGCGGCATCGTTGAGGACCCGCCGGACATCAAACCGTGCCGTCGACAACCGCTGGGGACGCGCGTAGGCCAGAAACGATGAGATCGTGGCGTTGAGGCGCTCCGATTCACGCAGGACGATATCCATCAGCTGTGCCTGCTCGTCGGTGAGAGGCAGCTCCTGGCGAAGAATCTGGATCGAGCCCGACATCGACGCGAGCGGGTTCCGAATCTCGTGAGCGATGCCGGCCGCCATTTCTCCGACGGCGGCCAGACGCTGACGAAGCCTCGCTTCGCGCTCCAGCCTCTTGAAGTCCGTCACATCCTGGAACGCAAACAGCAACCCGGCGTTTCCGCCCGGCGTCTGCAACTGCGTGGCGGTGAACCCCAACTCGATCTGCCGTCGGTCGCCGGTGCGATAGGGCGCCTCGATGCGGCGGCCGCGTCCTTCTGCGGCGCCCTGACGCAGATCGGTCGCAACAGGAGGCGGTAGCTCCAGGACATCCTCGATGCGACGACCGATAACGGAAAGCGCCGAATGACCGGTGATCGTCTCAGCCGCCCGGTTGAAGCTGACGATGCGGCCGAGCCGATCGGTAGTCGCAAGGCCGCTCGCGAGGCTGTCGATGACATGCTGATTGAATGCCTGCAGATCGGCGATTTGACTCGACGCCTGTTCGAGCCGCGCGCCCGCGCGCTGCAATCGATAGGCGAGCGAGCCGCTGAGAAACGCGATCGAGAAAAACAGAAAGACATTCAGGCCGGTCGTATAAGCGACGATGCGGCGCGGCGGCAGCGCGCCTTCGTGCCCAAGGAGCGGTAGGCCCATGAGGCCGGCGAGTCCGAAATACTGCATCACCACGATGCCAACATAGAGCAGCGCGCTGAGCGTCGCGATCATCACGCCGCCGCGGCGGGACTGCACGCTGCTGGCGGCAGCGATGGGCAGCACGTACAGCGCGGCGAAGTAGCTGGTGAGACCTCCCGTGACGGTAATGAAACCCGAGACGACGATCGCGTCGCAGGCAAGCTGAACGTCGACGACCCACCGATAGCGCTCGGCCCAATTCAACGTCAGGAGCCACAGGACGTTGAGCGCAAACGTCAGACCGATGAGTACAAAGAGGGGTTCGCCAGGAAAATCGGCAGGTGACGTGAGCTGGACGAACACCGCCGAGCCGAGCAGCAGCGTGCTGATGCCGACGCGAATCGCGATCAGCCAGAAGAGTTTGCGACGAATGTCGCGCTCCTGCACCGATGCTCCTAGACCAGCTTGCTGATCAAATCGAAGATGGGCAGGTACATCGCAATGACGATGCCTCCGACGGCTCCGCCGAGGAATGCGATCATGATCGGCTCGAGTAACGTGAGGAGGCCCGCCACCGCCGTGTCAACTTCCTCCTCGTAGAAGTCGGCGATCTTGGCCAGCATCGTGTCGAGCGCACCGGTGGTTTCGCCGACCGCAATCATCTGCGTCACCATCGGAGGAAAGACCCCTGTTTCCTTCAGCGGGGCCGAAATCGTCTCGCCGCGTTCGATGCTCGTCCGCGTCACCTGGATAGCGGCCTCGATCACCGAATTGCCCGACGTCCGCGCGGTAATGTCGAGACCGTCGAGAATCGGCACGCCGGAGCTCAAGAGCGTTGACAGCGTTCGGCAGAACCGCGCCACGGCGATCTTGCGCATTAGGAGGCCCAGCACCGGCAGCTTCAATGTGATGGCGTCGATCTGGTGTCGCCCGGCCACGGTCGCATAGTACGCCTTGAACCCCCAGCCGATCGCGACGATGCCAACGATGATGAATGGCATGAAGCTGACGAGAAAATCACTGAGCCAGATGACGATGCGCGTCGGCAGCGGCAGCTCGGCGCCGAGGCCCGCAAACAGGGCCGCGAAGGTGGGAATGACCTTCCAGAGAATGACGCCGACGACGACCACGGCAATCACGATGACCGCGATCGGATAGATCATCGCGGACTTGACCTGGCCCTTGAGCTTGACGGCCTTCTCGATATAGGTCGCAAGCCGCTTCAGAATCGTGTCGAGAATACCGCCGGCTTCGCCCGCTGCGATCATGTTCGTAAAAAGCGGGTCGAAGACCTTCGGGTGCTTCTTCATCGCATCGGCCAGCGATGCGCCGCTCTCGACGTCCTCACGCGTAACCAAAATCGTCTCAGCGAAGTTCTTGTCTTCCTCCTGCGATCCAAGGATCTGGAGACATTGCACGAGCGGGAGGCCGGCATCGATCATGACCGAGAACTGCCGCACGAACACGGCCAGGTTCTTCGGGTTGACCTTCTTACCCACCTTTCCCTTCTTCGGAGTGGCGGCCGCTTTCTCCTTCCCACCCTCCCGCTCTTTCGCGGGCGCGATGCGGGTGACCATCACCTGCTCGCGGCGCAACGCCGCAACTGCCGCGTCGGCAGTGTCGGCGATGCGCTCGCCGCTGATGGTCTCTCCTCCGCGTGTCCGTCCCGAAAAGGCAAACGTCGGCATACGGCTATCTCCTTACGGTCGTCCCAGGCATTGGAGGACGCATGCCAGGCCGTGGGCCGAGACCGGCGCCCTGCACGACTCCGACACCCCGCGTAATCATCTGATCCAGCTCATCCTTCAGCGACGAAGCTGTCATCGCCGCTTCCATCGTGACCTGCTTGCTTATGTACAGGCTGGCCAGTGACTGGTTGAAGGTCTGCGTGCCCAATTTTTCCTGGCCCGCCTGCATCGACGAATAGATCTGGTGGATCTTGTCCTCGCGGATCAAGTTTCGAATCGCCGGCGTCGGTATGAGAATTTCCTGCGCGACCACACGGCCGTGACCGCCCACCTTCGGCAGCAGCGCCTGACAGACGATGCCCTCGAGCACCAGCGACAGCTGTGTACGGATCTGTGACTGCTGGTGTGACGGGAACATGTCGATGATGCGGTTGATCGTCTGCGCCGCCGAGTTGGTATGCAGCGTGCCGAACGTCAAATGGCCCGTCTCGGCGATGCGTAGCGCCGCCTCGGTCGTTTCGAGATCGCGCAACTCGCCGATGAGGACGATATCGGGATCCTCTCGAAGAGCGGCGCGCAGCGCCTCGGTGAACCCGTGCGTGTCGCTGTGCACCTCGCGCTGGTTGACGAGACAGCCCTTGTGCTGGTGGATGTACTCGATCGGATCCTCGATCGTGAGAATGTGCTCGTTCCGCTCGCTGTTGATCTTGTCGATCATCGCGGCCAGCGTCGTCGATTTGCCGCTGCCCGTCGGACCGGTGACCAGCACGAGGCCGCGCGGCCGCTCGGCGAGCGTGGCAAGGACCTGCGGCAACCCCAGTTCCTTGAACCCTTTGATCTGCTCGGGAATCAGCCGATAGACGGCGCCGACGGCGCCACGCTGGTTGAAGACGTTCGAGCGGAAGCGGGCGATCCCTCGGATGCCGAAAGAGAAGTCGAGCTCCAACGCCTCTTCGAAGCGCTTCTTCTGCGCGTCGGTCATGACGCTATAGGCCAGCTGCTTGGTTTCGGTCGGCGTCAGATCGGGCAGTTCCAGCCGCCTGAGCTTGCCGTGGACGCGGATCTGCGGTGGCGAGCTGATCGCCAGATGGAGGTCCGAGCCCTCCAGGTCGACTGTCATCTTGAGCAATTCAGGCAATGTTGGTGGCATAGGTTCCCTTCGCTCTCATTTCACCGTTTCCCGCGCAACCTCTTCTATCGTCGTGAGGCCTTCTTTGACTTTACGGAGCCCGCTCATCCGGAGGGTGAGCATCCCTTCCTCGATGGCCTTCCGGCGCAACTCGAGGCCAGACGCGCCCACGAGCACGAGCTCGCGGAGCTCATCGGTAATGTCCATCACTTCGTACAAGCCGGCGCGTCCCTTGTAGCCGGTGTTGTTGCACTTCGAGCAGCCCTTGCCCATTTTAGGGACCACCGACTGGGCGTCTTCAGCTGAAAACCCTGCCTGCACGAGCGCCTGCGCAGGCATGGGGTGATCGGTCTTGCAGTTCGTACAGATGCGGCGCACGAGACGCTGCGCGCAAATCAGGTTGACCGAGCTCGCGACAAGGAATGGCTCGATGCCCATGTTCATCAACCGGTTGATCGTGCTCGGCGCGTCGTTGGTGTGAAGCGTGGAGAGCACGAGGTGGCCGGTGAGCGCCGCCTTGACGGCAATCTCGGCCGTTTCGAAGTCTCGGATTTCGCCGACGAGGATGATGTTGGGATCCTGACGGAGAAACGATCGAAGCGCAGCAGCGAAGTTCAACCCGATGTTCTCCCGCACCTGCACTTGGTTGATGCCGGGCAGGTTGAACTCGACCGGATCCTCCGCCGTCATGATGTTCGTTTCCGGCGTGTTGATTTTGGCGATCGACGAGTAGAGCGTGTTGGTCTTGCCGCTGCCGGTGGGGCCTGTGACGAGCACCATCCCCCACGGCCGCTGAATCGCCGCCTCGAATTTCGTCAGCGACTCCTGCTCGAAGCCGAGCTTCGTCATGTCGAGCATCAGCTTGTCCTTGTCGAGCAGACGCATGACGATCTTTTCGCCGAACAGCGTCGGCAGACAGGAGACGCGGAAATCGATGTCTTTCGAATTACCGTTGTCCGAGTACCGAATCTTGATGCGGCCGTCCTGCGGCAGGCGCTTCTCGGCGATGTCGAGCTTCGCCATGATCTTGATGCGCGACGTGATCGCGTCGCGCATCTTCATGGGTGGCGCCATGATGTTGTAGAGAATGCCGTCGACGCGATAGCGGACGCGGAACTCCTTTTCGTACGGCTCGATGTGGATGTCGCTCGCACCCTTTTGGATGGCCGACATCAGCACGACGTTCACCAGCTTGATGACCGGCGCCTCCCCGCCCTGCTTCTCGAGCGACTCGGCGCTGATCTCCTCCATTTCCTGGAGGACTTCGACGTCGTCGGCGCCGGCGATGGACATCTCCTCCATCGACTTGGTCGCAATCTCGAGCGCGCTCGGTCCGCCCCCGAATCCGCCGGCCGACACGGCCTTCGTCGCGACCGAGTAGTAGCGCGTGATCGAGTCTGCGACCGCCGTCTCGGAGGCGACCACCGGCTCCACGTTGTAGCCCGTCATGAACTTGATGTCATCCATGGCGAACACGTTGGTGGGGTCGGTCATGGCGATCGTGAGCGTCGCCCCCGATCGGCTGAGCGGAATGATCTGGTATTTCTGTGCGGTCTCGGATGGGATCAGCTTGATGACGGCCGGATCGATCTCGAACTGCGTCAGATTGATAGACGGAACGCCGTACTGCTTGCTGAGGAGAGCGGTGATCTCCTCGTCCTTGACGATGCCGAGTTTGACCAACGTGAAGGCGAGCTTCCCCCCATTAGCCTTTTGATAATTCAAGGCGTCCTGAAGCTGATCAGGCGTGATCCGCTTTTCTTTTAGAAGAATTTCGCCGATGCGAACGGCCATCTCGTATCCATAATTATGACATTTATTGTCATTTAGTGACTTAAAATGTTACTCTCACCCCTGCGCCCCACTCTGTCTCACCTTCACCGCGCGGCTTGGTCATCTGACCTTCCGCAAAGACAGAACGAGGGAGTCTGACGGTCAAACCTCCCGAAAAGGCGCGATGCTCCTTGTTCAACATGTTCCATCGCAGCCCGACTCGGGCCCCAACCCGCCCTCCCGAGAGCCAATACTCTCCCCCAACCGCTGCCATCCGCAGATCGGCGGTCTCACCGGGCGTCTTCGTCAGATCGGCGTCAAAAGCCACTGAAAACGGCCCATGAAGTCCCGCCGGCAGTGACCTGGGCGCCAGCGCCAGGCCGGCACGAACCTGTCGCGTCATGGCCACCGATCCGTGCTGCCCTTCAAACTCGGGCTTTCGAAGATTCCTTCCAGAAATCCCGGCACGGAGGCTGCCCACCGACACGAGTGCCCCTGCATCCAAGTCCACGGTCGTCCGGGACTCGAAAGCCTCACCCCCTCCTCTGACCAGTCGCGCAGTTGTTCCGATAACAAGCCCGGATACAACACTTTGCACAAACGTGACCCCGATATTTGAGGTCGTGAGAGGACGGACGTGCACCTTCCCCGATCCCTCGTTTTGTCGGTCAGGTGGGGCTTGAACTGTATGTGTGCGATAGAAGCTCAGACCCAGAACGGGCATCGTCGCGCCTACGAACAGCTGCGAACCGGCCTCGCTGGGGTCTAAACCGAGCGCCCGTGAGGGCGTCGGGCCTCCCGATATCTGAAAATCGAAGTTCGCTCCGGTCGCGATACCGGCCGGATTCCAGTAGATCGCGCTGGCGTCATCGGCAACCGCCACAAAGGCGCCTCCCATGCCCTCGGCGCGAGTACCGATACCTCCGAAGGTTTGGGCGGCTACTGAAGTTGAAAGTGCGAAGAGTAACAAGAGCGCCAAAGCAGCGACTGTACGCATGCTCGAAGTTTACCGCTCTGGACAGCGATAGCTGGCACGAGCGCGTCCCGCTTCGGTAGAATGCCCGTCGTGCGTGCATTCGTGAGATTTGTCGTCGAACTGACCCTCACGACGGTCGCTCTGACCATTGCGCCTTTCTACTCCATCCAGTCCAAAGCCGCACTCATCGATCCCGACATCTGGTGGCACATCCGGCTGGGAGACTGGATTGCCTCGCATCGCGGTGTGCCGAGCGTTGGCGTTTTGTCCCAGCACTTCGAGCGACCATGGGTGGCATATAGCTGGGGGTTCGACCTGCTCGTATCCGCCGTGCACCGCTTCTATGGGCTTCCAGGCATCGTCGGATTTCTAATCTGCTTCCAGGTTCTGATTTCCCTTGTCTTTCTCGTGGCGATCCGGCACCTAGCCGGCAACCCCTGGTGGTCCTGGCTCATCGGCGCACTCTCGATTTACGCGTTCTACATCAACCCTCTTCGCCCGGGGCTGTTTACGCTCCTCTTCTTCACGCTCGAACTACTCGTGATCTTCGACGCCGAGCGTCGAGCGGATGACAGGCGACTGCTCTGGATGGGTCCCCTGTTCATGTTGTGGGCGAACTTTCACATCCAATTCGTCTACGGGCTGTTCGTGTTCGGTCTGTACGTGGCAGCGCGGCTGGCCGCCGGCTATCGAGAGACATCAGCCTCCGCTACGGGCCCGCGCGCCCTATTGCTAGGCTCACTCGTTCTGGCGGCCGCCTGTTCGTGCATCGGGCCTAACGGCGTCACGCTGTACAAGGTCGCGTTCAACTTCGCCGCGCATCCTGCGATCTATCAGGTCATTCAGGAACTGTCGGCGATGAACTTTCGACGGCCCGAGCACTACGTGCAGCTGTTGCTCCTGATGGCCGCGTGCTTTGCCGCGGGGCGGTCGCGCCGCATCGATCTATTTCTGCCGCTGCTCCTGGTCGTGACAGCATTCGTGTCGTTCCGCTCGTTGCGGGACTCCTGGTTCGTGTCTATCGCCGCAGGCTTCGTCCTTGCCGAAAGCGCGAGAGGCGGAGCGCGCAAATCAGGGATCAACCCGGCAGGAGCGCAGCCGCTGGTTCGTCCGGCGATTCAGTACGCACTTGCCGCAGTGTTAGCGATAGGTGCGTCATTCGTCATGGTGACACGGCAAGGCATCACTATGCCGGCGCTGGCAGCTGTGATCGATCGGGTGTATCCCCTTCGTGCGACGGACTTCATCAGGGAATCCGGATTGAAGGGCCCGATGTATAACGACTTCAACTGGGGTGGGTTCCTCATCTATCGTCTGCCGAATCACCCTGTCTCGATGGATTCCCGCACCGATCTGTACGGCGACGAACTTCTCGCGCAATCTCGGAGGACCAACAATGCGACTCCAGGTTGGCAACAGGATCCGCATGTGACGCGCGCGAACTTCATCCTCATACAAAACTGGTATCCCTTGGCCGCAGCGCTCGCAAACGACAGGCAGTTCCGGCTTGTGTACCGGGACCATATTGCCGTCATATTCGTGCGCGAACCGCCCGGATAGGTGAACTCCGGAACAAAGCGACTTTCGGGCTCGTCTTAGCCTTGTGACAAGTAAACTTTTGACTGACTCGCACAGTAATCCACTGCGGCGCCTGATCGGGATGGTGCGATCGCCGCGCGCAACCCTCACGAGCGCGATCGCGCGCCCGCGATCGCTCGAGCTCGCCGTGCTGATCGTCTCGATCTCTGCCGCCTGCAGCGTTGGTTTTCTTCTGACACAAGTCGGGCAGCTCGCTGCACTCGATCAACAAGTACGACAGCTCGAGTCATTCGGCGTGGTGGTGACCGAGGAGGCCTACGCGAATTTCCGCAGCTGGATACCGTATCGACCGGTCATCAGCGCAGCGGTCATCGTCGTTGGATGGCCAATCCTTTGGCTGGCCTTGGCCGGCATCCTGAAATCGGCCGGCGATCGGATGGGCGGCACCGCCAGCTTCGCGCAGGTGCTGACGGTTGTGGTGCACGCGTCGGCGATCTTCGCGCTCCGGTCGCTGATTGCCGCGCCCTTGAATTACGCGCGCGAGTCGATAGGCGGCGCGACCAGCTTGAGCGCGATCATGCCGGCCTTCGGCGAATCGACATTCCCGGCGAGGCTGCTCGGCGCGGCCGATATCTTCGTGCTCTGGTGGATGGTACTGGTAGCAATGGGACTCGGGATTCTGTATGCGACACGGACGCTGCCGATCGCGCGGTGGCTGCTCGGCGCGTACGCGGCGGGCGCAGTGGCGCTGGCGCTTACCCAGGCTTTGCGAGGAGGCATCTAGTTGTCGAGAACCAAGAAAATCATCATCGCCGTCGTGGCCTTGCTTGTGATCGGATCGGCCGGAGGCTATGCGTGGTGGTCGAGACGCTCAACGGCGCCCGTGGTCACGGTCGAGACGATTCGAACGCGCGATCTCGAGGCGCTGGTGTCCGCGTCTGGGAAAATCCAGCCGAAGCGCTTCGTCAACATCAGCGCGGACACCTCAGGCCGCGTCGTCGATCTGGCCGTCAACGAAGGCGACCGCGTGACGCTGGGCCAGTTCCTCATGCAGATTGACCCGCGCACGCTCCGCACGCGCGTCGAGAGCGGCCAGGCCGCGCTCAGCGGCGCCCAGGCGTCGCTCGAACAGGCACGTCAGGCCGTTGAGACCGCCCGCGTGCAGCTCAGCGTGGCGCAGCAGAACCTGCGCCGTCAGCAGGAGCTCTGGAAGCAGCAACTCACCCCGCGCGAAGTACTTGACCGCGCCGAGAACGACGTGAAAATTGCGCAATCCGCGCTGGCTGAGCGCGAGAAGCAGGTGCGCACGCAGGAGCTCCGGATCGGACAGGACCGCGCGCAGCTGGCCAGCGCGCAATTCGATCTCAGCAAAGTGCGCATCGAATCGCCGATTGCCGGCATCGTGACACGCCGAAACATTCAGGAGGGCGAAACAGCGGTTGTCGGAACGATGAACAACGCCGGTACGGTGCTGCTGACGGTGGCCGATATGTCGGTCATACAGGCGGAAGTAGAGGTTGACGAGACGAACATTCCGAACGTGTCGCTCGGACAGATCGCAAAAATCACGATCGATGCGATTCCAGATCGCACGTTCAAGGGACACGTCACCGAGATTGGCAACAGCCCGATCCAGGCGGCCGGTCAGGCCGCAACAACCCAGCAGGCGACGAACTTCAAGGTCGTCGTGGTGCTCGACGAGGACGTCCCCGACGTTCGCCCCGGATTCACGTGTACGGCCGAGATCACGACGGCGACGAGAAAGGCCGTCGTCAGCGTGCCGATTCCCGCGGTGGCCGTCCGCGAGCTGGTGTACGACGCGAAAGGGAAGGTCGTGAAGCCGGCGCGTACCGAGAACAAACGGCCGGCGCAGACGCCGGCGGCACCCGTCGAGCTCGCCGAGGGGCAAACGCGCAAAGAGACCGAGGGCGTATTCGTGATCCGCGACGGGCGGGCGGAATTTCTGCCGATCAAGATCGGTATCGCGGGCGATCGATTCTTCGAGGTTCTGTCTGGGCTCAAGGCCGGCGATCAAGTGATCACCGGGCCGTTCAACAATGTGCGCAATATGAATGACGGTGACCAAGTCAGGGTGCAGCCGCCGCCGAAGACGTCGTGAACAAGTACCTCGACGCGGCGGGCATCGCTCTCAGCGCGATCTGGTCGGCCAAGCTCCGGTCGCTGATGACCGTGCTCGGCAACATCGTCGCGGTCACGTCGATCATCGCGGTCGTGTCCCTGATCCAGGGGCTGAATGCCTCGGTCAAGCAGGCGATTCTGAACGAAGCGGGCGCCGATTCGTTTATCGTTCAGCAGTTTGGAATCGTCCGAAGCGATGACGAGTGGCTTCGTGTGCAGTCGAATCCGCGCATCACGCGGCAAGACGCGATCGCCGTGAAGCGGTTCAGCCCGCTCGTCTCGGCGGTGATGCTGAGCTCTCAAGGTCGCGCGCGTGTGACCTATCGCGACGCGTCGATCGACCGCGTCGAGATCACAGGCGTCACGCCGGAGTACGTGAATTTCTCCAGCTACGATGCCGAGCGCGGCCGGCTCATCAGCCCGACGGAGGTCGATGTCGCCCGTCCGGTCACGGTGATTGGTGCGCAGCTGGCGGAACGCCTGTTCGGCCTGGACATCGACCCTGTCGACAAGACGATCCAGATCCAAGGCATCCATTTCCGCGTCATCGGCGTCAGCGCGAAGCGCGGAACCGTGCTGGGCACGACGCAGGATGAGTTCGCGATTATTCCGCTCGCTCAGTTTCAGCAGATGTTCGGCGCGCGCAGGCAGTTGTCGATGTCGGTCAAACCACGCGAGTTCGGCGAGATCAATGCCGCCATCGACGACACCACGCTCGCACTCAGAATCGCGCGCCGCCTGAAACCGAGCCAGCCGGACAACTTCGCGATTTTCAGCTCGGACACGGTCCTCGGCCTCTATCAGACCGCCACAAGCGGGATTTTCGCAGTGCTGATCGGAGTTGTGGCGTTGTCGCTCGTGGTCGGCGGCATCGTCATCATGAATATCATGCTGATGGTCGTCACCGAGCGCACGCGCGAGATTGGCCTCCGCAAGGCCCTCGGCGCACGACGATCCGACATCACGACGCAGATTCTGACGGAGTCGGTCGTCCTGTCGGTATTTGGCGGCTTCGTCGGGACCGTTCTCGGAGCGATCATCGCGATCACGATCTCAAAGCTGACGCCGATCCCGGCCTCGGTTCAGCTCTGGTCGGTCGGGCTCGGCATCGGCATCACCGCCTTCGTTGGTCTGTTTTTCGGACTGTATCCCGCGACGCGCGCCGCCCGGCTGGATCCGATTGAGGCCATGCGACGCGAATGAAAACCCCGAGAATCCGCTACGGCCTTCTCCGCGAAGTCATCGTCATGGCCTTCGATACCGTCCGCACGAACAAGCTGCGATCGGGGCTGACGGTGCTTGGCGTCGTGATCGGGATTACGTCGATCGTCGCCATGACGGCTCTTATCCGCGGCTTCGATACGTCGCTCCAGGAGAGCCTCAGCACGGCGATGGGTCCTCGCGCGATATTCGTCCAACGATTCGGCATCCTCAGCTTCGCCAGTGGCCGGGAGTTCTCCGAAGTCATCAAGCGGCCGACGCTGACGATGGGCGATGCGCGTGCATTGGAAGAGCAGGCGACCACGCTGGAGATCGTGGACATCCAGATCGGCCGCGGACCTGGCCAAACCATCAGTCGGCGCGTCTCGTACAGGGATCAGAAAACCCGGCCCATGTTTGTCTTCGGCTCTGGCGAGCGGTATGCCGAAGGCACCCGCATTCCGATGACGGCCGGCCGATTCTTCAGTGGAATCGAGGTCCAGCATCGCAGCAATGTCGCCGTCATCGGACACGGCGTCTACCAGCTGCTATTCCAGGAGAGAGGTATCGATCCTGTTGGGAAGACCGTGCGTATCGGCAGCGATCAGTTCACCGTCGTTGGCGTCTTCGGCTCGGTCCCGTCGCCGGGCAATTTCACCGTCAACCAGGACGACTTCGTCGTCATGCCGCACACGACATTTCAGCGTGTGTACGGAGTGAGCATCGTTCAATCGTTCCGCGGACGACTGGGAATGCCCGTGATGATTTCGGTAGCGCCACGAGAGGGAGTCAGCCAGGCCGCCGCGGTCGACGAGATCGAGCGCATCATGCGCACGCGCCACGGCCTCCGACTGGACGAGCCCAACGACTTCGATATCGTCACGCACGATGCCCTCATGCGCGTGTGGGATCAGATCAGCCGTGCGACGTTCTTTGCACTCGTCGTCATCTCGTCTATTGCCTTGATGGTTGGCGGCATCGGCGTGATGGCGATCATGTCCATCTCGGTGACCGAGCGAACGCGCGAGATCGGCGTTCGTCGGGCGCTCGGCGCGCGCAAGCGTGAAGTGCTGTTTCAGTTTCTCACCGAAGCCGTCTTCCTGACATCCGTAGGCGGGCTGCTCGGTATCGTCCTGGGCAGCGCCATCGGACTCGCAGTGCATTTCTTCACGGGCTTCCCTGTCTCTCTTCCCATGTGGTCGTTCGCGCTCGGCCTCGGCTTTTCTGCGACCGTCGGGATCGCGTTCGGCATGTATCCCGCAATCCGCGCCGCCCGGCTGGATCCCATTGAAGCGTTGAGGTACGAATAGACTCAGCTGCCAGCTACCAGCTGCGAGCTTGCAGAGCGTCACGGCCCGAAAACTGCACCTCAGACTAGCCAGAATCGCTAGATATTCAGGAGGCTCTGCGATGCAGGACTTCAAGAAGCTTGTGGTGTGGCACAAATCTCACAACCTGGTCTTGGACGTGTACGCAAAAACCGCAAGCTTTCCGAAGGCGGAGATGTTCGGCATCACCGCTCAGGTGCGACGCGCTTCGGTGTCGATCGCGGCGAACATCGCCGAGGGCAGCTCAACTGGGAGCGACAAGGAGTTTGCGCGCTTTCTGCGAGTCTCAGCCGCGTCTGCCAGCGAGGTCGAATATTTTTCGATCCTCGTCGTGGACCTCGGACTATTGGATGTGCGAGCGGCCGACCGATGGGGACGAGATGTATCTGAAATCAGACGAATGATCTTCGGACTATTAGGCACCTTCTCAAAGCCAAAGTCGCATCCGCCCTGAACCAAACCGGCAGCTGGCCACTGGTAGCTGGTAGCTGTCTAGTTCCTCTTCGCCGCCAGGTCCGTGGTCAGCCGCTTGACCGCGCGGTTCACGGCCATTCTGGCGGCGTCGACGGTGCGCAGTCCAAACCGGTGGGCGATCTCTGCAAGGCTCCACTGCACTTCGATGCGGCCGACGACCAGCTCGCGGTCTTTCGGCGAGAGGCGAGACAGCCCGTCACGATAGTGCTCGTAGGCCTCTTCCTGAATGGCAAACTCGAGCGGAGATGTCCGGTCTGACGGATGATCGTCAGGCAGCTCGAGCGGCGGTGGCTGGCGGACGATGCGCCGCACTTCGTCACGGATCCGGTTGATCACCGATTGGCGCAGATAGGCCTGCATGGCCCCGACGTGCCGCGGCTCGAACGTGTCGAGGTTGTTGATGGCGTGCATTGCCGCCTCCTGAACCAGATCGCCCGTGTCCATACGGCCGCGCGCCGCTGCGGGGAGGCGGCCATGAGCCCATCGCTTGAGCGGTGGCAGGCAGCGCTCGAGCAGGGCTTCCATCGCCGGCCGGTCTCCACCGCGTGCACGCACGATCAGCTCCATGGTCGGCTCATCGCTCAGCAGGAGCTGGGGCGCAGGCTCATTCTCCGCAGGATACTCAGGCTTCGTCATCGCGTGTTCGAGCAGGATCATAGCTTCTCCGGTCAGAAACTCGGTATCGAGTATTCTTCCGAGCTGGTGGCCGGTAGCTGGTGGCTGAATCAATGATTGGGCAAACCGTTTCGCATTACATAATCGTAGGTAAGCTTGGGGTCGGCGGCATGGGGGTCGTTTACGATGCCGAGGATCAGCACCTCCCCCGCAGGGTTGCCCTGAAATTCCTGTCCGAGGAGCTCGCCGGGGACGCCGACGCGACGCGACGCCTGAAGCGAGAGGCGCAGATCATCGCGCTCCTGAACCATCCGCACATCTGCACGGTGTACGAAATCGCGGAGCACGAAGGCCGTGCCTTCATCGCGATGGAGCGTCTTGACGGCAGGACCCTCAAGGCGCACATGGCGCGCAAGGAGCTCGAAACGGCGGAGATTCTCGGGATCGCGCTTCAGATTGCCCAGGCGCTCGAAGCGGCGCACGCCAAGGGCATCGTCCATCGCGATATCAAGCCTGGAAACATTTTTGTCGATGAAGGCGGGCGCGTGAAGGTGCTGGACTTCGGCTTGGCCCGGCGTCTTCCAAACCCTGCAGAACACAGCGTCGCGACACCGACCGACGGATCGACGATACCGGGCCGGCCGGTTGGAACCGCGAGCTACATGGCGCCCGAGCGGATTCTGCAGTTGCCGCTCGACCCGCGCTGCGATCTCTTTTCGCTCGGCGTTGTGATCTACGAGATGGCCACGGGGAGGCTCCCGTTCGCGGGCGCCTCCCCTGCCGAAACCGTGACCAACATCCTCGAACGGGAACCGATCCCTGCGACGCAGCTTTCACCGGACCGGCCGGGACAGCTTGACCGTATCGTGACCAAGCTCGTCGCCAAGCGCGCGGAGGACCGGTACGAGTCGGCCGGTGCCCTGCGCACCGATTTAGAGGCGCTTCGGAATCGGTCGAGCCTTCCGCTGATTAAACGTGTGCTTGGCAGGTGGTTCGCTACCAGTCGACCCTGACTTCCCAAGGTCCTTTTGTTCCCTTGGTGATCTCCTCCTGCGTCCGTGGAATGGCGGGTACGCGAATGTCGAGCTCGTAGTCATCGGTCGGCGCATTCTTGCTCAGGTACGCAAGCAGGTCGGCCAATGACTTTCGTCCTCCCTGTCCGGTGAATCTCAACCGCACTCGCAAATAACCCCGATGGCCTTTGCCGGCAGAATTGCCTTTTCCGTCCGTTCCTTCGCCAATCAGTTCCACCGGTATCGGATCGCGCCCGGTAATCGTTGTGTCCCCAGCGCGATCGGAGTGCGAGACCGCCCAGTGCATGCTCTCGTTGGTGCCAAAGTTTCCAGATCCCATTTAACCCTCCTCTAATGAGCCATAAACCCAGGGTGACGAACCGTACAACGAACGAAGTGGAGATCTTGAACATCATTCGACCAACGGCCGAATTGTCGCTCTCGAAACGAAGCGGCTTCGGTACTGCTCGGAAAGCGAACTTCGAATCTGCGCAATGAGCTTCGTGGCAGAGGAACGTTCGGTGGCAGCCGCGATCGTTTCTCCTCGCCGCGCGAGCGCCAATCCGCGCCAATAGTGCGCTTGCGCGTTCAACTCAGGCCCGACCGTCACGCTCCCGAGCTCTAACGTGCGGAGGACTTTGGCATATTGCCGCTCCTGAAACTCCTTCCGCGCCCGTTGGAGCGCGCACTCGGCCCGCACGTGAGCCTTATGGAAGGATCTCAACGCTGCTGACTCCACACCAAGATAACATTGAGCTACCAACGTGGCGGCGCCAGGTACATCTCTCACGGCTGACGCGACCGCGTGCTGAAAATGCGTTCGTGCGGCGTCGGGTGATCCGGACTCCAAAGAGAGCTCACCGAATGATTCGTACAGCTGCGGCGCAAGCCTCATTGCTCCGGTCGACTCGACCTGCGCCAGCGCCTGTTCGAGATGCTGCTTCGCACCGTCAAAGTCTCCCAGACGAACGAGCACACGGCCCAACGTGATGTGCACCTCAGGGACGCTGCTGTCAGAGGCCAGTGCGTCCACGAGAATCGTGCGAGCGCCCTCGTAGTCGCTCTGCAGAACCGCGACGTCCGCCGTAGTAACTCTGAGCAACGTCAGCCGGTTCTTCAGGTCACGTTCCGTCGCTATGCTCGTCGCCTTCTGCAGAATTCGCCGCGCCTCAGCTAGACGGCCTGAAGCCGCTTCGCTCTCACCCTGAACCTGCATCGCAAAGACCTCAAAATCCGCGTAGCCCAGCTTGCGGAACGTGGCGAGCGCATTCGTGAGACGATGTGTGACCTCGGCGGGATCGAGCCCGAGCACAATCTGCAAATTCACCGCAGTCACTTCAAGCTCCGCAGCGCGGCGCTCGTTGCCTATCTGTCGGTAGACATCCCGGCTGCGCTCGTAATACGCGACCGCCTCGGAAGTGCGACCCATCGCTTCCTGAGCAACGCCGAGATTCATCAAGGCGACTCCCTCCAGACGTCGGTTTCCCACCTGCACGCCGCGGGAGAGAGCCTCCTGAAATGACTGCGCTGCCGCCGGGTAATTGGGTTCCCGAGCGGCTGCCAATCCAAGGTACTGATGGATCCGGGCAAGCCCATACGGGTAACCGAGCGATCTAAAGATCTCGTGCGCTGTCTCTATTTCCGCTCTTCCTGCCTTCAAATTGCGCTGTTGGAGAAGTGCGTCAGCGTGACACAGTAGCGCTTGCGCTTCGCCCCCCCGATTGCCGGAAGTACGAAAAGCCCTCAGCGCGATTTGTGCGTGTCGCTCCGAGAGCGGATAGTCATCGAGAAAGGCGTATAGCTGACAAAGATCGACGTGCACACGTCGGTATTCAGGATCGACCGCAAGCACGCGATGGTACGCTTCGACGGCAGGCTCGTTCCGGTTTTGTCTCTTAAGAAAATCAGCAAGTTCAATTTGCAGAGAGGGATCGTCGGTATGGAGGCCACTCAACTCGCGGTAGAAGTGCTCCGCGCTTGTGAGATTGTTCTGGCTCTCCGCAAGAACGGCAGCGGCAAGGACAGCGCTGGATCTCGGCGTGTGGGCGCCAACGAGCTGGGATCCCGCTCTCGCCGCAGCCTCCGCGCCTTTCAGATCGCCCAATAGAAGTGACGTCTTGCTCAGCCATATGTAACTGAGAACGCGTTGCCCATCCAGCTCAACCGCGCGCATGAACGCGGCACGCGCGGTGCCATACTCCAGCTGTTCGTAGGCGTTCGAGCCCTCCTCGAACGCTCGAGCGGCCTCAAGCGTCGGGAAGCGCGCGGCTTCCGCGTTGGTCGTCGGTGGCCGATGCGGCCAATTGAGCTTGAACTGCGCCTGAATCCGCGAGGCCAGCGCCACCATCAATCGCTGAGCCGTCTCTTGGGGCAACGCCGAGGTGATGGAGTCGGTTCGGACGGTGGCGATATTTGTTCCGGTCTCCACATTCCGTACCTCCGCTTCCGCAACCCACGCTCCGTCGCGGTACTCGAGCGCTGGAACGATCAGAAATCTCACCCTGGCATCGCGGGCGATGGCTTGAATCGCATCCCGGCCTGATATGTCGCCGGCGCCGAGCAGATATCCGCGAAGAGCCTCAAGCAGACGCGAGTAAGTGGTAACACGCAGATTTGGCGAGTCCCGGAGTTCCCCGATCAACGATTGAGTCAGGGTCAACCGATACGCATCCAGAGCGCGCTCACCCGTATGATTCGCCACCGGCACGATAGCGATCGGCGTGCGGGGCAATGGCCTGGCGAGCCAGAGATAACCAGCGGCTGCACCGATGGCGAGCACGGTCGCTGCCACCACCACCGCCATCGTTCGCGAGCCACGCCGTATTCTTCCCTCTGCCCTCTCCCCTCTCCCCTCTCCCCTCTTCCCTCTTCCCTCTTCCCTCTGCCCTCTTCCCTCTTCCCTCTGCCCTCCCCCCTCCACCAGCACCGCTTCCGTCCGCATGTCGAGCGGCATGCTGCGCCCTTGCAGGTGCCGCAACGCGCGGCAGAGGTCTCTGGCGTTCTGATACCGCTCGGCCGGATCCTTGGCGAGCGCGCGCCGGACGATCGGCACGATACCTTCAGGGAGGTCCGGCACCGTATCATCGAGCGGCGCAGGCTCCTCATTCTTGATAGCGTAGAACACCGCTTCCGGATAGGACCCCTTGAACGGGCCGCCGCCCGTCAGCATTTCGTAGAGCACGACGCCGAGCGCCCAGATATCGCTGCGCTCGTCGGCTTCCTCGCCCCGCGCCTGCTCCGGCGACATGTACGCGACCGTACCGATCGTCGATCCTTCGAGCGTCAGCTTGAGCGCCGCGTCTGCAAGCTTCGCGAGCCCGAAGTCCAGAATCTTCACGCCGTCTTCGGTGACCACGAGGTTGCTGGGCTTGATGTCGCGATGCACGACACCCTGCGAATGCGCCTTCGCCAATCCTTCGGCGATCTCCGCGGCGATCTCGACCGCCTCCGCGGCAGCCAGAGGGCCCTGCTCGAGCTTCTGCTTCAGCGTCGGCCCGTCATAGTGGGCCATCACGATGAACAGCTGTCCGTCCGCGGTCTGCTCGACGTCGTGAATGATGCAGATATTCCGGTGATTCGTCGCAGAGGCGGCTTGCGCCTCCCGAAGGAACCGCTGCTTGGCGCCGGCGTCGTGGCACCACTGCGGTGGCAGAAATTTGAGGGCGACGGCGCGCTCGAGCTTCGTGTCGCGCGCCAGATACACGACTCCCATACCGCCGCCGCCAAGTCTGGCGTCGATGCGGTACTGCGCGATGGTGGTGCCGATTAGCGGGTCGTGAGGACTGTGGTGCAGGAGCGGTAGCCTAACACAGAGCTTGCCTTGCCGAATGTTGGAGGTATGATCGCCGTTTATCCCTGACTTTCGGAGGACTCACGTCTATGAAGGTCTATGATGCGGCGAACATCCGGAATGTCGCGCTGGTCGGCCATAGCGGTTCCGGAAAAACCCAACTGGCGTCGGCCGCCCTCTTCGACGCCGGCGCGGTCAACCGCCTCGGCAAGGTGGACGAGGGCACTACGGTCACTGACTTCGACGAAGAGGAAATCGCCCGCAAGCACACGCTCTCCGCCAGCCTCGCCTACGCCGAGTGGAACAAGACCAAAATCAACATCATCGATACGCCCGGTATCGCGAGCTTTCTCGCCGACTCGCGCGCGGCGCTCCGCGTGGCCGATGCGGCGATCGTGGTCGTCGATGGCGTCTCCGGCGTTCAGGTGCAGACCGAAAAGGCCTGGCAGGCCGCAGAGGAGTTCGGGCTTCCGCGCCTTGTCGTGGTGAACCGGCTCGATCGCGAGCGCGCGAGCCTCGAACGGACGCTGGCCTCCATCCACGGCACGTTGAGCCGCACGGTCATTCCCATTCAACTCCCCATCGGTGAGGAGAAAGCGTTTCGCGGGGTCGTTGATCTCATCGCGCAGAAGGCATACGTGTATCAGGCGGACGGCAGCGGCAAACTTGCTGAATCAGCCATCCCCGCGGACATGGCCGACGCCGCCGCATCGGCGCGCGAGGCGCTGATCGAAATGGTCGCGGAAGCCGATGAGTCGCTCATGGAACAGTTTTTCGAGGCCGGGACCTTGACGCAGGAACAGCTCGTATCGGGTCTGCGGAGCGCCACGGCCTCGGGAAAGACGTTTCCCCTGCTCTGTACCTCCTCCGGCCTGAACGTCGGCGTCCAGCCGCTGCTAGACGCGATCGTCGGCTACGTACCCTCGCCGGCGGAGCGTCCGATTAGGATCCTCGATCCCAAGACAGGAGAGGAAACCGAACGGCCGGTCTCGGAGACCGGTCCGGCGTCGGCGTTCGTGTGGAAGACGATCGCGGATCCGTTCGCCGGCCGCATCACGCTCTTCCGTGTCATGTCAGGCGTGCTCAAAACCGATTCTACGGTTCACAACAAGACGCGCGACACGACGGAGCGGCTCAGCCACGTCGTGCTGCTTCAGGGCAAGACCCAGACAAACGTGCCGGAACTGCGGGCTGGCGACCTCGGTGCGGTTCCCAAACTGAAAGATACGCTGACCAACGACACCCTCGGCGACAAATCCGACTCGACGATCTTTCCGGCGCTGAAATTTCCTGAGCCGGTCCTGTCCTATGCCATCGAGCCGAAGAGCCGCGGCGACGAAGACAAGATCAGCACGTCGATGCACCGCCTCGAAGAAGAAGATCCGTCCATCGGCTACAGCCGCGATCCGCAGACCAAAGAGCTGCTGCTTTCAGGTCAGGGGCAGCTGCACATCGAGGTGACCGTCGCGAAGCTCAAGCGCCGGTTCGGCGTCGACGTCAACCTCAAGCCGCCGCGCATTCCATATCGCGAGACCATCAAGGCCGCGACCGAAGCGCACGGCCGGCACAAGAAGCAGACGGGCGGCCACGGCCAGTTCGGCGACTGCAAGATCAAGGTCGAGCCTCTGCCGCGCGGCACCGATTTCGAATTCGTCGACGACATCTTCGGAGGATCAATACCGCGACAGTTCATCCCGGCCGTCGAAAAAGGGATCCAGGACGCGCGCGTGCGCGGGTACCTCGCGGGCTACCCAATGGTCGACTTCCGCGTGACGGTGTTCGACGGGTCGTATCACGACGTCGACTCCAACGAGCTTTCGTTCAAGCTCGCGGGCTCACTCGCGTTCAAGGATGCCATGACGCGCGCCCGCCCCACCATTCTCGAGCCCATCATGCACGTGGACGTCTACGCGCCCTCAGATTTCGCGGGCGATCTCATGGGCGATCTCAACGGGCGGCGCGGCCGCATCGGCGGAATGGATACGCGCGGCGCGACGACCGTCATCAAGGCCCAGGTGCCAATGGCAGAGATGCTCACGTACGAGCAGCATCTGACATCGGCGACCGGCGGCCGCGGGAGCTACCACATGGAATTCTCACACTATGAGGAAGTGCCCTCGCCACTCCAACCGAAGATCATTGCGGCGAGCAAGGCCGAGCGGGGAGCGGTGCAGGAAGCGGAATAGGGAAGGGCAAACACGACGTTTACCCTTCGCCCCTCCCTTGCCCCTGATGGGATACGAGCTCTAGCCTGCCTTCTGCGGCGTGGTGCGCTTGGCGCTTCGCCCCTTCGTCTGGGCGGCGCGCGACGATTTCTTGCTGCCGGGATCGGCATCCTCGGAGCTCTTGCCACGCAGGCGATCCGCCGCCGCGCGGAGACGCCCGCCGACACCGGACTTCGGCTTGGGAGCCGCTGCCGCCTTCGTGTCTTTCGGCGCCGCCTTCGGATCGTACTCGCTGCCGACGAGCTCGAGCTGCGCGAGCTCGGCACTGTCGCCGCGGCGGAAGCCGAGGCGCAGGATTCTCGTGTAACCGCCCGGCCGCTCGGCAAACCGCGGCGCGATGGTCTCGAACAGCTTACCGACTACGTCGCGATCGGCGAGCTCACGCGCGACAAGACGGCGCGCGTGGAGCATCTTGCCGTTGGTCTCGCCGCCAGCCAGGCCTCGCTTGGCGACCGTGATCAGCCGCTCGACGAACGGCCTCAACTCCTTGGCCTTCGGCACGGTGGTTTCGATATGCTCGTAGCGGATCAGCGCCGTCGCCTGATTGCGCAGCATGGCAACCCGGTGCTCGGTGACCCGCCCCAGTTTTCGATGTGCAACTCTATGACGCATGGTGTTCTCTCAACGTGACTATTCGGCCCGATTCGCAGCCGGCTGATCGATCCGCATGCCCAGGCTCAGGCCCATGCTGGTCAGGATCTCCTTGATCTCGTTCAGCGACTTGCGGCCGAAGTTCTTCGTCTTCAGCATCTCGCCTTCGGTCTTCTGCACGAGCTCACGGATGGTCCTGATGTTGGCGTTCTTCAGACAGTTATACGACCGGACCGAGAGCTCCAGCTCTTCGACGCTCTTGTCGAGATTCTCGTTGAGCGATCCCGTCTGCTGCTGCTCGGCCTGCGCGTCGGTCTGATCGTCGGCCGATTCTTCCAGGTTGATGAAAATATTCAAATGGTCGCGCACGAGCTTCGCCGACAGCGAGATCGCGTCGCGCGGTGTAACCGATCCGTTGGTCCAGATATCGACAGTGAGCTTGTCGTAGTCGGTGGTCTGGCCGAGGCGTGCCGCCTCGACGAGGTAGTTCACCTTCTTCACGGGCGAGTGCACCGAGTCGATCGGGATCCAGCCGATGCCGAGATCCTCGTCGAAGTTCTTGTCGGCCGAGATGTAGCCGCGGCCGCGCTTCAGCCGCATCTCCATGTTGAGCTTGCCGCCTTCGGACACGGTCGCGATCTTGGCGTCCGGCTCCAGAATCTCCACGTCGCCGTCGGTCTGAATGTCGCGCGCCTTGACTTCGCCCGCCTTCTCGACGCGCAGATACAGCGTCTTCGTTGTATCGGTGTGCATCTTCAGCGGCACCTGCTTCAGGTTGAGGATGATGTCGGTCGCATCCTCGACCACGCCCGGAATGGGCGAAAACTCATGCAGCACGCCGTCGATCTTCACGGCGGTAATCGCCGCACCCTCGATGGAGGAGAGCAGCACGCGCCGCAGCGCGTTGCCGATGGTGGTGCCGAACCCGCGCTCGAATGGCTGGGCGTAGAACCGCCCGAAGCGATCCGTTAACGTTTCACGCTCTAACTCGAGCCGCTTCGGACGCTGAAAACCTTTCCACAACATGTCGTATGTCCTTCCCTACCGGCCTTGCGGCCTCAGACCTGCAAGTGTGATCACCGGCCTCCCACCGCAGGTCTGTAAGGCTGCGGGCCAGTGACTGGGTAAAGGGGTCTGACCCCTTATTTACTGTACAACTCCACGATGAGCTGCTCCTGCACGGGCAGATTGATCTGCTCGCGCGTCGGCAGCGAGGCGACTTTGCCCGAGAGCCCGTTCGGATCGAACGACAGCCACTCCGGAATGCCGCGGCCTTTCACTTCTTCAATCGCGTGCTGAATCGTCGGCGCCTGCCGGCTCGACTCGCGCACCGTGACGACATCACCTACACGGACCGAATAGGACGGCACGTCGACTTTCCGGCCGTTCACGAGGAAGTGGCCGTGCCGGACGAGCTGACGCGCCTGCGGCCGCGACGTCGCGAGGCCCAGCCGATAGGTAACGTTGTCCAGCCGGCGCTCGAGCAGCTGCAACAGCGTCTCGCCCGTGATGCCGCGCTGCCGTTCAGCCGACTCGAAGTAGCGTCGGAACTGATCTTCGAGAACGCCATAGATGCGCTTGACCTTCTGCTTCTCACGAAGCTGAACGCCGTAGCCGACCATCTTGGCCTTCCGCGTCTTGCCGTGCTGCCCTGGCGGGAAATTGCGCTTCTCGATCGCGCACTTCTCCGTGTAACAGCGCTCTCCCTTGAGGAAGAGCTTCATGCCTTCTCGCCGGCAGAGCCGGCACACCGGACCTACGTATCGTGCCATTAATTGATCCTTCTCAGCTTCCAGCTGCCAGCTCTCAGCTGCCAGTGGAATTTAGTTATACGCGTCGCCTCTTCGGCGGCCGGCAGCCATTGTGCGGAATCGGCGTGACGTCGCGAATCGACTTCACCTCAATGCCGATCGTCTGCAGCGCCCTGATCGCCGACTCGCGGCCTGAACCCGGGCCCTTCACGCGCACTTCAACCGAGCGCAGCCCCACCGTCTTCGCAACGTTGCCGGCAGCAATCGCGGCCTGGGTCGCGGCGAACGGCGTGCCCTTCCGCGAGCCCTTGAAGCCGACGCCGCCCGCGCTCGACCAGGCAATCACGTTCCCTTCGATGTCGGTGATCGTGATCATCGTGTTGTTGAACGACGCGTGGATGTGCGCGTAGCCGGTGTGCACGATCCGCTTCTCGCCACGCTTCTTGAACGTCTTGCGTGGCTTCTTCGCGCCCTTTTCGCCTTTTTCCGGTGCGGCGCCTTCTGCGTCAGTCTTGGCCATCTGTTTCTTCGCTCCTAGCTACCAGCTACGAGCCACCAGCTACCAGCAGGTTCCAGCGAAAACTGGAAGCTGGCAGCTGAAAGCTGGCAGCTATTCAACCTTCTTCTTCGCGACCGCGCCCTTGCGCGGTCCTTTGCGCGTCCGTGCGTTGGTGCGCGTGCGCTGGCCGCGGACCGGCAGCGCTCGGCGGTGACGCCCGCCGCGGTAGCTGCCGATTTCCATCAGCCGCTTGATGTTCAGCGAAATCTCCTTCCGGAGGTCGCCTTCGACGCCGCCCTGCTCCTCGAGCACGCGGCTGATCTTGCGTACGTCGTCCTCGGACAGATCCTTCACGCGGATGTCAGGACTGACCCCCGCCTCCGTGAGAACCTTGTTCGATCGGTGCCGCCCGATACCGTAAATGTAGGTGAGGCCGATTTCGACCCGCTTCGTGCGCGGGAGATCGACTCCAGCAATTCTCGCCATAACTCTTTGTCCTCGACTGTCGACTGTCGACTACCGACTGCCGACTGTTAACCCTGCCTCTGCTTGTGTTTCTGGTTCGAGCAGATTACGCGAACCACTCCGCGCCGGCGGACGATCTTGCACTTATCGCAGATGCGCTTGACTGACGCTCGTACCTTCATTGTCTCGTTCCTTCGCTGGCGCGCGCTGCAGAAGAGAGAGCACATCTGCACCGTCCGCCGTTACTGCAACCGTGTGCTCGAAATGGGCCGACAGGCTGCGATCCGACGTGATCGCGGTCCATCCGTCCTTCAGCACCTTGACGCCGGCTTCTCCCAGGTTGACCATCGGCTCAATCGCGAGCACCATGCCTTCAGCCAGCCGCGGGCCGCGCCCCGGGTCCCCATAGTTCGGAATCTGCGGTTCTTCATGCAACTCGGCGCCGATGCCGTGTCCCACGAACTCACGCACCACCGAAAACCCAAACTTCTCCACGTGGCTTTGAACCGCGTGGCCGAGGTCGGACACACGCGCTCCTGGTCGAACCACTTCGATCGCCTTCCACAGCGCCTCTTCCGTTACGCGAAGCAAATCGGCTGCCTTCGGCGAAATACTGCCAATCCCAACCGTCACCGCAGAGTCTCCAAAAAACCCGCCCATCTTTGCGCCCAGGTCGATCGAGATGATGTCACCCTCGCGCAACGCGACCTTCGCCGACGGGATTCCGTGCACGACCTGCTCATTCACCGACGCACAAATCGTCGCGGGGTATCCTTTGTAGCCCTTGAACGCAGGCACCGCACCACCTGCGACAATCCCTCGCTCGGCCAGCGCATCGAGATCTTCCGTCGTCACCCCAGGTGCCGCCGCCTCGCGCAGCTGTTCGAGCACGTGACCGACGAGCTGATTCACCTCACGCAGACGCTTTAGCTCAGCGGCCGATCGACAGACGATCAC
Source organism: Vicinamibacterales bacterium (assembly GCA_035281225.1). GTDB lineage: Bacteria > Acidobacteriota > Vicinamibacteria > Vicinamibacterales > JAMQPK01 > JAMQPK01. Next base: position 70,635 of record DATEEI010000097.1, read on the forward strand.
GGCCGCCGTCCCGACGCAACCGGGACCATAGCATCGATGCCTGCCGCCAGATCAGCCGCAACCCGATCCGGTGCCTGCGCGCCGTTGATCGATCGAAACGTTGGGCGCCCGCGATAGTAATCCAGCAGCGGCTTACTCTCCCGCGCGTACACCTCGAGCCGGTGCTGCCTCACGTGCTCGTCTCCGTCGTCCGCGCGGGTGATCATGCGTCCCCCACAGCGCTCGCACTTTTCCCTGTCGATCGAGTCTGGCTCGGCAATCGACGCGCATTGACTGCACACGCGGCGCCCTTCCATCCGGTGCAACAGCTCCTCATCGGGCACTGCCAAATCGACGATGACCAGCGGCACTCCCTGCAACATGCGGTCGAGGGCCTGCGCCTGAGGAACCGTCCGGGGGAACCCGTCGAGGATGTAGCCCCTGGCGGTATCCGGGCGCTCCAGCCGCTCCTTCACGATGCCGACCATCTCGTCGTCCCCAAGCAGCTCTCCACGATCCATCAGCGCTTTGGCTCGCAAGCCAAGCTCGCTGCCTCCGGCAGCTGCCTCGCGCAGGATGTCGCCGGTCGAGATCTTCGGGATGCTTCTCGCCAGTGCCAGTCGAACGGCCTGCGTACCCTTACCCGACGCGGGCGGTCCCAACATGACCACATTGAGCGCCATCTATGCGCGCCGTCCACGGATCCGAGTCTTCTTCATGAAGCCGTCATAGTGCCTCATGATGAGCTGCGATTCGACCTGCTGAATCGTGTCCATCGCGACGCCGACGATGATGAGCAGCGTGGTACCGCCGAAGATGAACGTGACACCCATGCCTTCGGTGATGAACCTCGGCAGAATGGCATCGAGTCGTTCGCCGATAAAAGGAATCGGCGCGACGCGGAAGCCGGTAATCAGAAAGTCCGGCAGAATCGCGATCAACGCGAGGTACACGGCGCCGGCCAGCGTGATGCGCGTCAGGATCGTATCGATGTACTCGGCGGTCCGCTTGCCCGGCCGGATTCCCGGCACGAACCCACCGTACTTCCTCATGTTTTCAGCCACATCATCGGGATTGAAGATGATGGCGGTGTAGAAATACGCGAAGAAGATGATCAGCGTGATGTAGAGCAGGACGTAGAGCGGCATGCCCATCTGCAGCTGATCGGTCACACGCATAATCCAGTGACCCGGATCGCTCGCGAACATCTGCCCAATCGTTGCCGGAAACGCCAGAATCGACGACGCAAAGATGACGGGGATGACGCCGCCGGTATTCACCTTCAGCGGAATGTGGGTGCTGGCCCCTCCGTACATCCGGCGTCCGACCACCCGCTTGGCATACTGCACCGTGATCCGCCGGCTCCCGCGCTCCACGAAAATAATCGCCGCCACGACCAGTACCATCACCGCGAGCAGCAGGATGAGCCGGATCAGCCCCATCTGGCCCGTTCTCAGCTGATCGAACGTGGTAATCACGGCTGTCGGCAGGCCGACCACGATACCCGCATAAATAATGAGGGACATGCCGTTGCCGATGCCCCGCTCGGTGATCTGCTCGCCGAGCCACATGATGAGCGTCGTGCCTGTCGTCAGCGTCAGCACCGTGAGGAGACGGAATCCCCAGCCGGGGTTATAGACGAGCGGCAACCCGCCGGCAATCTCTGTCGAGCGCTCCAGCCAGATCGCAATGCTCAGTGCCTGTACGACGCTGAGCAGGATGGTGCCGTATCGCGTGTACTGCGTGATCTTCCGGCGTCCGAGCTCGCCTTCGTTCTTGATGCGTTCGAGGTACGGCCAGACCACAGTCAGCAGCTGCAGGATGATCGACGCGCTGATATACGGCATGATGCCGAGCGCGAAGATCGTCATCCTCGAGAGGTTCTGTCCCGAGAACATGTCGTAGAGACCGAACATCGTGCTGCGCGCCTGCTCGGCCAACTGGGCGAGCGCCGCCGTGTTCACGCCGGGGGTCGGAATGTGACCACCGATGCGATACACGATGAGCAGTGCAAGCGTGAAGAGCACGCGCTTGCGGAGCTCGGCGATGGCGAACAGGTTCTTGACGCTGTCGATAGCCATGTTTCTTACAGGGTTTCTGCGGCTCCGCCGGCTGCCGCAATCTTCTCGGCGGCCTTGCCGCTGAACTTATGCGCGCGAATCGTGAGCCCCTTGGTGATCTCGCCGCGACCAAGCACCTTGACGCGCTCGGCCGATGGCGGGATGAGCCGGCGCTCTCGAAGCAAATCCAGCGTGACCACAGTGCCGGCATCGAATCGCTCGCCGAGCGTGTCGAGATTCACGACGGCGTACTCGACGCTGAACGGGTTATGGAACCCGCGCTTCGGCACACGACGCTTGAGCGGCATCTGGCCGCCTTCGAACCCGCGCTTGCGCTTGAACCCCGAGCGCGATTTCGCACCCTTGTGTCCCCGTCCCGCCTGCGTGCCTTGACCGGTGCCGTGGCCGCGGCCGACGCGCTTCTTGGAGTGCTTCGCGCCCTTGGGCGGCTTGAGATTTGAGAGATCCATCGTTATTGCACCTCGAGGAGGTGACGAACCTTGTGAATCATGCCCCGTATCGACGGCGTATCCGCCAGCTCGACCGTGTGGCGAATGCGGCGCAGGCCAAGGCTTTCGACCACCGCCGCCTGCTTCCTGCCGAATCCAATCGTGCTCTTCACGAGCGTCACTTTGACGCGCTTGGTATCGGCCTGTTTCTTCGCTGCTTTTTTAGCCATAACCCTTCGTCGTGTTCCCTGTTGCTTCGTGCTCTTCGTGCCTTCGTGATGCTTCGTGTCTTCGTGGTCAGTGTCTTCGTGGTTACTTCGACACCATCTCCTCGAGATCCTTACCGCGCAATCTCGCGACGGACGAAGGCTCCTTGAGGTTCTCGAGCCCGTTGAACGTCGCCCGCACCACGTTGTGCGGATTCGCAGAGCCGAGTGATTTCGTCAGCACGTTGTGCAGGCCGGCCGCCTCCACCACCGCGCGCACGGCGCCGCCGGCGATGATGCCGGTGCCGTCCGGCGCCGGCTTCAGCAGCACGCTGCCCGATCCAAACGTACCGACCACGGTATGCGGAATCGTCGTCCCCTGCAGCGGCACCCGGATTAATCCCTTCTTGGCCGACTCGATGCCCTTCTTGATGGCCGACGGCACTTCCTTCGCCTTGCCGACACCGAAACCCACAACGCCGTGGCCGTCGCCGACGACGACCAGCGCGCTGAAGCTCAGGTTCTTGCCACCTTTGACGACCTTCGTGACGCGGTTGATCGACACCACGGTGTCCTTGATGTCGAGCTGGGCCGGATCGATCTTTTCGCGAACTCGCTGAATAGCCACTAGAACTCCAGTCCTGCTTTACGCGCCGCATCGGCGACCGCCTGAATCCGGCCGTGGTACAGGTAGCCGTTGCGATCGAAAACCACTTTAGTGATGCCCTTGTCTTTGAGGCGCTGCGCGATCGTCTGTCCGATGAGTTCCGCGCCGGCTTTGTTGTTGCCGCGCGTCTTGCCCTTCAGTCCCGACTTGACCGCCGCTTCGGTGGTCCCGGCCGACGCGACGGTCTTGCCCGTCATGTCGTCGATGACCTGCACGTAAATGTGCGACGAGCTTCGATAGACAGTCAGCCGCGGGCGATCCTGATCGCCGGCGATGCGCTTGCGCAGTCGAAGCTTGATGCGATAACGCCGATCTTCTCTCGTCTTGATACGCATAGTCTGTTCGCTCTTGGCTCTAGGCTTTGGGCTCTCGGCCTTGGGCCTGCCCTCATCCCTCTGCCCTACTTGGTTCCCGTCTTGCCGGCTTTCTTCTTCAGCACTTCGCCGGTGAAGCGCACGCCCTTCTGCTTGTAGGGATCCGGTTGGCGCAGTCGGCGGATGTTGGCGGCGACCTGCCCCACCAACTGGCGATCAACGCCGGTGACGGTGATGTGCGTCTGCTTATCGATCACGATGTCGATGCCGGGCGGTACGTCGAACACGACCGGATGCGAGTAGCCGAGCGCAAAGACGACCTGCTTGCCGCGCAGCTCAGCACGATAGCCGACGCCGACGATGTCGAGCTCGCGCTTGAACCCTTCGGTCACACCGAGCACACCGTTGGCAGCGAGGCTGCGCGCGAGGCCGTGGAACTTGCCGAGCTCGGGATCCTCGCGCGTAAGCGCGGCCTTGAGCTGGCCGTCGACAACCTCGAAGGCGATGCCCGGCGGAATCCGCTGCGTCAGCTTGCCTTTCGGTCCCTGAATATCCAGCGCGTCCGGGTTCACCTTGACGGTGACGCCCTTGGGCAGCGCGATCGGTTTTTTACCAATACGTGACATGTTTTTTCAGCTCTCAGCTACCGGCTCAACAGTTACCAAATATTGCACAGCACTTCGCCGCCGACGCCGGCGCGCATGGCGGCGCGGCCGGTCATCACGCCGCGCGACGTGGTCAAAATGCTCGTGCCGAGGCCGCCAAGCACCGGCGGCACGTCGGTGCTGCGGAAGTACACGCGGCGCCCGGGCCGGCTAATGCGCTCGAGGCCTGTGATGACCTTTTCGCCGTGCGGCCCATATTTCAGAAAGATGCGGACCATCTGGCGCGGCGCGACGGCTTTGGCCGCCTCAGGCGATTTCTCGTCGACGAGCTTGAAGCCCTGGATGTACCCCTCGTCCTCGAGAATGCGCGCAATCTCCACCTTGAGCTTCGAGGCGGGGACGTCCACTCGGGAATGCTTGGCGATGACGGCATTCCGGAGGCGCGTGAGCATATCGGCAATCGGGTCTGTCATGTGTTGGTTCTCTACTCGTTCACTGTTTCTGTTCCAGCCGGTAGCTTGTAGCTCGTAGCCTGTAGCGAGCCTTTCCTACCGCCTACCAGCTACCACCTACCAACTACTCTTTGTCACTCCCGCGACGTCGCCCTGCAGCGCCAGCTTGCGGAAGCAGAGGCGGCAGAGCGCGAACTTGCGAAGGTAGGCCCGCGGCCGGCCGCACAGGTGGCAGCGGTTCCGCAGGCGGACCTTGAATTTCGGAGCCTTGTGTTCCTTGGCGATCTTTGCTGTAGTGGCCATACTTATCTCTGTTCCTGAGCTCTGAACGGCATCCCAATCAACTGAAGCAGCTTGCGCGCTTCTTCATCGGTCCGCGCGCTGGTGACGACCGAGACGTTCATGCCGCGCGCTTTGTCCACCTTCATGTAGTCGATTTCCGGAAACAGCAGCTGATCCTTGAGCCCGAGCGTGAAATTGCCCCGGCCGTCGAACCCCTTGGGCGACACGCCGCGAAAATCGCGCACGCGCGGGAGCGCGATCGTCACGAGGCGGTCGAGGAACTCGTACATCCGGTCGCCCCGCAGCGTCACGCTGGTCGCAATCGGCTGTCCCTTGCGCACCTTGAAGGCGGCGATCGACTTCTTCGCGCGGCGCACGACGGGCTTCTGCCCCGTGATGCGTGCGAGCTCGTCGGCGCCCACCTCGATGATCTTGGCATTCGAGGTCGCCTCGCCGAGGCCCATGTTCACGACGACCTTCTGGATCTTCGGGACGGCCATCACGTTCTTGTAGCCGAACTCTTTCTTGAGCGCCGGCACGACTTCCTTGACGTAGCGATCTCTCAGGCGGCTCATTTGTCGACCACTCCCTCGCACTTCCGGCAGATGCGGACCTTGCGGCCGTCGCCGAGAATCTTGCGGCCGATGCGCGTCTGCGCGCCGCATTCAGGGCACAGGAGCTGGACGTTCGACGCGTGCAGCGACGCTTCCCGCTCGACGATGCCCCCCTTGACGTTTCGCTGCGGGTTCGGCTTCGTGTGGCGTTTGATCATGTTCACGCCCTCGACCACGAGCCGGTTCTTCGCAGGGACGACCTTCAACACACGTCCGCGCTTGCCGCGGTCCTTGCCCGCGATCACGAGGACGTTGTCGTTCTTCCGAATGGGACTCTGCAATAAAGACATATAAACCGTCTACCGTTTGCCGTTTACTGTTTGCCGTTCGGTGAACGGTGAACTGTCAACGGTGAACTAACTACAGCACCTCAGGTGCAAGCGAAATAATCTTCATGAACCGGCGCTCGCGCAGTTCGCGAGCCACCGGTCCGAACACGCGCGTGCCGATCGGTTCGCGCTGGTCGTTGATCAGCACGGCCGCGTTGCGATCGAAGCGGATATAGCTGCCGTCCTTGCGGCGCTGCTCCTTCACCGTCCGGACGATCACCGCTTTCACGACCTGGCCTTTCTTGACGGTGCCGTCGGGGATGGCTTCCTTCACCGACGCCGTGACGACATCGCCGAGACGCGCGTAGCGCCCGGTCGAGCCGCCAATCGGATTGATGACCGCGATCTTGCGCGCACCGGAGTTGTCGGCGACGTCGAGGATCGATCGCATCTGAATCATGGCTTAGACCTCCAGCGCCTTTCGGATGACGCGCGTGAGGACCCACCGCTTGCGCTTGCTCAGCGGCCGGCTCTCGACAATGGCGACGCGATCGCCGATCTTGGCGGTGTTCTCCTCGTCGTGCGTCACGAACTTCGACGTCCGACGCTGGGTTTTGCCGTAGAGCCCGTGCCGCACCTGCCACTCGACAGCGACGACGCAGGTCTTCTGCATCTTGTTGCTGACGACGACGCCTTCCTTCTCAGATTTCTCAGCCATGTGCTTCTATGCTCTCCGTTTACCGTTTGTCGTTCGCCGTTGACCGTGTCGCACGGTGCACGGTTGACCGTCAACGGTCAACGCTTCCGTTGTTTCTCCGTCATGATCGTCTTGATGCACGCCAGGTCCCTGCGCGTATGGCGCAGCTTCAGCGGCGCATCGAGCTGCCCGAGCGACTGCTGAATGCGCATCCGGAACAGCTGATCCTCGAGCTCTTTCGCGCGCGATTCCAGATCGTCCACAGAAAGATCGCGCAGTTCCGCCACGTCCATCATGACGCTTTCTCCTCGGCGAACCGGGTCGCGAACTTCGTGAGGATGGGCAGCTTCGACGCCGCCAGCCGCAGCGCTTCGCGCGCCTCGGTCTGGGTCACCCCTTCCATCTCGAACAAAATCCGTCCCGGCCGCACCACGCACACCCACTGGTCCGGCGCGCCTTTGCCCTTGCCCATTCGCGTTTCCTGCGGCTTCTTGGTAATCGGCTTGTCAGGAAACACGCGCACCCAGATCTTGCCGCCGCGCTTGATGAACCTCGTCATCGCGACGCGGGCCGCCTCGATCTGCCGGTCGGTCAGCCAGCACGGCTCCATCGCACGGAGTCCGAAGTCTCCGAACGACACGTCGGAGCCGCGCCACGCTTTGCCCTTCATGCGGCCGCGTTGCTGCTTCCGGTACTTGACCTTCTTCGGCATTAACATTTCGTTATCCCTCGTGGGGCCCCACCCCCACTCGGCTGCCGTCGCTTACGCTCCGGATCTTGTTGCGATCAATCCGGTGCTTGGTGACGGACGCTGTCTGAGCTAATCCCTAGTCCCGAATCACCAATCCCTACGCTCGCGCCTCGCGCGGCCCCGATGGCCGGCGTGGAGCACGCTCCCTGAATTCCTGTTCCTCGCGCGCCGTCTTCGGTGTCAGGCGCTCGCCCTTATAAAGCCACGTCTTGACGCCGATCTGACCGTATGTCGTGCTCGCCTCGGCGAACCCGTAATCGATGTCCGCCCGCAGCGTCTGCAGCGGCAGCTGCCCGTGCAGGTACCACTCGGAACGCGCGATCTCCGCGCCATTGAGGCGCCCCGACACGCGCACCTTGATACCCCGCGCGCCGAACCGCAGCGCCGATTCAACCGCTTTGCGCATCGCACGGCGAAACGCCACGCGCTTCTCGAGCTGCTGGGCCACCGACTCCGCGATGAGCTGCGCGTCGAGCTCCGGCTTCTGAATCTCCTGGATGTTGATGAACACCTCGCGGTTCGTCCGCTTCTGGATTTCGGCCTTGAGCTTCTCGACCTCCGTCCCCTTGCGGCCGATGATGATGCCCGGCCGGGAAGTATGAATGTCGATCTTCAGCTTGTTGGCCGCGCGCTCGGTCTCAATTTTGGCGACGCCGGCGTGCGCGAACCGCTTCTTGAGGTCGGCGCGCAACGCCAGATCCTCGTGGAGCAGCTTCGCGTAGTCGCGATCGGCGAACCAGCGCGACTTCCACGTCTTGTTGAACCCGAGCCGAAATCCGTACGGATGTACTTTTTGACCCACAGCAGCTCCTCGTTACTTCTTACTTCTTACTTCTTACTTCCCACTTCTTACTTTTCGTGCTTCTTACTTTTCGCGGCCGTTTTCTTCGCCGGCGTCGCACGCTTGCGTACGGGTGTCGTCGCCGTCTCTCCGGCCTCAGGTTTCGCCTTGGCCGTCCGGCCCTTCGGCGCCGGTGTCGCCACCGCCGCAATCGCCAGCGGCCGCTCCGATACGCGCACTGTCAGATGCGCGGTGCGCTTCACGACACGGAACGCCCGGCCCATCGGGGCAGGACGAATTCGCTTCATCGACGGCCCCTGGTTGGCGTAGCACGCCGAGACGAACAGACGATCGACGTCGCCGCCGAAGCCTTCCTTCTGCTGCGCGTTGGCAATCGCCGATCGCAGCAGCTTGGCGATGTCGTGTCCGATCCCCTTGCGCGTGAACAGCAGTGTAGCGAGCGCACGATTCACATCGCGCCCGCGGATCAAATCCATCACCAGTCCGGCCTTCTGAGCCGACGTGCGGACGTACTTCGCTGTCGCGTGAGCTTCAATCGCCATGGACTAGCCCCCCGCCTTCGCCCCGCCGCCACCAGCGGCGGGCGGCGCCGCGGCGGCCACCTGCGCGGCCTTTTCCGTCTTGGTCGTGTGTCCCTTGAACTGGCGGGTCGGCGAGAACTCGCCCAGCTTCTGCCCCACCATGTTTTCGGTCACGTACACGGGGATGAATTTCCTGCCGTTGTGTACCGCGAGCGTGTGTCCCACCATTTCGGGAATCACGGTCGAGCGGCGCGACCAGGTCTTCACCACTTTCTTCTCGTTATCGCGATTCATCGCCTCGATCTTCTCGAGGAGCGGCGTATCAACGAACGGTCCCTTTTTCAGTGATCGGCTCATAACAACTCTTACCTGACGCCTTTCGGCCGGCGCTGGAGGATGAACTTGTCCGTCGATTTGCGATTTCGTGTCTTGTAGCCCTTGGTCGGAAGACCCCACGGCGACACCGGGTGGCGGCCGCCCGAGGTCTTGCCCTCGCCGCCGCCGTGCGGGTGGTCGACAGGGTTCATGACGACCCCGCGGACGTGCGGACGCTTGCCCATCCATCGGCTGCGGCCGGCTTTGCCGATCGACACATTCTCGTGATCGAGGTTGCCCACCTGTCCCACGGTGGCGTAGCACACGATCGCGATGTGACGAATCTCGCCGGAGGGCATCTTCACCGACGCGTAGTCACCTTCTTTGGCCACGAGCTGCACGGACGACCCCGCGCTGCGCGCGATCTGGCCACCTTTGCCCGGCTTCAGCTCCACGTTGTGGAGCATCGTGCCCAACGGAATGTTCTTCAACGGCAAGGCGTTGCCCGGAAGAATGTCGACGTTGTCGCCCGAGATCACCGCATCGCCGACCTTGAGGCCGTTCGGCTGCAGGATGTACCGCTTCTCGCCGTCAGAATACGTAATGAGCGCGATGCGGGCCGAGCGGTTCGGGTCGTACTCGATCGTCGCAACCTTGCCAGGAATGTCTTTCTTATCGCGCTTGAAATCGATGATGCGATAGAGCCGCTTGTGCCCGCCGCCGCGCCACCACGAGGTGAGCTCGCCGTGATTGTTGCGGCCGCCGGAGCGGTGCAGTGACTCGACGAGCGGCTTGTGCGGCTCGTTGGTCGTAATGTCGTCGAACGTCTGGACGGTCTGAAAGCGCCGGCCGGGTGACGTCGGTTTGTATTTTCTGATAGGCATGGTTGATTACGCCCCTTCGAAAAACTCGGGCAGCTTCTCGCCCTCGCGCAGCTTCACGTAGGCTTTCTTCCAGTCCGAACGCTGCCCCGCGAACCGACCCTGCCGCTTCACCTTGCCATGGGAGATCGCCGTGCGGACGGCTTCGACCTTCGACCCCAGCAGCGTCTCGACAGCGCGCTTGATTTCCGTCTTGTTCGCGTGCGTAGCCACCTCGAACACGATCGTCCGTCCATCCCGCTCGCGCTGAATGGAGGTCTTCTCCGTGATGAGCGGCCGGCGGATGACGTCAGTAAGTTTCATAGAGCTCCTGCAATTTCTCCACGGCGGCCTTGGTCGCAATCACCCGCGACGCGTTCATCACGTCGCGCGCGTTCACGCGCGCGCTGGCGAGAAACTGCACGCCGGGAATGTTGCGCACCGCGATGCCGAGCTTCTCGTTCGGCTGCACGTCGATCAGGAGCGCCTTACCGTCGGCGCCCAGGCGCTTCAACAACTCCGTCGCGGCTTTGGTCTTGCTCTCGGTCGCTGTGAGCTCATCGACGACCACGAGCGCTCCGTCTTGCACGCGTGCCGCAATCGCCGCCACCAGTGCGCCGCGCTTCACCTTGCTCGGCAACCGGAAATCGTAGCTGCGGGGTTGAGGCCCGAACACGGTGCCGCCGTGGCGCCACAGGGGATTGCGCACGCTGCCGACGCGCGCCCGGCCTGTGCCCTTCTGCTTCCAGGGCTTGCGTCCGCTGCCCGCCACGTTCGCGCGGTTCTTGGTCTTGTGCGTGCCGCGACGCTCCGAGGCATTCGAATGCACGACCGATTCCCAGATGATCGCGCTGTTGACACGGCCGCCGAACGCTTCGTCGCTCAATTCGAGCGAGCCGACCTTCTTGTTGTCAGTATTGACGACGTCGATCTTCATTACTTTTTGCCTTTCGGCTTCTCGACCTGCGCCACCTTGAGTTTCTTGGCCGCGACGGCCTTACGGATGATCACGTAGCCGCTGGGAGCGCCGGGAATCGCCCCGCGTACGATCAGGAGGTTGTTCTCCGCGTCGATCCTGGCCACGCGGAGATTTCTCACCGTCACACGATCGCCGCCCATGCGGCCCGCCGCACGCATACCCTTGACGACGCGTGAGGGAAACGAAGACGCGCCGATCGAGCCAGGGGCGCGATGGAACATCGATCCGTGCGTCGCCGCGCCACCCCCAAAGTGATGGCGCTTGACGACACCCTGAAAGCCTTTGCCGCGGCTCGTGCCGATGACGTCAACTCGCTCGCCGCTCTCGAACATGGTGACCAGAATCTGATCGCCCACTTTCGGATCGCCATCCTTCGCGAGCGTCACCTCGCGGCGGACGCGGGTCGGCGGCACGTTGGCTTTCTTGTAGTGCCCTTCGAGCGGTTTGCGCACCTTCGCCGGTTTCGCATCGACCAGTCCGATCTGCACCGATTCATAACCGTCGGTTGCCGCGGTCTTGCGCTGCACGACCACGCAGGGGCCGGCTTTAATGACCGTGGCCGGAACGACAGAGCCGTCCTCGGCGAACAACTGCGTCATCCCGACTTTTCTACCGATGATTCCTGTGACCATATGGAAGCTCTCAGCTTTCAGCTTCCAGCTACCAGTAGCTTCCAGCCGACAATGGCTGGGAGCTGGTAGCTGGCGGCTGGCAGCTATTTCGTATGTTCCTTCCCGAACGCCTTGATCTCGACGTCGACGCCAGCCGGAAGATCCAGCTTCATCAACGCATCGACCGTCTGCGGCGTCGGCTCGAAGATGTCGATCAGGCGCTTGTGCGTTCTGATCTCGAACTGCTCCCGCGACTTCTTGTCGACGTGCGGCGATCGCAACACCGTCCACTTGTTGATCGACGTCGGGAGCGGAATCGGACCCGCAAGCCGCGCACCCGTGCGCTTGGCCGTGTCAACGATCTCGGTGGTCGACTGATCGAGCACGCGCGAGTCGTAGGCCTTGAGACGGATTCGAATCTTGTCGCTGAACATCGCACTCATTCTCTGAACCTCATCGACTCTGGACTCTGGACTCTCGACTCTGGACTCTAGGCACTGCCTAAAGCCCATAGCCCAACGTCTATTTCCCCTGGGCCTTCGCCACGACTTCTTCGCTCACGTTCCCCGGCGCCGGCTCGTACCGATCGAAGTGCATCGAATACGTCGCGCGGCCTTGCGTTCGCGACCGGAGGTCGGTGGCATAGCCGAACATCTCAGAAAGCGGAACGCGCGCCTGGATAATCTGCGTGCCGCCACGATCTTCCTGCGACTGGATCTGTCCCCGCCGGCTCGACAGGTTCCCCATGACGTCGCCCATGTGTTCCTTCGGAACCACGACTTCAACGCGCATCACCGGTTCGAGCAGCACGGGCTTGGCCTTCTTCGCCGCGTCCTGGAAGGCCATAGAGCCCGCGATCTTGAACGCCATTTCCGAGCTGTCAACCTCGTGGAACGAGCCGTCATACAGCTCGATGCGCACATCGTCGATCGGATAGCCGGCGAGCACGCCGCGCGTGAGGGCTTCCTTGATCCCCATGTCGATCGGCTTGATGTATTCCTTCGGAATGGAGCCGCCCGTGGTCTCATTCTCGAAGACGTAACCCGAGCCCGGCTCGCCAGGGAACAGGTGAATCTTCACGTGGCCGTACTGGCCGCGGCCGCCGGTCTGCTTCGAGTACTTCATTTCGCCGTCAGCCGGGCGCGTCAGCGTTTCCTTGTAGGCAACCTGCGGCTTGCCGACGGTGGCCTCGACGCTGAACTCGCGCTTCAGACGGTCGACAATGATTTCCAGATGCAGCTCGCCCATGCCGGCGATGATGACCTGGCCGGTCTGCTGATCCGTCTGGACCTGAAAGGTCGGATCCTCGGCCATCAACTTCTGAAGGCCGACGCCGAGCTTCTCCTGGTCGGATTTGGTCTTCGGCTCGATTGCGAGCGAGATAACCGGCTTCGGGAAGTCCATCGACTCGAGCACGATCGGATGTTTCTCGTCGCACAACGTGTCGCCGGTCGAGACGCTCTTGAGGCCGACGGCCGCCGCGATGTCGCCCGCGTACACTTCCTTGATCTCCTCGCGCTTGTTCGCGTGCATCTTCAGGAGACGGCCGATGCGCTCCGACCGCTGCTTGGTCGAATTGAACACCGACGAGCCCGCCGTGAGGACGCCCGAGTACACGCGGAAGAAGGCGAGCTGGCCAACGAACGGGTCGGTCATGATCTTGAACGCCAGGGCGGCGAACGGCGCGCTGTCCTTTGCGGGGCGCTCGATCAGCACCGCATCGGGATTGTCAGGATCGGGTTTCTTGTCCGGGTCGATGCCGACGATGGCCGGCACGTCGAGCGGAGAGGGCAGGAAGTCGACGACCGCGTCGAGCAGCGGCTGCACGCCCTTGTTCTTGAACGCCGATCCGCAGATGACCGGCACGAACGCGGCCTGGCCCTTTTCGCGCACCGAGTGGTTCACGCGCTTCCGGATCGCCGCCTTGATCTCGGCTTCCGTCGGCTCCTGGCCGTGCAGGTACTTCTCGAGAATCTTGTCGTCGGCCTCGCTGACCTTCTCGATCAGCTGCTCGCGGTAATGCTTCGCGTCTTCCAGCAGATCGGCCGGGATCTCGCCGACGATGTAGTCGGCGCCCATGGTTTCATCTTTATAGGTAATCGACTTCATCTGGATGAGGTCGACGACGCCCACGAACTTGTCTTCGGAACCGATGGGGATTTGGATGGCGACGGGGTTGGCCTCGAGCTTGGAGATGATCTGATCGAAGGTGCGCTTGAAGTCCGCGCCGATGCGGTCCATCTTGTTCACGAAACAGATGCGCGGCACGCGGTACTTGTCGGCCTGGCGCCAGACTGTCTCGGACTGCGGCTCGACGCCGGCGACCGAGTCGAACACCGCGACCGCGCCGTCGAGCACGCGCAGCGAGCGTTCGACTTCGGCGGTGAAGTCGACGTGGCCTGGCGTATCGATGATGTTGATGCGGTGATCGCGCCAGAAACACGTTGTCGCGGCCGACGTGATGGTGATGCCGCGCTCCTGCTCCTGCTCCATCCAGTCCATGACGGCGGTACCTTCATGGACTTCGCCGATCTTGTACGTGATTCCGGTGTAGAACAGAATCCGTTCTGTCGTCGTGGTCTTACCGGCATCGATGTGGGCCATGATGCCGATGTTCCGCGTTTTTTCTAGCGAGTGTGACCGTGGCATAACTTGAATCTAAAATCTAGAATCTAGAATCTAAGAACTACCAGCGATAGTGAGCGAACGCTTTGTTCGCTTCTGCCATTCTGTGAGTGTCTTCGCGCTTCTTCACGGCACCACCGCGAAGATTCGCCGCGTCCATCAGCTCGTTCGCAAGCTTCTCCTGCATCGTCTTGCCGTCGCCGCGCGCGCGCGCGTAGCTGACGACCCAGCGGATGCTGAGCGAAAGGCGGCGGTTCGGATTCACTTCGACGGGCACCTGATAGTTCGAGCCGCCGACGCGTCGAGACTTGACCTCGAGGCTCGGCTTCACGTTATCGAGCGCCTTTTTGAAGACCTTGACCGGATCGTCGCCGGTCTTCTCTTTGATGATGTCGAAGCTGCGGTAGAGGATGCCCTCTGCCGTGTTCCGCTTGCCGTCTCTCATGACGGTGTTGATGAAGCGGGTGACCAGCGGACTCTGATAGATCGGGTCGGCCGCCACTTCACGTTTTGCGATGATTCGTCTGCGAGGCATATCAGAATCTCACTAAGCCTTGGGGCGCTTCGCTCCATATTTCGAGCGTCCCTGTTTTCGTCCCGCGACACCGACGGCGTCGAGCGTGCCGCGCACCACGTGGTATCGCACGCCCGGAAGGTCCTTGACACGACCGCCCCGGATGAGCACCAGCGAGTGCTCCTGCAAGTTGTGTCCGACGCCCGGAATGTAGGTCGTCACCTCGATGCCGTTCGTCAGCCGCACGCGCGCGACCTTACGCAGCGCAGAGTTCGGCTTCTTCGGTGTCTGGGTGAACACGCGCACGCACACGCCACGCTTCTGCGGGCTGTTCTGCAGCGCCGGGCTCTTCGTCTTGCTGACGATCTTCGTCCGACCGTGGCGGACGAGCTGGCTGATAGTCGGCACAGGGAAAAAACTCCATGCGGCCAAAACCGTAGTGTCCGGCTTCAGCCGGACCTGCGTTTGGCCTAAAAGTCGCGTCGGGCCTAGAAGCACCATCGCTTGGCGCCCGATGCAATACCCTATGTGAAGAAATTCGCGGGCCGGGCGGTCCTTCCGCCGGCTCGTTCTAAGAAAGGGGCTTCTGCTTGCCTCTTCCGTGCGGTTCGAAGCTAGATAGGGTTTCCTAACTCCGATACAACCTGACGAATATAACACTAACTCTTTGGGAGACGCAACCGATGGCAGAACCGATCACCACACCGTCCGGGCTGAAATACGAGGATATCGACGCCGGCAACGGCGCCACGGCCAAGGCCGGACAAAAAGCGAAAGTCCACTACACAGGATGGCTGACGAACGGCCAGAAGTTCGACTCGTCCGTCGACCGGAATGACCCGTTCGAATTCACATTAGGTGCGGGAATGGTTATTAAAGGATGGGACGAGGGAGTGGAGGGCATGAAGGTCGGAGGGAAACGGAAGCTGACCATCCCGCCGGAGCTGGGTTACGGCTCGCGCGGCGCCGGAGGTGTAATACCGCCGAACTCGTGGCTGATCTTCGATGTGGAGCTGCTGGGATTGCGGTAGGCAATGGCACACGAGGATATGGGGTCAGACCCCCTTTTTACGGTTTCAGAAATCGCGCGAGCGGTGAAAGCGCGCGGCGGGCGCGCGCTTGTCGTCGGGGGCTATGTGCGCGACCGCCTCCTCGAGTCCTCGCTCGCCGCGCCCGTTGTGCTGGGCGTAGGGCCGACCTTCAGGTCGGCCGAGGCGAAAGATATCGATATGGAGGTATTCGGTATCCCTGCCGACGATCTCCCCGATGTCCTCGCGCCGTTCGGCAAGGTCGAACCGATCGGCCAGAGTTTTCCCGTCTACAAGATCGGCACGATCGACATCGGCCTCCCGCGCCGCGAATCCAAAGCCGGCCGGGGCCACAAAGGGTTTATCGTCGAAGGGGATCCGTCGATGTCGGTTGAAGCTGCGGCGAAGCGCCGCGACTTCACGATCAACGCGATCGCGTGGGACCCGCTCACCGATGAGCATCTCGATCCCTTCCACGGCCGCGACGACCTCCGCCGCAGGCTGTTGAAAGCGGTCGATCCGGAGACCTTCGGCGACGACAGCCTCCGCGCGCTGCGTGCCGTGCAGTTCGCCGCGCGATTCGAGCTGACGCTCGATTCCGCCACGGCGGCCCTGTGTCGCGCGGTCAGGCTCGACGACCTTCCACCCGAACGCATCTGGGGAGAAATCGAAAAGCTTCTACTGCGCGCGCGCCGACCCTCAATCGGCTTCGCACTGGCACTCGAGCTCAACGTGATCGATCAGCTCTTCCCAGAGATGAAGGCTCTGGTCAACTGCGAGCAGGAACCCGAATGGCATCCGGAAGGTGACGTCTGGATTCATACGCTCATGGTGATCGATCAGGCACGGCAGCGAATCGACGATCTCGATCGCGCCGATCAGCTCATCGTGATGCTCGGCGCCGTCACACACGATTTCGGGAAGCCTGCAACGACGGCGTTGATTGACGGCCGAATTCGGTCGCTGAACCACGAGGAGGAGGGCGTGGCGCCCGCCACCGCCTTTCTCGATCGCCTCAACATCCACTCGATCGATGGCAAGGACGCACGGGCGCAGGTGCTCGGTCTCGTCGCGCACCATCTGAAGCCGGGGATGCTTTACAAGGTCCGTCACGAGCTCACCGACGGCGCGTTCCGACGGCTTGCGCAGAAAGCGAACCTCGAGCTACTCGCACGGGTGGCGAAGTCGGACTGCCTCGGAAGGACCGGCACGTTCGACTGTTCGGCGATGGATTGGTTCCTCGAAAGAGCGCGGGAGCTCGGCGTCGATCGCAGCCCGCCGAAACCGCTGCTGCTCGGACGGCACCTGCTCGATCTCGGCATGACGCCCGGCCCTGCGATGGGCGCGCTGCTGAAGCAGATTTACGAGAAGCAGCTGGACGGTGAGATCAAATCAATAGAGGAGGGGATCACGCTCGCTTCGCAGATGGTCCAGCTAAAGCCGGACACTACTTCTGAGTAGCGTGCGGCTCTGCATCGCGGCCGGAAATCAGGCGGCGCGCTCCTGGGCGCGGCGGAATTCCTCGAGCAGCCTCGGCACGCTCGTGCTGACCGAGTGCAGCGTGGGGGACCATCCCAGCGCACGGGCGCGCGGTCCACGCACCCGCTGATCGAGCGCCAGCGCATCCGCATAGGCGCCGAGTTTCTTGCGCCCTTCCTCGAGCGGGACGTGACGCACATCGGGCGGCATGGAGACATGGCTCTTGATGCCGTCGACGATGGTGTTGACCGTTTCGTCGGCCTCGTCGTTCGCGTGATAGATACCCGAGGCGTGTGGCAAACCGGCCGCGCGAACGTAGAGGTCGGCGAGGTCCCGGACGTAGACGAGCGGCCAGTGGTTCTCGCCGGTGCCGATGACCCGGATCAGCCCGTTCTGGGCGTTTTTCAGCAACTCCGAGACAATCCCGCGATTTCCACCATAGACAATTCCGGGACGGATGACCGCCGTCCGCAGATTCGCGGTGGCCGCCTGCAATACCATTTGCTCATGTGATGGCCGCCACCCCAGCAACTGCCCCGGGTTGGGCTGAGCCGTCTCGTCCATCGGCTGCGCATTCGATCCTAGAACCCAGAGACCCGAGGTGTAGACGAAGGAACACGGCGAGGTCCTGGCGTGCGATGCGGCTGCCGCGATAAGCGTCTCGATTGTCTTGCGATCGACCTCTTCGCGCTTGGCGGTCGACTCGGCGGCCACGTGAATGTAGGAATCGAAGCCTTCGGCCGCGGCACGGTACGACTTCAACGTCTTCAGATCGCCGAGCACGGGAGTGACGCTGCGCGATGCGAGCGCATCGGCCGCCTGCGGCGTGCGCACCAGCGCAGTGACCTGGTGGTTTGCGCGCAGCATGGCATCGAGTACTGCGGAGCCGATGTATCCTGTCGCACCCGTCAAGAATATGCGCATGGTGTGTCGGGATACCTTACTCGATTTCTTCAACGATGTGGCGATCGGCCGCGTCGAATTTCTCGTCTACGATGACGGATTCCGTGCCCGCTCGTACACGTACGCTGACTGTGCAGACGCCGCGCGCGGGTTTGCCGCGCGACTGCAAGGCGCGGGCCTCCGCAAAGGCGACAAAGTTGTCTTCTGGAGCGAGAACAGGCCCGAATGGATCATCGCGCTGTGGGGATGCCTGCTCAATGGATCGATTGCCGTACCGATCGACTACCGCGCTTCCAAGGACTTCCTTTCCACCGTCGTCCGGATCGTTGACGCGAAACTGATCCTGCTCGGTGAAGATGTCGAGCTCGCTGGACCGGACGTCGTGCCGGCCTTCAAGCCGGCCACCTGGAAACTCAGCGACATCGACTGGCGGATGCTGGATGCGTCGACGTTCACGCCCGTCGACATCACGCGCGACGATACAGTCGAAATCATCTTCACGTCGGGTGCAACCGCCGAGCCCAAGGGGGTCGTTCTCACCCACCGCAACGTCCTGGCCAACATCGTCCCGGTCGAGCGCGAGGTACTGAAATACAAGAAATACGGTCGCCCGTTCTTCCCCATCCGGTTCCTTAACCTGTTACCGCTCAGTCACATGTTCGGACAAGCGATGGCGACGTTCGTCCCGCCCATGCTGGGGGGCACCGTCGTGTTCATGCGCGGATTCAACCCGCACGAAATTGTCCGGCAAGTCAAAAAGCGCCGCGTGTCGGTCCTGGTATCGGTACCGAAGATTCTCGACGTGCTGGCCGATCACGTGGCGCGACTCTATCCAGAGGTGCGCGAGATTCCCCACCAAAAGGCCGGGGTTGTAAAACGGTGGTGGCGCTATCGTGCAATCCACCGCCTCTTCGGCTTGAAGTTCTGGTCGTTCGTCGTCGGCGCGGCCCCGCTCGAATCGTCACTCGAATCGTTCTGGGGAAAGCTGGGTTTTCTCGTCATCCAGGGCTACGGGCTGACGGAAACGGCTCCGATCGTCACCTTGAATCATCCTTTCTCGACCAGCAAGGGATCTGTCGGCAAAGCCATTGCGGGCGTCGACATCAAGATCGCGCCCGACGGCGAAATTCTGGTGCGCGGCGACAACGTGACGCAGGGCTATTACGGCGCACCCGAGGGAACGGGCGCCGCGTTTGAAGGCGGGTGGTTTCACACGGGCGACGTCGGGGAGCTCGACGCGCAAGGCCGCCTCTTCATTCGCGGCCGTAAGAAGGAAATGATCGTGACGCCTGAAGGACTCAACGTGTTTCCCGAAGACGTGGAGCGCGTGGTCAACGCGGTGCCGGGCGTGAGGGATTCCGGCGCCGTCGGCGTGACGCAAGATGGCGAAGAGCGCGTCCAAGTGGCCTTGATTGTGGAACCGGGCACGAATGCCGGCGACGTCGTGAAGGCCGCGAACGCGGTGTTGGCGGATCACCAGCGCATTCGCGCCGCACACATCTGGCCGGGCGCAGAGCTGCCGCGAACGGAAGGAACGAGGAAACTGAAACGTCACGAGATCCGCGCGTGGCTGCAGAACGGTGCCGCACCTGTCACCACATCACCCGCTGCGGGTAGTCTCGCGTCGGTGGTCGCGCGCTTCGCTGGAGGGCGGCCGCTCGAACCGGGCATGACACTGGAGGAGCTGGGCCTCAGCTCATTGGAGCGAATCGAGATGATGGTGGCGCTCGAAGGCGCACTGAACACCACCATCGACGAGGCGGCATTTTCGAATGCGACAACCGTCGCCGACCTCGAACGTCTTGCCTCTGCTCCGGGGCCAGCGTCCGGTGAATTCTCGTCGGAGCCGCCGCTGGCGTTTCCGTCGTGGAATCGGACGTGGCCGATCCGCGCGATGCGGGCCGTGAGCCAATCGCTGTTCCTGCTGCCGTTGACGCGTGTTTTTGCGTGGATCAAAGTGGAAGGATTGCAGAATCTGCAACATGTTCAAGGTCCGGTGATTTTCGCGGCCAATCACCAGAGCCACATGGACGGCCCGGTCATCCTCGCCGCGCTGCCCGGCCACTGGCGCCGCCGCGTTGCCACAGCCATGGCCAAGGAGTTTTTCAAGCCGCACTTTTTCCCTGAGCAGCACACGCGCAAGCAGTGGTTCACCAACAGCCTGAACTACTGGCTGTCGGCGGCGTTCTTCAACACCTTCCCACTGCCCCAGCGCGAAGTGGGGGCGCGACAGACGCTCCGGTATGCGGGTGAACTAATCGGCGAGGGCTTTTCAATCTTGATTTTTCCCGAGGGAAAGCGCACCGATCGCGGTGAGATTGCCGTGTTCCGCCCTGGAGTTGCCATGATGGCATCGCGACTGGATGTGCCGGTGATTCCGGTGCGGCTGGAAGGCATCGATCGCGTGCTTCATAAAAAATGGAAGATGGCGAAACCCGGGCGTGTGACCGTGAGCTTCGGCGCGCCCATCAGGCTAAGCGGTGATAATTACGTAGACTTAGCATCGCAAGTCGAAACTGCCGTGCGAAAATTGGGCGGCTGAGCATCGTTTGTGGCACAATCATTGCGAGCGAAGAGATCGCTCGAAGGTCCGACGCGAGACGGACACGACTGTTTGGAAAGGATTTCGAGCCGGTTTGAGCAAAGACGATTTGATCGACATGCAGGGGACCGTGGTGGCAGTGCACAGCGGGGGTCTTTATCGCGTTCAGTGTGATGCCGGGCACGAGGTGCTCGCCCAGTTGAGCGGCCGGATGCGCCGCTTCAGAATCAAGGTTGTCCCGGGCGACCGCGTCACCGTCGGCGTATCTCCTTACGACCCTGTTCGGGGCATCATCACGTTTCGCGCTCGTTAGCGCCAAGTCATTATGTTCGACGATTCGACAACGACGCCCGTTGCCAAACCCGAAGACGCGAATGTGCCCGCGCAGGCTGAGGCTCCGGCCTTGTCTGCGGCGGTCCAGCGCTATCACAGCTGCCGCTGGCGTAAACCGCCGGAAGACGGTAACCCCGCAGACTTCTGCGGGCATCGCGACGTACAGCCAATAGCGGGTACCACCGGTTTCGATCCGGAGGCCTGGTGCCCGGACTGCTCGTTTTATAAGGTGAGACGGATACCCAAGAAGAGGTCGGCTGAGGACTACGGGTACTAGTCATCAGTCGGCAGTCATCAGTCGTCAGTCTCAGTCAAGAGTCAGCGGTCCCAGTCGAAAGTCGACAGACTGGAGACCAAGGACTGAGACCACCGACTGAAGACTGAGACTGATTACTGACGACTACCGACCGTCGACTGTTTCACCTACTCCGAAAACTCCCTCGCCAACGCCACCCACTCACCGTTCGGCGACAGCTGCTGATAAGCCCGCCAATGGGGCTTCGCTTCGAGGGAGTGGCCCGTCTTCTCAAGGGTAATCGCCAGGTAGAAGTGCGCGTCGGCGTACTGTGCATTCAGATCCAGCGCCGCACGATAGCAGCTCGCCGCTTCCGGAAAACGGCCGAGATCGTGGTAGATGTTGCCCAGGTTGAAGTGCGCCTCGAAAAAATCTGGGTCGAGACTGATGGCGCGCTCGTAGAGCGCCTGCGCTTCGGCGAGCTCGTCCTTCCCGTAATGGATGTTCGCCAAGTTGATGAGCGCGGGGACGAGGTACGGATCGATTTCGAGCGCCTTGCGATACCAGTTCGCCGCGGCATTGTGACGTGACTCATCAACGTCGAGCGCCGAACCCTTCAGAAAATATTCTTCTGCCAGCGTCTGCGGGGCCGAGATCGGCGGGGCGGCATCCTTCCCTGCTTCCTTTCCCGACTCTTTCGGCCGCGGCCGCTTCAGTTTGATAATGCGTGCCGGCTCCGCATCGATACGGAAATCGAACGCAAGCTGACCACTCCGTGCGGCCTGCAGCGACTTCACAATCGCGCGGAACGGCGCGCCTTCGAGCTCCGCGCTGACCTGCCGGATCAACAGGAGATCGGAGAACGCGAAGTACGTATCGGTGTTGGTCCGCAGAACGGGTCGAATCAGCCCCCACTTTTGAAGATACCGCAGATGGTCTTCGCGCAGTCCGCGATACATGCCGAGCAGATCGCGCTGCGAGTAGTACTGCTGCTTGAGATCTTCAGGTGGCTGAATACCGCACATCCGGCAGAAGTCGTTCTCGCTGACGACCCGCAGCCCGAGGTCCTCTGCCTTCCGGATCTTCTGACTCTTCTCCCCTCCTGGAAACCCTTCGGCGCCGACCACCACCATCGTCGTGCGCGCCGTGACCTCGTCGGCAGCCGAGCCGCCGAGGCGAATAACCAGAGCGTGCGCTTCTTTGCGGCCGAGCGATGACAGTTTGCCGGTGAAGACAACAACGTGATCGACGAGCGGATTGCCAGGAGGGTTCGCCACTTTGATCGCCCGCCTTCGCGCCAGCGCTACGGCGAGGCTCGCCGCAGCTCATGGGTCGCACATGAGCGGAGGCGGCGAGAATGCTTGAGGTGCGAGTAGATGTCAAGCGGATCGACCGCATGCTACCAAAGCGGTCGACGCGGATTTACAATCGTGCGCATGCTGCTGGCCGGCGATGTCGGCGGAACCAAAACACTCATGGGCCTCTTCGCACGAGGAGCTGCCCGTCCCGCTGTCGTGAGCACGCGTTCGTACCGCACGCTCGACTTCGCCGGCCTCGAGGCGCTCTCGAAGCAATTCCTGCGCGATGAGGGCTCGAGCGCGGCGGACATCGAGGCAGCAAGCTTCGGCGTCGCAGGTCCGGTTATCGGAACGCGCGCACAGCTCACGAACGTGCCGTGGGTTGTCGATATCGAGGTCGTACAGCGCGAGTTACCAGTACCACGCGCCCACCTTCTGAACGATCTGGAAGCCCTCGCGTGGTCCGTCCCGGTGCTCAGCGGCGACGAGATCGAAGTGCTGCGCGAAGGCAATCCCGATCCGTCTGGCAACGCGGCCCTGATCGCCGCCGGCACTGGACTCGGCATCGCTCTCCTGCCGAACATCAGCGGGCGTCTCGTTCCACGCGCCTCCGAAGGGGGGCATGCCGACTTCGCCGCGCGCAATGCCGACGAGCAGAGGCTGCACGATGCGCTCGCGCGCGAGTACGGGCGCGCCGACGTCGAACGGGTCGTGTCAGGACCTGGGCTCGAGCATATCCATCGCATCCTCTTCGCACATCAATGCGCGACGCTGACGCCGCTTCCCGCCGCGGACGATCTTCCTGCGGCGATCTCTCGCGCGGCGCTTCACGTCGGCTGCCCATCGTGCATCCGGACGCTGGAGGTGTTCGTATCGGCCTATGGAGCGGCAGCAGGCAATCTGGCCCTGACGGCGCTATCAACGGGCGGGCTGTATCTCGGTGGCGGCATCGCACCGCGCATTCTTCCCGCGCTGCGCTGGCCGATCTTCATGGAGTCCTTCTTGGGCAAGTCGCCGATGGACTCGCTCACTGCGCGCATACCGGTCAAGGTGATTTTGAACCCCGGCGCCGGGCTGCTCGGCGCGGCGACGTATGCAAACCTAGTCGCGAGTCGCTAGTCCACAGTCGCGAGTCGATAGTCGGCATGCAACGTGCTCGGGCACGTTGTATGAAAGCAAAGACTCTTGAGGATCTCATTGTTTATCGGAAGGCTCTTCTTGCGAAAGCCAAAGGAAAGCGGTTCATTTCAGAGGCCGAATTCAATCACGTCGGCGGCAAATACATCGAAATATGCAAGATGCTCACTCCATGGATTAATTACCTGCAGCGCTGCAACTGGCGAGTTCGTGGTCAAAAGCCGGACCCGACTGTGGACTAGCGACTATCGACTAGCGACTGTCGACTGCGCAGTCCGCTGGCGCGGCGACGTATGCTAATTTAGTCGAGTGACGCGGAAGGACGTTCTCACGCTCGCGCTTGCGTGCCTTGCCGGCGCGCAGGTCATCTTCGGCCAATCTGCCAGAACACCAGCGCCGACCGCTCGCGCTGCTGCGAAGCCACTCGGCGAGGTGCGCGTGCCCTTCAAGGCAGGCGAGCTGCTCACCTACGACGTCTCGTACTCGACGTATGTCACCGCAGGTACGGTGACGTTGAACGTGCAGAGCAAGCGCCCCTCATACAACTCGCTCGCGTACTACGTGGTCGCCGAGGCGCGGCCCACACCGCTGATGTCGAAGCTCTACACGCTGTACTACAAGGCCGACGTGCTGATGGATGTGTATACCCTGCTCCCGCAGCGTGCGGGCGTGTACAGCGAGGAGGGACAGCGCCACCAGATGAAGGTCACGACGTTCAACAATGCTGCGCGCAAGGCGACGTTCGAGAACGTCACGGCCAAGAACGGCAAGCGTGATCTGAATGTACCGGCGTTCACGCAGGATGCGTTGTCGGCAATCTACGTCATTCGTGCCCTGCCGTTGAAGATCGGAGCCCGCGAGACGATTCCCGTGAGCACCGGCGGACACGCCTATCGTGCGCAGGTCAGCGTCGAGGCTTCCGACGCGCTGAAGACGCCCGCGGGACCATTTCAAGCCTTCCGCATCAGAACGACCGTGTTTGGTGAAGACGGCCGGCCCAATGGCAGACCGATCCATCTATGGATCAGCGACACGCCAAGCCGGCTGCCGATCAAGCTGCAGTCCGACCTCGCCGTCGGTTCGTTTGTACTGACGCTGAGCCAGGCCCGCCTCGGGCAGTAGGGTTAGAACGATAGCCACAGTGAACGTCGACAGGTATCGCTCCGACGACAGGGTCGAAGTGGACGCGCTGTTCCGGCGCGTCTTCGGCGACGCACAAGCCGACGCCAGCGCGCTGCGCTGGGACTGGCAGTACGGACGAAATCCCAACGCAGAGGGTCCTCAGATTTGGATCGCGCGCGACGACGGAAGGATTGTCGGCCAGTACGCCACGATGCCTGTCCGTCTTTCGCTGGCGGGACGCGAAGTCGATGCGTCGTGGGGAATGGACGTCATGGTCGCGCCAGAACGCCAGCGCCAGGGGCTAGGCGAGCTGCTCTTCGAGACCTGGGACCGCCACAGCGGCGCGTCGCTCGGCATGGGGCTCTCGGTCAGCTCGCATCGCCTGTTTCGAAAGCTGAAGTGGCCAGACGTCGGTCCGGTGCCGTGCCTGGTAAAACCGCTCACGCGCAGCGCGCTCGCCAGGGCCGGCTGGCCCCCTGTCGTCAACAGCGTCGTCTCGCTGGTCGCCGCACCGATCGCGCTCGGCTTTCCGAATCGTGATCCGGTCGATCCGCGTGTGCGCCGGTTCGAGCATTTCGATGCGCGCTTCACGGATCTCTGGGAGCGGGTATCGTCGAAGTTCGATTTCGCGGTGCGCCGGGATGCCCGCTACCTTGAATGGAAGTACGTCCAGCTTCCCCACCTCCGCTACTCGATCGTCGCGCTCGAGCGGGAGAGATGCATCGACGGCTATCTCGTCTTCCGGCACAGCGACGAACCGCGGGGCCGCGTCACCATGGTCGTCGATTTTCTGTCCGACCCTGACGACCATGAGACCTTTCAGGCTTTACTGCGATTCATGGAGCGCGATTCGCGCGAAGCCGGGTCGAATAGGATCCGGACGTTCACCACGAACGCGGCCTTTCGAAAGGTCATGCAGGCGAGGCGATACTTCGGCGTGGCGTCGAGCGTGCAGATGGTCGCAAAGATCAATGCGGTCTCTGTCGGGCCAGCCTTCTACACCGATAGAGACAAATGGCACGTCACGTTTGGTGATTCGGATCAGGACCGCAGATGCCCTACCTGATCGTCGGCATCGACACCGAAGGCGATAATCAATGGGAGGCTACCTCCCGCCTCACCCCTACGTACGAGAACATTTACGCGCTTCCCCGACTGCACGAACTGCTGCAGCGCAGCGGAACGCGGCCGGTGTACCTCATCACGCATCCTGTAGCCGTTGATGCGCGTTCAGCCGCGACGCTGGGAGCGCTGGCAGCAGGTGGCGACTGTGAGATCGGCTCCCATCATCACGTGTGGGAAACGCCGCCATGCGATCCGGAAGATGCTGAAGGGCTGCCGTACGCTCTGCAGCTCTCGCACGATCGGTTCAAGCAGCAGCTTGCGATCCTCACAAACGCGGTGAAGAAAACCGCTGGCGACGCGCCGGTGTCATATCGATCCGGTCGATTCGGCTTTCACGCCTCGCATACAGCTGCGCTGGAAGAGGCGGGGTATACGGTGGACTCCAGCGTGCAGCCGCTGTTCTACGAAACGCACAAGGGGGGACCCGACTTCGTCGATGCACCGTTGACGCCGTATTGGCTCTCTTACGCGTCGGCGGTGCAACCGGGTAATAGCTCGCTGCTCGAAGTACCGGTGTCGGCCGCATTGAACCGGCGGTTGCCAGCCTGGCTCGTGCGCGCCTACGGCCGCGCACCTCAGCCATATCAAACCAAACGTGCCCTCAGACTCCTGCGCGTCGTCAAAACGGTATGGCTTCGGCCGTCATATTCCTCGCTCGAGGACATGAAGACCTTCGCGCGGCGCCTTGTGGACGAGGGCGAGCCTGTTCTGAACGTCATCTTCCATTCGAGCGAAGCGATTGTCGGAGGAAGCCCGTACAACAAGACTGAGGGAGAGCTGGAGGGGTTCTTCGACCGGCTTCAGGGCTTCCTGACCTACGCCATTCGGGATCTGGGTGCTCAGGCGGTGACGCTCAGGGAGTTCCATGCAGCGTGGGCTCGGGTAAACCCAGCGCGGCCCTCACGCGAGCGTTGACAACTTCTCCACCCTGGGCGATGAGCGTGTCGCGCGTGATCTCGTCGCTGGCATCGACCTTCACGGCTCCGTCCTTCGCCAGGTGAAGCAGAAACGTCGTGATGTTCTTCGCGTACATCTGGCTCGCGTGATAGGGCACGGTCGATGGTAGATTGGTCGGCCCGAGAATCGTGACGCCTTTCTCGACGACGACCTGATCCGCGCGCGTCAGCTCGCAGTTGCCGCCGCGCTCGGCCGCAAGATCCACCACCACAGAGCCGGGAGCCATCCCGCGAACCATGTCGGCCGTCACGAGGATAGGCGCTTTCTTTCCCGGAACCACCGCTGTCGTGATGACCACGTCGTTCGCAGCGACGACGCGGGCCATCATTTCGCGCTGGCGCTGGTAGAACGACTCGTCCTGCGCTTTCGCGTAGCCGCCTTTGTCTTCGGCCTGCCCGGTCTCGAGAGGTAGCTCGACGAACTTCGCGCCGACACTCTGCACCTGTTCCTTCACCGCGGGGCGAACGTCGTACGCCTCGACAACGGCGCCCAACTTCCGCGCCGTCGCAATGGCCTGCAGCCCTGCCACGCCCACACCCACGATAAAGACGTGCGCCGGGGTGATCGTGCCGGCCGCAGTCGTCAGTAGCGGGAACATCCGCGGCAGTGCGTCCGCCGCCAGCAGCACGGCCTTATAGCCCGCGATCGTGGCCATCGACGACAGCACGTCCATGCTCTGCGCACGGGTAATGCGCGGAATCAGCTCGAGCGCGAACGCGGTGACACCTCGTTCCGCCAGCGCGCGAGCGATTTCCGGCGACCCAAGCGGATCGGCCATTCCGATCACGACCTGGCCCTGGCGCGTCGACGG
This sequence comes from Vicinamibacterales bacterium, assembly GCA_035281225.1. Classification (GTDB taxonomy): domain Bacteria; phylum Acidobacteriota; class Vicinamibacteria; order Vicinamibacterales; family JAMQPK01; genus JAMQPK01. The sequence continues at coordinate 98,177 of DATEEI010000097.1, forward strand.
GAGATCGCCGACGCGCACCTGCAGGATGGTATCGGCGCCAAACACGTCGCAGCGTTCGACAATCTGCCCGCCCTTTTCAACGTACACGGCATCAGGAAAACCGGCGCGCTCGCCGGCTCCGCGTTCGACCAGCACGTCGAAGCCGGCCTTTCTCAGCGGCGCTATCGATGCGGGCACGAGCGCGACGCGCCGTTCGCCTGGAAGCTGTTCTGTCGGTACTCCGATCCTCATTCTGCCCTCTCAGCCACGTAGTATCCGGCGTCAGCTGGAACTCTCGCTCCACCGTACGTAGTGTCCGGCTTCAGCCGGACCCGCTGCGCATTTTAGTGCATGCTAGACTTTTCGTACGATCGTGCACTTCACTATTGCGCTCGCACAGCTGAATCCCACCGTCGGCGACATCGAAGGCAACCTCGCCCGTATCCGCAAGGCGCGCGACGAAGCCGCGAGCGCAGGGGCCGATCTGGTGGTGCTCCCTGAGCTCGCCGTCAGCGGCTATCCGCCGGAAGATCTCGTGCTGCGCCCCTCGGTGATCGACGCGTGTCATGCCGCGATCGAGCACTTGGTTCGCGAAAGCCACACGGGGCCAGCAATTATCGCCACGACGCCCTGGCGCGAGCACGGCGACGTGTACAACGCAGCCCTCGTGATCGACGGAGGCGCAGTGACTGCGCGCTTCAAAAGCGACCTTCCCAACTACGGGGTTTTCGACGAAAAACGGGTGTTCGCCTCAGGTCCGATGCCCGAGCCTGTCAACTTTCGTGGAGTAAAACTCGGAGTGCCGATCTGCGAAGACATCTGGACGCCCGGCGTCATGGCGCATCTCGTTCACGCGGGTGCCGAGCTCTTTCTGGTCCCGAACGGCTCACCGTTCGAGTCGCAGAAATTCTCGACGAGACTCGAGCTGGCGCGCATACGCGCCCGTGAAGCGAATAGCCCTCTCGCGTATGTGAATCAGATTGGCGGACAAGACGAGCTGGTCTTCGACGGCCGTTCATTCGTCGTCGATCGCAAGGGCGATCTCGTGCGATCGATGACCGGATGGGAAGAATCGATCGATGTCGCCCGCTGGACGCGCGCCGAGGATGGCTGGACCTGCGAGCGAGGCCGTGTCGAGCCACTTGGCGAGCAGCTCGCGGATACCTACAACGCGTTGATCGTCGGCCTGCGCGACTACGTCGGCAAGAACGGTTTCCCCGGCGTCGTGCTCGGCCTGTCCGGCGGTGTCGATTCGGCGTTGAGTGCAGCCATCGCTGTCGATGCGCTCGGCCCCGAGCGTGTGCTTGGTGTGCGCCTGCCATCGCCGTTTACGGGCCAGATCAGCATGGAAGAGGCGCAGTATGTCGCCGGCGCGCTCGGCATCCGTCTGATGACGATTCCCATCGAGCGCGCGATGACCAGCGCGGAGGAAACGCTGGCGCCCGCCTTTGAGGGCCGGCCGCGCGATGTCACGGAGGAGAACCTGCAAGCGAGGATTCGAGGTCTTCTCCTGATGGGTCTTTCCAACAAGTTCGGGCTCATGTTGCTCACGACCGGCAACAAATCTGAAATGTCGGTCGGCTACGCGACGCTGTACGGCGACATGTGCGGCGGGTTCTCGGTGCTCAAGGATATCTACAAGACCGAGGTGTATCGACTGTCGCGGTGGCGCAACAGTCATCGGCCCCGTCTGGCAAAGGGCCCGGTCGGCGACGTGATTCCGGAAAGAACGCTCACTCGTCCGCCGACGGCCGAGCTCCGTCCGAATCAGACCGATCAAGACTCGCTGCCGCCCTACGATCAGCTCGATGCCATTCTCACCGGGCTGATTGAGGACGAGAAATCAGTCGACGAATTGTCCGCCGGCGTCGCACCGCGCGAAATCGTGTCGCGCGTGCAGCAGATGCTGTACACGGCGGAGTACAAACGCAGGCAGGCGCCGCCAGGTGTGAAGGTGAGCCCGCGCAGCTTCGGGCGCGATCGCCGCTATCCGATCACGAACCGGTTTCGTGAGCTAAAATGAAAATCGTCTTGAACGGCGATCCACGCGAGGTCGCCGGCCCGCTCACGTTGACCGCTCTGCTTGCAGAGCTGAACGTCGATCCACGCCGCGTGGCCGTCGAGCACAATCTGAACGTCGTCAAGCGCGCCAACTACGACAGCACGGAGATTCAGGAAGGCGATCAGGTCGAGATCGTAAATTTCGTTGGTGGTGGCAGCGCACATGACTGATTCACTAGTGATCGCAGACCGCACGTTCACGTCACGACTTATCGTCGGAACCGGTAAGTACTCATCGTTTACGGTCATGCAGCAAGCGCATGAAGCGTCGGGCGCCGACATGGTCACGGTCGCCGTGCGTCGCGTGAACATCAGCGATCGGACCAAGGAGTCGCTGCTGGACTACATCGATACGTCCCGCATCGCGCTGCTTCCCAATACGGCCGGGTGCTACTCGGCTGATGATGCCGTGCGAACGGCACGGCTCGGCCGCGAGGCAGGATTGTCGAATTGGGTAAAACTGGAAGTCATCGGCGACGAACGGACCCTGTTTCCCGACAACGAAGAGCTGCTCGTCGCCACAAGGATCCTCGTCAAGGAGGGATTCGTTGTTCTTCCCTATACGACCGACGATCCGATTGTGTGTAGAAAACTTGAAGATGCCGGCGCTGCCGCGGTGATGCCGCTCGGGGCGCCGATTGGCTCAGGTCTCGGCATTCAGAATGCCAACAACATCCGGATCATCCGCGAGGCCTCGCGCGTGCCGATCATTCTCGATGCCGGCGTCGGCACAGCCTCGGATGCCACGATCGCGATGGAGCTCGGCGCCGACGGTGTGCTCATGAACACCGCCATCGCCGAAGCGCAGGATCCAATTGCGATGGCGGAGTCGATGAAGCTGGCGGTTCAAGCCGGACGGCTTGCGTACCGAGCGGGCCGCATGGAGCGGCGGATGTACGCAAGCGCGAGCAGCCCGCTCGCTGGCATAGTGAAATGAGTCATTGCCACATTCTCGATTGATGATTGTCAATTCAGTTGGCAAGTGCCAATCGAGAATCGGCAATCACAAGCGGAAGATCCCCGCGTCCGTCCGTCCCCGCAGCGCATTCCTGGTATCCACGATCAACGGATATGTCTTGACGATCGCATCGTAGTCGAACGCCGAATGGTTGGTGCAGATCACCGCGCAGTCTGCGTCAGCCTTTCCGGCATCGAGCGCATCGAGCGTCATGCCTCCAATCTTCAAGGAAGGCACGAAGGGATCGCTATAGCTCAGCTTCGCTCCCCGGCGGTGCAGAAGCTCGATGACGTCGAGCGCCGGCGACTCCCGGACGTCTCCGACATCTTTCTTGTAGGCAACGCCTAGCAGGTGCACCCTGGAACCGTTGATGCTCTTCTTTGCCGAATTGAGCGCATCGGTCACGCGTTCAACCACGAAGTCGGGCATGGAGCCGTTCACGTGACCGGCGAGCTCGATGAAACGGCACTCGAAACCGCTTTGCCGGGCTTTCCACGACAAGTAGAACGGGTCGATGGGGATGCAATGACCTCCCAGGCCTGGTCCCGGATAGAACGGCATGAAGCCGAACGGCTTCGTGCCTGCCGCGTCGATCACTTCCCAGACGTCGATGTCGAGGCGATGGCACATCAACGCAATCTCGTTCACGAGACCGATGTTCACGGCGCGGAAGGTGTTCTCGAGCAGCTTCACCATCTCGGCGACACGAGTGTTGGCGACCTTGACGACCTTCCCGACCACTCTTTCATAGAGGGCAGCGGCCAGATCGGTGCTTCGCTGGTCGATGCCGCCGACGACCTTCGGGATGTTCTTTGTCGTATAGGTCTGGTTGCCGGGATCGACGCGCTCTGGTGAAAACGCCAGGTAAAAATCCCGGCCTACTTTGAGACCGCCGGCCTCGAGCGCGGGCTGCGCCACCTCTTCGGTCGTACCCGGATAGGTCGTTGATTCAAGAATGACGAGCTGGCCCTTGCGAAGGACCGCCGCAGTCGCCTCGATGGCCTTGACGACGTATGACAGGTCCGGGTCGCGCGTCTTTCTCAGAGGCGTTGGGACGCAGATGTCGATGATGTCGACATTCGCCAGCTCTCGCTGATCGGTCGTCGCGCGGAACGTACCGGCCTTGATGACCTCCGCAAGCTCTGCCGAGGGGACGTCGGGGATATAACTGGTACCGCCGGAAAGGGCATCCACTTTCGATTGATCGACATCGTAGCCAACGACGTGCAAGCCGGCCTTCGCGAACTCGACAGCGAGGGGCAACCCAACGTAGCCGAGACCGATGATTCCGACACGGGCTTCCCCGCTCTTGATGCGCTGCAACAAATCCATTCGCTATGCTCCCCGTTGAAAAAACAATCGAATCGCTTCGACCACCCACGCCTGCTGACCTTCGCTGAGCTCCCCGTAAATGGGAAGCGCCAGTACCTCTTTGGCGGAAGACTCTGCGACAGGAAATGCTCCCGCGGCATATCCCAAATCTCGAAAGCAAGGCTGCAAGTGCAGCGGCAGCGGGTAATAGATCTCGGTTCCAATCCCCTGCGTCTGAAGGTACGCGCGCAATTGATCGCGCTCGGGAACGCGAATGACAAACTGATTGTAGATGTGCGTGCGCCTCGACGCTCGAACCGGCAAACGCACCGTGCTGGCCAGGCCCGCGCGTGCGAACAGATCCTCATAGCGAACCGCGTTACGTTGCCGGGCCGCCGTCCACGCCGATAGGTGGGGCAGCTTGACGCGCAATACGGCGGCCTGAAGCGCATCGAGCCGGAAGTTCGCGCCAACCGTCTCGTGATGGTATTTCACTTCGCCGCCGTGCTGGCGAATCGCGCGCAGCTTGCGAGCGAGCGCCGCATCGCGAGTGACGACGAGGCCGGCATCTCCGAAAGCGCCCAGGTTCTTGGTCGGAAAAAACGAAAAACAACCGATCGTCCCAAGCCCGCCAAGGGGCCGGTCGTGATAGCTTCCGCCTATTGCTTGAGCGGCGTCTTCCACGACGGGCACGCCTCTGCCGGACGCAACCTCGAGGATCGGCGCCATCTCCGCGCTCTGACCGAACAAGTGGACAGGCATGATTGCCTTCGTCCGAGGGGTGATGGCGGCATCGACGTGCGCGGGATCGATGTTGTAGCTCCCACTTTCAATATCGACGAACACGGGCCGGGCGCCGAGCCGGGCGATCGATCCAGCGGTTGCAAAGAATGAAAACGGGGACGTAATGACTTCGTCACCGGCACCGACGCCAAGGGCCATCAAGGCCGCCAGTAGCGCATCGGTGCCTGATGACATGCCGACGGCATGAGGAACTCCGAGAGTCGCTTCCAGCTCCCGTTCAAGCGCCTCCACTTCGGGGCCTAGAATGAAATGTTGCGTATCGCAAATCCGCGTCATGGCCGCAAGCACGTCCTGTCGAATCGACGCGTATTGGGCCTTGAGGTCCAGAAGCGGAACTTTCTGGGCGAGCATCAGGTTCGTATCCTATCGTAGATTCGTCGCGTGAGGCCTCGGCAGCGATTCGCGAAAGGGTCGGCTAGTCTTCAGAGGCGCGATGAGGCGGGCCGAGCTCCATCGAGCGAACTCGATACAGCAAATCTTCCAACAACTTGCGATTCGCGGAGATCACATCGGCAACCAAACCGATGAGCAGCACTTGGAAACCCACGATCATCAACACCGCGGCGAGCAGCAGCGACTGGAGGTGTCCGCTCCCGTCGTTGTTGAAATAGAAGTACAGAAACCTGAAGGAAATCGCAAGGCCGGCCGCGAACGTCAGCAGCCCGATGGTGGTGAACACCTTGAACGGCTCGTACATCGTATAGATTCGGACGATTGTCGAGGCCGAGCGCTTGATATACACCCAGACGCTGTCGAACAACCGCGAGGGCCGCGTACGCGCATTCGACCGAATCGGCACGTGCGCAATCGCCATCCGCTTCTTGCCGGCCTGGATAATCGATTCGAGCGTGTAAGTAAACTCCGACACGATGTTCATCCGGAGCGCGGCCTCCCGCGTGTAAGCCCGGAACCCGCTCGTCGTATCCGGCACCCTGGTATTCGACACCTGCCTCACGACCCAGCTACCGAGATGCTGCAATCGTTTCCGGGTCCACGAAAGATGCTGGAGCGCAGCGACATTGCGATCGCCGATAACGATATCGGCATCGCCGTTCACGAGCGGCGCTACGAGCGCGGCGATGTCCTCTCCTGAATACTGATTGTCACCGTCAGTGTTGACGATGAAGTCGGCGCCAAGCTTCAGAGAGGCGTCGATGCCGGTTGTGAATGCCGTCGCGAGCCCACGCCTGTTGCGAAGCGAGATGATGTGTTTGACTCCTTCAGCTCGCGCCACGTCAACGGTGTTGTCCGTCGATCCATCGTCAATGACCAGTACCTCAATGTGGTCGATGCCCTGAATCTGCCTCGGCAGATCGCGCAAAGTGACGGCCAGGGTCGACGCCTCGTTCAAGCAAGGGATCTGGATGATGAGTTTGGTCATCGAGACTCCTGACGCTGGACTGTGGACTCCGGACCTTGGACGCTGGACTCTGGACTCTGGACCTTGGACTCTGGACTCTGGACTAGCTTCTCTATCACCCCATCCCAAGTGACCCGGCGCGCGCGTTCGAAACCAGCATCGCCCAGCCGGGCCGTGTAACTTCGATCGGCCGCAAGCCGATTGATAGCCGCCGTCAACGCCTCCGGCGCCGGATCGGTAACGATGCCGTTCGTGCCGTCTTCGACGAACTCCAGCGGTCCGCCGGCGTCGGTCGTCGTGATCACCGGCTTGTGGGCGAGAAACGCCTCTAGCGTCACGTACCCGTAGTCCTCATCGAAGGGGCTGTAGACGACAGCCAACGCACCTTTGTACAAATCGATCAACGCCTGCTCGCCGACGGCCCCTGCAAAGTCGATGCGATCCGATACCCCGAGCGACTCTGCCAGCTCTTCAGTGCGGGTTCTCTGCGTACCATCTCCCACCATAATCAGACGTATCGGACGCTCGACCTGCTGCATGGCACGAACGGCCAGTTCGGGGCGCTTGATCGATTCCAGACGTCCGACGAACAGCACGTAATCGCCGTAAGGCCCAGCACCGAGGCGATCAGCAAACGGCGGCGGATGATAGAGGGGCTCGGCATCGAGGCCGTTGAACTTTTTGAGCCGGTCGGCCGTGTTGCGGGCGTTGGCAAACAGGCGCCGGCATTCGCCCAGCATCTTTCCGTCGAGGTCGATGAGCGACTGACGAAGGCCGACGTCCTCGTCGCTGTGCGAAAAATCGCTGTACGGGGTACCGGCCAGCTCGTAAGCGGCGCGATACTGGTGAATCAACCACGCGACCTTGTTTGGATGACGCACGAAGTACGACGGAAATTTCGTGCCGATCACGAGATCGATCGGGTCGCCGTTGCTCTCGCTCAGATCGATCAGCCGCCATGCGGCCGCATGCGTGAGAATCTCCTCCTTCGGATACCACTTGAACGGAATGCTGACGAGCTCGGCTTCGTAGCCGTGCGCTCGCAACTGTTGATGCAACGCGCGGACGTGATACTCGGCGCCGCCATGCACGAAGGGCACCTGGACTTCGCAGACGATGACGCGCTTTACGGCCATGAGTGCGAGGGCATTCTATATCGTGCGCGAGTCGCAGGCGATGTCGCGACAGGCATATGGCGATAGAATGCACCGTGTTCTCATGGCATTGGCGCAAGCTGGTTGCGCCAACCCTGCTTGCCTGCATTCTGCTCTACGCTGTGCTGCTGCGGCTAGACGCCCTTTTCAAGTCCTACGGGCCCTACGACCATCCCCGCTGGCTCGCGGCCATGCAGCCTTCGGTGCGAGCGGCGGGCGCGCGGCTGACGCCTGATTGGCAATGGCGGCGCGTCGCGGAGCCCTACGTGGGTGGCGATCCGATCAATTACCTGAAGTTCGCGCGGGAGATGCGCCACTTCTACGCCGCGCACGTGCGGGAGCCGATGTTTCCGGCGGCAACACGACTCGGCCTCATGCTGACGGACGATGCCGATGTCGGCGTCAGCATCACGTCGATCGCCTTTGCGCTCCTCACGCTCGTGGCGACCTATGCGCTCGGCTCACAGGTCGCCTCACCGGCCGCCGGCCTTGCGGCCGCAGCGGCACTGGCGCTCGATCAAAGCGCGGTTGGCTGGTCGATCGGCGGCTGGCGCGATGAGCTCTTCGCCTTTTTCGCCATCTCATGCGCATGGGCATGGATCCGCTTTCATCGACGTCCGGGCAACGCGAACGCGGTCATCGCCGGCGTGCTGAGCGGAGGCGCGTGTCTGACGAGAATCACCTCGATCGCCCTCGTTGCGCCCGCGATCATCTGGCTTCTGGCCACTCACAGCTTGCCGCGTCGAAACGCAACACGACAAACCGCGCGAAGGCGGGACATCCGTCGGCCGCTTGGCCTTGCGATCGGTATCATGACGGCGTTGGTCGCCCCGTTTCTGATCAACTGCGCCATCGCCACCGGCGACCCTCTCTATGCGATTAACAACCACACGGATTTCTATCTCAGGCGTGAAGGCGCCCCGGTCACGCCGATCAGCGCTGTCAGTTACTCTATCGACAAATTCCGCGCCCGACCGATTGCTGCTATGGACAACGCGATGCTCGGCGTTGTCGTCTATCCCTTCAGTAACAAGTGGGTCGGGCTCGACGAATGGCTTCCAGGCCTCGGCACCACGCTGGCGTGCCTCGCGATAGCGGGCCTCGTTGCGTGGCTTTTCCAGCCTGAAGGTCGCCTGCTCGTCGCGATGTTCTTTGGATCGCTCGTACCCTTCAGCATGACCTGGACGGTTCTGGGTGGAGCCGAGTGGAGGCTGACGCTCTTCGCCTACGCGTTCTATCTGGTAGCCGCGTTCTGGCTGGTGGACAGGTCCGTGCGTCTCGTGCGCGCTACGAAGACGCACGGTATCGCGACCACGATCGTGCCTAACGGAACGCGCGCCGCACTGCGGCCGATCGCAATCGTGCTCGCCATGCTGGCCTTCGGCGTGGTCTGGACATTTGCGATGCCGTACGCGGTGGCTCGAGAGGCGCTCACCACCGACGCGCCGGCCACTATCATGGCGAGGCACCGCGATCGATGGTTCTTCGCCGATGGTTGGTCTGGCCCGCGCACTACCGGCAACGTCACGACTCGATCGACCACCGAGGCCATCGGCACGCTGGAATTGTATTTCCCCGACGCGCGCGCGTACGAGCTGATTCTGCGGATCGACCCGGCTGATCCCGTGAGCAACCGCCAGCAGAAGGTGCGTGTATCGCTGGGCGAGCACAAACTCGACGATCTGGACTTGACCTGGAATCCTGAGCGCATCGGGGAGTACCGCTTGTCGATCCCGGCGGGGATCGCGACACCTGGCGTCAATCGCCTGGTACTGCATTCGGACGCCAACATCAACTTCTGGTACTTGCGCGTCATTCCTCAATGAGCCCCCAATGAGCGAGCGCATCGTCATGGTGGCGTCCTCGTATCCGAGATATCCCGGGGACTCCGTGGGAAGTTTCATGGAGCCCATTGCGCAGGGCATCGCCGCGCGCGGACACGAGGTCCATCTGGTCGCGCCTTGGCATCCCAAGTGGAATCGCCCGAAGGTTGACGGAGGTGTGCACTTCCACTTGTTTCATTACGCACCAGTCGCGTCGCTCAACACGTTCGGCTATGCGGAAGGGATGCGGGCTGACGTGCGTCTGCGCGCGTCGGCGATCGCGGCAGCGCCGCTCGCCATGGTTGCCGGATGGTTCAAGGCACTTCGCGTCGCTCAGAAAAAGCGTGCAACGATCGTGCACGCGCATTGGGTCATCCCGGGCGGCGTCATCGGCGCAGCGGCGGCCCGTTCGATCCCGTTGGTCATCAGCCTCCACGGATCGGATGTCTTCGTGGCCGAGCGCCATGCCGCTGCACGAGTGGCCGCACGAACTGCCTTCGGGCGTGCGCGCTGGGTGACCGCCTGCAGTGAAGATCTTCGAAGGCGTGCGCTCTCGCTCGGAGCAGACTCGAACCGGTCGACGGTCATCCCCTACGGCGTCGACAGCGCTCGATTCAAACCGGACCTGCAGCTGCGCCGACTTGGGCGAGAGATGCTGGGCATCGCGGATAATGTACCGCTGGTTTTTGCTGCCGGGCGGCTCGTCGCGAAGAAAGGGTTTGAATATCTTATCGACGCGGCAGCCGTCTTGACAGCACGACATCCCGATCTGCGCGTGGCGATTGCCGGAGAGGGGGATCTCGATGCACCGCTTCGTGCGCGAGCTCTGGCGGCCGGGGTGGGCGATCGGATCCAGTTTCTGGGAGTCGTTCCACACCACGACGTTCCGACGTGGCTGACAGCAGCGGACGTCGCTGTGGCTCCATCCGTTCATGACGAAGCCGGCAACGTGGATGGGCTTCCGAACACGGTAATGGAGATCATGGCGTCGGGGACACCGCTCGTCGCAACACCCGCAGGCGGAATCGGCGCCGTGGCAACTGATGGAAAGACGGCGCGCCTGGTGCCCGAGCGCGATGTCCGAGCACTCGCGGCAGCCATCGACGAACTGCTGCGTGAACCGCCCATGGCGCACGCCATCGGACGGGAGGCCCGCAACTTCGTGTGCCGTCATCACAGCTGGGAACGGGTGGCCGAGGAATTCGAAGCGGTGTACGACCGATGCTGAGCACCATCGCGTCGCTTTTCGCCATCGCGTATTTGCCGGGGGCGATTATCTTCCGCCTCCCAATGGCCGATCGCCCGAAGCGCGCGGCCCTGCCCGCCGAGGAACGCCTGTTCTGGGCGGTCATCGTCAGCGTGATCGTGTCGACGACGCTCGCGTTCGCGCTGGCAGGCATCGGCGTGTACTCGCTTCAGATGTTGGTCCTCTGTAATGTGGGACTTGCGGCGACCTTGCTGCTTGCATCGCTCGGCAACCTTCGGCTCGGCCGCTCGGCTCCAATGCCTGGCTGGACCTCGATACTTCCTGCTGCCTTGATAGCAGCCGGCATATGGATGTACTTCGCCGTGCCGGCCGCGGAGTATGTATTGGGCGGACGCGATCCTGGCGTGTACATGAGCGAGGGCATCCAAATCGCACAGCGGCGATCGCTCGTGATTACCGATCGGGTGGCGGCGGCCGTCCCTGCCCCAACGCGAGATCTCTTCTTTCCGTTCTACAAGGATCCGAGCTACTACAGCGTTCGCTTCATGGGATTCCACCTGCGCGATCCGGAGACGGGCACGGTCACGGGTCAATTCCCGCAGGGATATCCCGTCTGGATCGCAATCGCGTACGGACTGGATGGCGTCACCGGCACGCGCCGGGTGATCGCATGGTGGGCCGTTCTCGGTGTGCTGGCGGTGTACTTCGCGGGGGCGCGTCTAATCGGCCCGGTTCCGGCGGCCGCGGCGGCCGGGCTGCTTACCGTGCACGTCATTCAAACGTGGTATGCGCGATATCCGAACTCGGAGATCATGACTCAGGCGCTGCTGTTTGCCGCGCTGCTCGCACACGCCCGTGCTCACGAAGACGAGGACAGATTCTTTGGACCCATCGCCGCATCGCTGCTGGGGCTTGCGCTGTTCACGCGATTTCCGGTCGTCCTCGCCATCGGCGCAGCCTGCGCGGCGTCGTTGCTCGCACACGTCGGCGGCCATCGAGCGCGTGCCGGCTTTCTGGTGACGCTTGCCGCATGGATCGGTGCCGCGGGTGTGTACTACACAACACAGCTGCGGCCCTATTTCGGCCGGCCCATCGCTTACGTACAGTCGCTGGATCCCAGTCAATTGTTGCTACTCGCCGCAGCGGGCGTCACCGTCGGCGTCCTGCTGTGGGCCATCCATAGACCGCTGGTTGCGTCCATCACTCGAAAGTGGCTGCCGATCGGGCTCATCGCAGCTGTAACGGTGGGCGGTCTCTACGCGCTTTTCTTCCGCGAGCCTGGCGGCCGTTTGGCTCCGCATGATGCGCACGCCGTGCGAGTGTTCGCGAATCTGTATTTCACGCCGATTGCGTTCTGCCTCGCGCTTGCCGGCTACGCTCTCGTGGTCTGGCGATCGTTCTGGCGCGCGCCCGCCATGATCCTGGCGGTAACGGTACTGGCGTTTTTCTTCCTCTATAAAATGCGGATCTGGCCCGAGCACTTCTGGCTCGCCCGCCGGTTCATCCCTACCATTCTGCCCGGCGCGCTCATCTTCGCGACCGCGGCTCTCTTTGCGCCATTGTGGATGATGCCGCGTGAGCTCCGGGGCGGCAAGGGAGCCATCGGCGCCGTAGCAGTGGCGATCGGCACCATCGGCGTGTTGATCCTGGGTCAGCACTATTTCGTCGCCTCGCGGGCGATCCGAACACACATTGAATACGCGGGCGTCATCCCACAGATCGAACGCCTCGCGGGACGTTTTGGCGAGGACGATCTCGTGCTCGTGGAGGCACGAGCGGCATCCGACCTTCACACACTGGCGCTGCCCCTGACCTATATCTGGGCGCGCAATGTGCTCGTCCTGTACAGCCCAAGCCCCGATAAGCCTTCCTTTGTCGAGTTCCTCGGATGGGCGCGGAAGAAGTACGCGAACGTCTATTTCATCGGCGGCGGCGGCACCGATCTGCTGTCGCGGAGTGTGAGGACGGAGACTGTCGCCACCGAACGCTTCGCCGTTCCCGAGTTCGAATCGACGTCATACGACGTCTACCCCAAGCATGTGAGACGAAAGCCATTCGATCTGACCCTGTACCGCTTTGTTGATGGCTCAGGCGAGGAAGGTGCTCTGAGCATCGATGTCGGAGGCGCCGACGATCTATACCTACTCCGGTTCCATGGCAAGGAGCGTTCCGAGGCAGAGAAGATGAACTTCCGCTGGACGCGCGATCGATCCTCCCTGTCCGCGCCAAATCTGAAGCCGGAACATCGAGCGCTGATCCTTCGGATGAGCAATGGCGGTCGGCCGCGCACCGTCACGCCTGCACGTGTAAAGGTGTTCCTGGCTGAACGCGAGATCGGCGCTGCTGAGCCTGATGGGCAATACCGGGACTACACATTCGCCATACCGGCCGATCTGGCGAAGGAGCTGGCTGGGCGCACGACTGCCGCCGAAGTCCGCATCGAGAGCACGACGTGGATACCGCGCGACGTGATCGGTAACGCCGATGACCGGCAGCTCGGGGTGGCCATCGACCGAGCCGATATCCGCTGATGTTTCGATACCTCCAGATTCCCTATCGTGAGGAGCGCTGGTTGGTCGGGCTCGCCGATGTCGCACTTCGCGCGCTGACCTTCCTCGGCTCGTCGTTCCGAGGAAACTCGTACGCAAGCGGGATGCCGCCGGCAAATCCTCCAAAGCGAATTCTGCTGCTGCGCCTCGAGCGCGTGGGCGATCTCCTGATGGTGCTCGACGCGATTGCGATGGTTCGCGCTCTGGCGCCGCAGGCGGAGATCGACCTCGTGGTTGGCAGCTGGAACCTTCCTCTCGCCCGACTCATTCCGGCCGTGAATGCCATCGAAACGCTCGACGTTCCGTGGATGGCCCGCGAGGGACACGGCTTGTCGTGGAGAGCGCTGATCTCGCGCGCAAGAGCCTGGCGCAGCAAGGGGTACGACCTTGCGATCAACCTCGAGCCGGACATCCGCAGCAATCTGCTTCTAGCGTTGTCGGGCGCTGCTCGGACGACGGGGTTTGTGTCGGGCGGAGGCGGCGACGTGCTGAGCGAGGCCGTCGAACCCGATCCCGGCGCTCACGTCGCGGCGAATGCGATGACGCTCGTCGCGCGTGCGTTCGGATCAACAGGGCTAAAGCCCTGTGCCACCGATAATCCTTCAGCAAGTAGGGCGGGTCTTACATTTCAAGACCCGCCGTGCCCTACACATCTCACCATCCCCGAGGAGGCCCGCCGGCGAGCGGCGGAGCTGATCGGCCCGACCCCGCTCGGGCGCACCGTCATCGGCATCCAACCCGCCGCGGGCCGGCAAATCAAAGAGTGGGATCCCGTTCGGTTTGCCGAAGTGGGCTCCGCGTTGGCGCGCGAGCGAGGCGCGACGATCGTCCTGATCGGATCGGCGAGCGATCGCAGAGCACTCGATGCCGTGCGAGCCGCGTGGCCGGCCGACGTCGCTCGGGTCGATCTACCGGAGAAAACGGATCTCGTCGTGTTGGCGGCGGTGCTCGAACGGCTGACGCTCTTCATCACCGGCGACACCGGCCCGATGCACATGGCCGCAGCAGTAGGCACTCCTGTGCTCGCGATCTTCGGACCGTCGTTGCCGACGCGGTACGCGCCGTTGTCTGCGAAGTCGCGCATGGTACGCATCGATATTCATTGCAGCCCGTGCAATCTGATGCGAAAGCCGCCCGAACGTTGTGTCGGCCATGTGCCAGACTGTCTGGCGGGCATCGAATCGGCTCAGGTGCTCAAGGTCGCCCACGAGATGCTCGACGCATGAAGCCGCGTGTCCTGAAGGCGCTTGCGATCTACTTCGCCGCGGCCTGTTTCGTGTCCGCGCTGGCGCTGGCCGCGCGGATGGTTGCACCCGAAACAGGACTGCGTCGCTCCATCTACACGCAGGCCGGATTCGCCGGCACGCCGATCGACGAACGCACGTCTGAGATCAGCCTCGAGTTCCTGAAGACCCGGCCTGAGCTGCCCCGCCAGTCTTTCGGCGTGCGGTGGCGCGGTTTTCTGTTCCTCGAGAGGCCCCAGTCCATCGAGTTTTTCGCAGGGGGCAACGATCAGGTCGATCTGAGCGTCGATGGACAGCGCATCCTGCGTCGCAACCTCACCGAGGGGATGCGAACGATCGGGCGAACGCTCGCCCTGGAGGCGGGGTCGCACGAGATCGCCGTCGACTACGAACAGTTTGGCGGCAGCATGTCGCTGAATATTCAACGGGCGATCGCCGGTGGCACGCCGGGCTCCTTTCAGCCACGCGAGTTGTTCGCGCAGCCCGCCGGGAGATTTCTGGTGGGGGTCTCGAACGCAGGCTTCCAGCTGGAGAAAGTCGCTCAGATCCTCTGGCTGGGGCTGCCAGTCATGCTGATGATTGCGGCGACTCCGTGGGCCGTCAGCCGCTGGCGCATCGCTGGCGCACCGGCCAATGCACGGGCATATGCGCGACGCGTCCGGCTCGTCGCCGCTCCCGCCCTGCTCGGTCCGGCCATCGTGTTCGCCCTCGGACCGCACACGATCTTCGCGACCAACCGCGGCGAATTCGCCGTCACGTTCGGAGAGCTTGCATGGCCCTGGCTCCTGCGAACTGTCGGCATCAACTGGATCATTTTGTTCGCCACCGGTTGTGTCTTCGCCCTGATCTCAGATCGGCTGACACGCATGTATGCGGCCGTGTTGCTCGCCCTGGGGCTGCTGCTGTGGGGGCAGGGTAATCTGTGGAACGCCGACTACGGAGTCCTGGCGGGCCGGGAGATCGATCTCAGCGAGCACGCCTGGCGCGGACCCTACGAGCTCGCAACCTGGGGGCTCGGCCTTCTAGTAGCACTGGTATTATTCCGACCGATCAGCCGCATCGCACCATTTGCAGCGCTCGTGCTTATGGGAGTTCAAGTTGCGGCCGCCGGCGTCACCGAGAGCCATTCTGCTGTCGCGCAGCGCGCGCACTGGATGGAGCCTCCGCCGGAGATTTATCAGTTCTCCGGCACGAAAAACGTCATTCATATCGTGCTCGACGAGTTCCAATCGGATCTCTTCACCGATATCCTTCAACAGGATCGCGACATCCTCGATCGACAATTCAGCGGATTTCAATACTTCGAGGACCATGCCGGTGCGTTTCCGACCACGTCGTTCAGCATGCCGGCAATGTTGACCAGCCGGGAGTACCGCAACGAGAAGCCGGCGCCGGAGTTCGTTCGCGAGGCATTCAAAGAGGCCTCGATCTTCAACAAGGTCAGCAAGGCGGGATATGACGTCGACGCCATGTCGATCGTGCCCATCGCATCGTTCGAGGAATGGCTGGGTCCGGAAGCCGCGCCGTACTGGAGGGGTGCCCGGTTCAGAATCCGCAAGCCATTTCTCGATCAAGAAGCGTATCGGGAAGTGGCGACGCGCCAGCTTCTCGAGCTGGCGATGTTCCGGCACGTGCCGCACGCGGCGAAGGCCTTCGGCATCGAGCGGCCCGACAGATTTTACCGCGCAACCTGGATGAAGACAGACGAGTCGCCCGCGCAAATCCGCCGGCATGAGGCAAGCAACTCGGTTGCGTTCCTGGAGCGCTTCATCAGCCTGATGAACGTCGGGCGGGAGCGCCCCGTCTACAAGCTCATTCACGTCGGCATTCCTCATCGTCCCATCGTCGTCAATCGCGAATGTCGATTCCTCGGCGTCATTCCTATCACCCGAGTGACATATGGCGATCAGTCGCGCTGCGCGCTCAAGCTGGTGGCAGCATTGCTCGATCGCGCGCGTGCACTCGGCATCTACGACAGCAGCCTCATCGTCGTCTCCTCCGATCATGGGACCGACCTGCCGCCATGGGGTTTCAACGGAGAAAGCGACACGCTGTCGGCGTCCCGGAGTCCAGCCATTCCGCGGTTGGCGGCGATCGCGGGAACAGCCAAGGCGCTTATGCTCGTCAAGCCGCCCCATCGGAATGGGCCAATCGCAGTATCTCAAGCGCCGACGTCGCATGCCGACTTTCAACCAACGATGATCGACCTCCTTGGATTGGCAGAGCCTTCCCACACGTCGATGTTTCGACTCGAGCCGAACCAGCCGCGCACGCGATCGTTCGGCATGTACGACTTTCGCCAGCGGTTTCCAAAGCAGCACCTCGATCGCATCCACATACTTTCTATTGGCCGAAGGGTCGTAGATGCCGCGGGATGGAATATGAGCCATACGGTGTGGCCACCGGGAGCCAAGCTGTCGCTTGGAGATGTGGACTTTCTCGCACCGCACTCGGATTCATATCTCGGTGCCGGTTGGTCGATGGATCGAGAGGAGTCGGCGGGAGACTCCGGGAGGGTTACGTTCGTGCAAGCGGTGACCCAACGAGCCGTTCTGTTTATCCCATCAACGGCTCGTGAGCTCGTGCTGCACGGGAGATCATCTGAGGACGGATTCATGGACGTCAGCATCGACGGACAGCCGATGGAACCGGTCCCCCTTTCGGCAGGGGGATATCGCGACTATTCGATCAGAGTCGCACCGAGGGTCACTGGCGCGTCGATTCGCAGCGTGACGCTCGGGTTCGGAGCCGTGATCGATCCGCGCCGGACGTTCAAACTCGACAGGCTGATCGTACGATGAAGGCCCACGAGATGCTCGACGCATGAAGCCGCGTGTCCTGAAAGCGCTCGGAGTCTACGTTGCGGCTGTATGCCTCGTGTCCGTGCTGGCATTCGCCGCCAGAATGGTCGCCCCCGAAACAGGACTGCGTCGCTTCATCTACACGCAGGCCGGATTCACCGGCACGCCAATAGAAGAACGCACATCCGAAATTGGCCTCGAATTCCTGAAGACCCGTCCCGAGCTTCCCCGCGTGTCCTTCGGCGTGCGGTGGCGCGGTTTTCTGCACCTGGACAAGCCCCACTCCATCGAGTTCTTCGCGGGTGGAAACGACCGCGCTGAGCTTCGTATCGACGGGGAGCTCCTCCTGCGCCGGAATCTCGCCGAGGGGATGCGAACGATCGGACGCACGCGCGCGCTGAATGCCGGCGCGCACGAGATTGCCATCGACTACGAGCAGTTCGGCGGCAGCATGGCCCTGAATATTCAACGGGCGATCGATGGTGGAGCCCCAGGGCCCTTCCAGCCCAGTGAACTGTTCATGCAGCCCGTCGGGAAATTTCAGGCGTGGGTTTCGAGGGCGGGCTTCCAGCTGGAAAAAGTCGCTCAGGTCCTCTGGCTGGGGCTGCCAGTCATGCTGATGATTGCGGCGGCTCCGTGGGCCGTCAGCCGCTGGCGCATCGCTGGCGCACCGGCCAATGCACGGGCATATGCGCGACGCGTCTGGCTCGTCGCCGCTCCCGCCCTGCTCGGTCCGGCGATTGTGTTCGCCGTGGGATCACACACCATCTTCGCCAACAATCGCGGCGAATTCGCCGTCACGTTCGGAGAGCTTGCATGGCCCTGGCTCCTGAGAGCCGTCGGCATCAACTGGATCATTCTGTTCGCCGCAGGTTGTGTCTTCGCCCTGATCTCAGATCGGCTGACACGCATGTATGCGGCCGTGTTGCTCGCCCTGGGGCTGCTGCTGTGGGGGCAGGGCAATCTGTGGAACGCCGACTACGGAGTCCTGGCGGGCCAGGAGATCGATCTCAGCGGGCACGCCTGGCGCACGCGCCACGAGCTTGCGGCTTGGGGGGCCGGTCTCGTGCTCGCGCTGGCCTTGTTCCGTCCCATCGCACGCGTCGCCCCCTTCGCGGCACTCGTGTTCATCGGAGTCCAGACCACGGCAGCTGTTCTTGCCGCAGACGAGCCTGCCGTCGCGCAGCGCGCGCGCTGGATCGAACCTCCTTCGGAGATCTATCAGTTCTCCGCGACGCACAACGTGCTGCACATCGTCCTCGACGAGTTTCAATCGGATGTGTTTTCCGAGATCCTCCAGGAGGATCGCGAGGCGCTCGATCGTCAGTTCTCAGGATTTCAGTACTTCATCGATCATGCGGGCGCCTTCCCGACCACGTCCGCCAGCATGCCGGCGATGCTGGCGAGCCGGGAGTACCGCAACGACAAGCCGGCGCCGGAGTTCGTTCGCGAGGCGTTCAAAGAGGCCTCGATCTTCGACAAGGTGAGCAAGGCGGGATATGACGTCGATGCTATGTCGATCGTTCCGATCGCATCGTTCGAGGACTGGCTCGGTCCTGAGGCAACGCCACACTGGAAGGGCGCCCGATTCCGTATACGCAAACCGTTCGTCAGCCGGGCGGATTATCGAGAAGTCTCGGCCCGGCAGCTGCTCGAGCTATCGCTCTTCCGCCACCTGCCGCATCCGGCGAAAGCCGCGCTCACCGATCGCCCGGACACCTTCTACCGCGCGCTGTGGATGGATCGAGAAGAATCACCAGCGCAGGTACGACGCCACGAGGCGGCCAACTCGGTCGCGTTCCTCGAGCAGTACACCAGCTCGATGTCTGTGGGCCGAACGCAGCCCGTCTACAAGCTGCTCCACGTGGGCGTGCCACACCGCCCTATCGTTGTCGATCGCGACTGCCGATTTCTCGGCGTCATCGACATGTCGAGAGCGTCGTATACCGATCAGTCGCGATGCGCCATCAAGCTGGTCGCAGCTGTTCTCGATCGCGCCCGCGCCCTCGGCATTTACGACAGCAGCCTCATCATCGTCTCTTCCGATCACGGCACGGATCTGCAGCCGCTCGGCTTCGCCGGAAAGAGCGAGAGCCTTTCACTCACTCCGGGCCCTTCGACGGTGCTTCTGAAGGGCATCGTCGGGACGGCAAAAGCGCTGATGATGATCAAACCGCCGAACCGAGCGGGCCCGATCACCATCTCGAATGCCCCGACCTCGCACATCGATCTACAACCCACGATCCTCGATCTGATTGGCCTTCCCGGCGGGTCGGCGGACTCGCAGATGTTTCGCAGAGATCAGACACAGCCCCGCACGCGCATTTACGGGATGTACAATCCTGCCCAACGATTTCCAAAGGCGTACTTCGATCGCATCGACGTGCTGACCATCGACGGGCAGGTGGTCGATGCGCGAGCATGGAACGTGCAGCGCTTGATCTGGCGGCCCGATCTGAGTCTGGATCAGCGCGACGTCGACATCGGACCCCGATCGAGCCACTACTACCTCGGGCCGGGCTGGTCGTTCGAACGGCGTGAGACGGCCGATGGTCGCGATGTCACGTTCGCCCAGCCGCTTACGAACCGGGCTTTCCTCTCCATCTCTCTTCCAACTGAAGCGGTCCAGCTCGTGTTGCGCGCATCGGCGCCTGTCAGTGGAGGACTTCAGTCGATCGGTGTCGACGTGGATGACCGCCCGGCCGCGCGTCTGGCTCCAACCGGCCGCGACAGTTATCGCGAAATGGTCATCACCGTGCCGGCTGATCCTACTCGCCCCAGGATCAGTCAGATCATGCTGCAGTTCGACAGCGGGGGGCGCGACACATTCCTTTTCAAGCTCGATCGCCTGAGCGTCCGCGACAGGTAGGCACGTTACTTCTCTGCATAGACGACGAAGCCGAGCGGGAACTTCGTATGGCTCGAGCTGAATCGTGCGATGAGCGGATTCAGCAGATTCAGGAAGACACGGCTTCGGCCGCCCGCGTTGATGATCTCCCAGATCACCTGGGCGCGATTGCCGTGGTGGTGCACTTCGACGTGACGGAAATTTCTGAACAAGTAGCGGAGTGAGTCCCACGTGAAACGATAGTGATCCTGCGGGTCTGGATGGTACCTGTACAGGAACCGCGTCGAGAGAATGCAGACCCCTCCCGGCTTCAGCACGGCATGAATGCGGTCGATCGCACGCTGCGGGTCGTAGAGATGCTCGAGAATCTCAATCGCCAGAACGGTGTCGAACGGATCTCCCTTCCACTCCAGCTCGTGCAGATCGCAACAGATGTCTGGCTTCTTCGCAGGATCGATGTCGAGCCGCATGTAGCCCTTCTCGGGCACAAAGGATCGATAGGGCGCAGCCTTCGCGCCGACATCCAGGACGACACCGGAATGGAGCCGTTGAAACTGGCGCCGGAGCTCGCGATCGAGCGTCAATCGGTTGACCGAACGGATTTTCAGTGTAGGGATGCGGGGCCAGATCGATTCTCGCAGGGCTCGAAACACCTAGGAAGCCTACAACGAACGGGTCGCGCTGAGGAGCTCCTTGTAGAGTGCAACCGTGCGATCCGCTGCACCACTCCAGGAAAACTCTCTCTCCACCAATTCGCGACTTGCAGCGCCCATCCTCGGGAGACGGGCTCGATCCAACGTCGCTTCACGGATCGCGGCGGCCAGGGCACCTGCGTCTCCCGGCGGCACCAGCCAGCCATTGACACTGGGAATCACCTTATCCGGCAACCCACCAGCACGCGTCGCGATGATGGGGCGGCGGTGAGCCATCGCTTCGAGCGTCACGATGGAGCTGCCCTCGTATAACGTTGGGTGCACGAAGAGAGTCGCGGCTTCGTGCCATGCGTGAACTTCCGCGCCATCGACTCGCCCTCGCAAGATCGCGCGTCCTGTCAGCCCAGCCAAAGAAATCTGCTCCTCCAACTCCCTTCGCAGCGGGCCCTCACCCACGAGTATCCAGCGCCATCGCTCGGGCAATGCCCTTTCTCTCACGAGCTCGGCAAGCGCACGGATGAGAACGCGATAACCCTTGTTCGCTTCCAGCCGGCTTACGCTGACGAACAACAGATCATCCGGATGCAACCCAATCTGTTCGCGAAGCGCTTGCGCATGCGCCGGGGTCTCAGGCCGATCGCATTCAGCAACCTCAATCGCATTCGGGATGACGCGAACGATGTCTGAGCGGACACGAAGATGTGTGATGACGGGGCTCAACAACGCTCGGTCGGTCGCAATGATTCGATCGGCCGCTTTCGCACATCGCCGGACGGCGATGCGCAACGGTAGATAGGCCGCCCGCTTCACTGGAGCGCGTGAAGGATCGGTCGCGCCAAACTCCTCGAGACCTTGAGGATTGAATACAAGAGGCGTCGCACGATCCCCGATGGCATAACCGAGCACGCTCGCTCCGAGACCATGAACGATATCGATCTCGCCCGCATTCGCCAGCCGCGCCGCGGCGCGCCCAGCCCTCAGGCCAAACAGCGGGTACGCCGTACTTCTGTCCAGAATCGTCGTTCCTCGACGGTTGGCGAACGGGAACGTCGTGTACGGCACCGGTGCGAGCGTAAGGTTGGGATGTCGAAACACCGCGTCGGCCCGGGCATCGGCCGGAAGATGCGCGTCCGCAGGAGGGGCGATCAGCGTGATGCGCACGTCGCGTGCGAGCAGGGTCCGGACAAGATCGTACACATGTTGCTCGAGCCCTCCGTAGCGATGGAGGGGATATACCGACCTGGCGAGCACCGCAACGCGAATAGCCTGCCCCTCACGCCACCTCACCTGCAGCGTCATGCGACAAGCTCTTCGTAGAGCGCTTCCATCTGTGTCACGACGACTGACACATCAAAATGAGATTGGGCACGCCTGCGTGCGGCTGCGCCGAGCCGCTCCCGAAGCGTGGCGTCGCCGGCGAGGCGCGCGACATCCATCGCTAGCTCCGCGACCGAAGACGACAGCAGTCCCGTTTCTTCGTCCACGACAATGTCGGCCGTGCCTCCGGTGTTCATAGCAGCAATCGGCACCGACAGAGCGCTCGCTTCGATCAGCACCCGGCTCAGAGGCTCGGGCCAGATGGACGGAAACATCAACAGCGTCGCATGACGCATCCATCGAAACACCTCATGCCTGTCGAGCCAACCCATCATTTTGATGTCACGGCCAGCGGCAAGAGCGGCACGTTCGATTGCCGGACGTTCTGGTCCTTCTCCGATGATCGCAAGCGGCATCTCTAAGCGAGCGCGTTCGGCGACTTCGACAAGTGAGGAGGCCCCCTTGTTCATCGCCAGCTTCCCTACGAACAGGGCATAGGGCTGCGGCAGGGGCCGCGTCGATGACTCGACAGCGGTCCGCACACCGTCAACGTCCACGCCGTTCGGAATGGTTTCAATCCGAGCTCGAGCGAGGTCAGGCGAGCGATGCCGCAAGTCGGTTGCAATCTGATTGCTGACGGCGACAACCGCGTCGGCATCCGCAAGGCTGGTCTGCTTCTGCTTCAGATTCGCGCGCATGTACGGGATCGCGGGTAGAGTCAACGGCCACGCGCCGCCCGCGCGAGGCGGAAGGCAGCGTGTCATCGCGGCCGCTGAACAACCGGGGCAGACGGTCCCGCGTACCGGATCGTCGAGCAGATCGTTCCAGTAGCAAAGCGGCCAGTAATCGCGCACGGTACACACCGACGGAATGCCTGCGCTCTTCGCCGCGATGACCGAGGCTGGCCCGGACAGCACGTGCTGGCCATGAACGAGATCGATGTTCTCGTTCCCAATCACCTGTGCCAGGTAATCCCCGAGTCGCCTATATAGGCGCTCGTTGCGAAAGTAGTTTCTGAGGAAAGGCACGCGTGGCGCAAAGGCAGGAAAACCCTCGACCGCAAAGCCGTCACAGCCGGTCGGGACCGGGCTGCGTTCCGAGTACGGCTGCAAAAGCCGAATCTCATGCCCCTTCGCGCGCAATCCTCTTGCCAGCTCGTATGTGCTCCAGCCACTGCCGCCTGCAGTCGGCGGGAATGCATCCGTCGCGATCAGGATACGCATGGCATGCGGCGACGAGCGGCTTGAATGGATTCGTCAAGTTGCCGGCAGTGAGTCTCCCAGCTGAAATACTGAACCGCGCGAGCCCGTGCGGCCTCACCGAGCTTCTGCCGCAGATCCAAATTGCCGAGACGGACCAGTGCATCGGCGAGTCCATCTGGGTCGCGCGAATCGTAGAGCACGCCCTCCCGATCGTCACCGACGATCTGCGTCAGCCGCTCGATCTTCGGTGCGACCACGGGTAGTCCAGACGCCATGTACTCGAAGATCTTGAGAGGCGACCAGTGAAACTCGTGCGCCAATGACGGATGGGCGGCAGTGTCAAAGGGCGCCACTCCGATATCGGCCGCCGCGAGCATCGCCGGGACTTGAGCGTGTGGCACGGCGCCAATCAGTGTAATCCCGTCGAGACCGTTGGCTGCGTGTCGCACTCGCGCCAGCTCGGGTCCGTCGCCAACGAACACAGCCTTGATTTCGGTGTGACCGCGCGCATGAAGGCGCCGGATGGCATCCACCAGATGAATGGCGCCGTGCCACGGACGAAACGCGCCCGCGAACACCGCGACAATATCGCCGCGTTTGCGCGAAAAGGGCACAGGTCCGGCCGCGTCAGGATGAAAGCGAGTCGTATCGACGCCCCACTCCGTCACCAGGATCTTCGACGCTGGGACATGTGCGGGAATGATCCTGGCGCTCGGTGTGAGGATGAGATCGGCTGCGCCGCACTGCCAGTCACGCCAGCGCCTGAGCGGCTGGAAGATGAGACCGCGATCAATCGCCCTTTTCCAGGATCCGGGATAGTCGACGATCGGGGCGTTCACTTCGAGCACCGCACAAGCGCCGACATGCTTCGCGGCAAGAATCCCTTCGCCGCCGAAATTGTAGTAGCGCTCGATGACCACGTCAGGTTTGAGGGCGCGTGCTCGCGCCAGCACATCGCGCGCGCGAACGAGACGAAGCCGGCGGTCGCCAAGAGGCGGCGGCAACGCCGACCACGTCGCCTTCCCAATCGGAAGGGTGCCTCGATCGCCAGGCGATACCAGCACGTGGACCTCGTGCCCGAGATCGGCAAGCCCTTCCGCTACAGCTGTCACATGAACGGAGCCCCCGTGAGCGGCCGGCACTGACTGATCGATGGCCGAGTACAGGATTCTCATCGGACCGTCATTCCTTCACCAACAGGGCAAAAAACGGACCTGACCGTAGGCGACCAAGAAGCCGGACGTCGAACATCACGATCCACGTCAACGCCTGCAGCGCGCGATACAGAACACCGCCCCGCACGAGACGCCGCTTGGCGTCGAGGCGGGCGGCGCGCAGCGCTCCGCTATCCACGGCCGCGGCGCCCTGCCTTCTCTTCGCGAGCGCTTGAGCCGCAACCGGCACGAGCAGGCTTTCGGCGATGCGCGACAGAATCGGTGTGTAGTACCGGAACCGCGCCACACGAAAGCCCGATCGTGCAGCGACCTGTTCAAGATGTTCGCGGCTGCGCAGCGGATTCAAATGATCCGTCGGCCGGAGCCGTTCAATCGTCAAGTCCGACAGGCCACGCCGCTCCAACGCCCTCGCGAGCCGGGCGATCGCGTTGAGCACAGGTGCAAGCGGCGACAGCTGCATCACGTGTGTATAGACGAACAGCGATCCGCCGGGCTTCAAGACCCGCGCGACCTCTTGCAGCATC
The DNA here is from genome assembly GCA_035281225.1 of Vicinamibacterales bacterium. Classification (GTDB taxonomy): domain Bacteria; phylum Acidobacteriota; class Vicinamibacteria; order Vicinamibacterales; family JAMQPK01; genus JAMQPK01. Next base: position 123,147 of record DATEEI010000097.1, read on the forward strand.
GCATCGACGCCGTCCTCGGAGAGATGCTCGAGCACGTCAATCGAGTACGCCTTGTTGACGCTGCCATCGCCGAACGGCATTTGCCGTAGCTCGCCGACGACAAGATCCACGGCGGCACGCGCTTCCGCGGCGAAGAACGTTCCCGTGTCGATTCCGATCGGATGCGCCCCGGAGTCGCGCATCCACACCGAAAACCGGCCGCTGCCGCATCCGAGGTCGAGGATGACGTCCTGGGGGCCCGGAGCCAGAAAACGATGCAGCATGGAGTTTCTGACGGCTGCCGAGAGCAATGGCGGCGCCACCGTCTCGTCGCGCCCGTCCGCGTGGAAACTCGCTTCGAGAAATTTTGTCGTTTCTCCATGCGAGCTCGACGGTGCCAGCACCAGGTAATCCGCGCTCGGACGTTCGAAATTGCGGCCGCACGCCCGGCATCGCAGATCATTTTCTTCGGGGCCTTCGGGGTCCAGCGGTCCGCGACAGTCGGGGCACTTGACAAGCTGAAGAAGAGCGTTCGATATCAAGGGTGTGGGCGGGTGCGCTTCTCGTAGAAGGACTCGCGGTCGAGCACGTATCGATAGACAAGTGTCGGGAGCTCCCGCGGGATGGTCACGAAGTTGTTGTACGCATTGCGAGCAGGTTCCACCCGCCGTCGATCCATCAGACCTGTTCCGAACTGAGCCGTAAGACCGAGGTTCCACCAGATTGAAAGCAGCACGAGCGGTACGAGCACGTAGCGCGGCCATCGGTTGCGAACCACATGAAACAGGCTCGCCAATCCGATGACCAGAAATATCGTGAGCCCGACGAGCCTGCGTTGTCCAAACGACCCCGCTCCCGCCCAGGTATCGAGGCTACCCGCAACATATATCTGCGTCAGCACCATGACCAGGCAGATGATGCCAATTCGACGTCTCTCGCCGCCGGCGAAGGCGAGCGCGACGAGGCCCGCGAGTGCGGGAAGTGCGATCGGCGTCCAGAACAGCCACCCGTTGTCCGGCGAAACGAGCACGCGCCAGGCATTGGGAGCGGTCCACGTCATTTTCTGCTGGACATCGGGCGAGGGCCCGAAGTGGCCGTACAACGCGCGATATGACAGCGCCTGCGGCAGGAAGCACACGACGGTTGCCGCCACGCCAAGCGTGGCGGTCAGTATGATCTCCCTCAAGCGACGGCGGCCGCTCCGGAGCTCGCGCCCCATGGCTGCTACGTAATCGATCGCGGGACCGAGCGCGACAAAGACATCCTGCTCCCGAACCATCCCCATGAGTGCGGCGAGTGCGCCGAGCGCGACAACACCGCGCATGCTCCAAGTCCTCCGCACGTGAAGCCACGTCACGACGAACGCCGCCACGACGAACGCTGAGTTCGCGTGCGAGAAGCCTGGCGCCACGTACATGTAAAACAACAATGGCGTGCCGATCCAGACGGCGGCGATCGTCGTCGCGTCGATCCCGACAAGGCGACGCGCCGCCGCGGCCGACAGAATCAGCGCCAGAAATCCGTAGACGGCAGATCCGTACGCGACCGCCGCTATGTAGGGACCGGAAAAACCGTCTGCAGGAACAGCCGAACCGAACGCCCGCGCAATGCGGACTCCTGCGTCCGCGATCGCGTAGAACGGCGCCCACAGCAATGCAGAACCGATAGGGGCAAAGTTGCGCCGCACGCCGGTCGGCGTTGCGAAGTCGAGAAACGTTTCCTTGAAGAAATGGGCACGCGCGATGTTCCGGTCGTAGAAGTAGCGATATTCGTTGTCGAACGAGAGATCCCGATCGAAATAAATTGACCTTAGGTACGCGAAATATTCGATTTCGTCAGAGGCATAAAGGCGTGAGGTGACGGCCGGCAACGAGACCACGAACAACACCGTCAGCACAACCCACGGAAGGGGCCGCGCCGACGCTCGAGATTCAGTTCGTGCGGGCATTCAAAATCGTGTTGCGGTAGTAGTATGTGCAGGACCGCGGCAGACGCGAAGTATAACATGCACAACAGGCTAGAGGCGGCCGCCAGGCTGCTCATTCGCGTCTCTATCGCGCTCTTTACCGGCGTCGTGCTGTTGCTGGCTCAGTCGATCTTCTGGAACGACGCGGTCGTGGCACAGCTCAGGGCGGTACTTCTCGGCGTCGCAATCCTGGCTTTCTTTCGCCCGCACAACGCCCTGCTGCTACTCGCGGCGCTCGCGCCACTTGCTCAAATCTGGGCTCCGCTACTTGGGTCGCACATGCGGGGTGGCGAAGCGATGGTGCTGGCATTTCTTGCGGGCACATTACTGCGTGGATGGACGCTCGGCGGTTTTCGATCCTTTCCGTCGGATCGCCTGCAGACCGCTGCCGCAGCCTTCGCGTGCGTCGTCGCAGCTTCCTGCCTGGAGCAATTGCTGTTCATGCAGATTCAATCGGACTATCCAGGGCCGTTCCTGCGGGACACCATCGCGCACCTCAGTCGCTCCTATTTCACGTCGTTCAGAGGCTACGAGAGTGTCTTCCGGACCATGTTGCTTCTCGAAGGGCTCGCGCTGCTCGTGAGCGTGCGTCACTACTGCCGTATCCGTCCCGGTCTTGCCTCGCAGTTCGTGCGTATCGTGATCGCAGGCGCCGTCAGCGCCGCCCTCTTCAACATGGCGTTTTTCGTCAAGGAGTTGATCGCCACCGGCGCACCGCACGATCAATTCGTGCGCTTCGCCACTGAGACACGGTGGAGCGCTCACATCGGCGACCTGAATGCTGCAGGCTCGATCTTTGTCATGGGAATGTTCATGGCCTTCGGGCTGGCATATGCAAGCCCGTCGAAACGGTTCGCATGGGCGCTCGCTGGGCTGATGCTTGGCGTCGCGATGTGGATGACCGGCTCGCGGACGGCCTTGGTTGCGGCTCTTCTCGTCACGTTCCTTACGATCACCATCGGAACGCTCAAGCGCGCTTGCAGCATCCGCGCGACTATGGCGATCGCCGTCGCGGCGCTGGCGATGGCATCGGTGGCAATCTGGCTATTCGTTCCGCTCGAGTCTCTCGGACGCTCTGCACCCGCCGCCGTCACCATCCGCTGGCTGTTCCTGGGGACTACCTGGCGAATGTTGCTGACGGAGCCGTGGTTCGGAATGGGGATCGGGCAATACTCCCTCTGGTCCTTCCACTTTGCGGCGCCTGAGATGCTCAACTACTACCGGCACCAAAATGCTCACAACAACTTCGCGCAGATCGGGGGCGAGCTCGGACTCGTTGGCCTGGCAGCCTTCCTGGTGGTACTGGCTACGGCCTTTTGGCGCACGTTGCTCCCGCAACGACAGGCACCACACTTTTTCGTCTGGCCGACGCTGCTGGGGCTCGCCGCATTCATCGTGACGTGGCTCGGCGGGCATCCCCTGCTCGTGCCTGAGGTGGCCTATCCGTTTTGGATCGCACTCGGAGTCGTGGCTGGGCTGGAGTCAAGCGATCGGTCCAATTGGAAGCCGGCCGGCCTGATCTCGCTTGTTCTGATCGTCCTGCTTGCCTCGGTTCCCGTGCGGGTGGAGAGGAAGGCAGTAAGACTCGATCTGTCGCGCGTCCGCTTTGGATTCTCGGCGCAACACCTCGTCGCGACTCGCGGGCGCTTCTTCGTCCGAGCTGATAGGGCACAGCTGTCGCTGCCGCTCCGAGCTTGGGGGGCAAGCGACCACCGTCCGATCGAGGTCGATGTATTCGTCGATCGTCGTCTCACTCGCAGTCTCAGGCTTACCGACAGCGACTGGCGATCGGAACGGATCGATCTCCGTGAGAGCGGCGCTCGCGGGTTTCATCAGATCGATCTCCAGGTCAAATCGCCGACGATCCTGGACGATGTCGAATCGCGATCGCGCCGCGGCATTCAACTCGGCGACTGGGAGATAATGCCGAAACCCAATGGCTAAGCTTTCTCCTCCTAAAGCGCCGATTCTCGTCGTCGGGGACATCATGTGCGACCACTACGTGTGGGGCGACGTCGAGCGCATCTCCCCTGAGGCACCCGTTCAGGTTCTGAAGTGGGAGCGCGAGGCAGATAAGCCCGGCGGTGCCGCCAACGCCGCTATGAACCTCGCGGCGCTGGGCTGTCGCGTCCATCTCGTGGGCCTGATCGGAAAGGATGAGCCGGGTCGCTGGCTGCTGCGGACACTGAAAGCTAGCGGCATCAACACCAGCGGTGTAATCGTATCGAACACGAGAGGCACGACGCTCAAGACGCGGGTGCTGGCCAGGGGCCAGCACATGCTCCGCATCGACCGGGAGACGCGTGGAGCGATCGACGGGCGCGACGAGCGACGTCTGGTTTCCGCCGTCAGGAAGGTGAGGAGCCGAATGGCGGGAATCGTCTGTTCGGACTACGACAAGGGCGTGCTGAGCAAGCGCGTACTTGAAGCAACGATCGGCACGCGCCGGAAGCCGATTGTGGTCGTCGATCCCAAGAGCCGCGATTTCAGCAAGTACCGCGGGGCCGACCTGCTCACGCCCAACGAGAAGGAACTCGGAGACGCCGCCCCCGACGGCGATGCCGCATTACTGATTCGGCGCCTCGGATTGCGGGCGCTGCTCGTCACACGCGGAGCCAGCGGCATGGATCTCTTCGAAGCCAACAAGCGTGCGATTCGGCTCACGCATATCCCCGCAGTGCAACGGCATGAAGTATTCGACGTCACAGGCGCCGGCGACACGGTCGCGGCTGTGCTGACCATGGCCGCCTCAACCGGCATGCCCCTGGTGGACGCCGCCCGCATCGCCAACGCGGCCGCAGGCATCGTCGTCGGAATGGTCGGAACCGCGGTGGCGGACTCTGAAGCCCTCGGCAGGATGATCGGCGGCGAAGCCTCTCAAGCACGCGCGAAGGTCCTTTCGCGAGACGCGCTCGCAGCCCGCGTCGCCGATGCGAGGACCCACGGTTCCACGGTCGTGTTTACAAGCGGATCGTTCGAGACCTTGAACGTACGCGATCTGCGCGCTTTGCAAAGCGCCAGAGCTCGTGGGGAGCTGCTGGTGGTGGGTGTGAACGGAGATCCGGCAACGGCGCCGCAACGGGCCGAAATGGTGGCCGCGCTACGGTCGGTCGACTACGTGACGGTGGTTTCAGAACGCACAGCAGCGCGCCTGATACGCCAGCTCAGACCTGATGTGGTCATCTGATCATCTCGCTTCCAACGCCCGGCGATACACGGACAGATACTGGGCAGCGCAAGCGGCGATGCTGAAATCCCGCTGCACTTTTTCCACCGCAGCCTGCGAGGTTCTCTGCCGAAGCGTCAGCGCTCGAGCGACCGCCTCGGCAAGCAACTGAGCATCTCCCCTCGGGCTTACCACCACATCCGCTGGAAATTTCTCGTGAACTTCGACGCCGCCTACTGTATCGGTCGTCACCACTGGCGTGCCGCACGCCAGTGACTCGAGCATCACCGTTCCCCACGATTCCACCTGCGATGGAAGGACAAACAAATCGGCCGCCGAATAGTACTTGGCAAGCGTGTCGTTCTTCAGACGCCCCAGAAAACGGACACGCGGCAGGATCCCATTATCTCGACATGTGGCCTCGAGCGCAGGGCGCAGCACACCGTCCCCTGCGAGCCACAGCGTCGCGGTGGGATGGCGTCGGAGAATCTCCGGCATCGCTTTCACCAGCGTAGCATGATCGGCAACCGGGTCGAGACGCTTGACCGTCAACAGTACTAATTCATCAGCGACACCAAGCTCCCGGCGAAGCGCCGTTCGCGTGCCCGCGTCCACGGGATGGAAGTCAGGAGACACGGGTGCATAGATCACCTCGGATGGTTCAGGAGCCAGGCCGAGACGAATGGCGTGTTCCCGAAGCCCATGGCTGTAGAACACGCGAGCCGAGGCGTGTCGTACCACATTGCCGTAGCGTGCATGCCGACCTGGCTCGTGCGCAGATACATCCGTTCCGTACAAGGTAATGACGTACGGCTTGCGGAAACGCCTAGCAAGCCACTGCCCAACCTCGATAAGGAACCCGCTGCTGTGGAAGTGCACGAGATCGCTGTTTCGGATCTCGTGTTGTGCGCCGAGAATCATCCGCGCGCTCGCAATGACCGCTCCCCACTTCGATCGACCGACGATGCCGCGCCCTCTTCGCGGAACGTACTTACGGGGCCGGCCGTCGCCTTCGCCGACTACATTCGAACGGTGCGACACGTACGACGCAGTCACGCCGGACGAGGCCAGCGCGTCGCCAAGCAGCGGAGGAAGCAGCGCATTCGCCGACTGCTCCGGCGGCACATTCGGACTGACCATACACACGCGCATCTCTTGAATGCCGACTATATATAATCAGCAGCAAAAAGCCACGAGCGGCGCGGGGCGATGGGGCCCCGCCAGCGAGTGGCGGAGCGGGGCGGTGGGGCCCCCGCGACTAAACATGCTGAACAACGTCAGGCGCCTTTCCCGGCAGCTTTTCGCCTACGGAACCGCCGACGTCTTCGTGCTGGCCATCAGCTTTCTGCTGCTGCCCATCTACACGCGCGTGCTCTCGCCGCGCGAGTACGGCGCGCTCGCGCTGCTTCTCGTTGTCGAAGCGGTGCTCAGAATCGTCAGCCGATGGGGCCTCGATGCCGCATTGCTCCGGCTGTACTACGAATGTCCGGACGAGGAACGGCGGAAAACGCTCGCGGGAACGATCGCCGGCTTCATCGCGCTCGCCAATGGCCTGATATCGGCGCTTCTGCTGGTCTTGGCAGTTCCGATGAACCTCGCGCTTTTCGATTCGCTCGAGTTCATCTGGCCGTACCGATTGCTGATCGTAAACGGATTTCTATCGACGTTCCTCTTTCTGCCGTTCACGCTGCTGCGAATACAGGAACGGGCACGCCTATTTGCAACGCTCAACTTCAGTCAGTCGTTCGGCACCATCGTGCTCAGGCTCCTGTTCGTCGTCTTTCTCAGGCTCGGCCTCTTCGGCATTCTCTTTGCCGATGTCGTCATGACGCTCGTGCTGCTCATTGCCATGAGCCGCATGTTGCGTTCGATGATGGTCTGGCACATTTCGATGGCTCAGCTCCGCGAAGCTTTGCGATACGGGTTTCCGTACGTGCCCAGCGGCGTGTTGACGCACGTCATGGGCATGGGCGATCGATTTGTCCTCGGCATGTTCATGCCGTTGCGCGATGTTGGCTTGTATCTGATCGCCGCCTCCGTGGCAGCGCTCATCAAGTATTTTCCCGTTGCATTCGACGTCGCCTGGACACCTTTTGCGTACGACTCCATGCAGCGGCGGGACGCCCCGGAGCTGTTCGCCCGCATGGCCACTTATGCGTTCGCCATTCTCGCGGTTCTGCTCGTAGCGCTGAGCGGCCTCGCGCCGCCTCTGATGGAGCTGGTGCTCCCGCCGACGTACCGTGAGGTCGGGCCGTTGGTTCCGATCCTCGCCCTGGCGATGGCTGTTCAGACTGTCCGGAGCGTTCCGGGCACATCGCTCAACATCGCGAAGAAGACAAGCGTCTATCCGACCGTCACCGCCGTCGGCGCGATTCTCAGTACCTCGGCGTACTTCGCGTTGATTCCGCGGTTCGGCACGTATGGAGCAGCCTTCGCGCTCCTCATCAGTCAAATTCTGACGACCGCACTCATGATCTATCTGGCACAGCGGGTGTACAGAATTCCCTATGAGCTCGGCCGTCTGGCCAAAGTGGTAGCCGCGAGCGCGGTCACATACGGAGCCATGATGACGATGGCGTCCGGGTCGACATGGCGTACCGTCGCGATCAGGCTTGGCTTGCTGGCGCTGTTCCCGGTCGGCCTGATGGTCCTGCGCTTTCTGCGCCCGCATGAGCTCGCCGACGTCAGAAAGCTGATCGCCAGCCTTCGCCGCACGGCGGAACCTGTCGCGAGCCTTCCATAAGCATGCGGCTCGTTGACGACACAGCCATTCGGCAGCATGCGGCCACGCGCTTTCGGTCCGAATACCACTACGCGGTGTTCGAATACTGGCGAAGCGCGAAAGTGCTGGCTTATCTCGAACAGGCGGGCGTGCGCGGATTCGATCGCGTGCTGGACGATGGGTGCGGCGGGGGCGGGATGTGCGTGTCGTTCGCGGAAGAAGCTCGATCGGTGGTCGGTATCGAACCCGGAGACCGTTTTCTCGAGGTGGGGAAACAGCTGGCGGCCGAAAAAGGTGTGACGAATGTCAGGTTCGCCCACGCCGACGGAACGGCGCTGCCGTTCAGGGATCGCTCGTTCGATCTGGTGCTCTCACATTCGGTCATCGAACACGTTGCCGACCCCCTCGCATACTTGAAGGAAGCGAGGCGTGTGCTCACGCCAGGCGGCGTGATGCTGTTGAACACGGCCCCCTATCTCTCTCAGTCGGGGTCTCATCTGCCGAAGTTCAAGCTGCCGTTCCCGCTGCCGCTCCATTTGATGGTCGGGCGAAGGGCGGCTTTCTCGGTGTCGCGCTGGATTGGCGAACACAGGCCGCGCTGGCTCGACGTGGATTCGGAGAGCTCGTCGTTTGTCATGGTTCCGAAACGAGGCCAAAAAAAGGTCGACGATCTTCTTTATCTCGCAACGATCCGAAATCTCCGCCACAACATCCGCGAGGCCGGGCTGAAACCCACCCGTGAGGATTTGGCCATCAGCAGACTGGCCACCACCTGCTTGCCGGCATGGGTAACGACGCGCATTCCTACAATCCCGCTGATACGCGACATCCTGGTCACGAATATGTCGTACGTGCTCATCCGGGCCGACGAGGAAGCCGAGCGCAATGCCGGTCCGTAAAGCGTGTGCGAATCTCGCCCGGCGCCTCTTGAGAGCCGTGGGGATGAGAGCGGTCACGAAAACGGTCCGCGGCGCACCGCTTCGGATCCCCATCGCGATGGGAGCACTCCGATCCCTGTTGTTCGCCCACTCGTATTCTCCGTTCTTCAACGAAGACGACGTCATGGATCTGCTCGTCGAGAAGATCCGGCGAAACGACGTCGTATTTGATATCGGCGCCTATCACGGTGTGTGGGCGATGGTTCTGGCGCGATACGCGCGCGAGGTTGTGGCCTTCGAACCCAATCCCGGCAGTCTGACGGTGCTGAAGGAGATGATTACGGTCAACGCCACGCGCAATGTCGTGGTCTGCTCCTCGGCCATCGGCAGCGAGCCCTCCAGCGCCGACCTCTGGGGAACCGGCAGCGGTGCCAGCCTCCAACCCGGACGGCAACGGAAGGCCCTTAGCCAGGTGAAGGTGGAGACCCTAGACAGATTCGTAGAAAGCAGGCCCTGCTCGCCGGATATCCTCAAGATTGATGTAGAGGGCGCGGAGTATCAGGTGTTGACTGGCGCGAAGCGATGCCTCGCCCACGCACGCGTGGTTTGCATCGAGCTGCACTTCGACGAGCTTCCGAGATTTGGGGCGAACCCCTCAATGGTGGAGACCCTGATGACCGCAGCAGGTTTTATTGAGGTGGGAAGGAAGAGGCCGACGCGGTTGGGCGCCGAAGATCCGTCGCGCCTTCACGTCGTGTATGAAAGGAAATGCTAGAGCCGTTCGCCGATGGCCGCGTAGTCGAGATAAGTGAAGAGCAGGTCGTTCAGCTTTCTGACGTTCTCGTTGATCACGTCCACGCTCGCACGGTGATCACCGGATGCAGGGACCATCTGCAGCTTCGATTGATCCGGGAACGGCGCGCTGTAGCGCACAGTGACCCTCTGAAAGCCGCTGGCGCCGACGAGATATTGCAGCGTGTCGGGATGCAGCGGCCGCACGTGCGTGATGTCGCGAATGTAGCTCGAGAAGAACGCGTACCAGCAGGCGGGGTTGATCGTTTCGAGGACGATTTTCGATCCCGGTCGAAGCTTGTCGTAGGCCGCATCGAGGAATCGCATCAGGTAGTCAGGCTCCAGGTGCTCGACAACCTGCGCCGCGAGAAGCCCTCCGATCGAGCCATCCGGCTGCGCCAGTAGGTAACTGAGCGCATCACCGGCCGCCGCATCGAGGCCGCGCTCGCGGCAGACAGCCGCCATGTCCTCATTGAGGTCGATACCGCGTGCGGAAATGCCCTTCTCGCGCAGCAGCTCGAGGAACTCGCCGCGTCCGCATCCGACGTCCAGCACGTCGCTTGCACCCTCGAATAGGGGTACGTAGGCCGCCACACGATCGCGAATCTCACTTTGCGAGCCACGAAACTGATCTTCGAACCCAACGTACTTATAGGAATCCGGCGCCGCACCCGGTGCACCTGTCGCAGCCGCCTCCGCGCCCGAAGGCGCTACGGCGGACAGGCCTGACGCACCCGTCGTACCTTGCTTCAGGGTTCGCTGCATGGCGGTGACCGTCGTCCTCAGGTAGTTCACGTCGTTCAGCTTGTCGTCGTACCGCCGCTCGCGGGCGAGCATCGATTCCCAGCGCTTCTGAATCTCGTCACCCAACCCACTGAGTCCGGCGGCCAGGCCGTGCATCAGTCCTGTCACATGCCGATCTTTCGTGTCGACGTACGGCGTGATCTGCTGGGCGTAAAGGATCAACAAGGTCTGGTACTCGATGAACCGCTTGTGGTCCTCGCGCAGCATGGCCAGCGTGGTCTCCAACGCGCGCGTCGTCTCCCGATGGAGCGCGATGTTGCGGTTCACGTGATCCACGAGCGCCGCATTGAAGGACTGTTGCCGCTCGAACAGCGGCGCCACCATCGCCCATGCATGCGCGCGGAATCGTCGCAGCCATCCGCCGCCCCCATCGGGTTTCAGCGAGAGCAGCTCCCACCGCTCGTTCAGCGGGGTGACCTGGAGCTCGTCAAAGGCCGGGGGCGGATGTGGAAACTCGCGTGGCTGCTGAATCGCGGCGTCGAGCTTGCTGAGCGCGGTGTTATAGAGGCGATCGGCTTCATCGCGCTCGACCTTCAAGCGCTCGAGCTCCTCGGCGCTGCCTTTCGCGTCAATCGACATTGGGAAGGAACGTACCTTCAATCATGCTCGGGTGTCCAGAGACCGGCGATCGCGTCGGCAGACAGTCCTGCCGCGCGTAGCACTCCCCCTCCATATTCCAGTCCTGTGGCACGGAGATGTGCGGGCATTCGGGCCAACGTCGTAGCATCTGGCGAAGGTGTCGCAATGGCGTCCCGAATCACCTTCCCGTACGCGGCAACCATGACATCGAGGCGGAACCGATCGTTCCACAGGGCGCGCGCATTGGCACCAAGCGTGGCACGAAGGCGTGCGTCGGTCGCGAGGCGCTGCATCGCCAGCTCCAGGGAATGATCCTCGTCGAGGATATCGATGCTCACCCCAACCGGGCCGATGGATTCTTCACCGGTCTGTTCCTCCGTAGGGCTCGACTCATCCGTAGGGCTCGACTTTAGTCGAGCTTCGAGCACCGACCAATTCCTCGGGTCCAGCGTCGGCATATCCACTGTGTGCGCCAAATCTGTCGTAATCGTCGGCTTCCCCGCCGCAAGACATCGAATCCACGACGCCGACGTTTCGCGCGACGTCGGCCAACGCATGCTCAGGCAAACATCTGCCGCCGCAAGATAGTCGTCGATCTCTTCATCCGCAATGTACCCGGCAATCGTGACCTTCTCATCGATTCCCAGCCTTTGCGCTTCCGCGCGCAGGTCGTAATATTCGACAGTCTCGCCGGCGAGAAGCAAGTGCGCGTGCGGCGCCGCACCGCTGATCCCTACCAGTGCGTGAAGCGCCTCGCGGAGACGCTTCTCCGGCGTCACTTTGCCGAACGCCATGAACACGACGGACTCGTCGGCGATGCCGTGCCGCGCGCGGATGTCTTGACGGGCAGTCGTTCGCGGCGCGCTCTCCGGTACGCCCATGTCGATGGCGTCCACGGCTGTGTCCTGGTGCGCTTCGCGAATCTGATCGGCCAGCCAGTGATTATGAACGAGAATCCGGCGGCTCGACTCCACAACGGCGCGAAGCATGGGCCAGAGATACGTCAGCGAGCCCAACAGACCGGCGGCTCCAAGCTGAGCGAGGTCCGCGTTCGCGTCCGGATGGTTGAACCAGAATTCCTCCCGGTACTCGTTCGGACGCTGGGGCCACAGCTGCAGCAGCGTTCGTCCACGCGCGTGATGCAACTGCCCATCGTGCAGGATGACGAGTCCAGGGTAGCGAACCAGGTACGCCCACATGTAGTCATGGCACGGTGCGTTGCCGATCTGATAGACCATCAGATCGTAGGGGTGCGCGCGGACCTTCCAGAGAAAATCGTACGCGCTGAACACGCGGACGCTTGGCACGGGAGGTTGGAACAGCTCAGGCGAGCCGTCGACGAACACATCGATGTCGTGATCGTTCGTAAGCGCGGGGAGCAGCTCGCGGTTGTACTGCGAAATGCCCGATCTGACCGGAGGAATGGGGCTAAACCATGCGAGGCGTGATACACACTGCCCAGTCATGCACAGGGCACGAGGTCTTCGAGGTTGAAGTGGAACCTGAGAAGTCGCACATCGTGTTCTTTGCAAGCGCCTGCCAGAGCCTGAAGCCGCGACGCCTCGAATTGGCGCGAACTGACGACAACGACGTCTACGGTGTGACTAGCGATCATCCTGAAGACAGCACGCTCATCGCCGAGCACCGGATAGCCGTGGAGCCGCAATCGATGTCTTGCCGGGTCGTCGTCGATGAAACCCAGCATCGTGTACACGGTACCAGGATCGTGGAGTAGCTCGCGCAGAACGAGCGCGCCACCCTGACCTGCCCCATAGATCACCAGCCGAATGCCGGCGCGGCGGCGTCGTACAAACTCCCCAATCAGCCGGAACGACGCGCGCGACGTGCACAGCATCAGCATCAGCAGCGATGCGTAGTTGACATAGACCACCCGTGAGTAGTTCTGAAAATGATACAGAAATACAGTGCCGACCATGGTCGCCGCCGTTCCAGCCAGTACGGCTTTGCCAAACAAGACGCCGTCCATCAGGCCGAAGTAACGCCAATCCCCACGGTAGGCCCCGATTGCGAACAGCGTCACCATCTGAACGCCAAGCACAATGGGAAGGGACTCTAGAAACCGATCCGAATAGCCGGCCCACTCAATCGGGTCATCGAACCGCAGCCGCCACGCCGCGTAGTACGCGGCGGTGACCAAGCACACGTCGAGAACGACTTCCACGACGCGCCTCTTGTACATGAAATTGACGACGACCGGAGTAATGCCGCGCCTCGGTGCGTCATTGGCATCGGTGTACACTCGCACTTGAGCCAGGTATGCACCGAACACGGCCATGCTCAAGACAAAAAGGGCCCCGACGAGCCACGACCAGTCGTTGCCAAACTCCCGGATGAAAAACGCGAAGGTTCCAGCGGCGAACGCGAGGGCCCACAACACTCCGACAGCGGCTCGTTCGGAAAGTCCAATGGCGACGAGCCGATGAGATGAATGGTCCCGTCCTCCCTGCGAAACCCGCCGCCCACCGATCAGTCGTGACACGGTCACGAGCGCAGTATCCAGAATCGGGATGAGCACGATCAGAACCGGAACTCCGATGATCGACAGCACATTAGATCGATCATGCGCCGGCCCACCGCTTGTGAGCGTCAGCGTGGCAATCGACAGCCCGAGGAACAAGCTGCCCGCATCACCCATGAAAATGCAGGCGGGATAGGCGTTATAGACGAGAAATCCGCTCGTCGCTCCAAGCAGAATGGCAAGATATTGAGTTTCCGGGCCTACGCCCGCGTGCTGGTACAAACCAACCATCAGCCAAAAGCCGGCGATCAAGGCCACGCCTGCGCACAGACCGTCCATGTTGTCGAGAAGATTGAAGGCATTCGTCACGCCAATCAGCCACACGAGTGTCAGGAGCGTGTCGAGAAAAGCAGAGTCCGTCCAGTGCAAACGATCTGGAAAGAACACCAACAGTAGCGAGGCGATCGCAATCTCAGCGATCAATTTAGTCGACGGCTTCAGGGACACCCGCACGTCGTCGATGGCACCGACAATGAACATGAGACCGCCGCCGATCAATACCGGCAGAAGCCGCAGCCCGTATCCACCGAAGGTCGCCAGCGTCAGGACTGTCAGGGCAATCGCGACGCCGCCCAGCAGCGCGGTCGGCGTCGCATGCCAGCGATCGGCGCGCGGACTTGCCACGTATCCCCGGCGCTTCGCAATCGAGCGGCACACCGGAACGGTCACCACGGACACGGCGAACGCCGCAAAATACCAGAGCGACAGCTGCGTCATGTTTGCTACCCGGCGGCGATGGCCGGCGAATACGGCCGCTCCGCCAGCTCCATCAGCGCCCGCTCGTAGAAGTCGATCACGCGCTCTTTCTCGAAGTTCGCGAACAGGTATTGGCGTCCGCGCTCACCCATCTGCAAACGCGCCTCAGACTTCATCGATGCTAACGTCCCAATCGCGGCGGCTAACGCGCCCACATCCCCAGGATCGGTGGTCAGCCCTGCATCGGCCTCGCGCACGAGTTCGGCTGACGCGCCGCCGGCGGCGCACAGGATGGGCTTGGCCGCCGCAAGATAGGACAGAATCTTTGTGGGAATTGCGTGGTTGGCGATGCCGGACGGACGTAGGTGCACCACGACACCATCTGCCGCGCGCAGGAAGTCCGGCATGTCAGCAGCCGGGTGCGGGCCGATGAACTGAACGTTGCCGAGGCGCCGTTCAGCCGTCAGCTGCTCGAGCCGCGGGCGATCGGCGCCATCGCCGACGAACACAAAATGCGCCGGGATGGACTTCGGTACGAGCGCCGCGGCCTCGATAATCGTCTCAAGGCCCTGAACCAAGCCCAGATTGCCGGCAAACATCACCACAAATCGGCCTTGCCACCCATACTCAGCCCGGACCTCGCGGGATGATGCTCGCTGGAAAGCGCCCGTATCGACCCAGTGCTGCGCGATCGACATTTTCGCAGGGTCCACTCCCCGATGACGCAAGTGTTCGGCCGCCGCACGGCTGACCACGAAAATCCTCGGCGCACGCGCGTAGACCCAGTCCGCGAGGCGATAAAGACAATTCACCAGGGGACCGGGCTTCATCAGCCCAGAGACCAGAGCGCTCTCGGGCCACAGGTCCTGGACGTCGTACACATATCGCACGCGTTTCAGCTTGGCGATTACCCACGCGCTGACACCCACGGACAGGGGCGGGTGCCACACATACAGGACGTCGCAGGCCGGGGCTAGCCACGAGGCCTGGATGGACGACAGCATCCAGGTGAGATAGTTCACGATCCGCAAGCTGCCGCGCTTGCCGTGATAAGGATAGATGAAGGTTCGGAGGATGCGCACGCCGTCACGCATTTCCCACCGCCACGGCGCCAACCGATACCCCGCATAGAGACGGCCGCTGGGATAATGGGGGAATGCGGTGACTACGGTGACGTCATGCCCACGGCGCCGCAGCTCGCGCGCAAGCTCGCCGGTCTTCGGGATCGGCTCTGGGTCGTGGTAGATCGAAAGGATCAACACCCTCATCGGTGCGTTTTCACGCTCGTATGTCCCAGCACAATCTTCGCTACGGTCCGCGAAACCCGGGGAACCGTGTATTCCGGCGGGGCCGTCCAATCGGATTCCGTGCCCAGCGCCACGGCGAGCGCTCGTCGCACATCGTCGGCCGCCGCTCCGCTGAGCACATTGCTGCCACATTCGATCGTCTCGGCGCGTTCGGTGACGTCGCGGATGGTCACATTCGGGACGCCGTAGATCGCGCACTCTTCCTGCACGGTACCGCTGTCGCTCAGCACCGCCCGCGCGTTCTTTTCGAGTTTAACGAAGTCGAAAAAGCCGAGCGGGTTCAGAAGGCGAAGGCTGCCACCGCTCAGTCCACACTGCCGCATCCTGTCCGCCGTTCTGGGATGCAGGCTGACCAGCACATCGACATCGCAATCGCGGCCCGCTGCCGAGAGGCCGGTGAGCAGCTGCTCGAGACGCGGCCCTTGGTCGACATTTTCCGCGCGATGCACCGTCGCGAGTAAATACCCGCGCGGCGCGACGCCGAGCCGCGTCATGACATCGCTCGCTTCGATCGCCTGCTCGTAACCTCGCAGCACTTCAAAAATCGGATTTCCGGTAACGAATATTCTCTCCCGCTCGATCCCCTCACGAACGAGGTTGTCTTTGCTGCGCTGGGTATAGGGCATCAGGACCGTGCTCGTGTGATCGATAATCCGACGATTGATTTCTTCCGGCACCCGATCGTCGTAGCACCTGTTGCCCGCCTCCATGTGAAACACCGGTATCCCCAGGCGCGCGGCGACGATCGCCGACAATCCGCTGTTGGTATCGCCGAGAATGAGGAGGCGGTCCGGCTTCTCGCGGGCGAGCAACTCGCCGGTCTTCTCGAGAATGGCCGCGGCTTGCGCGGCAAAGCCCGGCGCGTGCCCCACATCTAGATGCACGTCGGGTGCCCGCACGCCGAGATCCTTGAAGAACACGTCGCTCAGCTGCGGATCGTAATTCTGGCCTGTGTGTACCAGCTGATGCTCGGCGAATTGATCCAGAAGCGGAATCACACGGCTCAGCCGGATGATCTCCGGCCGAGTGCCGAAAACAGTAACAACCTTCATGCGCCCAGGTCCTGGGGTTGGCCGGCCAGAAACGGCTGGAGCATCTTGCGGATAGCGGCGTGATCGAGCGTAACCTCTGACGACGAGTATTCCGTGAGCCGCGCGGGTGTATCGATCGGCTCGCGCTGAAGCTCAGGAAGCATCGGACAGATCGCGTAGTAATCGCCTCGGTCGACGGTTCGGTAACACTCGTCCTCGGAAACCATGATCTCGTGAATCTTCTCTCCCGGCCTGATGCCGGTGTACGTAATCGGAATCCGGCGATCGCCGATCAGGACGTCGGCGACGTCCACCACACGCGCTGCAGGAACCTTTGGTACGAGCGTTTCGCCGCGCCGGGCACCTTCGATGGCGGCAAACACGGTATCAACGGCGCGGTCAAGACTCAGCAGAAACCTCGTCATTTCCTTCAGAGTCACCGTCACCGGACCGCCACGCGCGATCTGATCCAGAAACAGCGGCACCACGGATCCACGCGACGCCACGACGTTGCCGTAGCGCACGCACACGAGCCGCGTGTTCGGACACTCGAGATTCGCCTCGACGAGCACCCGCTCCATGAGCGCTTTCGTCATACCCATCACATTGATGGGCTTGCAGGCCTTGTCGGTCGACACGCCCACAACCGTCGTGACGCCGGTCGCATGCTCGCGAATCGCCTTGACGATATTCTGCGGCCCCATGATGTTCGTGAGAACCGCCTCGGCTGGAAAATACTCGCAGCTCGGCACCTGCTTTAGCGCCGCCGCATGAATGACGACGTCGGCGTCCCGCACCGCCTGAAGGACCGAGTCGAAATTTCGGATGTCGCCGATCCGGAACGTCAACTTCTCCTGCGAGTTCTTGTAGATCACTTCGTCCGTGGCGGCATCGCGATGCAGATACGAGAGGCGCATATCGTGCTGCTTGGCTTCGTCGCGGGAAAAGACGACGACTTTCTCGGGCGTTCCGATGTCCCCCGCGAGCAGACGCCGCACGATGACCTGCCCGAGCGAACCCGTTCCTCCGGTGACCACCACTCGCCGACCTTCAACTGACAACGGTTCTCCTCCAATGTTCATAAGGCGTGGGATCAGCCGCCATCGCGGCGATCATCGAATTCCAACTAGGAGCGGAAATCTGTGTCGCCGCCCGGAACCGGCTTCCGTCCAAGCTGCGGTCGATCTGCACGGCGTCGGACGGCTCGACGATGATGCCGGCACGAAACTGGGCATTCAGCCGGCCGAGCAAGTCGCACTTGCTGATGGGATCCGCTGCAACATGATACAGGCCCGTCAGGTTCGGGTGATTCGCGACAATCTCGGCAAGGATTCGTGCTAGCGCCTCCGTCGTCAACCCCGAGAAAATGGCGCGTTTGTAGCCCTGCACCGTGCCACCGCGGTGGCTGAGCAGCCATTCCACAAGTCCGGTCGTGGTCCGGAGTTCTCGGCCGATGATCGACGTCCGAATCGTCAGCGCCCCGTCTGTTGCAACCTCGCCGAGGAGCTTGGTCTGGCCGTACAGGTCCTCCGGATCGGGCCGGTCGCTTTCCACATACATGCCTTTCCGGCCGGAGAAGACGCAGTCGGTGCTCAGATGAATCAACCGCGCGCCAGCCGATCGGCAGAATCCCGCTACCTGATGCGGGAATAGGGAATTAATGGTCAGCGAGACCACGGGATCTCTGGCCGACGCGAGCTGCTTGACGATACCCACGCAGTTGATAACGACCGTCGGCTTCATCGAAGCGATGCAGCGCTCGACGGTTTCGAGGTTCCTCGCTTCGACCGGCGACACCACGTGCGCTTGGTTGAAAACGGGCGGCAGTCCGTCAAGACCCCGCAACGTGACCTTTGTGTCGAACCGTTGACGAAATTCAAGGTACGCCCTGTGGCCCAGCATGCCCGAGCCGCCGAGAATCAGAACTCGATCGTTCATCTGCGGCTGATGACCTCGGCGATGCGGCGGCCTGCCTGGCCGTCCCACAAAGCCGGCACTGAGCCAACTTTCCAATTGCCAGACAGGATTCGATCGACTTCGTCCACGAGACGGGAAACATCCTGCCCGAGCAGCATATTCGTCCCCTCGGTCACTGTGATCGGACGCTCGGTGTTGGAGCGCATCGTCAGGCACGGCACGCCGAGGAACGTCGTCTCTTCCTGCACTCCACCCGAATCGGTAATCACAACCGAGGCCTCTCGCTCGAGCGAGAGAAATTCGAGATAGCCGAGCGGATCGACCATCATGAGTCCGTTGTTGCCCGCCCCCAAGGACGGCATGCGCGCACGGGTGCGCGGATGGACGGGAAATATGACACGCAGGCGATGCGCCACCTTCAAGAGGCCTTCGACCAGCGACGACAGCACTCTCGAATCGTCGACGTTCGACGGACGATGCAGCGTCACAAGCGCGAAGGGACCAGCGAGCCCCAACGTGCTACGCGTGCGGCTGGTGTCGGCATGCGGGAGCAGCCGTACGAGCGTATCGATCATGACGTTGCCAACCAGGAACACGCGATCCGCCGGCACGCCTTCGGCCGTCAGGTTCTCGCTCCCATCAGAGGAGGGCGTAAACAGAAGGTCGGCAACCGCGTCGGTGGCGATGCGATTGATCTCTTCCGGCATGGTACGATCGCGAGAGCGCAAGCCGGCCTCGACATGCCCCACACGGATTCCGAGCTTCGTGGCAACCAGCGCAGCTGCAATCGTCGAATTCACATCTCCGTAGACCAGCACCAGGTCTGGACGTAGATCGATCAACAGTGGCTCCAACCGGATCATCACCTCTCCGGTCTGGACAGCGTGGGTCGCCGACCCGACACCGAGACTCGTATCCGGCGCCGGAAGGTCGAGCTGCTGGAAGAAGATGTCGGACATCATCCGGTCGTAGTGTTGGCCGGTGTGTATCAGCGTCTGTTTCACCGTCCCCGCAAGGGCTCGATGAACGGCGGCGGCCTTCATGAAGTTCGGACGCGCCCCGACGATGTGAACGACGTGAATCATTCGTGAACGGCCACGCTGGCACGGGAACGAGCGCTCTCTAGAACGAGAAACATGACGCGTGTGGTCGTGAGGATCTGCTCGAGGGGAATCGGAGATGGCTCGCCGCGCGCGATCGCCCGGATGAAAGCGGCGCATTCATCGCGGTGTCCCTTGTCCTGCCCGAACCGATGACGCACCGTCCGGCAGCGGTTGTTGGAGCATAGCTCGAGCTGGCGGAAATCATCGAGGACAGCTGAACGTCCGCCTCCATGCGCTTCTATCCGCTCCTTGCCCTGCGCCGGATCACCCGTCGACACGTAGGAGATCGTTCCCACGCTGCCTCCTGCATAGGTCATGATGATCAGCACGCCATCGTCCGCCGGATCGTTGCCGAGCGATTGGGCAGTAACCGTGACGGGATCGGCATCAACCAGCCAGCCGATGAAGTCGACGAAATGGCACGCCTCGCCGATGATCCGGCCGCCTCCCTCCTTCGGATCGTGCACCCAGTGATCCGGTGGAACGGTGCCAGCATTGACCCGATAGTTCACCATCAGCGGCTGCCCGCTTTCGCGAACGAACTCCTTAAATTGCACCGCGAGCGGCGCGAAGCGGCGATTGAAGCCGACCATCAACCTGGGAGCGCCGGGAACGGAAAACGTGCGCCGAATGTCCTCGAGTTCCAGCGGCGTGAGACAGAGCGGTTTCTCCACAAACACGTCTTTACCCGCCGCCGCGGCGGCAAGCACCTGGGACGCGTGTCTATCGTGGCGTGTTGCAACGACGACGACGTCGACATTCTGATCGGCGAAGATTCTTGACTCGTCGGTGCCGAAGTAGTCGAAGCCGAACCGGTCGGCGCAGACTTTCGCATTTACGCCTTGTCGTCCGATCACGCCAGCCATTCGTGCGCCGGCGGACTTGAGTGCAGGCAGCAGCACCGCTTTTGCAAAGGTGCCGCTGCCGAGCACGCCAATTCTCGGCTGTTCGCCCTTGGCGCGAGGAGCCGCCGCGGCGAGGGGCTGTCGGTCGATCGACTGCGTCAACTCGGGATGGCCAGGGTAGGTCAGCAGAACGCCGAGGGAGGGTTCCTTGTTCAATCCGTTGATGACTTCGTACGCCGCTGCAGCCGAATCAATTGGAAACCGGTGCGTGATCAACGGCCCAACGCGGACGCGACCACGCCCGACAAGATCCAGAAACGCAGCGAGATTGCGATTTTCCGTCCAGCGAACGTACCCAACGGGATAGTCGTGGCCCTCGATCTCGTACTCCGCGTCGTAGCGTCCCGGTCCGTACGATCGGGATACGAGGAGCGTCAGCTCTTTCGCATAGAACGTTGAACGCGGCACGCTCATCCCGACGGATCCGACCGCAACGACGGTCGCTCGATCGCGGGCCAGCACACCCGCCAGCTCGATCGGCTGATTGCCTGATGTGTCGGCGCAAATGAGCACCGCATCCACACCAACCCCACCGGTCATCGATGCAGTCATGTCCCCGGCGTTCTCAGGGGTCGTCGCAGCATCTGCGCCGAGCCGGCGCGCCAGATCGACGCGGTCGGGCTGCAGGTCGATTCCCACGACTCGACACCCGGCTGCACTGGCAATCTGTGCAGCCAGCTGGCCGAGCAACCCCAGCCCGATAATCGCCACCGTCGATCCGACATCCAGGCGCGCGAGCCTGACGCCATGTAGCGCGATGGCACCGACGGTCCCAAAGGCTGCGTCCTCGGCTGGCACGCCCGGAGGTACCGGCACGCACAAGTTGCGCGGCACACAGAGCACTTCGGCATGATTCGCGTATCCGGCGCCGGCGCAGGCGACAAGATCGCCGGTGTTGAACATCGACGCCTCCGTGCCTGCGCGGATGACGATACCGGCTGCCGAGTACCCCAGCTGCAGGGGCTCGTTGAGGCGATTCCTCACGGCCTCGATAGTCGTCGCCAAGCCGTCGGCCGCCACACGCTCCAGCACCTGACCGACCAGCCGGGGACGCTCCATTGCCTTCTGCACGAGACTTTTCTGCCCCGCCTCGGCCGCGGCGCGCTCGGTGCCTGCCGAAACCAGCGACGCAACCGTGCGCACGAGCACAAAGCCGGGTAGCACCGCCGGCGTCGGGACTTCTTCAACGCTGACTCGGCCCTGGCGCTGGAGAATCTGCTTCATGACGCGTTTGGGGTACGAAGTCGCGATGTAAACACGACGAACATGATCGACCCGG
This sequence comes from Vicinamibacterales bacterium, assembly GCA_035281225.1. GTDB lineage: Bacteria > Acidobacteriota > Vicinamibacteria > Vicinamibacterales > JAMQPK01 > JAMQPK01. The sequence continues at coordinate 144,810 of DATEEI010000097.1, forward strand.
CGAGGCCAAAGTGAAACGCCACGGCGACGTTTACGGCGGGCCGTGGCCAGATCGGCTGCGCCAGCATCACCGGAGCGACAATCACTCTTGGTACGCGCTCGAGCGAAGGACCTCGTTCAGCTGCTTCCACTTGCTGGTAGACATGCACAAGTTCACGAAAGATCTCCGCGGCGCCGTGAACGGCACGAGCGGCCGGCTGATCATCCTCCTGATAGGTCCTTTCGAGATCGACCAGGCTCTTGTGCAGTGTTTCGGCGGGGCCGACGGTCCGGACGGGTGCCGTGTTGTTGAGGAGCTGCTCCGCTCGCTCATCTCGATCCAGCAGACGCTCGGCCGCGCGCTGCGCTTCGGCGGCGCGGGCCACCTGCAGATCGTAGCGGGTCAGCTGCAAGAAAATCCGGGGCAATTCCGCAAAGAACAGCCCGGGAACGGACGACAGGCGGTCAAGTACGGCTCTTCGCGCGTCTTCGCGCTCGAGCGCTGCGGAAGTACTCTCGGGCCATGTCCCATCAGGGTCCGGCGCAATGGCCGCTATGACGTCGTCAAGGGAAGCGATTACGACCGGATCGACAACCGTTTTGGTTCCGGTGGCGGCGGACGCGGGCTGCGCGAGCAATCGCGCGCGCAGCCGCAACAGGGGCTGTCTGAGGCGACGTTCGGTTGCCAGCTGAAACGACGCGCGCTGAGATGCGGCCCTGACCGTTTCAGCGTACGCTAAGGCCCGGCTGGCAGTCGCCGCCGCTGAACGCTCTTTGAAGAACTGCCGAAGCCTTTGTAGTCGGGCGTCGGCGTCGGCTTGCACTGCGATCGCGTTCTCCTGCACTCGCACCCGCTGCAGGGTGTATTGACGAAATCGTGCCTCGAGCTCGGCGTGGACCGCAGCTGTCAGCACCTCGAGCCGGGGCAGTGCGCTAGCCGCCTCGATGCTCCTGGCTTCGAGAATCATAGTGGACGGTGCACGCCACGTGACGGTCAACCCCTTAGGCATCGATTCAGGAAAGCGACCACCCTCGACGATGAACTGCCCGCGATCGACCGCCTCGACGAGCAGATTCGTTTCAACCGGCTGTGCCTGAGCAAGCACTCCGGCATCGATTTCCGACCGAATGAGATAGATGCGCGGCACCGCCCAGGTCAATGCGGCCATGATCACGACGCACGTGGCTGTGACGACGGCGATGATGCGGCGCCCGCCCCAGACAAGGCCGGCGTAGTCCGAAAGATCGCTGCGCAGAGGTGAAGTGTTCATAATGATAACCGCTTCATGCGAGTGTTATTCAACACCACGGCGGCCCTCGACGGCACTTCGGGCTTTACACAGACGGTCGAGCTTCTGGGGTCGCTGAGGCGGCTGCCGGCGCCTCACGATTACGCCGTTCTCACCACACGCGGTCAAAGCGTACTGCGGGAAGCGCTCGGCACAGGCGTCGAGCACATCGTGATCGACGCTCCCGCGAGCGGTCTCGCGCGGACGGCATTTCTCTGGGCGCGGCTGCCCGGAATCATCCGCCGCGCGAACGCCGCGCTGCTCTACAACCGCGGCAACTTCTATGCGCCTCGCCTTCCCTGCCAGCAGGTGTGCCTCCTCGAAAACGCCAATCCCTTCTCGAATCTCGCCTTGCCCGAATCGGCCGGCTCGCGCGGACGCAATCGGCTGCTCCGGATGATGAGCGAGGCCGCGCTCAAGTACGCGACGGCCGTCGTGTTTCCGTCGCAGACCGCTCACCGGATAGTCGTGGACAGCCGGACGGTTCGCGCCCGGACGTTCGTCATTCCGCACGGTGCCGAGATGCCCGAGCCCGCCGACAGTGGGACACCCCATCCCGCTCTATACATACTCGCGGTTGCAAGCCTCTTTCCGTTCAAGAACCTGTCCGTCGGCATTCGCGCTCTCGGCTTGCTGCGGGCTCGCGGTGTGTTCGGCGGCGAGCTCGTCATCGTGGGCGACAAGGGACCCGCCGCATACCTCGAGACGCTCAAGCGTGAAATCGCCCATCTCAGGCTTGCGCGGGTCGTGCATATTCGAGCCGCGCTGCCGCGCTCGACGCTGTCGGGCTGGTATCGTCATGCCGCGCTCGCATTGACGACGTCGCTCGAGGAGACGTTTGGACTGCCAGTGGTGGAAGCCATGGCGCTCGGCACCCCAGTGGTCGCGGCCGACAAGCCGCCGACCGATCGCCAGTACTTTCTGCCGTTCCGTGAGTTATGTGATGAGGCGGCCGAGTATTTCGATCCATTCGACGCTGCCGATTGTGCAGCTGCCATGGGGCGGGCGTTGACAGAACCCAGGCGATCCGCGATGGTGGCAGCGGGACTGGCCAGAACGCGGCAGCTCACGTGGCATGCCGCAGCGGTCCGAACGGCCGAGATGTTCAACGCACTCGACGCATCCAGAAACTGCTCGGACAACGCGAGGAATGGTACCACGGGAAGAACGCCCTGACCTGTTCGGACGCCTCGAAGTGGACGTAACTCCACGACACGAGTACTTCGAATTCGCGGTTGAATATCAGGAAGGCATGAAGGAGGTATTGCTCCTGCCATATTTGCTTCACGTGAGAACTGAAGAAGTGATGCGGCAGGTACTCTCGCGGGAAGAAGATGTCGTGCACATGAATGACGACGCCAGGCTTCAACACCGGTAACACCGTAAGAAAAAGGAAATTCACATCGCCGAAGGCCTTCACCGTGTGGCTGGAATCGATGAACAGGATGTCCTCCGCCTCGAGCGCGAGGAACGGCTCGAGGCCGATGTCTTCCACTTTCGCGGCAATCACATTCACGCCGGCGCAGTCGGCGCGCAGCTCGTCGCTCGCGTATGGGTCGAAGACGGTATACGATCCGGGCGCACCATCAGCGGCATTTGCGCGAAATGCCGCCGCCGCCACGTACGTCGACATCCCTGAGCCAACTTCCAGCATCCGCGCCGGCTTCGACCCGCGAATGATCGCGTAGAGTGTCAGTGCGTTCGCTGGTGCGTACGAAACCATCCGCGAGTGGTCCAGCCCGAAGCGTCCCCCGCCCGCCGAAGCGTACTCCTGTTCCCACGGCTTGATCGTCTCCTGCAGAAATTGCAGCTGCCTGTCCAGATCGATGTCGATTCCGGTCATCGGATGGTGCTCGTCGAAGCGCGAGCGCGCTGACCTGAGCTCTCGGGTATCCGGAATCGGACTGTCAAACCGCACGGGCAACACGTGGACGCCTATCGGTTGGAGAATGGGAAACATTCGCCAGAGAAGAGCGGTCCACACGCGTTTGATCGTCATGCCGGCTTGCGGCCGGACATCAACAGGAAGTACCCAAGGCCGTTCGGGAGGAAGTGACCGGCCCACTTCGGCAGAAACGGTTTGCGGCCACTCCGAAGATCGTACGGCGTCAGCACGGGGCTGACTGTGACCGCTTCGAACCCGCCGAACATCTGGCGCACCTCCGCGCAGCTGTACACCTTCGTGCCGGGGCTCTCCTGGTGTGCCGCCATGATCGCGTTGATTGAACGGAACGGTTGGCCGCGGAACAGGCCGTATTTCAAATAGAACTGGAGAGAGACGAGCGAGAACCGGTGATAAAGCATGATCCGGACGTCGCCGCCCGGCCTCAGCACGCGATAGACCTCTCGAACCGTGCGCGGCGTGTCGGGACTGTGATGCAGAACGCCCCACGAGTACACGAGATCGAACGAGCTCGAAGAAAATGGCAGGTGCTCCGCATCACCCACGAGCACGCGCTCCGCGCCAAAGCCATACGCAGCGAGCCGGCGTCGCGTCAGCGCCACCGACTGAGACGACACGTCGACGGCGCATGCGCGCGCACCCGCGCGCGCAAACTGCAGGTGATCCGTCCCCGCGCCGCAGCCGATCTCGAGCATGGTCTTGCCTGCCCAATGCTGGAAGTTCGCGAACGGCCTGATGAACGGCTCGACGGTGTACCGGTGCCGTTCCATGGCGTCGAAGAATTCCCGGGAGCCAGGCGCGATCGGGACGGTCCCGGTGCCGCACGGCTCGGCGTCCCAGTAGTCGCGGACGGATTGCTTCGTCGAGTCGAGCATCCTCATGCGAGCGTGGCCAGAACCTGTTCGGCGCGCGCGAACCGCTGATCCCAACTGTGAGGAAGGGCCACGGCAAGGCGTCGAGCCACGGCCTCTGGAGACTTGGCTTCCGGTCGCAGCGCCTCTTCCAGCCGCTGGAGAATCTCGGCGTGGGTCTCGCCGATGCCGACGACGTCTTCAAACTTTCTCGCCTCAGGCATGTCGGTAGACACGACAGGGCGCCCCGACGCCAGATACTCGTACAGCTTCAGCGGGCTGCAGTTGGCTGCCGTCTCGTCCATGAGATACGGGTTGAGACAGACGTCGAATCCCTTGACGTACGCAGGCACGTCTTCGTACGGCTTGCGCCCCAGCAAGTGCACGTTGGGCAGGCGGATCTTGTGAAGATCCGCCAAGCGCCCGACCGGGCCGACGAACGCAAAGGACCACTGTGGCCTGGCGAGCGCCAGCGACCTCAGGAGATCGAAATCGAGCCAGTACATGACCGAGCCCAGGAATCCGACCACCGGTCGGGGCAAGCTCGCCATATCGGTCGGCACCGTCAGCGATGGGTCGTCGACCACCCGGCGCAGGTGCTCGATCTCGGCGCCGTTGGGGATGAGATGAATCTCACGAACTGCGTTCCGCTTGGAGCGATACAGATTGTCATGCGTCACGATCGCCGCGCGCACCTTCGACAGGAGTCGCGCCTCCTGTGCGCGAACGACCTCGCTGCGCACGAGGCCCCGAGAGGCCGTCAGCTCGTCCACACACTCGTAAATCGCGAAGCGCTCGCCAAGGGTGCCGACGAGATTCTCCGAGTACGGGTTATAGGTCCACAAGATCGGCGCCTCGAATCCCAGCGCCCTGAGCCACTGCCGCAGCAGCAGGCGGAGTCCGAAGTTGTTGACGCTATTCACCGCCGGCCACATCTGGAATCCCGGCAGCACCAGCGGAAGCGTGCCGATGAAGAGGTTCGGCTCGATTTCCCTCGGGCCGCGCAACCAACGGAACGGGCGCCATTTGTCAGTCCGCAAGCGCCCGACGCTGGCGAGGCTGAGCTGCGTCTCCACGTACAGCACGCGATTGCCTTGCGCCGCAAGCCGCCGCATGAATCGCTGCTTTCGCGTCCAGACATCGTTCCAGTCCTGTGTCGAGAGACACAGAATATCCAGGCCGGTAATCACGCCCGAGTCCCGATCTCATCGTTCACCACGTTCACCATCGCCATCGAGAGGCCGATGAACACCCAGGCATACATGCCGAAGCGGTCGCCGAACGTGAAGTACTGAATCATCAGGCCCGTGAATGCGCACGCAGAGCCTGCGAGCCACGGCCACCACTCCGTGGCGCTGGCGCGCTCGAGCGCCCGCCACATCGTGACGTAATAGGCGCCGATCATCGCAAGCAGCGCGCCCAGTCCAAGTACGCCGCTTTCCACGAGCGCCTGGAAGTACAGCCCGTAGGCGCCCGCGATCCCGCCCCCGAAGGAGTCGAGCTGATAAAGCGGATAGTTGCCGTACCCGACACCGAGCACCGGATACCGCCGCCAGAGCCCAAACAGAAATGGAATGAACGGCAGCCGCTGCTCGGCTGCCACGTTGACCGGATTGCTGAATGCGAATCGATTGGCGATGACGGTGTACATTTCTTGCAACGACGAGTACGCTTGCGCCGTTGCCACGATGGCGACTACGCACACGACGGCAGCGAGCACGAGCGCACGAACCACGACACGGTGGCCGCCTATGCGCACGCTCAGGAACATCATGACGCCCATCGCGCCGATGAATCCGAACCATGCGCCTCGCGCAATGGTGGCAAGCAGTGCGGCCGCCATGACGACAATCGCCGGCAACAGTCCGACGCCCCAAATCATGCGATCGCTGCCACGCAGCCGATTGTGATGCAGAAAGAGCGTAATCGCCAGCGGGAGCGCCGTGAGCAAGTAGTGCCCGAAGTTCAGCGGCTCCCGGAATGTGGCATTCGGCCGGAACGAGCTGGCGATCCCAAAATACGATCGAACGAGATTGGCAACTAGGGGAAGGTAATAAATCGTCGCGACCACCTGGTACAGACCATACAGCGCAATCAGCGTCGCAGTGGCCAGGTAGATGGTCATGACCTGCTTGAGGCGCGCCTGTGTCGAACAGAAGTAGACCGTCGCGAAGTAGCTCAGCGACATGAACAGCAGAAGACAAATCTGGATCACGGTCCGCAGCTCTGTGGCACGCCATCCGGTTGACGCACCTGCAGCGCCCGTTGGCGGCGGCGCCACGATCGTCATCGCGATCGACAGAAAGCTCATGCCCAGGTACACCAAGACGAATCTGTGGAGCGGAGAGCTGAGGCGGCCGACAATACGCCGGCGCGGGGCATACCAGGCGCAGACCGCGATCATCAGGAGCAGCGCCAGATGCGCCGGAGTGATCGTGAACACCGACGTGAACACCAGCGCATTCTCGAACGGCAGCGTAACGACGAGCAGGCAGAAGGCGTGAAACGGCGACCGGATCCCGACCGCAAGCGCCGCCAGCGCGGCCGTGCACATGAGGATCCATTCAATGGTGGGAATCGTGAGCTGTGGGGTTCCGGCAATCGCAATTCCGAGAAGTGTTCCTGTAATGCCTACCGCAGGCCAGATCGCAGGAGGAAGTATGACTCCTTCGGAGGAGGCTCGAACCTTCATCCGATGAAGTCCTGCTGAGCAAAGAACCGATCGAACGCCTGAAGAATGAAGTCGATCATCGGATCGGTCAGACCCGGGTACACACCGATGAATAACGTGTCGCGCATGATCCGATCGGTGTGCGTCAGCTCGCCATGAATGCGGCACGTGATGTCTCGGTATCCCGGCTGCTGCAGGATGTTGCCGCCGAACACCTGGCGTGTCTCGATCTTCGCGGTCTCCAGCCACTGAACGAGCCTGCGCCGCGAGACGCCGTTGTGCACGGTGAGTGGCAGGCCGAACCAGGACGGGTTGGAGCGCGGATCGAGCGTGGGCAGAATCAGCCAGTCGCGGTAGCGTTCGAGCCCGTCGGCGAGACGCGTGAAGTTCCTGCGCCTGGCAGCGATGAAGTCTGGAATTCGATCGGCCTGGGCGACGCCGATGGCGGCCTGGAGGTCGGTCGGTTTGAAGTTATAGCCCAGATTCGAATAGATGTACTTATGGTCGTAGCCGGCAGGCAGCCCACCGAGCTGCCAGCCGAATCGGCGGCCGCAGGTGTTCGATTCTCCGGTGGCGCACCAGCAATCGCGACCCCAGTCGCGCACCGATCGCACAATGCGCCCGAGCTTGGCGCGATTCACCATCACGGCGCCCCCCTCCCCCATCGTAATGTGATGCGCAGGAAAGAAGCTGAGCGTCGCCAGATCTCCGAACGTGCCGACCATGCGATCACGCCACGTCGCACCCAGTGCGTCGCAGCAGTCCTCGATCAGGTAGAGCCCGTGGCGCGCCGCCACGTCCGCGAGGATGTCCAGGTCGCACGGATTGCCGAGCGTGTGCGGAACAAAGATAGCCCGCGTGCGCGGCGAGAGGGCCCCTTCGACGAGGTTCGGGTTGATGTTGTAGGTGCCGACTTCGCTGTCGACGAACACCGGGACAAGCCCGCCATGCACGAGCGGCGCCAGCGTCGTCGGAAACGTCACCGCTGGTGTAATGACCTCGTCGCCCGCCACCAACGGCTCGGGCATCTGTTTCGACATGAGCGTCATCACCGCAGCCAGGTTGGCGGTGGACCCCGAGTTCATCAGTACGAAATCGCGCACGCCGAGGAAGCGGCGCATCTTCTCTTCGAAGACGTCTCCGTAGGGCCCGAGGGTCAGCCAGAAATCGAGCGCGCTGTCGACGAGGTTGACCATCTCTTCCCCGCCAAACACTCGGCCGGCGTACGGCAGACGGCTTTCGTGCGGGACGAATGGCTTCGGACGGTGGACAACCTCGTAGTAGCGCTTCACGCGATCGAGAATCTCTTCCTTGAGAATCTCCGATTCCTGGGTGGCCGACGTCACTTGACGCGTCACGTGCGTCTCGGCCCGCCATTGCCGCCGAAAACGCTTCAACGCTTCGTCGAGACCCATGGTCGCGGTGCCAAGCAGCGATTCGAGCGTGTCGGTCCGAAGACCGGCGTCGAGCGGCCGCAGCGCCCGCTGTTTCAGCGCCGAGGTGGGGACGGGCTCAAGCAGCCGCGGATCGAGCGCCATCGCTCGCGCGAGCCGCTCGCCCAACGTCGATCGAGCCATGCGGTCGCGGCCAGCGACATTGACCGTGCCGTGAAATTCCATCTGCACGAGGCGAACAGACGCCTCCGCCAGATACTCTGCAAGGGTAGGGTTGCACCACTGGTCGTCGGGTACCGGCAGCGGTCCGCCGGTCTGGAGCCTTTTCCACACCTGCATCGCGAAGTTACGCGACCGGCCATTCCAGCCGAACACGGCCGTCGTCCGGATGATGATGTGGCGGCCGGCCGCGCGGACAAGGTTCTCGCCGTCCAGCTTCGCCCGGCCGTACTCGTTGATGGGCGAAGGCGGCGCATCCTCAGTGTACGGCCCGCCGCGCCCATCGAACACGTAGTCGCTGGAATAGAAGACGACTCTTGCGCCTGTGGGCGCCGAGGCCAGCACGTGGCGGGTGCCGTCGACGATCAAGGCACGGGCCGCTCCTGGGTGATCCTCACAGTAGTCGACGCCCCCCTTGGTATTGGTGGGCAGAAAGATCACCTCCGGGCGCAGGGCCGTCAGGCACTCCCGAACCGCGTGCTCGTCGGTGAGATCGAGCGATTCGCCGTCTATCGTAGGTTGCGAATGATACGTGCCGTGCACCTGGATGCCTGCACGCTCGAGCGCGTGCACGAGTGCGCTGCCCAGGAGCCCCGAAGCGCCGATGACGAGTGTGTTCATTGCTGACAGGTCTTACCTGTCGCGGAGCGACCAGTCGTACGGAATGTCTGGCGTAAAGGGATCGCACCGCACAATTTCTTCAGGATCGTGCGGCTCAGTTGCGCAATTGGCCACGATGGCAGGCTCGTTGCCGACGCCCTTGAAGCCGTTCCAGACGCCGGGCGGCACGGTGACGAGCACGTAGTGCGTCCCGCCGAGAAACACTTCGTCCACCATCCCCTTGGTTGTCGAACCGTCACGCCCGTCATAGAGAGCAAGCTTGATGGTGCCCACGACGACCGCGTAGTTGAGCGTCATCCGCTTGTGCAGGTGCCATCCTTTCACGATACCGGGGTACACCATGGAAAAATAGATCTCGCCAAACTGCTCAAACCACGGGTCGTCGCGGCGCAGCATGTGCATGATCGCTCCCCGTTCATCAGCTATTCGCTTCAAAGGCTGAATCCGGACACCGTCGATCACGCCTCTGCCTTGCTCCTCGGAGTCAGAAACGCGCGGTACCACGCAATGGTGTCGCTCAAGCCCTGATCGAGCGTGAAACCCGGCTTCCACTCAAGATGCCGCCGCGCCTTGGCGGCGGAGAGATACTGGCTGTGAATCTCCCCACTAGCCGAGCGACGAATATCGGGCGGCAGATGGCTGCATGACATCAAGCGCTGCAGCACCTCGACAATCTGTAGAACGCTCCGGGGCGATTCGTCGCTGAAGTTGAAGGCTTCGCCGGCGATCGACCCGTCGGACAGCGCCTCGGCCAGGCGCACGTACGCATGCGATGCATCCTTTACATAGATGTAGTCGCGCACGTTGGTGCCGTCGCTCCGAATAATGGGGCGCTCCCCACGGATGAACGAGGCGATCGTGCCTGGCACGATGCGGCTCCAATTCAAATCGCCGGGGCCGTAGATGTTTCCGCACCGCGCGATGGCGACCGGTAGGCCGTAGGTGTGGTGATACGACTGTGCGATGAGGTCGGCGCAGCTCTTCGACACCTCATATGGATGCGCGCCAACCAACGGCATAGTCTCGACATACGGTAGAGTCGTCTGTGTGCCGTAGGCTTTGTCGCTCGATGCCACGACGACTGCGCGGACCAGGTCGGCATGCTGCCTCGCGGCTTCCAGCAGATTGTAGGTGCCGCGGATGTTCGATTCGAATGTCGGCAGCGGGAGACGCTGCGCGGCCCCGACGAGCGGCTGCGCCGCCAGGTGAAACACCGTGTCGGTCTGGTACTCGTTGATCGCGCGTTCGAGCGTCCAGAAATCCTCGACGGCGCCATTCACGACGTTGACGCCCGCGATCGCTCCGCTGCGGATCAGCTCCGATTGCGGGTCGTTGTCGCGAACGAGCGCGACGACACGGGCACCGGCGGCGAGCAGATCCTTCACCAGCGACGATCCGACCATGCCAGTGGCACCGGTGACGAGGGCCGTGCGGCCCGACCAGGACTTCTTCAGTTCCAGGTTTTCCACGGTGCCCGTCCCGTCGAGACCAGATTTTCCAGCAGGCGCAGGTCGCGCACGGTGTCCATGCACTGCCAGAAGCCCTCGTGCAGAAACACCGACAGCTGGCCGTCGGCCGTCAGATGCTCGAGCGGATCGCGCTCAAGGATTGTGTGATCGCCGTCGATGTACTCAAGCACTTTCGGCTCGAACACGAAGAAGCCGCCGTTGATCCAGCCCTCTCCCGTTTGCGGCTTCTCGCTGAATTCGGTCACCAGGTCATCGGTGAAGCTCAGACCGCCGAATCGCGCAGGCGGACGTACAGCGGTCACCGTGGCGAGGCGGCCGGATGCCTCGTGATGCTTCAACACGGCCCGGACGTCAACATCGGATACGCCGTCTCCATACGTCATCAGAAAACGGTCGTTGCCAATCCACTTTGCGAGTCTCTTCAGGCGGCCGCCTGTTTCGGTTGACGCGCCAGTATCGACCAGATGCACGATCCAGTCTTCCCGGCTGCCGTCATGCGCCGTGACGCTTCCGTCGCGCAGATCGACGCTGAGGTCGCCGCGAAGCTGGTGATAATCCAGGAAGTAGCGCTTGATCGCCTCGCCGCGGTACCCCAGCGCCAGGACGAACTCCTTGAAGCCGCAGGCCGCGTAGTGATGCATGATGTGCCACAGGATCGGACGTCCGCCGATCTCAACCATCGGTTTCGGCTTGAGATCGGTTTCTTCCCGCAAGCGGGTGCCGAGGCCGCCGCAGAGGATCACGACCTTCATGGCTCGATTCCAATCGTGTCGCCGATGACGTACAAAGGACGTGCCTTCACCTCTTCGTACATTCGTCCGACGTACTCGCCGACGATGCCGAGTGTGACCAGTTGAATGCCGCCAAGAAACAGCACAACGATAATGGTCGTCGCAAACCCGGGAATCGTCCTGTCCGACATCAGGCGGCCCCACAGATAGTAACTAGCCGCCAGGAAACTCAGCGCGGCAATCGACAGGCCCATATATACGGCCACTCGGAGCGGAAGCATCGAGAACGACAACAGGCCGTCGAACGCCAGTTTGATCAGCGTGCTGAACGTGTACTTCGGCCGTCCGGAATGCCGGCTCGAACGCGGATACTCGACGCCAATCTGCCTGAAGCCCACCCAGCTGCGAAGGCCGCGCACGAACCTCGAGCGCTCGGGCATGGAGCGCATGACGTCGGCCACGCGGGCGTCGATGAGCGAAAAATCTCCAGCGTCGAGCGGAATCTCGACTGCGCTCATATGAGCCAGCACGCGATAGAACAACGCGTAGGCCGCCCGCTTGAAGACGTGTTCCTGACGCTGGCGCCGCTTGCCGTACACCACCTGATACCCCTCTTGCCATTTCGCGATGAAGGCCGGTATCACTTCGGGTGGATCCTGGAGATCGGCGTCCATCATCACGATACCTTCACCGCACGCGTGATCGAGACCGGCACTGATGGCGATCTGATGACCGAAATTCCGCGCCAGGCTCACGACCTTGACGCGAGGGTTCGCGGCGTGCAGATCCCGGAGCACAGCCAGCGACCCATCGGTACTTCCATCGTTGACGACGATGATCTCGTAGGTGACGCCAGCCTCCGCGAGCACCGCAGTTAGCCGTCCGTACAGTTCCGGAATATTATCCACCTCATTATGAACGGGCACGACAATACTCAGTCTCGGACGGTCGCTCACGGATCAGACCTGCAGACGCAGTGAGCTTCTGGCGATGCCATAAAAGAAACTCCCACCGTAAACGACGTCGCACAAAAGGCCCGTCGGGACAAGTGGAACAAAATCGGTGACCAAACCTTTGCAGCCCAACGACCAGTAATAGACGCCGAGGCCACCATAATAGGCCGCTCGCGCTACGAGGAGCGCGACCAGCGCCCACAGCGCCGGCGTCACCCCAAGCGCTGCCGCGATCCCCAGTGCTCCAATCACCAGCGTCATCACAATCTGCGAGCCGCGATGCACAACGCGGAGCATCCGGTTCAGACTCTGTCCCGCATGCTCGGCCGACTCCATACGATACCGATGGAAGATGTAGCCCTGGCCTCGCGCCATCAAAAACTGTTTGAGGAGCAGCTTCAGGTAAGAGTCCTGCGTCCCTCCGTATCCGAGCAGGAACCGGAGGCTGCGATCCTGCAGCAGCCGGTAGCCACGCCGACGAATCTTAATGGATAAGTCCTGATCTTCGTTGGAGAGCGTCAATTCGCTGTTGAATCCGCCGATATCCCGGAGCAGTGCCGTGCGGAAGGCGTCGCAGCGCGCCTCCACGAAATTGATCTCATAGACGCCGGTTTCGCTCGCCTCGCTGATATCGTTGAGGTTCAGAATGGCAAAAATGCGTTGGCCCCACGTAAGCGCGCGAAAGTCGGCGACCGTGGACTTCCCCGTCACGGCCCCGATGGTGCGGTCTTCGAAATGGCGAAGAATCAACGTCACGTAATCGCGCTGGCCGAAAGCGCAATCGCTCTGCAGGTAGATCACGAGCTCCGTGCGCGCCATGAGCAGGGCTTTCGTATAACTGCGCGCAAGGCCGAGGTTCGATTCATTCAATACGTACGTGATGCGGTCGCCGAAGGCGCGCGCGATCGCCCCTGTGTTGTCGGTCGATGCATTGTCGATGACGATCACCTCGATGGATGGATAGTCCTGTTCGAGCGCGGACGCGATGCATCGTCCGAGTGTGCGGCCGCCATTGAAGACCGGAATGATGACGGTGACCATTACGTGGGGTTCACTTTCAGCTTGACCCGGGCCGCCCAATAACCTCCGCCCGACTGTTCCTCCACGATGTCGAAGTGCTCGATGATGCGCTTGTGTGCCAGAAGGCGCTGCGCCATCGGAACCAGGATGAGATCGAGGCGAGACTTCACCGGAATCTCGCCGCGTTGAAAGGCCGCCGCCACCGCCTGAGCAATGTCCGACATGTGGTTCGCCGGTTGCGGCTCGTCGGTGCCCAGCAGATACTTCTGCTCGCTACGCAGGGCCGCCGTTTCGTCAAGGGTGGGCAGATTCGTTCGGATTGGCATCCGCTGGGGCTCGAGCCCCGTGAAATACTGCGCCGTGAAAAACCGCGTCAAGATGTCCTGCTCGCCGACGAGTGCGTGGACGAAGGGTACGAAAGGCCTGACACGGGCGTTCACGGCCGCGTGATACGTCAGGACGACGTCCGTGGTCAGCAACACGTCTCCAGGTGAAGCGAGACGCTGCACGAGTCGAATCTGTTCTTCGAGTGCCAACTGCGCGGGCGAAGGCACCGACGGGCGGCCGGCTGCTACCAGCCACAGACCGTTGCTCGTAACGACGCCAAACAGCACGAGTAACGCCAGCGTGAGCTTCAGAACCCGCGCGACCGATTGCAGTCGATAGCACGGCACCGAACCCCTCAGGATCGTGACGAGCGCCACTATCACCCAAATCGTCGCCGGCAGACCGAGCGACTGCCGCCAGTAGTGATCGCTCTGCACGTCGAAGCCGAGCACGACCCGTAGATTGAGCACGCCGACGTACGCGAGCACCATCGCGCCAAGCATTCTGAGCGTGAGACTCTCCACCTTGCGTTCGCTGATAACCCGCACGTACGCCGCACCGACCAGCAGCGGAATGGCGAGCGCGGCCACATATTTCAAATTGGCGAACCCAAAACGGCCAGGCTCGATCCCCAGTCGGCCCACGTACGCAGGCAGGTCGATGAGGCTCGACAGCCGCAGCAGGTTCGCGAAGTGCGGAATGGCACAGGCGAGTCCCATTCCAAGCGCATGGGCGCCGAGCCGTACGTCGCGCCAGTCACGCACAGCGGCCGCGGCAACGATCCAGCAGGACATCAACGCGAACGCATAGATGTAGTGGTAGTAGTAGACGTAGACGAGCACGCCTGCCGTTGCGCCCGCAATCAAGTAGGCGCGCAGCGTCCGCCGGTACGCCGCCCTCCAGAACGCCACAATAAAGACTGTGTACGGCAGGTAGGTGAACAAGCCCGCTTCGATCGTGGTCAAACCGTCGAGCGGGCGTCCGACGAGGAACGGGTTCAGCGTCTCGCGCACGAAGGTTTCCCACGAAAGCATCTGCTGCGCTTTGACACCCATCCACGGCATCTTCACGAACACGACGGCACTGAGGATGGCGCTCGCGAATGACAGGTTGAGTGGCGCGCTACGCAAGAATCCGATGACGAACACGCCAAGTCCAACCGTCGTGAGCAGCGTTGCAACGTACAACGCCGCGTGGACGTCATTGAGGGCGCGAATCAATGCACCGAACAGCACCGCAGGTAGCGGTGGAATGATCCCCCATGTAGGCATGCTGGTTTCGTGATGTATCCAGGGATCGATCGGCCACCAGCCCTCTGCCACCGCGATGGCACGCGGGACGTAGACGAACTCATCCCACTCGATCGTCGCGTACGCCTCGTGCGACTCGAGCGCCGCGATGTATGCGCCACCCACCCGCGCGCGATCCTCCCGCGACTCGAGGTAGCCAATTCCAAGGGTGTGGCCGACCAGCAGCAGCGTCGTCACGGCCACTGCCTGAGACCACAGTCGGCTCGGCGATCGGGTGCGTGGAAGAGAGGCGCCCGTAACGATCGGCGTGTGCAACGGTTGGTCGGTAATACTCCGCACGAGGCTCATGCGTCGCACACGCTGCGACAAGCGGCCGCGTCGATCAGTGCGCTTTGAAATGTCACCGACACCGATTCAACGCCGTGATGTGCGCAGGCTGAATTTGATGCGCGACGGCCAGGACATCCTCCACGACGACGCTCATTCCGCCAGGTGGTTTGACATCGTTAGGGCATTGCCGCGCGCGATCGCGCGCGAACACCCCAGTAATCGCCCCCGGCCTGCTCGTCGAGAATCTCAAACACGGCGAGAATCCGCTGGCGAGCGATCACCGCGTCCAGCGGCCACGAGCGTTCAGCGACGGCAATGGCACGGGGATAGTAGACGAAGTCGTCCCACTCGTCAGCAGTCCATCGCGGACGCCAGGGTATTCTGGAAAGCTCGGCTCACACGCGCGGCATCGTGACTCTGCCGCGCCAGGGAAATCGCCGCGCGGCCAAGCCTCTCGCGTCGGTCGCCGTCTGTAATCAGTCTGCGGAGCGCCGCCTTTAGTGTGTGCATATCATTCTCTGTCACCGTCTCGCCCCAGCGCTGAAGTGCCGCGTAAGTTACGGTCGCCTGCTCTCTTGGTCCGTATACGAGGACAGGCGTACCGGAGATCATGTACGCCGGAACTTTCGTAGGCATCGACAAGCGCATGTACTGCCGGCTCGACGCGTCGAAATTGAACGGCAACACCAGGATGTCGGCGCCCGACAACAACCTCGGGACGTCAGCGGCCTCTGCCGGTGGAGCGAGCCGCAGCACATCTTCTGAATATCCCCACGCTCTCAGTGGCGCCGCCTGCGCCGCCGGCGCATGTACCGACAAAGTGATATCGAATCCGTCCTCGCGCAACGCAGCAATTGCGTCGCACACCTCGCGCAGCGCGTTGCGCTGTGCCTCTGGGACAATCGACCCGACATAACGGACTGTGGTGCCACCCGCATTGAGCGCCCACTCCTGGCGCGACGCCAGGCTCCACTCTTTCATATCCAGGGCGTTGTGGAACGGCATGAATCGGTGTTGGTACCGTCGCTCATACTCGGAGGCCATCGCGTCCGAAATCGCCATCCTCGAGGTCGCACGGGCGAGGACGTCACGCAAATCCCGCAAGATGATCCTCCGCAGCAGTGGCCCGAGCAGACCGGTGGTGTACACGACGCTCGGCCAATCGTCCATGATGTGGACCGCGAGCGGCAACCGCCACCGATCGGCAACAGCCCTGGCAAATCGGATTTGTGCGAGCGATCCGAGATGCGTGTAGATCATCTGCGGTTTGAACGTCTCAATCCATGAGGCCAGACTGGATGAAATGGTGATGTGGCGCGGGATTCCGTCTCCTACGAGACAGCGTTTCCACGCCGCACCCGGATGCGGCAGCGTAACCGCGCTGGTCCCATAATCATTCTGCGCGCCGGTCGCCGGAGGTTCGATCAGGGAAAAAGGCCAGGCCCATTGAACTTCGCGATGCGTGAGCCGGAAAGAATTTCGACAAACGGAACGATCCGCAGGCGTACGATCCTCGTGGACGTTGGCGAGACGGTCGATCGGCCAGCCGCGAAACAGATTCGAAAGAGTGATACCAGCTCCCGCTTCCAGGTTGAAATTATTTGGAGTGGCCACCAGGACACGTGGCAGGGACGTTTCGGCGAAAGGAACGGTCATTCACCACCGTTCGAGCGGCGGACGCGGCGTTCGCGGACCTCACGATAGAGGTCGAGGTAGCGATCTGCCTGAAGCTTTCGGGAATATTCGCCGACAGCCGTTGCACGAACTGTCCGGCGCATGGATGTCAGCCGCACGGGATCGGCCAGCAACTCATCGAGTCCACCTGCGAGATCAGCAGGGTCGGCATATCGGCTCAGATATCCGGTGCGGCCGGTCACCACCAAGTCCGGGACGCCGCCCACGTCGAACGCCGCGACCGGCGTCCCGCATGCGAACGACTCTAAGATCGCAACCGGCAGATTGTCGGCCAGTGTCGGCAGCACAAACACATCGGCCGCAGCGTAGCAGGCGTGCATCTTCGGCTGCGACCGCACCTCGCCGATGTTCAGCACGCTGCACCCAACCGGGTGCGTGAGCTCGCCGCCTCCGACGGTCAAGAGCGTGACCGGACTGGTCCTTATCCGCGCGATGACCTCCGGAAGATGCTGCGGGCCTTTTCGCTCGCCACCGGGTGCCACGATGGCCATCAATACCCGCGCATCTGGCGCGATACCGAGTTCGCGCCGCGCTTCGACTGCTCCCGCGGCTGGAAGAAGATGCGTGTCGACGGAGTACGGTATGCAGTGCGCCTCGTGGCCGGCGAACAGAGGGCCGGCGCGCGCCATCCGGGCGAACCGTTGCGGCGGCGCCACGGCCGGCTCCTCGAGCCAACTGCCACCGTCGAGAATCATCGAGTTTTCAACCACTGCCACGTTTCGCGAATGCCGGATTCAAGATTGGTCACGGCCTTCCACTGCAGTTCGTCGCGAATTCTTTTCACGGACAGGATGTTGATCGGCACGTCCAACCGGCGCCTTCTCACGAAACGGACTCTTGGTCTGACGTGGAGGGTCTCTTCTATCGCAGTCAGGAGCTGTTTCAGGCTATACCCGCGGCCTGCTCCTACGTTAAACACGCTATGCCGGAGTTGTCGGGACATCAGTTTCGGAAACAGCGACAGCAGGTCCTTCACGAAGAAGTAATCGCGGACCACGGACCCGTCGCCCCAGATCTCGATGGGCGTTCCCCGAAGAGTGGACGCCAGGAAATGAACGACCGCACCCTGGGGATTCTGCAGGTTTTGCCGCGGGCCGTAGGGATTCGAAGCCCGGAGAATCACGTAGTCCATCCCATAGAGATGTCGATACAACTGAAAATACTTTTCGATCGCCAGCTTCGACACGCCGTACGCGCTGATGGGTTCCGTCCGATGATTCTCAGAGACGGGGATTCGTTGTGGAATTCCATACACGGTCCCGCCCGACGACGAATACACGATCCTCTTAATCTTTTTCCGGCGGCAGATTTCGAGCAATTTCAAAATCCCCACCACGTTGGATTCGACATCGAAGACCTTGTTTTCAGTGGCCGTCTGAGGAATGGTCGTACTGGCGAAATGGAAGACGTACTCGACCCCGTCCAACGCGTCTGTGAGATCCACTTCGTTCGTCATATCGCCATAAAACAGTTCGACATGGCGTCGACAGCCGTCGATGTTGCCGGTATCCACGTGCAGGCGATCGAACACGCGAACCGCGTGGCCGGCGCCAATCAGGGACTCTGTCACGTAGGATCCCAGGAATCCACACCCGCCCAGCACAAGGCATCTCCGCTTTCTCACAGCGATGGCTTACAACGACGCAAGGACGTTCTCCACGTCTTGGGCGTGCTCCGTGACGGTCTTGGAAAACGAACATCCGCCTCTCATGCGACGTAGCAGCGCAGGGTCTCGAGCGACCCCCAACAAGCATTCAGCCCAGGCCGCGGAATCCCCCGGTGGCAGCAGGAAGCCGTTCTCTCCGGATCGGAGAAGGTGTGTGAATCCGTTGTATCGGGAGGCCAACACCGGCCGGCCGACCGACAACGCTCGCAGCAGGGCATACGGCGAGTTTTCCTGCCACAACGAAGGGATGACCACACCATCCGACGCTACAAGGTCTCGTTCCACCTCGTCGCCCACCAGAAAATCTTTGACAGCCAGATAGCGACGCGCCGACATCGGCTGGCGTTTCACAAAATCTCGAGCGGCGGGTCCGTACACAGTGATCAGGAAATCCAGGTCGGGCGGCAGCCGGGAAAGTGCCTCCGCGACGACACCGAGCCCCTTGATGGGAGCCATGTGCCCCAGAAAAATGAGCCGAGTCCCGCCTGATGGTTCAATGGCGGTCGGAACCACTGATGGAGCGGATAACCCTTGCACGGAGTAGTGAATCTTCGCTTCGCTCACACCAAATTTGCGAAGACCCTCTCCAATGGCCGGTGAGATGGTGACGATGCCGTCGAATCTCGGTAGTAGCGGAAGCAGTTTCTCCAAGTGGGCATCAGCGTTTCGATGATAATCGTCCAGCCAGGCGAATTGCTTGTGATACGCGGCATCCCACTTGAGCCAACGAAAAACAACAAATGGCACGAGGGACAGAAGGCGGCGCGTGAACGGCACCTTGTGCTGCCGCAAGAGGCAATCTCGACATTTACCCGGCGCAGGGCCTTCGCATGGCGTCCCTGATCCATCGTAGAGATACCAATTGAGACAGACCATTCCGAAGTCCAAACCCGCATAGAGGGTCTTTCTGCCGCTTTCGACGGCGGCCCACACCGCCCCCAACAATCCCTGGAAGTTGTGAATGTGGATGGAATCCGGTTGAACGTCCTGAATGATGTCGCGGGCTCGATCGTGCACGCCCTGCTCGTAGGCATGTCCGAGAAGAATCTTTCCGTAATCGCTGATGGGATACAGGCGCAGTTGCTGACTCGCGACGAAGGGCTCCAAATCACCCAATTTCCGTGTGAAGGTGCTGGTCAGCACGTGGACCACACAGCCGCGTCTCAGCCACTCACGAGCCAGGCTGAATGAGTACTCGTTCCCACCTCCTGGGGTCGATGCGTCGAAAATGGCCGATATCAAGATGCGGCGCATTCCCGATCCGCAGCCGCGTCAAGGCAGAGAAAATCCACGTCGTCGGAATCCACCCAGGCCGCGAACGCCTGCAGGTCCCCGGCAGCGGCGCAGTCGGCGAATGTGCGAACGTGGGGTATCAGGTTGGCGTCGAGCGGGTGGCCCGTCTGGTTCAGCGGCGCCTTAACCGTCCGGAAGCTGCGCATCTCCCACGGCCGGCAGCGAAACACAGCATGCGCGTACCGGCGGGCGAGCTCAACCTGAGTCTGCGTCAGAGGGGGCAGCGCTTCAAGCGCCTTCAGGCGCGCGAGATACTCCGGCTTGGACTGGGAATCGATCGTGAAGCCGAGGCCGGCATAGCGGCCCGTGCCGGCAGTCAACACCGGGACACCATGACAGGCCATCTCAATGCCGATCGTTCCCCGAACGGTGAGGCAATAGTCGGTGATCTCGAAAAAGGAGAACGTATCGATGTCGGTGTCTGGTAAAACGATGGTGACATGGTCCGGCAGGCGGCCGACGGCGCTGCGCAACGCAATGACGTCGCGAAGCTCACCGGCAAACCCCTCGCACTTCAGCTTCCAGACCAGATCTGGATGGATCTTGATGACCCAGTTGAGCCGCGGATTCGCACATGCGGCCTTGACCGTCTCGAGCAGCCACGTTTCGTAATCGTCGAACAAACCCACTCCGTAGAAGAAGGTCGCGTCCCAGAGCACGTGCGAGAAAATGACGGCCGTCTTCTTCCGCGGGTCGAGGTGGAGCTGCTCACGCACCTCCTCGGCGCTTTTGATGCGTTTGCCGTCGTGCAGAAACTTCCGATTGAACCAGGTTGCGCGGCGGTACCCCTGTTCGAGCTCCTGCATGAGCGCGCGGTCCGTCTCGCCGCTCCACGGTATCGCCTGCGCGCGATCCCAGCTTCCTGCGTCCAGCGACAGCGGATGATCGCTGCGGTTCGCCATCGAGTACCGCTTGAGCGCGTACAGGTCGATTTTCTGGGCGCCCGCGTACTGGATAACAGGCACGCCTTCCCGCACGCAAACGCCGAAGAGTTCCGCCATCGGCGAGACGCCCTTCTCAAGCAGAAGCGCCACCGCCGGCCGTTCGCGTCGCAGCAGATCCTCGACTGCGCACACGGAGCGCGCCGAGCGACCGAGCGTCTCGGAAATCGAAACAGCGGTCTGACGATCGGCGAGGTCGATCCTGGTAAATTTCCGCTGATTGAGCACATTCGAGAGCGCGATACGTCCGACCGCAACACCTTGAAACTCAAGGGCAAGGAGCTCGGCGATGCCCCGTGGTCGTCGCAGGAACTCCGCGGCGAGCGCGTCGCCGGCGCGGCGGCCTCTGGCACCGCCTAGCGACGCCGGGAGGTCGATGCTTTCCGAAAGGCCGAAGAGGCGATGGTATTTGCGGGCCCACCACGCGGACGTCAGGTGGACGGCCTTCGGTCGGTACCCTCGCAGTCGCAACGCGAGCGACAGCGCACCTTCCATCTTGAAACCCCAGACCGTGTGGAAGCTGCTCACCATCCACGCGATTCTTCCCGTCGCTTCAGGGGACATGCCCAGGGTGATGTCGTGCAGTTGCTCGCGCGAGACCCGGTAGTCCTCCTCCAGCACGCGGTATCTCGCTCGTTCAACGGGCGAGCGCCATCGACGGAGTCCGGCCGCGAGCCAGCCGGCTCCTGTGGATCCCAACGCTATCCGCGGAAGACGGTGAAATCTGTCGCCCATCCTCCTCACTCAGCCGCGCGCCATCCAGAACTCTGCGAGGGCAAGATCGTCCCGGGTATCGACGTCAATCGATTCGCCGAACGTCATTTCCACGCCCTCGACGTGTTCCCCGTACAGCGAACCGGATTCGATCACGCCTCTCCGAACAACAAGGACAGCCGGCCCATTACGCGCGAACAGGACCGGTTTATCCTGCCGGCGCAGGATCTGCGGGCCGATCTCGTACGGTGTCAGCTGGTCCGCCTCGAGCTTGAGGACTGACGCGGGACTGAATTGATGCGGCACCCTGACGACCGTGACGACCGTATCGGCACCGGAGGCGACAAAGCGATCGACCGCCGCATCGATATGTTCAGCCCGGCGCAGCGGTGACGTCGGCTGGAGCACTGCCACCGCGTCGGCTCGATAGCCTTCGTTGTCGAGCGCCTCTAGCGCATGGCGCACCACGTCGATCATGGGCACGTCATCCCCGCTGATGGCCGCCGGTCTGACAAACGGCGCCTCCACTCCGTGTGCGCCCGCGACCTGCGCAATCCCCCGATCGTCAGTCGACACGATCGTGCGATCGAGCCTCGCACTTCCACGCGCCGCCATACAGGTGTACGCGATGAGGGGATGGCCGTTTAGCAGCGCGAGATTTTTTTGTGGGATCCCCTTCGATCCGCCCCTGGCGGGAACGATGCCGAGCACTTTCGTCATCGGGCTAATACGTGATCCGCTTGTGGATGGACCGATCACAGTGCGAGAGGATTTCCGCGATGCGTGGCCCGGCACGCCCGTCCCCGTAGATCGGTTCGGTCGGGTAGCGGCCGCGGTTTGTCTGCTTCCGGATGGCGGTCGCGATCGCGTTCCTTTCGTGAGGCGCCTCAAGAACGTTGCTGCCGCGTTGTCTCTTTTCCTCACGCGACCCGATATTCACCGCAGGCGTGCCGATGAACGCGCCTTCGCGGATGGCACTGCTCGAGTTGCCGACGAGGCACGCCGTCCGCGCCATCAGGCGAATATACATTTCGGTCGGCAGGTTCTTAAAGAAATGGAAGGGTGCGTCGTTGCGGGTTTCGCGGAACCGGCGGATGCTCCGCGCGATGTCATCGGAGCCGGCGTCGGCGTTCGGCCAGAAGACGAGCGCGGGCAAGCCCACGTCGGCCACAGCGAGCAGCGTTTCGGTCATCTGGTGGTCTCCTCGGCCGTACTCGGTCGTGACCGGGTGCTGCGAGACCATGACGAACGGCTGATTCAGGTCGAACGAACTGCCAACGCCTTCGGCAAACAGCTCGGCGCCCAGCCCGTTGCGATCCTGACCGAGAACCTCGGCTACGAGATCGATGCGCGGGCATCCGACCAGATGAACGGCCGCCGGAGGCTCGCCGAGCCGGATGATTCGGTCCCGAGCCTCCGAGCACGCTGGAAAGTGGATGTGAGCGAATTTCGTGACCGCGTGCCGGATGCTCTCGTCAATCGTCCCGCTGACTTCCCCACCCATCGTATGCGCGAGAGGAATGTTCATATAGGCGGCGGCCAACGCGGTCGCCATCGTTTCGAAGCGATCACCAACGGTGAGCACGATGTCGGGCTGAAGCCTCTCGAACACGCTCGGAAGCTCGAGCAGCCCCAGACCCGTCGACCGCGCCATCGTGGTGGGGGTCTCACCTTCGATGAGCATGTACACGCGCGCGCAGGGCTTGAATCCGTCCTTCTCGATCACCTCGACCGCCGCCCCGTACCGGTCGAGCAGCGCGGACGCGCCGACGACCACCTGGAGCTGAAGATCGGACCGGGCGCTGATAGCGCGCATCGCAGACTTGATGCTGCTGTAGTTCGCGCGTGATCCGACGACGACACAGACTTTTCGCACAGGTTCTCTTTCGACTGCAGGCGCTACTGCAGATCGTCCATCGACAGCAGCGTATTGGCCGGAACGGTGTGAGCCGCACGGCGCCCCACGACCTCGCAGACACGGGCGGGCGGAATACCAGTCCCCGGCTTCTTGAAGGCCAGCATCTCGCGCGTGAGCACGGTCCCGGCGGGAATCTCGCCGCGCGACACGATGCTCTTCTCGAAGATCACCTTCATGTCGGCAAAGCGAGACGCATCAGCTTTGTCCACCGGGCTCCCGAGCATGACTTCGACGGCGCGAATGCCTCGCACCATGTCGGTGAACTCCGCCGGCTCCATCGAGTGCGCGGCATCGCTGCCGTACATGGCCCGGCTGAACGTGAAGTGCT
The DNA here is from genome assembly GCA_035281225.1 of Vicinamibacterales bacterium. Taxonomy (GTDB): domain Bacteria; phylum Acidobacteriota; class Vicinamibacteria; order Vicinamibacterales; family JAMQPK01; genus JAMQPK01. Next base: position 168,371 of record DATEEI010000097.1, read on the forward strand.
TTTCGACGACCACCGCTCCGAGCGTGACTGCCGCGATCGCCGCGTACGACGTCATCGTGTGATCGGACAATCCGACGGGCAACCCGTATCGGCGCTTCATCGCCGCCAGCACGTTCAGCCCGACATGCTCGTACGGGCAGGGGTACATGCTGGTGCAACCCATCACCGTCAGATCGTCGTGCACACGACGAATGACCGCCACTGCCGCGTCGAGCTCCGTCCACGAGCTCATTCCCGAAGAGAGCAGCACCGGTTTGCGGAGGGACGCGATTTTCTCGAGGAGTGGCAGGTTCGTCACCTCGCCGGACGGAATCTTGTACCGTTCGAGTCCGATCGCTTCGAGCAGATCGACGGCCTCTTCCGAAAACGGTGACGAAAGAAACATCACGCCGCGATCGGCGCAGCGCGCTTTCAGTGCCCGCCACTGATCAGCGTCGAATGCCGTGCGGGAAAAGTAATGAATCCTTGACTCGTGTTTGAAGTAGGACGGGGCCGGGGCGTCCGGGAGCGTCTCGATGTCGGCAATGTGGGTCTGAAACTTGACCGCGTCAGCGCCGCAATCCGCCGCCGCGTCGATGAGACGGAGGGCGTTACCGTAACTGCCGTCGTGTACCGATCCCACTTCAGCGACGATCAGCACAGGCGACGCGTCGCTCATCGTGAATCGCCCCGCATGACGCGTGCACGGTCGCGATTCCACCGGGCCATGAGCCGTCTCGCCGTCAACGTCGAACCCCATCCCCCCAACGCTCCAAGTTGACTCGCAGATTGTCGGCCATGAGGCACTGACGTGAGCACCAGCGACGAGCGCGACAGAGAGCGACCGGGCGTGCCTTCTACTTCGTAGCCGTCAACCGCTTCCGCTTCCCATTGTTTGAACCGGCGCCACTCCTCTTGTTCCTCCAGCGCCAGGCTCTCGTAGTGATAGGCGCCGGGGAACAGCCGGACGAATTGGTCGGTCCACGGAACGCCTGGATCGCTGTTGTGATGGGCCACCGCGACCACCGAGAACATGCAGCTCGCGACGAGCGAGAGCCGGTTCGCGAGAAACGCTTTTGGTCCGTCCAGCAGGATGGCGACTGGCGGCGGCAGCAACGCGACCGACGACGCAAAGACGTCGAAGGCGTCGCCGACCACGCATTCGACGTCGGAGTACTGGCTGAGCGCGCGGCGGCACTCGGCGCCGCGAACCGGATCCAGCTCCTGGTCGATCGACACCACTCGCGTCCCGGTCTTGGCCGCATACCTTCCCAGCACATGGGTCGAATACGCATCGAGGCCGCGGCCTGATTCCACGATGGCAGCCGCCCCGGTCGCATCGCACAGACCGAGGAAGGCCGCCATCTCGCCTGGATAGATGCCAGTGCGCCACGTCAGCTCCCACTGCTGAAGATCAACAGCCCATTTGAGCGTCCGGTCAACAAGGGCGTTTCGAGTTGCGGTCAGCACCAGGCGCATCCTCCAAATCGCGAAACGTTCGCTCGGTCAGAGATTCGCTACTTCGCCGAGGCCACGAGCTTCATTCGCAACCCAGCCAGAAAGCCGGCTCCGCCGATCCCCGTCAGATGCTCAGCGGCAAAGCGACCGAGCACGCGTCTGCCCGCGATCAACAGTACGGCCATGGCGCCGGCCCAGAGCAATAGCTGGCTCTGTGTTGATGGGACCGGCAAAGCGGCAAACTGGACCGCGAGCACGAATGCGATTCCCGCGAGGCTCCACGCATCGGTCATCGGAGAGGCCCCATATCGGTGCGCCAGGATCTGGATGCCAATTCGCACGACGACTTGCTGTGCGATTAGCGCGAGGACGGCACCAACCAGGCCGGCCAGCGGCACCAGAACCAGCAAGCATCCAAGCCACACCAGGTTCGAGAACGCATGAAGCCACAGAAGGTTTCTGGCGGCCCCCTCGCGATACAGAACGGCCGTCTGCGGTTTCCCGGTATTGCTCACGAGGATGAACACCATCAAGAATGTCACCAGCACGTGCACGTCCGCAAACCGTCCGTGGGTCAACCATCCGATGATGTGTCGTCCCAGAACCGCGAACGTGACGCCGAGGGCGGTAACGGCGATGTACATCGCATTCCATACCACGCGCGTTTGCGGAAACGACGCGTTCGGCTCGCGCGACTCCAGCAGCGTCACCGGCCAAATTGGCCGAGCGGCCGCGTTGAATACCTGCGCGACAACCTGCCGATAGCTCTGCGCGTGCACCAGCAGACCCAGCGCTCCCACTCCAAGGGCTGATGCGATGAAGCTTCGCTCGATCGTCGCCTGCAGGGCAGCGGTCACGTTGGAGGACGCATCCGCCGGGCCAACTCTGATCATCGCGATGGCCCAAGACCGGCTGACGTGCAGCCCAAGATACGGACGGAGCAGGCTGAGGGCTCCGATGCATGTTATCGCCGAGCTGGCCGTCGCCGATATGAACAACGCCAGGACGCCGAGATGGAACACGTACAAGCCGACGACGGTTACGACCGCGCCCGCAATCGTTTGCGCCATCGTGATGGCCGCGAAGCCCCGGGCCTTCCCATCGAGGGTGATCACGTCTTGCGCCACCATCCACGGCACGCCAACGATGACGTTGACCATCGAAAGGACGAGGCCGGCGAACGGCACGCCGGAGTACTCTCGCAGGTGGTCGATGGCAACGCTCCATAGCGACAGGCATGCCACGCAAAACAGTGAAGCGATGGCCAGCGCCACGCAGAAGGCCGTCGACACCAGGCGTCGTCGCTCCGCCGCGTCCAGCGCGAGAAAGTGCATGTTGCAGACGGCGCTCGATCCGATGAGCGACATCGTCCACCCTACCGCCGTCAGCGCCGTCATCAGGCCGAAGATTCCGAAGGCGGGCGGGCCGAGCACGTACGTCGTGATCGGCACCACGGCAAACGAGACCCCCATTGAGAGGACCGATGGCGCCAGAAACAGCGAAAACCTTCTGGCAAACATGTGCGTCAAGCCGGCACGATACCAAGTCCAGTGGCACGCTCAAATTTGTCGAAGCGATTCACCAGGATGCCTATATTCGGGTTCCCGAGGGGCGCATATGCGATCAAACGATGCAAGCTGGCAAAGGCATCGAATCCGTCATTCCAGAGGATGTCGTCCGACATGATGATGGCCTTCTCGGGCATCAGCGCTCGTGCGACTCCGTATTCGAAGGCCATGTGGCTTCGCGTGTGCAAGGAATCATGCACAAAGAAATCGGCGCGCTCCTCGGCCAGCACGCGCGGCAGCAGCAGCTTGGCGTCACCCTTGCGATAGTCCCAACGATCCTTATAGCGAGGCGGGATCCAATAGCCGACGTCACTTTCGGGGACGTCGATGTCCATCGTGAGCATCCCGGTGACCGCTGGCAAATCAATGGAAATCAGGCGACCGTGCTGATTGGCGTGAAGCGCAGCGAGAAGCAGTGAGGTCATCGAACCCGTTGCCGTGCCGGTTTCCACCACAATGGCAGGACGCAGCTCCCTCACCAGCGCGTAATAGAGGACGATATTAGCAGTCAGCCGATCCACGCGATCGGTCCAGGACTTGTCTTTCGGGAACCCCCGGCGTTCTGACTCCATAACGAACGTTTCGCGCAGAGGCTCATTACTGCGTACTTCGGCGACATAGTCAGGCAGCGAAGCACGCGGAGTATGGCCCAACTCTCGTAGGATCGGGTCCAAGATGCTGAGAGTTTGGACATACACCAACCCGCCACCACGGAGCCCTGCCCGCGCCCGGCTGAACGGCACCACGATACGGCGGGCCAGTGAATTGCCCTTCGCAGCCAGCCCGAGGCGCCGGATAACCTCAAAGCTACGGAACACGGCTTCGCCCAATTTCAGGCAGACGTGCCTCTACGCTGTCCGTCAGATTAAACCTGCTTGATTGAAATGCCGGGAATCGTTCTAGGAAGGCCGTGCGACTGTACAACGCTTCCATGGGCCCCGCTCTAACCTTCAACAGCTACCGGGATATCCACTCCAGACTCCGGCGTCGATCTCCCACCCAGCGCGCCACGCTGATAGGGCCGTTCGAACCATTCAGGACCAGAGCCACTGATAAATTCTGTCCAGCTATCTTTCAAGAGATTGTGAAGAATTTCGCAAGATCGATCGGCGCGATAGGCCGTTTCATACGTGTCTCTGCCGGACGCGCCCAGCCGCTGCGCCAACGCAGGATCGTCATAGAGCCTCCTAAGTCCTACGGCCAGATCGAGGCCTGATTGACCAAGGATGCAATTCCCATAGTGCACCAATTCAGCAATCCCCAGTTGGTTGTTGATATGTGCGACCACCGGCAAGCCATGGGCGAATGCCTGAATAATCTTTGTCCGAGGCCCAGTCTCTGCAGTTACCGGAGCCAGCAGGACATCAGCCTCGGCGAACTCCGCCCCGGCGTCGTCAACGGGGCCGGCAAAACAGACCTTGGGATGTCGACTCAGCGCGGCATATCGTCCTTCGACAGAATCGTGGCTCCCAACAATCCTGACCAGCCATGGGACGTCACGAAACAATCGATCCATGGCTGGAAGTATTTCATCCATCAGCAGGGGCAATTGCGTGCGATTTGAAGTCTGGTTCAGGTGGCCAATCATGAGGATCCTAAACTTCTCACGATTGGCGCGCCGAGCAGCGTCAGGCTCACCGATCGCTGCTTCATGCTTGAGGGGAAGCGGAATGTGGCTACAACCTCTGAGTCCTGCATGTAACGCCCATCGCAAGTAATGCTGACCTGCAAGAAGTACTCTTGTGTAGGTCTTGAGGATCGCGACCTCAGCGCGCGCCTCCTGCCAACAACGTGTTCGATTCAGAATGCCTAGCACCCACAGCCGAAGATGCGAAGGCCTGTTCTCGCGCGACCATGTTTCAAAACGAACTTTCGTATTGACATGTGGTCCCTCGGCTGAAATTGAAACCTTGCAGATACCCTTCAGCGGAGCCGCGTACATTGTACACAGAGGACCAGGCGCAATTAAGATATCGATGCGCTCCGACTTCACGAGAGAGAGTAACTGAGGGAACCGTCCGCAGTCGGGGAAAATCAGGAATGAGTTCCCCAACCATGCAAAGGGAATTCTGCGAAAGAGATCCGCTGTCTTCAGAGCAGTCAATCTCGCAAGAATGCGAGAAAGGCCTCCGAGATTACTAGGAGGAACCAGACTCGACCACGGAACATCCACAAACGAAATCCCCATCGAGCGCCACTTCGCGTCTACCGGTGCCGCAGCATCGTCATAATCGCGCTCGATGGTCGGAAACCTGCCATTGATTCGTATGATCACAACGTCATGGAATCTCGCGAGATATTCCGTATACACGGTAAGCCAATGCCCGGACCCACCCCGAGATGGATGCGGTGTACCATGCGTAATAATCGCGATTCTCACAGTCTTCTCTTCCTGGCAACATAGAGAGAGTCGACCAGCGACTGGTCAACCCACGCCTCGGAATTCAGGACATTTTCTCGTACAACCTGTCCAGGTCCTTTATGGTAATCCTCCACACCCTTGGGAGGCTCAAGATACGTATCGTGAAAGCAAATATAGCCTCCGTCCACAACGAATGGGGACCAGTCGGTATAGTCGCGCTTCACGGCTTCGTAAGAGTGAGCCCCATCGATGAACAATAGATGGATAGGTTGGTTCCACGTTCTTATCGCGTCATGGCTGGCACCCGCGATAGGGATCACATATTCAGCTAAGCCTGCATTACGAATATTGGCCTGAAATTGATCCAGCAATGGCATACGCATGGCCTCCTGCAATTGCCGGTATCGTATCGCTGACCGCACATCTCCTGAGCCATCGAACGGATCTATGCAATAGAGCCGTGAGTCTCGTTGACGAGAGATGGCCGATGCCATCACGATGCTTGATTTCCCAAGCCATGACCCTATCTCGACCAGCGTCGCCGACGCGCTTCCAATATTCTTTGCCAGATCATACAGAGCGATCGCCTCGTTGGGCATCAAGAACCCCTGCACATCCATGTGTTTCCACATAGAGCGCCGGGAAAGCCCAAATAGGTTGCAGCGATTCCGAAAGGTGGATAGTGAATCTATCGCACCACGGAATCTCTTGTAACCTCTCAACCTCCGAGCGGCCGACTTGAGTGCATCCTCAATCATTCTCGATCTCGCGAGCCGGAATCACTCTTGCCTTAACCGACACAACTCGAATCGAAGTGTCACGGGAAGCCGACCCGCCCACATCCAGCACAACCGCGGGGCTGGCTCGAGCGTCCCGTAACGGGGAGAGACGGTCCCCATGTCGATGCTCGATCGGATATCGACCAGCGCGCCCCCGGCATCCCAGGGCGGGCTCAGTCGCAGGCACCGCCCCGCACGAGTCGCCACTTGCCAACCGCCACCTTCGGTTCCGATGCGAGTTCCCGGCGCGAATGCAAACGTCCAGCACAGCTGATGCGATGTGCCGGTGGCTCGAGTGTGAACGAACGTGTCTTCAACCGTCACACCATAGCCACCGATGAGCGATACCGTCCGTCTATGTACAAGTGGTGCGGGCAGCCGGGAATAACCGTCGTGCTCGGCCGTCACCGTTCCCCCATCGGGCGCAGGCTCCCAGGACACCAGTCGAGGGATCGCGTCTGCGTGAAGACGAAACAGCGAATCCACTGGAACGCGATTCTGTTCCACGCCGTCGACCATGACCGTGTTGTGAGCGCGCGTCGAGCGAAACGCATCGCGTGCGGCAGGGTCGGGCGTGTAAACGTACGATCCCGGATCGACAAGTACGTCTTCGCCCGCAAGAGTTGCCTCGATCGCCAGCAGATCGTTGTGTTTGTGGTTACCGAGACCATCCGAACCCACTCGTCCCGCTGTGAACACCACGACATCGTTTGGCGCGCGAAGGATGTAGATGCCGGCGTCCTTAAACGCGGCGCTGGTCGGCTCGGCGACACACGAAGCCGGGCGCCGATGGGTGTGGGCACCACCAAACCACAACGCCTCGGTCCAGCGATCGCCCGACAGCCCGTACCAATCCGCCCGCACGAACAGGACCGCTCCTGCGGCGAGCAGATGCCGGTGATCGCGCGGATCGACGAATCCGTATCCCGACAATACGTGCAGCCGTCCATCATCGGCATCACCAATCTGAGGCGCAAGCCCATTCGGCTTGGTGTAAGTCGCCGTGACGTCGATCATCCGCTCAAGGCGCTCAGTGAACGGCTTTTCGAATTCCGAGCGGTGATGCCGTGCCAACAGCGCCGCGGACACAAACATTTCGGCGACGAGCCGATGATAGGGAATGCTCGACTCGTAGCTGACGCCGTCGGACAACACCTGTCGTTCCATTTCGGATGCAAGCCCGGCATGCGCAAACGCCGCCCAGTCACCTGCTTGATGGAACTCGGGAACACAAACCCCGAGATAGAACAGACCCACCAAATCTGCGATGTAGTGATTCGTGCGGATTCCATCTGGCATCACCTCCAGATTTCCGCGAAGGTAATTCCCGTGTGCAAGGAGGCTTGCCAGCAATTCCTCGAAGAAAGCGTCGTGCGCCTCAGGAGCCTTCGACAGCAACGCGGCGGCCCACAGCCAATTTACAGCGCGGATGGCCGCGTCCATCGGGCATGTCCAATTGACACCGAATTCGGGCGGGTTCGTCGCAATCCAGTGAAGGATCTGGTCAACGGCCTCTTGGGCGTACTCGCTGGTGCCCGTCAATAGATAGGCCTGAGCCAACAGCGGCAGGTGGTGGCCGCGCGATAGCTCCCAGGGAACCTTCACGTCGACACCCGCCTTCTGGCCAAAGCGAATGCCCGTGTAATGAGTCGAAGGGTTCCAACGGTACCCGCTCTTGAAATCGCAGTGCCAGTCGATCCGTGCACCGAGCGATACTGGCCCTGAGCCGAGCAGATCGAAGGTGTGGCTGCGGATCGCATCGGCCTGAAGAATCAACCGTCCGAGCTCGTCTGGAGCGTCTGTGGTGAGCGTGTCCAGAATGGCTGGGGCATCCTGCGGCCCACTCGGCAATCGTAAAGCGAAGGCGGACCTGATGGCTCCTACCTTCGTGGGGACGTCCGATTCGGCCACGCCGAGGGCCCGCCCGAGGTGAGAGCGAGATACACGTGTATCGACGAATCTGGCACGCAGGCGGCGCCACGCGCCTGCCGCACGTCGTTCGGCCGAGTAGATCTTCGCCCTCACGCGTTTGCGGCGGCAGCTTCGAAACGGGTCGGCATCGGTCGCTGCTCTATCCAGTGGCGGTGCCATAAGGCGAGGTTAAGCAGATACCATGTCTTCGCGCCGTCGAGTGGACGTCCGAACGCTTGCTTGTAGTCCGAACGCAGATAGGGATGAGCACGTGTGAAATCGGCGAGGGCCTCGTCGGTCGTTGACCCGATGCCGGTCAGCAACCATTCATTGACCGGCACCTGAAAACCCTGCTTCTGTCTGTCGATGATTGCCGGCGGCAGAATATCACTGACGCTTTCTTTTAGTAACTGCTTGAGCCGGCCGTCACGCAGTTTGCGTTTCGATGAGACGCCAAGGGCGAAGCGGACGAGCTCCTGGTCGAGGAACGGCACCCTCGCTTCGACCGATGCCGCCATCGCCATCTTGTCGACGCGCATCAATAGCAGCTCGGGCAGCCGGAAGCGAAGATCCAAATATGTCATCCACGCCAGCGCATCGTCGGCGTGCGGGGCCCGCTCGTCGAACTGCCGCCGGTAGTCGAGAACGACGTCGTGGGAAGTAATCGCGCCCAACCGATCGAGAAGATCCGGGTGCAGAAGGCGCCGCTTCTGCGCCTCGGTAAACGCTTCGGCGCCGCCCCAGAACAGCATCTGACCCGCCGCGCTGCGCCGCACCATCTCGTACTTTCCTGTGTCGCCGTATCCGAACGCGCGCAGCGTTGCTGGCGCGAGTGCGCGGAGCGGCATCGGCACGGCGGAAACGGCGCGGGTCCAGCGTTCGGCCGTCAGCACGTTGGCCCAATACGGGTAGCCGCAGAAGAGTTCGTCGCTGCCTTCGCCGACCTGACAGACGGTGACCCCATGGCTCTTCGCCAGCTTCGCCACGAAGTAGACTGGCACGCAGACAGGGTCGGCGATCGGTTCGTCCTGATGATGGATCAGCGATGGCAGGAACCCCAGGAGATCGTCGACCTCGAGCTCGAGCTCGTGATGGTTCGTCCCGTACTGCTTCGCGATCATTCGCGCGAATTTGAACTCGTTGTAAGCGTCCTGCCCCTTGAATCCGATCGAGAAGGTCTGCACCGGCTCGTTCATCAGGCCAGCCATGAGCGCCACATTCGCGCTCGAATCGATTCCGCCCGACAGGAACACGCCGAATGGCACGTCGCTTACCATCTGACACTCCACCGCATCCCGGAGCAGCGTGAGGAGACGTTCGGGAGCGTCCGTGTCACGTTCGGGTGACACGCCGTCGAACGGATCCCAGTACTGATCCTTGCGCAGCGTGCCGTCCTGCTCGACCGTCAGCGTATGGCCTGGCTCGAGCTTGAAGATGCCGCGAAAGAGCGTCTGCGGCGCAGGGGACGCAAGGAATGAGAGGTAGTGATACAAGCTAGGCTCGTCCACATCGCGCGAAAAACCCGGCAACGCGAGTATGGCTTTGATTTCGGAGGCGAACACGAACTGTCCATGATGGACAGCGTAATAAACGGGCTTGACGCCCAGTGGATCGCGAGCGATCCACAAACGGCGCTCGACCGCGTCCCAGATGCCCATCGCAAAGATACCGCGCAACCGCTTCAACATCGCGGACCCTTCGCGCGCATACAGCGCGAGAATGACCTCGGTGTCGCTCGAGGAGCTGAAGCGCTGGCCCCGTTCCTCGAGGCCTTCGCGAAGCTCGCGGAAATTGTAGATTTCGCCGTTATAGACGACCAGGTATCTCCCGTCTCCGGTCGCCATCGGCTGCGCGCCGTTGACGCTGAGGTCCAGGATCGACAGGCGTCGATGAGCGAGCCCCAGGCGTCGATCCGGTGACACGAAGAGTCCCGCGCCGTCGGGACCTCGGTGGCTCATCGTGTCGCGCATCACAGCAAGAACCCGCTCGTCAACATCGGCGCGCCCGCCGTAGCTGAAAAGACCAACGATGCCGCACATCTTCAGGTTTGGTCGCGAGCTAAATCCACTCCACTAGGTTCGAAGGAATGCCACGGTCGTCGAGCGTTCGACAAATCGAGGCCTGATCGGAGAATGACATGACGATGATGCGCCCGTACGGCACGCCGTCAAGCGCGTGCGGCGACAATCTATCGACCGGATGTACGGGAACTCCAAAAAACGGCTTCGGTCGCGCATCATCGATGACGCCAACGAGCTGAAGATCGGTTTCCTGCAAGCAGACGTAGCCGATTTCAGCGACCTCGCCGCCGCCGAAAAAAACGACACGTTTGACAGCTGACTCGGGAGCCCAGCGCAAAGACAACGCTGAGAGGGTGCAGTGGATGCGCTCCCGTGCCTCGCTGTACAGCTTCACGCTGGCAGCCAAGTATTCCCTCGAAATCCGGGCCTTCTCAGCGATGCCTTTGGGCGTAATCAGGTAACGAACGCGATTCCGCTGGATGTTGGTCGCCTTGACCCAGCCCTTGCGAACCACACGCCGCAGCAGAAGATTCGTGAGCCCAAGCGCGATACCCAGTTCTCGCGACAGGAAACGCTGCGAACCACCGTTGCCGGCTTCGAGTTCAGTTAGCAGACGCCGGGTATGTAGGTCGTATCTCTCCAGGCGAAGGCACTCCGTGCCTCTCAGTTACAGGAACTCACACACTGGCTGATACTTACGGGGATCGCGTTCACACCGTGAACGCGCCAGAATGGTGAAGTGAATATGAAGTGACTAGTGGCGGGATGTCAAGGGAATACAACCTGTAGGGGTTTTACCTACACGGTGACAGGCGCGACAAATCCGCGTCCACCATCATCTCGATGAGCTGCTTGAAGTCGACCTGCTGCTTCCAGCCGAGCTGCTGGCGCGCCTTGGACGGATCGCCGATGAGATGATCCACCTCGGCGGGACGGAGGAATTTCGGATCGGTCTTCACATGCTTTTGCCAGTCGAGCCCGACGCGCGAGAAGGCGATCTCGACAAGCTCCCGGACGGAATGGCTGACGCCGGTGGCAATCACGTAGTCGTCTGCCGTCGGCTGCTGCAACATCAGCCACATGGCGTTCACATAGTCACCCGCAAAGCCCCAGTCGCGCTGCGCATCCAGATTGCCGAGGCTCAGGCTATCCGCGAGCCCAAGCTTGATCCGCGCCGCACCGTCGGTGACCTTGCGCGTCACGAACTCCAGGCCACGCCGCGGCGACTCGTGATTGAAGAGAATGCCGGAGACGGCAAATAAATTGTAACTCTCACGGTAGTTCACGGTGATGTAGTGGCCGAACACCTTCGACACACCGTACGGGCTGCGCGGATAGAACGGCGTGTTTTCGGTCTGCGGTACTTCGCGCACCTTCCCGAACATCTCGCTTGATGACGCCTGGTAGAACTTAATTTTCTGATTGACCGTCCGGATCGCGTCGAGCACACGCGTGACGCCCTGCGAGTTGAACTCACCGGTCAGGAGCGGTGTGTCCCACGACGCAGGGACGAACGACATGGCCGCGAGATTATAAAACTCGTCCGGCTTGTGCTCTTCGAGAATACGAATGATCGACAGCTGATCGAGCAGATCGCCGGGACAGAGCGTGACGCGATCGCGCAGATGATCGATGCGCCAAGAATTCGGCGCGCTCAACCGCCGGACGACTCCGAATACCTCGTACCCTTTTTCGAGCAGAAGCTCCGCAAGATAGGAACCGTCCTGCCCGGTGATGCCCGTAATGACCGCACGCTTCGTCATGCGAGGAGAATTTTACGCCAAATACCTCCGCAACGCATCCTGCCAGGTGGGCATCCGCGCGACGCGATTGATCTTCTCGTTCGCCAGCGCGGCAAATTGCGGGCGTGGAGCGCGCAGCTTCACATCGGCGACCGAGACCGGTTGAAGCCGGACCTCGCGGTCCTTCCCCATCACCCTCGCAATCTCCTTCGCGACCTCGAACCACGTGGCGTATCCCGTGCCAACACAATGGTAGAGGCCAGGATCGCCTCGCTCGACAAGCACCTTCGTCGCCTCAGCAACATCAACGACGTAGCTGGGAGACACGGTGCGATCGACAAACACCTTCGCCTCCTGCCCTCCGGCGATCGCCGTCGCGATCCGATCGATGGAGCTCTTTGCAGCTGACCCACCGAACAGGCTCTCCACGCGCAAGACAAACGAACGGGGCGCGTCGGTGGCAAACCACTCGCCCAGAAGCTTCGACTGCGCGTACACGCTTTCGGGATTCGGGACGTCATCCTCCGTATAGGGACGCGCCGTCTTTCCGTCGAAGACGAAATCGGTGCTGTAGTGCACGAGAGTGGCATCGATATCAGCCGCCGCACGGCCGAGCACACGCACGGCGAACGCGTTCGCCGTCAACGCCTCCTGCGGCTCGTCCTCCGCGCGATCGACGTGGTTGTACGCAGCGCAATTGATAATGACCTCGGGCCGATCGCGGCGAACGCGCGCCATGACGGCCTCGGCGTTTGCAATATCGAGCTCGTCCCGCGAGTACGCCAGCACTTCCGCGTTCCCCTTGTAGACGTCGACGATCGCACCCGCGAGCTGCCCGCGTGCCCCGGTCACAAGCACCCTCATCGCCGCCGCTCCTTCACTGCCGCGCGTGTCTCGCGGTCGACCTCGCGTTTCTTGATCGCATCGCGCTTGTCGTGCGATTGCTTGCCCTTCGCGAGCGCGAGCGCGATCTTGACGCGACCGTTCTTGAAGTACATCCGAAGAGGCACGAGCGTCATGCCCTTCTCGATGGTCTTGCCAATCAGCTTGCGGATTTCGTTGCTGTGCAGCAGCAGCTTCCTCGCGCGCATCGGCTCGTGGTCGGCATAGCCGCGATGGCTGTAGGGCTGGATGTGCACATTGTGGAGAAACACTTCCCCATCTTTCACTTGCGCATAGCTGTCGCGCAAATTCACGCGCCCTTCACGAATGGACTTCACCTCGGTACCAAGCAGCGCGACGCCGGCCTCGAAGGTTTCGAGGACGTGGTAATCGTGAAACGCCTTCCGGTTCTCGGCGATGTTTTTCTGCGCGGCCTCGCGCTCGGATTGTTCAGGCATCGTCACGGCTCGACTAAAGTCGAGCCCTACCGTTACTAAAAAACGAGCCCTGCGACCGCCGGGGAGTGGACGTTGCCAAAAACGCCACGACGACGGCTCGAGCGGATGTCAAGGACTGCGTACTCAAGTCAAGAGACAGCTTTAATCATAGCGGATATCGGCTGGCCCGCCGTTTGCCGCCCCTTGTGCCATGAGCGATCGCAAGAGCCTCCTTGAAATGTTCGGCGAGTTCTGTCGCGAAGCCGCGGTCCTGACGGCAGTCTTCATTCCTCTCGATTTCGTGCTGATCGATGCGGCGTTGACATTCGTTCGGTGGATTGCCATACTCGGAATATCTGGTGGCTTACTCGCCATCGGCATCGCATGTGAGCGATGGAGGACTTGATGGACATCCTTATCGATCCAACTCTCTTTGTCATCGGTCCTATCGTCAGCCTGATGGTGCTCGTCGGGATTGCCGCCGCTTACCTCCTGTGGAAGGAACGCCGCCAGAGTCGTGAGCAGACGTCCGCCATCAAGCGCGACTGAAATCGCGCCCTACCGGTATCCGCCGACCTGAGGGTCGGCACTACTACGAATATTTCGCCAACTTCGCCGCTAACAACACGGCCTGCACCATGCTCTCAGGATCGGCCACGCCTTTGCCGGCGATGTCGAAGGCGGTGCCGTGATCAACTGACGTCCGGACGATCGGCAACCCGAGCGTGACGTTGACCGCCTGTCCGAACGCCGCCATCTTGATCGGGATCAGCCCCTGATCGTGGTAGCACGCGATTACCGCGTCGAACTCGCCTCGAACCGCGCGAACGAACACGGTGTCGCCGGGCCACGGCCCAGTCACATCGATCCCCGCCTCAACGCAGCGCGCCACTGCCGGCTCGAGCACGTCGGTTTCCTCGCGGCCAAGCAGCCCGTGCTCTCCCGCATGCGGATTCAACCCCGCGAGTGCGAGACGCGGCCGATTCAGCCCAAAGCGCGGCAGCTCGCGATTGGTGAGCGCGATCATGCTGCTCACCGTATCCATGGTGAGCGCGGCCGGGACCTCCGCCAAAGGAATGTGGATCGTGGCGAGCACCACGCGCAACTTCTCGGACCAAAACATCATCGCCACCTTCGCAGCGTTGGTCAGCGACGCCAGCATCTCTGTGTGCCCGCGCCAGGGGAGTCCCGCAAGGGCCAGCGCTTCCTTGTTAATAGGGGCGGTCGCAACGCCATCAACGCCGCCGGCCTGCGCGTCGCGAACCGCGCGCACGATCGTCTCGTAAGCGGCCCGGCCTGCCTCGGCCGACAGCACACCAGGTGCAAAGGCATGCTCGGGGCCGTAGAACAGCGGCTGACAGACGACGCGCACACGCGCGTCCAACATGGCCTTGTGTGCGATCTCCGGGCCGATGCCGGCCGGATCGCCGGCGGTAATGGCTATCCTCGGTAAGGGCATGTCAGGACCTCCTCACCACGGAGGGTCAATCGCTAGCCGCAGCTTCCGCAACCGCCTTCGCCGCACGATCCGCACCCGCCCGTCCCGCACCCGGTGGGATTGTTGCAACCGCCTTCGTCGCCGCAGCCGCCGCCTTTCACGCCCTTCGCATTCGGCAGCTCGTAGCGCAGACAACATTTGAGCCGTCCACACAGTCCGGACAGGCGCGAAGGGTTCAGGCTGAGATCCTGCTGCTTCGCCATCTTGATGGAAACGGGCTCGAACGCGTTCAGCCATGTCGTACAGCACAGTGGACGCCCGCAGGATCCATATCCCCCAAGCATTTTGGCTTCATCGCGCGCGCCGATCTGGCGCATCTCGATGCGCGTGTGAAACTCCGAGGCCAGCTCGCGCACCAGCTCCCGGAAATCGACGCGGCCTTCGGCGGTGAAATAGAAAATGAGGCGCGACCCGTCGAAGAGCTGCTCGACGCGCGTCAGCTTCATCTCGAGCGCACGCTCGCGAATCTTGAGAAGCGCGACGCGGTACGCCTCCTGCTCCCGATGCTGGCGCTTAAGCCGCACCGCCACATCTTCGGCGGTCGCTTTCCGGACGACCCGGTTCGGCGAGGTCTCTGGCGGCTGGCGGCGCTCGAGTACCGCGGTGGGCGTCGCGACGATCGCTCCGATGGCGCTGCCGGCCTCGGACTGCACGATCACCTTGTCACCCGCACCAAGGTGCGCTCCAGCGAAGGACAGATCGTCCAACAAAAAGGTTTGCGGGCGCCCGATCGGCGAGAACTTCACGGAAACGAAGCGGGCGGATGCAGGCCGGTCTGGCATTATTTTCCTCGCGTGGGGCCCCACCCCCACGCGCTGCCGTCGCTTACGCTCCGGATCGTGATCCCGTCGATCATCTGCTTAGTGGGCATTCACTGCCAGCCAGTCTGCGATGACCTTCGGGCTCACATTGCGATCCAGTGCGTCGTGCGCGCGAGTCACGCTCGCGAATATTCGCTCGACACGCTCGGCGCCGAGCATTCGCGCCAGCGCATCAAGGGCCGCACGACGATCCAGATTGGCGAGGAGGCGCGCGTCCGCTCCACTCGTCAGCAGACCGACGTCGCGCAGCACGGAGGAAAGCGCCTCGAGCCTGGCTTCGAGGTGCTCGCGCTCGGACGCAGCCGAACCTCCACCTTTCAATAATTCTTTTGCTTGATCGAGGCGAGCCCTTGGATCCCGCCCCACCACGCCCAGCAGATCCTCGGCGTCGCCCCTGGCCTGCGCGAAATCGTCGGCCTGCAGCTCGAGCGCATGCTGTACGCTGCCACCTGAGGCCGCCGCAGCCGTGAGCGCATCCGCGTGGGGGTACCCGTGATGGCGTTCGAGAACGAGAGCGACATCGGCCACGTTCAACCGGCCAAACCGCAACTGCGCGCAGCGCGAACGCACGGTCGGCAGCAACGCATCCGGCCGAGACGTCACGAGAATAAACACCGATGCGGGAAGCGGTTCCTCCAAGGTCTTCAGCAGTGCGTTCTGCGCCGCCGGAACGAGCGCGTCGGCCCGATCGATGATCGTCACGCGACGACGTCCTTCGAACGGCCGATAGACGGCCCGGTCGATCGCCGCTCGAACCTGCTCAATTTTGATCGACCCGTTGTCGCCAGGCTCGACGATCTGCACATCGGCGTGCGCGCCGCGAACGATGCGGCGGCAGGTGGGACAGGTGCCACATGCATCCAATATTGGCCCCCCCGATGCGCTCTCGTCCAGGCGTGAATCGCGCATCACCCCCCGAGGGGTCTGGGTATTCGCGCAGTTCAGCGTCTGCGCCACGGCAACGGCCGTCAACCGCTTTCCGACCCCTTCGGGACCAGAGAGGATCAGGCTCGGTGTCAGCGAGTCGCGCGCGATGGCCTGCGAGAGCAGGCTCAACAGCCGGCGATGGCCGACAACTTCTTGGAATGCCATGAATCGGATCGCATCGTATCACGCCCGTCGGCGGCGCATCGCTGGCGCGTTTGCGCGGTTTCGGCAGTCGACCGTCAGACTGCCGACTTGGAACTGCCGAAGCTTTCTGCGGCTTCTCGTACAAGAATGCCCAGCTTCGGATGCGATGCCTCGAGCGCAGGGGTGAGATGGTGTCGTCGCAACTCCTCCGACGTGGTTGGTCCGATCGACGCCACCAGCACTCGTGCCAGCCCATTCCGAACGTCAGTCTCGATCCCCATCTCGGCAACGATGCGCCAGAGATGTACGAACTGAATCCCCGATGTCACCAGCAGTGCGTCCACGTCGCCGGCGGCAAGGGCGGCGGCGGCTTTTCGGAGCGGCTCGGTGTCTTCCGGCAGAGCCCAGCGATACACCGCGACGCTCGTGACCTCGGCACCCCGCTCGCGCAGAGCACTGAGGAGATCGACGTTCGGGACGCCATATTCCTGCACCGCCACGCGGAGACCGGTCAGCGGACGACCTTCCATCTTTTTCTCGACGACCTCAACGACTTCACGCCAGGTATTCGGCTCGGGGGCCGAAGCCCAGACGGGAACCCCGAGCTCACGCAATGCCGCCAGCGGCTTGGGGCCTCGCGCCACGACTTTCGTACGTGCGAGTGCGTCAGTGAAAGACGTGAGCGGAACCACCGGCTCGATAGCCACAACCAGAGCTCGTGTACCGACTCCGGTTAGAAAGATCGTGATGTCGAAGGCTCCACGCAGAAGCAGACTCGCGAACGCCTGGGCCTCATCGTTGGATTCGAGCGGAACCTCGCGGAGCGCGGGCGCCACGATGGCGCGGCCGCCGTATGTCGCGATGAGCGCGGCCGTTTCGGTCGCACGCCGGCTTTCGAGCGTCAGCACATTCCGCCCCTGAAAGTTCGGCTTCGCCAATACGTTGTCGCTCAGACCGCCTGCCCCTTTCCTGATTCAGCCTCGGCCGCGAACTAGTCGTGGCGGTGGGTCTTGTCGTATTCGTAGTCGGCCCACGCTTTGTCGCGTGTGACCTTGGCATTCGCGCGCTGCGCAGAGGTCAGCGCCATCTTCCGTGTTCCGTCTGAGCTGGGAGCGAACATCGAAATCAGTTTCTCGAGATCGGTCCCATGGCAGGCAGGACACTCCACCGCGTCAGCGGCCGGCAGACGGACGAGCGCCTCGAAGCGATGGCGACAGGCGCGGCATTCATATTCGTAAATCGGCATCGTTACAGCAACGGTCACGTCGCGATCAGGCGCGTGCCGTTCTCCCAGGTAATCTTTCGGAACACCGCGGGCGACACAAGCTTCTTCAGCATCGTGAGCGTGGCACGGGCGATACACGTGCCTGTCGCGCCGCCGCGCCCATCCGGACACGGACAGTCGCTGCCAAACATCAGCTTGTCCTGATGACGTTCGAGAAAGCCGGCCGCAAACTCCGGATCCCGATTGAGAAAATTGTTGGCAGAGTTTGCCGACATATCCCCGTACAAGTTGGCGTAGTCGCCCAGGAACCTGTCCGTCACGCCCCCCGGCTTGATCGGGCTCTTCGGATAGGACACGTCGTCCGCGTAATCCGCGCTGACATTAGCCCAGAACGCGTTGGCATGACCGATGAACTTCGTCTTCGGAAACGCCTTGAGCATGGCGTCGAACGTCTTCAAACCACTATTGAAGGTCCCCTGAGTGTCCTCCTGGAAGTGAATCGTGATCGGGACGTTCAACTCGGACGCGAGTGCGTACAGGCGCTGCATCTCAGGACCCGCGGCTTCGACCCGCGATTTGATTTCGCCGAACCCGACCGCGCCGTTCTGGATGGACCTGCGCAACCGATCCACGGCATCAGGTTGTATGACGTCGATGCTCGCAAAACGCACGAAGCGGTGAGGCTGTCCGGCGACGGCCCGGCTCGCACGATCTTCGGCACTTGCGCCGGCCAAAAGCACCGCCTTCGCCACGCCGGACCCCTCCATATGAAGGAGATTTCCTTCCGTGGTCGCGCGCGGATGAAGGTGAATATCCAGAACCGGGCCGTCCCATTCGTTTGCAACCGGTGCCTGGCCGCTCACGCGTGACGCAGCGGCGATGACCATCGCCGATTGCAGAAACTCACGCCTGTTGATTAAGTCACGCATGTTCATATTGTCCTTCAACCGCATGCTGCGACCTAGCGACGTAGGTCGGGCCTGCAACACGTAGGGCGGGTCTTGCAACACGTAGGGCGGGTCTTGCAGTTCAAGACCCGCCCTACTCCACGCAAGACCCGCCCTACGTGTTACAAGACCCGCCCTACGTCATGCAGAACCCGCTCTCCGTATATCAGTCTGACACCGGCTTGGTGGGATCGACCCATAACCAGCAGATGGCACCCATGAGAAACAACACGCCAGTCAGGTAGAGCGAGGCGTTCGGATTCATGAATCGCTGCGCGACGAATGCAATGAGAATGGGGCTGAGAATCGCGCCGACCTGGCCGGAGGTGTTCATCGCTCCGCTCAGCGCGCCCGCTCGTCGACGGCCGATGTCGATACACGTCCCCCACGCGGCGCCGAGCAGGAAATTCGACGACGCCCCTCCAAGGGCAATGAGGACAGCCGCGACAATCGGAGACGCGGTGAAGGTGGCGGCAATGGTGAACAGTCCTGCTGCGGCGAGCGCGCCACCGCCCACGATGATGCGGCCTAAACGAAGACCGAGCCGCCTGGCCGCCTTATCTGTGGTAATGCCGCCCGTCAGATCGGCAATCACGCTGAGCGTCAGCGGCAATCCCGACAGGATGGCCGCAGTCGTGACAGACAATCCTCGTGAAGCCAGATACGTTGGGAGCCATGTGACATAGAACGCATTGCCGAACGTCTGCGTGAAGTACATTAGGCAGAGGCACACGGCCGTTCGATTGGCCAGCAGTCGCTTCCATTGCGTCTTTTCAAGCGGCGTTTCGTCAGTAACACTTCCATCCTCAATGAACGCACGCTCCGCCGCGCTGACTGCCTGGTGCTCGGCCGGCGTATCGCGAAACCATCGGTACCAGGCAAACGCCCAGATGAATCCGATCGATCCGAACACGGCGAACAGAGTGCGCCAATCCATATACCGAAGCAGCGCGGTGGCAATGAGCGGCGTCAGCCCGCCGGCGAGGTGCGCGCCCATGAAGAACGTACCCTGTACGGTGCCGCGATCTCGACGAGGAAACCAGCGCGAGAATGTGCGGGCGACATTCGGCCACGCGCCCGCCTCGCCCGCGCCAAACAGAAAGCGGATCAGGAGCAGCGATGAATAGTTGAAGGCAAAGCCGGTCAGAATAGTAAACGCAGACCACCAGCAGACGATTCGCGTGAGGACCTTGCGCGTGCCGACCTTATCGCCCCACCAGCCCGTGGGGATCTCGAACAGCGCATACGAGAGATAGAACGCACTGAACACGTAGCCCATCTGCGTGGGCGTAAGGTCAAGATCGCGGGCGATGTACGGCCGCGTAACTCCGATCGCGACGCGATCGAGATACGTGATGGCCGCCAGCACCATCGTCATGGCGAGCACTTTTCGCCGGACGTGCGTGTCGCCGCTCGACTGGTTGCTCAGATGCGACGGGCGCGTCAGGGGCGACGGGTGCGATGGCACTGAAGGAATGTGCTCGAAGAATACGGGCCGCGCGAGATCGCCGTCAATGCTAAATTCTCGTGGACATGATGGATACAAGACCCAAAGTGCTGGTTACCGATCCTGAGTATCACAAAGGTGAAGCGTGTTTTACGGCTGCTTCGGAGTTGGAGTGCCTGTCGGCACCTGGTGCCGAACAGGAACTCGCCGCAGCCATTCGAGATGTCGCCGGCCGCTACGTCATCGTAGGACCTGGTACATATTCCGGGGCGCTGTACGACGCGATGCCGCCCGGTGGCGTCATCGCGAGATTCGGTGTCGGCCATGACGGCATCAACAAGAAGAGGGCAACAGCGCGTCGTCTCTTCTGCACCAACACGCCTGGCGTGCTCGATCGATCCGTTGCCGAACACGCGATGTTGCTGCTCGCCGCCGGCGCCAGGCACTTGATCTCGGCGACGACGGGCATGGCGAACCATGCCTGGCAACCGAGAACCGGCGAGGAACTACACGGGAAGACGCTGGTCGTCGTCGGATGTGGTGGCATCGGGCGTGAGGTTGCACGGATCGCCACGCTAGGCTACGGCATGCAGGTCGTCGGATGTGTCAAACCGAGCGCCACTCCACGGGCGATCGAGCATTTTCAGTTCGTGACCAACGATTTCTCAGAGGCGGTGCGCGCGGCGAATTTCATCAGCCTTCACATCCCGGACATTCCCGACAATCGCCACTTCATCAACCGCGAGCGTCTGACTTATTTCGACAGCCACGCGTGGCTAATCAATACCGCTCGCGGCGCCGTCGTGGACGAAGCCGCGCTGTTCGACGCGCTTGCCGGCGGCAAGCTGGGCGGAGCGGCGCTCGACGTGTTCCAGCGCGAACCGTACGTGCCCGTAGACGGCAACCGCGACCTCCGCTCGCTACAAAATGTCGTCCTGACTCCCCACGTAGGCAGCAACACCATCGAAGCCAATCACCGCATGGCCGAGCGCGCGCTGCACAACATCACGCTCGCAGTCGCAGGAGAGTTCGGGAAGATGGATTTGCTGAATCGGGAAGTTTTGGGCTGAGCGTCTACAGAAAACAGGAGATGAGGAGATTAGGAGAAAACTGATCAAAGACCTGCGCGTCCAGCCGGACGTATAGGTGTGGTATGAGCCGGGCGACGGCGACGTTCTGCTTGCGGCTCACGTGTCCTCGCGTGTCCATTCGCCGCGCCGCAGAACATCGCCGTCACCCGCCTGCAGAAGGCAGTGCGCCTCCTCATCTCTTACTCTCCTGCTAAATTCCCGTCCCGGGGTTACGGCTTCGTCCCGGTCGCAACCTGATCGCCGGCGCGAATGGGACGGCCTCCAGAAAAATCGATCTCCAGCATTCGCTCGCTGTGGACGAACAGGCCGTGCTCGTCCTCGAGCGTCGCCACGACTTTTCTGGACGCTCTGTCGATCACATCGCCGCTCGACGGATAGACATATCGCCCATCGAGGCTGAAGAGGATCCACCGTGGTTGGGCGCGGACCTCAACCGTGGTGGACGACACGGGCGGGTAGATCTTCGCATCGAAGACGTGCAGGCGATTGTCGACCCCGTCGGCCACCCATAACTCAGACTCGTCGAACGTGAGGGCAATGCCGTGGCTGGGGCATTCGAACTTCGCTGCCAGTTCCATCTGGTAACCCTCGATTACGACGCGATCGAGCACCAGGCCGGTCTGCAGGTCCGCGACTTCGAAACCGACAAGGCCATCGACATTGGCGAAGACCTGGGAAGCCCTGCCGTTGATCGTGAACGGGCAGACGAAGTTCGTGAACGGTCCCACTTCCCTCACGATCTTGCGCGCCTTGGTGTCGACGATGGACAACACCGGCGACTCCCAGGCCACCAGAAACGCCTGAGCCCCATCGCGCGAGAAAATCGCCTGCCGCGGCCACCCGACGACGTCGATCGTGCTCAACAACGCACCGTCCTGCGCGTTGATGACGTACCATTTCGGCGCGCCGAGCGCCGGCGCGTAGATCGTCGAGCCGTCAGGCGACAGCGCGATACGATCGCAGCAATGGCCGTCGTAGGTCTTTTCCCAGACGATCTTCTCGGTGGACAGGTCGATCGCGGCAAGGCGCTTCACCGTGCTGACGAACAAGGTACGGGCGCTCGCGCTGGCCGCGATGCCGCGAACGCTTTCGGCCTGCTCCCCTGCCTTGACCGGCCAGGTTGGAATGCGCTTGACGAATTTGTGACCGTTGTCGATGTCGAACACGAGAATGCCCACGCCCTGGTATTCGACTGCGCTCCCCACTCCTGGAACCGCGACGTACAGGTAACGGCGGTGCTCCTGAGCAACGAGAGGCGCGGTCAGTGCAGAAAGAACAAGCGCGACAATCAGCCGCCGCACGTCGAATTGACCGTTTCGAGCGAGGTAACGTTGATGCGGCCCTCGGGACGTCGAATCAGGAATCCTCTGACCTCGACCTTGTGCCCCTTGTGCAGGGCTGGGCTATAGGCGGCGGACAGCAGGAGGCGAAACGTCATGGCGCCGAGGGGCAAGGCCTCGGCCGCTTGACGCTCGGAGGCGATTGGCTGCGGGTTTCCAGTGCGCACGGGCTCAGTCGTATTCGTCAGCATCCACACGCCGTCCGACTCGCGAGGCGTCAGGCAACCGACCACCTGCACCAACGCGAAATCGGGTACTGGCTGAGGCCCGCCCTTCCCAATCACACGGATTCTTGGCAGCAGTTCGGTGGTCAGCTCTTCGGACCCCACGGGAAATTCGTTCATCTTCAGGAGATAGGCCACGATATCGACGTAGGCCTGATCGCTGAGCGTGCCAGCCGCGTTTCGCGGCATCGTCGTCTTGGTCTTGTCGAACAGGAGATGGAGGGGCGCTTCGCGGTACTTCTCCATGAAGCGTTGCCCCTTCAGCAAGGTGTTGTAGCCGCTGAGATCGTCGCGATGGCAACTGGCGCAGTGCGTCGAGTACTCTGCTTCGCCTCGCGCGGCCTGTGGTTCTGTGTACACGCCCTGCCAGACGGTCTTGGGTGAATCCTCCGACTGCGCCGCGACGGCGATGCCGAGGCCAAGGATGAGCATCGCGAGCGCGTAGTGATGTCTCATCAATTGCTGCAGGCCGGCGCGACCATCTCGAACGAGCTGATCGTCATCCGTTGTTCTCCCGGAAGCCTGATCAGGAGCCCCCTCACGTAGATCTTGTGTCCCTTATGAGATTCCGGGCCGTAGGCCATCGCGTCCAGCAATCGGTACACCTGCGTGCCGAGCGGCCTGCTACCAGCGTCGCTGGTTTGTCGAACGCTCGATCCGGTGAGAGGGAGGCTGACGGGATCGCTGGCATTGGACAGGAGCCATGTATTGTCCGGCCCCGGCACGAGACACCCCACGACATCCACGTACGAGAAATCGCCGACCGGCGGTGGTGGCTTCGCTTTGCCGGGCAGCACCTGAACGCCGGAGAGCGCTGCGGTGGTTAGGTCCTGTTTCCCAGCCGGAAATCCGTTCTCCTGAAGCAAGTAGGCCATGATATCGAGGTACCTGTCATCGCTCAGGCTGGCCGGCGCCCCTCGCGGCATCGTTGTCGCGATTTTCGTGTACAACGTCCTGAGATCCTTACCCGCGAACATCTTGGTAAAGCGTTCTCCGCGAAGCGCTGGACCGTCGGCGCCTCCGAGATCCACGCGATGGCAACCGGCACAGCTGGAGTCATATGCCAACGCTCCGCGTGTAGCCTGATCGGCGGTGAAGACGCCGTCGGCAACGGTCTTCTCCGCCTTTTCCTGCGCGCGCGCGGCACGATCGAGAGTGCCCGCCGTCAGCACTCCCGCGAGCACCAAACCCGGGACAATCAACACTGCAAATTTCGTGGCCATGTTTGAAATAGGTGTCGGATCCTCGTGCTAGCGCTTCGATGGAATCTTCGGCTTGCCGCCGCTCTCGGTAATGAGCTTCGTCAAGAGGTCAACCGCCAGATCCACTGGAGCATAGTCCGCCAGCGAAAGCGGCGTGCTTCCAGCGGCGTTCAGCTCATCGAGCTTGGCTCCGCGATCGGCGAGGAACTGTATCACCTCGACAACTTCCGGCTGCGTGCGCCCGTTGAGGTTCACCGCGCCGTGCATGGGCGTGTTACGGGCAGACACCGTCACGACGTCGACATTCGGATCCAGCTCGTAGGCATAGGTCAGGGTCTTCAGCCTCGCGCCACCAGCTGCCGCCATCAGAAGGCTGGCGCCATCCTGGGTCTTGAGCAAGGGATCGGCGCCACCGGCCACCAGCGCGCGCATGACGTCTTCGTGGTCGCCGCGCGCTGCCATCATCAAGGGCGTCTGTTCGCCATTCGGGGCTCTGGCCCCTCCACCACCGCCTCCTCCTGCCATGACCGTCGATCGTGGTGTCCGCACGTTCGTGTCGGCTCCCTTCGCGATCAGCGCCTTGACGATGTCGAGGTTGCCGACCTGCGCGGCCACGTGGAGTGGAGCATTGCCGACTCGATTTCGCGCGGTGACGTCCGCCCCGCGCTCGATTAACGCAAGAGCGGCCGGGGTGTGTCGATACGCCATCGCAACAAGCAGCGGCTTGTTGCCTGATGGCAACGCATAGTTCGGATCAGCACCGGCGGTGATCAGCGTGTTGATGGAGACGACGTCGTTCTTCGTCACCGCGAACATCAGCGGGTTGAAGCCCTCCTTCGAGACCGCCTTCACGTTGGCGCCCATCTCGACCAACGCGCTGACGACATCTGAATGACCTTCAGCAGCGGCCCACATCAACGGCGTCTGGCCTCGGCGCGGATCGCCCACGTTCGCGTCGGCGCCGTGAAGTACGAGCTGCGTGACGGCCTCGAGGCTGCCGGCCCCGGCGGCGATCATCAGCGCGGTTTCGCCGTTCCACCGTGTCGTCGTGGCTTTTGCGCCGGCCTGGAGCAATCTCTTCACGAGAACGGCATCGCCATTGGCGGCCGCGAGCGTCAGCGGCGTTTCGCCGTACTCGTCGACGGTGAGGGCATTGGCGCCTGCATCGAGCAGCGCTTCGGCCATCTCCCGTTGTCCCAAGTGCACGGCCCAGGCAAGCGCTGTCGCGCCGTCCGGTTGTGTGGCGTTGATGTTGGCTTTGGCGCGAAGCAGCGACGCGAAGGCTATCTCATCGCGTTTCTTGACCGCTTCGAGGACACGAAGGTCGGTTTTTTGTGAGGGCCCGGTGCGAGCTGGGGTCCTCCTGGCAGGTGCGCGGCGCGAAGACGGGACCTGAGCCGCGAGCGGATCGAGCAATGTCAGAGATAACACCGCCAGACTCGCGATCGCCCGTCCTAGACGACACATCACGCCTTCCTTACAAGTCGGTGAGGCGACCCGTGCTGTCTCCGAACCCAGCCACGTGGGGCACCCCGGCCACATCGAACATGTTGAGGAAGAGGTTGTTCAGCGGCGTGTCGCTCGGATACAGCAGATGGCGATTGCCCTTCACCTGACCGTTCGCGTTCCCGGCCAAGATGATCGGCAGATCGTCGTGCGTGTGGATGTTCGATTCGCTCAAGCTGCTGCCAAAGACGACGAGCGAGTGATCCAGCAGCGTGCCGTCGCCATCCTGCGTGTCGTGAAGCTTCTTCATGAAGTACGCGAAGAGGCCCACGTGCAGCTCGTCGATCTTGATGAGCTTCTCGACGCGCTCTGGATCCGACTGGTGATGCGAAATCGAGTGATGGCCATCCGAGATGCCGATCTCGCGATAGGCACGGTTGCTGCCGTCGCGTCCCATCGTGAACGACGCGACGCGCGTCATGTCGGTCTGCCACGCCATGATCTGCAGATCCATCATCAGCTTGGAGTACTGCTCGTAGTCGTCGGGAATCGAGCTCGGCCGCTCCATGTGCGGCAACTGCATGGTGACGTTCTGCTCTTCGGCACGCTGAATCCGGCGCTCGATGTCGCGCACCGACTCGAGATACTCGTCAAGCTTGCGTTTGTCGCCGATGCCCAGCGTGTTCTGCAGGTGCGACAGGGTCGACGTCACGTAGTCCAGCACGCTCCTCTGGCTCTCGAACCTCGCCGCGCGTGCCGCAGGCTCCGTGCTCTCGCCGTCGCCGAACAGCCGCTCGAACACCGCGCGCGGATTGATTTCGGCCGGCAGCGGGCTGGTCTCACTGCGCCACGACATCGACATGTACGCGCACGTATAGCCGGAGTCGCAGTTCCCCGCAAGCGGCTGCGGCTCCAGCCCGAGCTCGAGAGACGCCAGCTGCGTCTGCTTGCCGAACTCCTTCGCCGCGATCTGATCCGCCGAGATCCCGAGCTTGTAGTTGGCGCCGCCGGTCTTGTACGGATGCACGCCGGTGAGGAAGGTCGCGGTCGCGCGCGCGTGGTCGCCGGGGCCATCGCCAAGCGCATTGCCGGTGTTCTGCGCCAAGCCGCTGATCACGTTCACGTGATCACGAAACGGCTCGAGCGCCTTTATCGTCGGGCTGAACTCGAAATTGGCGCCGACCGTTTTCGGCGTCCACATGAATGGCTTCGGACTCTTGTCCGAGCAGCCGACGATACCGTTCGGCGTGTAGATGTAACCGAGCCGGATGGCCGGCTTCCTGGCCGCCGACTGCGCGAGCGCCGTTGGAATCATGGAATCAAGCATCGGCAGCGCGATGGCCGTGCCGAGGCCCCGCAGGAAAGTACGCCGAGGCAAGGTCTTGTTGGTAATGATCATGATTCCGAAGCCCTCCGCATCTGAAAAGGCGTGCTCTTCACGATCGCCAGCACGAGCGACGAGATGCGGTAGTTGTCGCGCGCCGCTTCTCGAGCGATTGCCCTGACCGTGGGATAGTCGTAGTGCTCGACGCCGCGTCCAAGCGCGTACGTCATCAACTTTTCGGTCGCCGTGCGAACGAAATCGTCTCGGTACTTGGTCAGCAGAAGCTGCGTCAGCCCCGCGGGCCCCTGGAACTCAGTGCCGTCAGGCAGTTTGCCGGTTGCGTCAATTATGACACCGGCGTCCTCGTCGCGCCACTTTCCGACGCCGTCGTAATTCTCGAGCGCGAAGCCGATCGGATCCATTCGTCCGTGGCAGGCCGCACACACCGGATTGGCTCGGTGCACCTGCATCTGCTCGCGTAGCGACAGCACCTTGCCGTTCCGCTCGGCCTTGAGCTCGGGCACATCGGGCGGAGGAGGGGGTGGGGGCGTGCCTAGGAGATTCTCCAAGATCCATTTACCGCGCTGCACGACCGATGTGCGGTTCGGATAGGACGTGACTGCCAGGATGCTGCCCTTCCCGAGCAACCCACGACGATTCGGGTCGGTCAGGGTGACGCGCCGGAACTGCGAGCCGTAGATCTTGGGAATGCCGTAGTGCTCCGCAAGCCGCTCGTTTACGAACGTGTGGTCGGCGGTGAGCAAGTCCAGCAGGCTCCGGTCTGCCCTGACGATGCTGCCGACAAACAACTCCGTTTCCTTCATGAAGGCGCCTCGCAGCGCCTCATCGAAGGGAAAAATAACTGGATCGGGACTGATCGTTTCGACAATCCGCAGCTGCAGCCACTGTCCGGCAAAATTCGAGATCAGCGTCTCGGCTCGGTCGTCCCGGAGCATCCGCCGCACTTGCTGCTGCAGGACGATCGGATCCTTCAACCTGCCTTTCTCGGCCAGGTCGAGCAGTTGATCGTCAGGGATGCTGCTCCAGAGGAAGAAGGACAAACGCGACGCGAGCTCGACATCGCTCAGGCGATACGCCGTGCCAGGCTGAGATTTCGGTGGATCTTTTTCGAATCGGAACAGGAAATGCGGCGACACGAGCACCGCCTCGAGCGCGCGCTGAATGCCGCCCTCGAAGTCCGCGCCAGCGCGCCCCTTTTCGTAGAACGCCAGCAAGGGGTTGATGTCGACGGCCACGACGGGCCGGCGAAACGCGCGGCGCGCGAGACTTGTGAGAATCGAACGGGCACACGCCGTCTCTTCCTTCGCGGTCTGAGGCTGGCACGTGAAGATTTTCGCGCGGCTGGCGGTCGCACCCCGGCCGCTCGGCGTATACGGTCCACCGACGATCAGCTTGCTCACCTGAGGAGTACCGCCAGGAACGTCGAACCGCTTGATTCGCATCCCATCCAACCTGATGTCGACCGGATACGGCACCTGCGGTACCGGTCCGCCCGGACCGCCGCCTCTTCCACTTCCCGGCGTTTCGCTTTCGATTTTCAGGTTCTCTCGAGGCGACGTCACGCCAACGGAGTGCAGGCCGGCTTTCACGGGGACACGAATCTGGTACGGGTCGATTTCCTTCTCCTCCCCCGTGAGCAGCAGACCGGTGAACCGAACCTTGAATACGTATTCGCCGTCGACCGGAAAGTAATGTTGAACCGCGATCCCTGAGCGCGAATCGAACGGCAGATCGTCGCTCAGCTGTTCGTTCCGCAACCCCTTCAGGGGATCGCGCTTAGCGTCGTAAATATCTTCGACGGGCTTGAGCGTCAGGTCGCCAATGGCCAGCCGGCTCACCCTCCGCGCAGCCGCCATGTATCGCTCGAGTAGCGCCGGCGACGTGGACAGAACAGCCGCGATGTTGTCGAAGCCGTAACCGGAGTCGTCTACCGGTAGCCACTCCCCAGGTCGCACATCGACGGCCAGCAGATCGCGTATGGCGTTGCTATACTCGGCGCGGTTCAACCGATGCACGGGCGCGCGGCCGGGATTGGGCTTGGCCGTAGCGGCCGTGTCGAGAGAGCGCTCGAGGAACTCGGCGAATGCCTCCGTAGACGCCTGGTCCGGCCGCACGCGCACGGTGGGCGGCGGCATTTCACCGGAACGCACCTTTCGAAGGACTTTCTCCCACACGTCTCCGTGGGCCGGCACGTCCGTGAGGCTCAGCCCCTGAAGGGACAGCCCAGCGGTCTTCGACTTGTCGTTGTGACAGCTCACACAGCTCTTTTCGAGCAGCACGGTGTGCGATGCCACGGGCACCGGAGGAGACACGGGCGCAGCGGCCTCACGTTGGCCGCTCACCACTGGTGCAGAGATCAGAATTCCGGCCAGCGCTGCCGGAACCCACCGAGTGTGTTCCATCAACAACCTTCCGCTATATTTTAGAGACGTTTCGACTACAAGTATAAGAGGTTTTCGCTCATTGCGAACAGGCCTTGATCGTCGTGGATTCCTCTCGACGGCCACACGTGCGGCCGCCGGAATAGCTCTTGCGCCCGCTCTGATCCGCCAGGACTCTTCCAGACCTGCCGTCGCACTTGGCACTGCCAGTGGCGATGTGACCGGCAATCGGGCCGTCGTCTGGGGCTGTACCGACAGGCGCGCGCGCATGTTCGTTGAGTGGTCCACGACGGAGTCTTTCCAGAACGTGCGTCGCGTCAGAGGACCAGCGACCGCTCAGGATGCCGGCTACACGGCGCGCGTCGACCTAGAGCTCCCGCCAGGGGAGCGCATTTTCTACCGCGTGCAGTTCGAAGACCTCACCGACTCGCGCAGTCTGAGCATCCCCGCGGCGGGAAGTTTTCTCTCAGCACCCCGCGAGTCACGTGACGTGACCTTCGCCTGGTCGGCCGACACCGTGGGGCAGGGATGGGGCATCAATCGCGAGTGGGGTGGCTTGCGCATGTACGACACGATCCGCCGCGCGCGCCCCGACTTTTTCATTCACTGCGGCGACACCATTTACGCCGATGGCCCGCTCCCAGCCGAAATGCGGCTGCCAGACGGCACGATCTGGAGAAACGTCGTCACCCCCGCGAAATCGAAAGTGGCCGAAACGCTCGAGGAATTTCGCGGCAACTACGCCTACAACCTGCTCGACGACAACGTTCGCCGATTCAACGCAGAGATTCCCCAGCTCGTGCTGTGGGACGACCACGAGGTGAAGAACAACTGGTATCCCGGCATGAGCCTCGACGGGGACGACCGATACACCGAGAAAAATGCGCGGGTGCTGGCGGCACATGCGAGAAGGGCGTTTCTCGAATACTCTCCAATTCGGCTACCGCGCGGCGCCACGACACGCAGCGCGCGAATCTACCGGACCTCTTCCTACGGCCCGCTGCTCGATGTCTTCGCACTCGACCTGCGTACCCATCGCGCACCGAACTCAGGGAATCGACAACCGGCGCCGAGCGCCGCGACCGCACACGCCGGCGCGGAACAGCTGAGCTGGCTCAAACGCACGTTACTCGCGTCGAAGGCGACATGGAAAGTGATTGCGAGCGATTTACCGATCGGGCTGATCGTTCGTGACGGGAACACCGCATTCGAGGCGATTGCGAATGGGAGCGGCCCGCCGCTGGGGCGCGAGCAGGAGATCGCCGACCTGCTGCGTTTCATACGGCGACGGAAGATTCAGAACGTCGTGTGGGTAACCGGCGACGTCCACTACGCAGCCGCACATCACTACGATCCCGAGCGCGCGCGTTTCAAAGACTTTCAGCCATTCTGGGAGTTCGTGGCAGGTCCTCTTCACGCAGGCACCGGATCGCGGCTCCCACTCGACGACACATTCGGACCGGAGGCACGGTTTGTCGGGGTGCCGCCCGATGTGACTCCATTTCAAGGCCCCGCAGCCGGTCTGCAGTTCTTCGGAACTGTGCGGATCCAGGCAAAGACCCGCAGGATGTCCGTTCACCTTCACAACCTTCGAGGCGACTCGATCTATGCCGTCGATCTCGAGCCCCATGGGGTCTGACGCACGGCTTGCGGTCGCTATCTGCGTGTCAACAGCGATCGTACTGTGTGCGCCGTTTCTCGGCCAGCTTCG
The DNA here is from genome assembly GCA_035281225.1 of Vicinamibacterales bacterium. GTDB lineage: Bacteria > Acidobacteriota > Vicinamibacteria > Vicinamibacterales > JAMQPK01 > JAMQPK01. The sequence continues at coordinate 199,259 of DATEEI010000097.1, forward strand.
TGCGGCAGTCCGCGCATCGTTCCCCAATCGGTTCGCGATCATCGTCGGTGGATCGGTCGCCGTTGCGGTGATGGCCGCGCTGGTGGTCGCTCTCGTGAGCGTGCGAAACCACAGGCCCACTCGGTACGGCGCCATCGCCGCGGCGCTGGCTATCGCGATCGTTTACATCCTCCTCATGCGCACGGGTATTCCCGAAGTGGACGCCGTCGAGAGTGTGCATTTCGTCGAGTTCGGCGCGATCGCGTTGCTGTTTTACCGCGCATGGCGACCCTTGGGCGATTCAGCAACCTTCCTGCTTCCGGTGCTTGCCGGGCTCCTTGTTGGAACGCTCGATGAATGGCTGCAATGGTTCATCCCGAACCGCGTTGGCGAAGCGCGGGATGTGTTTCTAAATCTCGTCGCGATCTCATGTGGATTGATGTTCGGCGCGGCGCTGGAACCACCGGCCGGATTTGCGTTCAGGCTGCCGCCGGTCTCGCGGAGGCTCGTTGCAACCACGACGGCTCTGGTGTTCGTGGTCTTTGCCGCCTTCGTGAACGCCGTCCACCTTGGGTACCTCGTGGTGGTTCCTGAAATCGGCGCGTTCAAATCGCACTACACACTCGACGGCCTGAGACAGCTGTCCAACGACCGGGCCGATCGTTGGCGGCACGACCCTCCGCTCGTCCTCAGACGGCTCTCGCGCGAAGATCAATATCTCGACGAAGGGCTGTGGCACGTTCGAGAACGCAACCAGAGATGGAGCGCGGGTGACTATGAAACCGCATGGAGAGAGAATCAGATCCTCGAAACGCTTTTCGAGCCCGTCTTGGACACGAAGACATACGCGGCTGCAGGCCTGCATCGCTGGCCACCTGAGCAGAAATCTGACGCGCAGCAGCGCGCTCGCGCACAACACCCATCCGGCTTCATGAGTGCGGCCGAACCGTACCCGATTCTCACGTTGGGGAAGAGACCATTTTGGGCTGGAGTAGCCGTTGGTGTCTTGGTGCTGCTGTACGTAGGAAGGAGGTCAAGAGCGAGCTCCTGACCTCCTTGACGCCTGGTCTTCGTGCCTTCGTGTCTTCGTGTCTTCGTGGTTCCGAACTACTTGATAAAGAGCATCTCCCGGTACGTCGCCAGCGGCCACTGCCCGTGCGGGACGATGGATTCGAGCTCGTCCGCGATCTCGCGAACGCCATTCATCGCCGGAATCACGCTGTCGCGGAAGTGCTTCGCGTGTTTCTCGGCCGATCCGCTACTCTCATGTCCGAGCGCCTTCTCGAGCTTGTCGGCGTTCGCCTTGAGCTTGTCGGTTAGCTTCGTCACCCTGTCGAGCAGCTTCTTGCCTTCGATCGACTTGCCGCCCGCCTGCTTCACGGCGGCCACGCTCTGCGCCACCTGCTTCTGATACTCGAGCGCAGCGGGCAGCACGTAGCGGTTCGCCATCAACACCATCAGCTGCCCTTCGACGTTGATGGTCTTGTTGTAGGTCTCCACCATGATCTCGTAGCGCGCGTGCAGCTCGCGTTCGTTGAGCACCTTGTACTTCTCGAACACGCCGACGACGTCTTTCGTGATGAGCTGCGGCAGCGCATCGACCGTATTCTTCAGATTCAGCAGCCCCCGCTTGCCGGCCTCCTTCTGCCATTCAGCCGAGTAGCCATTGCCGTTGAAAATGATCTGCTTGTTCTCCTTGATGATCTTCGGGAGCAAGTCGGCGGTTGCCTTTTCGATCGACTTGCCGCCTTTGGTCGCCTTCTCCAGCTCGGTGGCGATGTAGTCCAGAGACTCCGTGACGGCCACGTTGAGGGCGATGTTGGGGTACGCGATGCTCTGATTCGACGACACGGCGCGGAACTCGAACTTGTTGCCGGTGAACGCGAACGGGCTGGTCCGGTTGCGGTCGCCCGCGTCGCGCGGCAGCTTCGGGAGCACCATGACGCCGGTATCGAGCACGCCCCCGTGCTTCGTCGACTTTGCACCGCCCTTCTCGATCTGCTCAAAGATGTCGGTGAGCATCTCTCCCAGAAACACCGAGATGATGGCCGGAGGCGCTTCGTTCGCTCCAAGCCGGTGATCGTTGCCGGCGCTCGCGATACTCGCGCGCAGCAGCCCCTGCCACTTGTTGACCGCGCGCAGCACAGCCGTGCAGAACACCAGGAACTGGATGTTGGCGTGCGGATCCTTTCCGGGCGTGAGCAGGTTGTTGCCTTCGCTGTCGCTCATCGACCAGTTCAAGTGCTTGCCCGATCCGTTGACGCCGGCGAACGGCTTCTCGTGCAGCAGGCATGCGAGCCCGAATTTCGCCGCCGACCGCCTCATCGTCTCCATCGTCATCATCTGGTGATCGGTGGCGAGGTTCGCGTTCTCGAAGATCGGTGCGATCTCGTACTGGCTTGGCGCCACTTCGTTGTGGCGGGTCTTCACCGGAACCCCGACCTTGTAGAGCTCGGTCTCGACATCCGACATGAAATCCATCGCGCGGTCCGCGATGGCGCCGAAATACTGATCTTCGAGCTCCTGCCCCTTCGGCGGCTTCGCACCGAAGAGCGTGCGGCCGGCGTTGATGAGGTCGGGCCGCGAGAGATAGAAGTTCAGGTCGATCAGGAAGTACTCCTGCTCGGGACCACAGGTGGTGACGACCCGATCGGCGGTGGAGCCAAAGAGCTTGAGGACGCGTACGGCCTGCTTCGACAACGCTTCCATCGAACGCAGCAGCGGTGTCTTCTTGTCGAGCGCTTCTCCAGTCCAGCTCACAAATGCCGTCGGAATCACGAGCGTCGTGGCGTGGCCGCTCTTCAGCAGCCAGGGCGGGCTGGTCGGATCCCAGGCCGTGTAGCCGCGGGCTTCGAACGTGGAGCGCATCCCGCCCGACGGGAAGCTCGACGCATCGGGCTCTCCCCTGACAAGTTCCTTACCGGAGAACTCGTAGACCGCTTTGCCGTCGGTGACCGGAGCAAGGAACGAGTCGTGCTTTTCTGCCGTGATCCCTGTGAGGGGCTGGAACCAGTGCGTGTAATGGGTGGCGCCGTTCTCGATGGCCCAGTCTTTCAGCGCGGTCGCCACAGCGTCCGCGATCGACGGATCGAGCGCCTCGCCACGGATGATGGTGCGGCGCAGCGCGTCGTACACACTCTTCGGCAACCGCTTCTGCTGAGCAGCGTCATTAAAAACGAGGCTGCCGAACGCGCCCTTACCGTTCGATGCCCCTGTTTCCTTGCCTCGTTTCTCGGACCAGTCGCGAATGGCGCCGATCGCCTCACCCAATACCGCTGAGCCCATTTGTCCTTCCCTCCTAAATTTTTATTAATGCTGAGTGGTCGTGCATTCTAGCAGCCGACACAGACGCAAGCCACCGCGATATCAAGATCAGCGCCAAGCCAGACCCTTCGCGGCGCGACGTGAATTGTGACCGTTTTGTGCGGAAAATCCATCAAAAATCCATCAAAACCCCGCTCATCTCGCGGAGTCGGAGATCCGACGATTGGGTAGGACACACCTCGAATGAGGAACAGAAATGTCGGCGTTGCGATCTGCCTAGAAAATTGCCGAGGCCGCACCGAGTGTGCCGCGCGGGAATAGCCCCGGATTTCCGCATTGGACAGACAAAGTTGTTGGTCTCGCTAGATATACCAACAAGCCTGTCACCGATCGCGATCGCGGTACAGCGCCTTCTGTGCTTGATGGATCTTCTTCCAGCGGCGTTTCTGATCGGCCGCGGCAGCTTTGTCGCGTTTCCGTTCTTCGAACGCGATTTCCCGGCCCAGATCACGGTAGTGATCGAGACGCTCCGCGGCAAGCGCACCCTCGGCAACCGCAGCCAGCACGGAGCAACCAGGTTCCGTGCGGTGCTCGCAGTTCGAAAATCGGCAGCCCTGTGCCAGCCCGGTGATGTCGTCGAACGTCTCCGCCACCGCAGCTTCCTCGACCCAGGGCTGGAGCTCGCGCATACCCGGCGTATCGATCAGCAGCGCGCCTCCGGGCAGCTCGACGAGGTGGCGCGAAGTCGTCGTGTGGCGTCCCTTTCCGTCTTCGGCGCGGGTCGCGGCGGTCTTCAGAAGGTCATGGCCGAGCAGGCGGTTGACCAGCGTCGACTTCCCGACCCCCGACGAACCGATCAGAGCAACCGTTCGGGCCGGGGTGAGATACGCATTGAGCGACTCGAGCCCGTGGGCGTGCTTCGCGCTGACGCCGACAACGTCTACGAACGGCAGCCGCGCCCGAACCGCATTGGCGGCGACCTCAGCGTCGGCGCTGAGGTCGGTCTTGTTCAAGACGACGACCGGCACGGCACCGGCTTCCTGCACGACCGTGAGGTATCGCTCGATGCGCCGTGGGTTCAGATCTTCGGTGAGCGCCGTGACGAGGAAGATCGTGTCGACGTTGGCGGCAACGACCTGTTCTTCGACAACTCGGCCCGCGGCTTTCCTCGAAATCTTGCTGCGTCTTTCGAGGCGGCCAACGATGAGCCCACGCTCGGTCCCGGACGCCGATACGCAGACCCAGTCGCCGACCGCCGGAAAGTCGGCGGTCGAACGGGCGTCGTGGCGGAATTTGCCGCTGACTTCCACGCAGCCATCGAAATCGCCGGCGACGCGATAGGCGCCGCGCTGCTCCTCGACGACACGCGAGACCTGAGGCGCTGGCGAAGCTTCCCCCAGCTGATCCTCGAAAAATGCGCTCCACCCGAGCCTGTCACGAGCGGTCATTTAGAGGATGGTAACACTGGGAAATATTGCCCACGCGGACTGACAAGAAAGTGATTTTGTGTTCAGGTTTGGGAATCATCCGACGCGGAACGGTCTCCACGATTCACCCGAAACCCCGTATCTAGAGGACATAGGACGCTAATGTCGATCTGGCGATTCCGGCTTCTGAATTGCTAGACCGTGCCTGTGGTGTATCGGACTTCAGAACAATGAGCGCGTCGGATAGGCGGCTGCACCGCCGGATTGCCCCTGACGAGCTTCCCGAGCAGGCGCGCGTGACCATCCCCGACCGCCCCGAGATCTCTCTCGTGGACTTGTCGCGCGGCGGGGCGCTCCTCGAGCTGCCGTTTCAATTGCCGCCGCAGGCGCGCATCAGCGTCCAGGTTTCCACATCAAAAGAAGACCTGACGGTTCCTTTCCAGCTGCTCAGGTGTTACGTCGCTGATGTGAAAGGCAGCTTGCGGTATCACGCGGCGGGTTTTTTTGAACAGCCCCTTAATTGGCCCGCACTCCTCTCCGGATCGACAGCTCCGGACTCCCCAGACCGCCTCATCGCCGTCATCAAGGAGCTCCACCTGCGTTCGCGCATGACGCTTGAGCGGGGTTTGAGCGGCGCCGCGTTCGACAAGTTGATCGGATGGGTCTTGGCCGACTTGCGCGACGGGCAAGAGGCCGGTTTGGTTTCCATCAAGTTCAGGGCGCACCTGGCGCAGCTATTTCCATCGCTCGTCATTAGTAGTGCGTCTAAGTCCGCCCTTCGAGACACACCCACGTCGGCCCGGTTCTTCAACTTGGATTTCAGGTCGCGCGAGAAGCTGTCCGCGGCAGATCGACGTCTCCTTCGAGCAGGCGCCCAGCTCATCACCCTACTCGACAGCTACGCCACACGCAAAAAGACCGAAGAGGCCAAGGCCTTGGGTGCAGGGAAGGACGTCCCTCAGACCATGATTGTGCACTCGCTCGCGGAGTGGCTCATCCTTCGTGAGTCTGGCGATATTCGGCGAGCCATTGCCTGCTGACCGCTCCCATCTCCTCTTCCCGATGGGACCATGTTGACCGCGAGAGCAGAGCCGCAACGACAATCACACCGAGACCGATCAGCAGCCAGAACATGTTTTCCTTAGATCGACGCTACGCGAGACCCTGATTCGGCGCTGTGCCGAACAGCACAGGTGTCAGACCGGGCCACAGCCTATAGTCCGGTGAGGTGTCCACCTTCTCGCTCATCTTGGCCGTGCTCTGGCTCCTAGGATCGGTCAGTTCCTTCACGATGGGGGGCCTCCTCCATATTCTGTTGGTCGTCGCAATCGGTGTGATGCTCCCCCGCGTCATCCAGGGCCGCAAACCCAGTAATTACTAGCTCACCTGCGCTAAAATGCGCTCACAACCGATGCCCCGACCCAGAAGAAAGACCGCTTCCGGCCGCCCGCCTCGGCAGTTCGATGCCTTGAGTTTTCTCACCTCGGCCGGAATGGCCAGAAGGATGGTCAAATACCCTCCGCTGGCGGTGGTCTTCGCGCAAGGGGATCCCTGCCATAGCGTCATGTACATCCAGGAGGGCGCCGTCAGATTGTCGGTGCTCTCCCACGCAGGCAAAGAGGCCATCGTCGGCATGCTCGGGCCGGGCGATTTCCTCGGCGAGGGTGCGCTCGCGGGGCAATCCGTCCGCATGGGAACCGCGACCGCCGTCTCGGCCACCTCGGTGCTGGTGGTGCCGAAGAAGCAGATGATCGAACTGCTGCACGACGAACCCGCCTTTTCTGACCGGTTCATCGAGTACATGCTGTCCCGCAACATCCGTATCGAGGAGGATCTCGTCGATCAGTTGTTCAACTCGAGCGAAAAACGGCTCGCGCGCACGCTCCTCCTCCTCGCCCGATACGGCAAAGAAGACAAGCCGCAGGGAATCCTGCCCAAGCTCTCGCAGGAAATGCTCGCGGAGATGATCGGCACGACGCGATCGCGGGTGAATTTCTTCATGAACAAGTTCCGGAAGCTCGGCTTCATCGAATACAACGGCGGCCTCAAGATCAACACCTCTCTGCTCAGTGTCGTCCTGCACGATAGTCCCGAGTAGCCTAATAACCCCTTATTGAACGTCGTTTTGCGCAAATAGGCCCCCTGTGCCATTCAGCACACCCCTGGGGGGTGAGTTTACGCGTATCATTAGACCAGTCGGCGAATCAACGACACGACTACTCGACAAGGAATTTGCAATGGCGTCAATGAATGGCACGATCAAGCGGCTCGTCAGCGACAAGGGTTTTGGGTTCATCGCCGCGGGCGACGGGACCGAGTATTTCTTCCATCAGTCGGCGTGCGCGCAGACCGCGTTCGACCAGCTCCGGGAGGGCCAGGCGGTAACGTTCGACGTCGGGCACGGCGCGAAAGGTCCGCGAGGCGAGAACGTCAGGCTGGCGTAAGAGATAGAAGACCCCTGGGTGAGGAGGCCGCGCTTGGCCACAACGAGCGCGGCCTTACCTCCGTCCACTAATCCCACCCACGAACCCATCACCCTGTCAGTGGCACATGCACTCAATGGTGCCAGACTTTGGTCGCGTGTATCCGATTGCACAGCAGGCGCGCTGTCTCCTTGGTAGTCTCGAACGGTCGATGCCCAAAGATTCCATTTCACCAGAGCAGACCGAGGCCGCCAGGAATACGGCGGAACAGGCCAGGCGCGAGGCTGAGGGGGCGCGAGAGGAGCGGGAGCGTGCGCGAGAAGCAGGCGAAATCGCGCGTGTTCTCGCTGAGGAGGCACGACTCGCAGCCGAGGCTGCACGTCATGCCGCTGTTGATGCCGTCAGCGCAACTGCCGAATCGCTGAAAGCGACGCTCGAGCAGATGAAGGTCACGGAGGAGTTGCGGCGGACCCTTCGCGAGATCAAAGACACGAACAAGCTGAGCCCCAACTAGCGCTCAAGTCACCGAGACGAAGGGAACCACGACGCGCGGAAGATCGACGGTGAAGACGCATCCGTTTTCGGGCAGGTTGTGGGCATGAATACGCCCGCCGTTCGCTTCAACACCCCATCGGCTGAAGGCAAGACCGAGACCCAACCCAGTCCGGTCGAGGCTGCGCTGTTCGAACGGCTTGAACAGGTCGCTGACGATCCCTTCAGGGAAACCACCGCATTCGTCCTGCACCTCTATCAACACACGCTCGGCGCTGGCCCCGACCCTCAGTGTCACGGTCGTACTCGGGCGGGTGAACTTGAAGGCATTCTGGAGCAGGTTGCTCAGCCCCGCCGCGAGTACCTGCCTGTCTGCGTCGATAGTCAATCCCGGCTCGACCGGAGCGACGACCAATGTGTTGCCGCGTACATTGGCTTCCAAGATGGCGCTGGCCGCCACCTCTGTGATGAATTCGGAGACCAGAAATCGATCGCGATTCTGCATGCCCTTGGTGAGGCGGACCTCGGCGAGCGAACGACCAATCAACGCGCGCAATCCCAAAAGGCTGCGATTGAGCACGGCGCCGGTACTTCCGGACACGCCGACATTGCCGGTCTTGAGCACTTCGAAGGCGAAGATGGAGATATCGATCAGGTTCCGCAACTCGTGAACCAGAAACCCGAGGCGTTCGCTCCCGCGCGCGCTCTCCCCCTCACGAGCCGACTCGTTCTGTTCGCGCCCGTACTCCGTGACCGCCCCCGCGATCGCGTCGTCCAGGCACTTGTTCAACATACGAAAATCGTCGGCGGTAATCGGGCTGTTCAGTTCCACGGACAGCTCGGTAATCGCCTGGCAGATATCGCCGTAGTCGTGCACGACCTGAGACACGGTGAAGCCGTGAAGCAGAAGCTCGTGGCCGTGAAGAAGTGCGCTCCTCGCAATTTGGGGGTTCACTTCTCCACCGCTGCGAAGCGCGTCACCCAGTTGCTCGAGAAACAGCGGCACGCCGTAATCGATCTCCGCTTCAGTCGGCGGAGGTACGGATCTCGTGGCGACTTTCGCTCTGCAGCGTTTGATGATCTCTTCGCGGTTGGCAGTGATGAATTGGTGGAGCACGGGCTTCGTCCCGTGCAGCATTACAGGCAAGGCTGTGCCAGTCTGTTCAGAAAGGCACAGTGTTCATTTTGAGACAGTCGCGCCTGACATTCCGGGCGTAAACTTTTAGTGGGCTTACATTTGACACGACTCATCCTCTCCGCCCTCGCTGCCGCCGTTGTGATCGCAGGCACCTCGACCACCGCGGTCGCTGTGGATCCTCCTACGCTTGCCGACGCGCAGCACCTGTTCTTCAATGCGCGCTACGACGCTGCCGCCGACGTCGCGTTGGCGCTGCACTCGTCGGACGCAGCATTGCTCGCAGCATACGAGGTCCGCACCTCAGCACTGCACTTTCAACTCAGGGACGCGCTGGGCAGCAACACGGACAAATCGCAGGCGTTCAAACAGTGCGCGGCCTGCCCCGAGCTTCTGAAAGCCTTCCTCACCGATACAGCCAAGGGACAGGCCGTCGCTCGTGAGCGACTGCGGGTCAAGCCGAACGATGATGAAGCCCTGTTCTTCCTGGGGAAGCTCAACCTCAACTACGTCTGGCTCCATCTGGAGACGCTCGGACGGAAAACGGGGTGGAGTGAGTACTGGGAGGCCAGAAGGTCGCTCGACGCGGCTCTCAAAAGCAACCCCCGGAACGTCCGGGCGCGCGTCGCACGGGCCTGGATCGACTTCATCGTCGACACCAAGATGGCGAGAGGGACCCGTTGGATTCTCGGCGGCGGCAGCAAGAAGCGCGCGTTTATCGGCGCGCGCGCCGCGGCGGGCGCCGAATCCGAGTTCTACGTCCGCGTCGAGGCCGAGTTCGCGCTGTGGGAAATGCTGGTGCGCGACCAGAAACTGCCGGAAGCCACCGTGCTCGCACGCAAGCTCGCTCAGGACTTTCCGGAGAATCGCAAGCTGATCAACTTTCTCAAGACGGCTCCCTAGCAGCAACGATGATCAAGGAATCTGATATGACAGCTTCTGGTGTCGGCACAACTCCTTCACATGTAGTCAGCGAGGAAGGATGGGTCGGATTCGTCTGCAGAGAATGCAGCGCGCCGCTGTCCGTGCATCGATCGAACAATGGATCCAGAGCCGGCGAACGCGCCGTCCGTGGCTGGCGAGTGACCTGTACGAGCTGTGGAATCACGGAGTTCTACGAGCTCGGCTCCCCAATGGTACGAATAGCGGTTTCCTAGCGGTCCAGCCACTCCACATAACCGCCCGAGGTCGATTGTCCCGAACTTCCCTGGCTGTGCCCAACAGCACACTTTGTTGGAAGGCGTACTAGTACAGTCACACCAGAACGGAGACGCCCACATGAATGTCAGACCTCTTCACGATCGCATCATCGTCCAGCGCCTGGAAGAAGGCGAACAGCAGATCGGCGGCATCATCATCCCGGACTCCGCCAAGGAAAAGCCGCAACAGGGCAAAGTGCTGGCCGTCGGCAACGGCAAGATCAACGACGAAGGCACACGAATTCCGCTGGACGTCAAAGCCGGCGACCTCATCCTGTTCGGGAAGTACTCGGGCCAGGAGATCAAGCTCGACGGCGAGGAGTATCTCATCGTGAAAGAGGATGAAGTGCTCGCGGTGATCGACGGCGGCGCCGCCAAAACACCTGAGAAGAAGAAATCGGAGAAGAAATCCTAATGGCAAAACAGATTATTTACGGCGAGCAGGCCCGGCAGATCGTCCTGCGCGGTATCAACCAGATGGCCGACGCCGTCAAAGTGACGCTCGGACCCAGAGGCCGCAACGTCGTTCTCGGCAAAGCCTACGGCGCGCCGACGATCACCAAGGACGGCGTGACCGTCGCTCGCGAAATCGACCTGAAGGATCGGCTCGAGAACATGGGCGCGCAGATGGCGCGCGAAGTGGCGAGCAAGACGTCCGATCTCGCCGGCGATGGGACGACCACCGCCACCGTGCTGGCGCAGGCCATCTTCCGAGAAGGCGTGAAGCACGTGGTGAGCGGCGCCAACCCAATGGACATCAAGCGCGGCATCGATAAGGCAGTCGAGGTCGTCACCGCCGAGCTGAAGAAGATGTCGAAGCCCGTGAGCGGCAACATGGTCGCGCAGGTCGGCACGATCTCCGCCAACAACGACGAACCGATTGGCAAGGTCATCGCCAAAGCGATGGAGAAGGTCGGCAAGGACGGCGTCATCACCGTCGAAGAGGCACAGACGATCGACACGACGCTCGACATCGTCGAGGGCATGCAGTTCGATCGCGGATACCTGTCGCCCTATTTCGTGACGGACCCCGACCGGATGGAAGTGGTGCTCGAGAACCCGCGTATTCTGATCTATGAGAAAAAACTCTCGAGCCTGAAAGATCTCCTTCCCCTGCTAGAGAAAGTCGCGCAGAGCGCCTCCTCGTTGCTGGTCATCGCCGAAGACGTGGAGAGCGAAGCGCTCGCCACGCTCGTCGTCAACAAGCTGCGCGGCACGCTCCGCGTCGCCGCGGTGAAAGCGCCCGGCTATGGTGACCGGCGGAAGGCCATGCTCGAAGACATCGCCGTTCTCACGGGCGGACGCGCGATCACCGAGGATCTCGGCATCAAGATCGAGGGCCTCGCGCTGGACGATCTCGGCACCGCGAAAAAGATCACGATCGACAAAGACAACACGACGATCATCGAGGGCGCCGGCGCGAAGAAGGCCATCGAGGGCCGGGTCAAACAGCTCCGGATGCAGATCGAGGAATCGACGTCAGACTACGACGGCGAGAAACTGCAGGAGCGGCTCGCGAAGCTCGTGGGCGGCGTGGCGGTCATCAAGGTGGGTGCGGCCACCGAGACCGAGATGAAAGAGAAGAAGGCGCGCATCGAGGACGCGATGCACGCGACGAAAGCAGCCGTCGAAGAGGGGATCGTGCCAGGCGGCGGGGTCGCCCTTCTTCGCGCGGCCAAGGCGCTGGACACCTTGAAGCTCGTGGGCGATCAGCAGGTCGGCGTCAATATCATCGCGCGCGCGGTCGAGGAGCCACTCCGCTGGATCGCCAACAACGCCGGCGAAGAAGGATCGGTCGTCGTCGCGAAAGTGAAAGGGATGGCGGCTGAAGAGGGCTTCAATGCTCTGACCGGGAATTACGAAAACATGATCAAGGCCGGCGTCATCGATCCCACGAAAGTCGTGCGCTCTGCGCTGCAGAACGCAGCTTCGATTTCGTCGCTGCTGCTGACAACCGAAGCGCTGGTAGCCGAGGTCGCCGAAGAGAAAGAAACTTAGTGGATCGTGAATCCGAGCTCGATGGTCACAAGCACCGGCACCGGCTCACCGAGCCGCGTGCCGGGGCGAAATCGCCATTCCGTGGCTGCACGCAACGCCTGCTCGTCCAAACCGAAGGTTGAATCGAGCGATTTCACCAGGCGTGGCCTCGAGCAGAGACCAGAGGGCTCCACCACGCACTCCACGAGCACAACACCCTGAATGCGCCTACGCATTGCTGCGTTCGTATAACGAGGCTGCGCTCGATAGAGCGCGCTGGGTAAGGTGACGTCGCTGCCTGGTCGGTAGATCTTGCCGCCAGTGCCGCGATCCGGGCCGGGGCCTAGACCATCTCCGTCACCAGGCCCGACCCCGGATCCTTGGCCTGCGCCTGCCCCGGGACCGTCACCGTTTCCTCGCGACGTACTCGGAGGTGCGTCTTCAAGGACACCGCGCATCGCCAAGTCGGACGCGGCGAGCGTTTGTGCCGGAATCTCCAGGCTCTGAACCGGCTCAGGTTTGATTTCCTCGGCTTGCATGGTCTTGTGCGCTACAGGTACGGTCACCATATCTCGCCCTGGCAACTGCGCTTGCCGCGGAGGTACTTGACTGCCATCGCCGCCACCGCCGCCGCCCCCGCCAGGTCCCGGCTCCGGCGTCCACACAAGATGAGTTGATTCGGTGATCGCTTGCTGGCTCTGCCTGGCAGGTTCACCGGCCAATGGGCGGAAGATCAGTGCGCACACCAGCAACCCATGAGCCGCGCTCGATACCAGCCAGGGTCTGGTCGAACGGCTCGCTCCGCGCGTGCGCTCGAACATGGTGAGCCCTCCCACGCCGTGTTATGACGCATCTGGCTTGCTGGTGGCCGGTGGCTGGTAGCTGGTAGCTCGTAGCTGGCAGCCGGTAGCTGGTGGCTGGTAGCTGTCTCATCGCACCCGTATGCGGGTTTCGGCGAGATGACCGCGGGCGTCGCGCGCTGTGATCAAATGCTCGCCTGCAACGAGCGACCACGACAGCGCCTTCTCCGGGGCCGAACGCCCAATCGACCGCCCATTGACCGACCAGTCGATGTACTCCGCTTCGCGGCCCGCCGTTGCACGGAGCGAGAGCCGTTGAAAATCCGTACGAAGCGTCGGATCGATCAGGTAGAGCGTGCCGTCGGCGGGGCTGGCGATTGAGAGCCGGCGCTCGGAAGATGCAGCGCGACGCTCGACGCGAACCGGCGCTCGGGTCGCATCGGTTGCGAGCGATGCTCGACGCAACTCGCTGTCTGTGCGAAAGCCCTGCGCGGCAGCCCACTGCCGGTATTCCATCGGCCAGATGGTCTGAAGCCCATCTTCGCTCTCATGATGCCAGCTGCACGGTATTGCAGCGTCGTCCGTTGGCGTCCACTCGGCGGCTTTCGCCGGACACCAAGCATTGGCGAGCGCGCCCGAGAGCGCACATACCTGACGCCGCACGACGCCTGCGGGTGGCGCGGCCAGCGGCACTGCGCCGTCGTGCAGATGACCCACCACACGCCGCTGGGCGGCAAGCATCACGGAGTGAAAGATCGGCCCGGCGCCGGTGACACCGGACGAATTTGCCAGTGGCGTGCGATCGAAGTTTCCGACCCAGACGCCCACGGTGACATCGCGCGTGTACCCAATCGTCCAATTATCTCGATACCCTTCGGACGTGCCGGTCTTGACGGCCACCTCAAACGGAAAATCCAGGCTGCCGCCCCGGCCGAACACATATTCGCGAGCGGCGGAGTCCGAAAGAATGTCGGTGATCCAGAACGCGGTTCTCGGCGAAATCAGCCGCGAGGTTTGTATCTCACGATCCGGCGATCGCACGATGACGGGAGACAGCTGTAACCCTCCCCGCGCGAAGGTCGAATACGCCGACGTCAGCTCGGCGAGTCGAACCTCTGCGTTTCCAAGGGTCACACCCAGTCCGTAGTAGTCAGCCGTTTTCTCGAACGATGTCAGACCGGCTGTCCGAAAGAAGCGCACGAGCTTGGGAATGCCGAGCTCGGATGCGAGTGCGACCGCCGGCACGTTTTGCGAACCGGCGAGCGCCCTTCGAGCCAAAAGCGGTCCTCGATATCGTCCGTCGTAATTTCGAGGAGCGTACACAACCCCCGCCTCTGCGGTGGCGAAATGCGAAGGCACGTCGGCGAGCAGCGTCGCAGGATGGCGCCCTTCTTCGAAGGCCAGGGCGTAGGTGAACGGCTTGAGCGCTGAGCCCGGCTGACGAAGCGCGAGCGGACCGTTGATCGTCCCGCCATGCGCCGCGTCGAAGTAGTCGCCCGACCCTTCCCACGCCAACCATTCTCCCGTGGCGTTATGTAGCACGACGACGGCGACGTTGTGCGCGCGATGAGTCACGAGATTCGCTCGCTGGCTTCGGATGATGCCTTCGACATCCGACTGCAGCTCCGCGTCAAGCGTGGTGACGATCCGCTTAGCGTGAGAGACATTTGCCGCCAGCACCATCTCGACGACGTGCGGCGCGAGAAACGCCGGCTTCTCCTTGACGAGGGACAGTTGCTCGGCCCTCGCTTCAGTTGCTTCATCGGTCGTGATGACTCCGATCGCTGCCATCCGTCCAACCACGGTGCGCTGGCGCGCGATCGCCGCCTTCCACTTGCTGTACGGATTGAAGGCCGAGGGTCTCTGCGGCAGCCCCGCGAGAAACGCCGCCTGGGCTACGGTGAGCTGGCTCGCGGGCATGCCGAAATAGGCGCGGCTGGCACGCTCCGCCCCGACAATCTGATTTCCGTACGGCGCGATGTTGAGATAGAGCGCGAGGATCTCGCGCTTCGAGAGACGATGCTCCAGTCTCAGCGCAACCTTCGCTTCCTCGAGTTTGATGCCAAGGCTACGCTTGGTGTTCGCGCCGGGATTGCGCCGCGCCAGCAACAACTTGGCAACTTGCTGCGTGATGGTCGAACCTCCTTCGATCATCTCGCCGGCCTTCGCATTTCGAATCAACGCGCGGGCGATCGCAATCGGGTCGATCCCCGGATGGCTGAAAAACCGGCTGTCCTCTGCGGCCAGCGACGCGCTCACGAGATGTGGCGGGAGCGCATCTGGAGTCAGCAACGCCCCGCGCGTTCCGGCGGCGGACCGCGACTCGTAGAGCACGCTGCCGTACCGGTCCACGACGGTTGTCGAGGCGTCCGTTTCGTCAAGCAAACCAACTGGAAGCGGGCCTGCTCTGAGCCAGACGAGTACGGCCAGCAGCGCCGGCCCGGCAATCAACGCAATCCTAACGATCCGGCGTCTCATCACATCACCGCTTTACGTCGACGATGGTCGTGCCGGTACGCCCGAAGACTTCTGGCTCGTACATTTCTTCGGCGTGCGCCGGCGCGGTTCGGAACGTTCCAGACGTGGTCGCGCGAACCACATACGAGAACTCGTGACGGCCTTCCGAGAGTCTCGTAGCGAACAGCCTGACGCGATCGTCATGCCGCTCGACGTGATCGAAGCCGCCGCGCTGCCACCAGCTCATCCAGGTGCCCTGCTCCTCCAGGTTGTTCTGCGCGGTCGTCAGCGACGCGGCGGTGGTCGCGAACCACGACTCCACCGGCTCGAACCCAGCGGGCAGCGGATCGGTGACCGCCACGAACCTCCGCTCCTTGGTCAGATTGAACGAAAGCGTGACGAGAACCAGATCACCTGCCTTGAACGAGAGGCTGTCGGGCTGTGCGGCGCCCGACTCGACATACGGAGCGTAGCGGCGCTGGATGCTGAACCCAGCATCGAGCCCATTCTGATAAAGCTCGTCGGCCGCATACCGAAGACGGGTGATGTAAAACAGCGTTCCAGTTCCCTGCCGCGAGAAGGTGATCTCGCGTGTGGAGCCAGGCGCCGCCTTCGCCTGCAATGCACTCATCGAAATATCGCGTGTCTTCGCCTCGGCTGAGCGACCTTCGAAAGCTTCGCGTGCGATCTCCTCATTGGCCAGTTTGACGACCGCGCGGAAGTCCGGCACTTCGCTTTCGTACTTCCTGTAGTAGGCAACGAGTGCTTCCATGGCCCAAGCGTTCTCCTGCGTGTTGCCCCAGCGACCGTTCTTGCGCGCGTTGAGAAGCCAGCGAACGGTGGGCCGCACGAGCCGGTCGGCCGCATTGCTGCGCATGAGACTACGCAGCGCGATCGACGTAGACCGCACGTTCGAGTTCCAGAACCACAGCAGGTACGGATCGCTCAGCTCCTCGACGTGCGCGGACCCCGCTTCCGTCAACATGGCGTTCGTAATCCGTCGCTGCAGCTCGTTCACGCGCGCGCCCGTCTCTCCCTTCGCGACTAGCGCGTCGAGCAGGTACGACAAGGCGAACACCGGCATCCGATCGAGACGCTGATACAGGCGATTGATGTTGGAGTCCTGGTTGCGTTTCCCCTCCACCAGCACTTTCACCGCAAACGTCTGCCACGCTGTATACGCCGGCCACCACCCATCGTCTCGCGGGTTTGGCTGCGCCAGCTCGCGCTGAAGGTATGTATAGGCCCGCTCCAGCATGTCGTTGTCCACGTCGTACTTCAAGGCGGACGCTTCGTGAAAGACATGAAGGATATAGGCCGTGAGATACGGCGACGTCGAATAGCACGCGCCTGGCCAGTACGAGAACCCACCGTTGGAGCACTGGAATTTCGCGAGCCCCTTCAGCGTGGTCTGGGAGACACCCCGCAGATTCTTCGGGTCGATGCCCGGCAGCCGGAACGCATCACCGAGATCGGAGGTCAGCAGCAGGGCAAACGCGCGCGACGCCTGCTGCTCCGCACAACCGTACGGATACTCCACCAGGTATCGCGCGCCTTCGTTGAGACCGACCATCGCCGTGGACGACAACTGGACGTGAAGCCCGCCGAAGCCGGGCACCGCGCCGGTCGGCACAACGATGGTTTCTTTGGCATCCGGCTTCGCCTCTCCGTATGCCGCCACCGTCTCGGGAGAGGAAAGAATTTCAACTGGAATGACGTCCTCGAACGAGTCGGTCTCGTTGCCCAGACGCGCCGTCATCTGAATACGGGCAGGACCTACGCTCTTTGCCACCGCCTCGAAGCGAACCTCCGCAGAGCCGTTGGCGCCCACCTGAACCGTCTGTCTCGCGGTCCCCCGTATCTCGAGGATGCCCGGATCCAGACTTCGCATGGTGACAATCGCCGCGCCCGGCTCTCGAAGCTGGCTCGTGATGACCGATCCGAACGAGGCGCGATCGCCAACGGCCATGAACCGCGGGAATGCAGGCTTCAGCGTCACCGGCTTGTTGATGCGGATCTCGCTGTCGTCAGATCCAAATCGCGAGGCCTTGTCGGCGGCGACCGCCATGATGCGATACGTGGTCAGCGACTCCGGCAGCTTGAGGTCAACACTCGCACGCCCCGAGGCATCGGTGACGATCGATCCGACCCAGAACGCCAGCACGCGGAAGTCCTTGCGCAGGCCGTCGACGCCTTCTTCGCTTCCGCCACCACCTCCGGTGTCTTCACCCTTGGGGATGAGCGCGCGACGGCTGACGATGCGCTGGCGGTTGTCGGTGTTGATCACCTGCAGCGCCTTCGGCACGTAGACGGACTCGAGAATGTCCGGTGTGCGGAACGCGGTGAGCGACAGTACGCCGTAGTCGACCGCCCAGAGCGTCACTTCAGCAACCGTGGCCACTCCGCGATGGTCTTTCACCTCGACGTTCACGCGTGCCTGATTGGCCGGGCGATATTCCGCGCTGTTTGCCGTGACGTTCACCATCAGACGCTTGCTCCGGTCTTCGACGTTCAGTTGCGTATATCCCAGCCGGAATGCGGGCTTGCCTGGATCGCTTCCGTCATCGGGCGTATCGTCCTTGGTGCGGCCCTTCACAAGAAGCACCGACACGTAGACGTTCGGAATGTCCGCCTCGGAGATCGGCACGGTGACGTACTGCTGTGTCGATGTGATCGTGAACTGCCGCTGGGTTCGTATCCCTTCGCGCTCGGTCGTCAGCAGGGCGGTTGCCCGCTCCCACGGCGACTGAATCATGATTCGCGCCGCGTCGCCCGGCCTGTACGTCGCCTTTTCGGGCACGAGCGTGATGCGGTTGTGATCGAACCGCTCCCACGCCGTATAGCCGGTGCCCAGCGCATAGAACTCGGTCTTCGTCGACGTCGAACGCCCGTCCGCATCTCTTCCGACCGCGGTCACCTCGAAGTAACCGCCGTTCGGCAACGGCATCGACATGGGCACCGGCTTATCAGTCGTTTCGACGCTCCACTTGCCGACCTCGATCACATTGCGCGTAGTCTCCCAGGTGTAAAAGCCTTGTCCTTCCGCACGGCGCACGCTGTTCCATTGAATCTGCCGCAGCGTCACCTCGACCGGCACGCCTGGGACGATCGCTCCCTCGTTCGAGACAGCAACGACCGCGCTCTCGAGCCCTTGCTTCTGATCGATAAAGTACGCGGGCAGCATGACGCCCACATACCAAGGCGTCGGGTGGACGATGAAGCTCGCGCGGCCGGCAATGTGCTGCCTCGAAACGTCCTCGACATCCCCCTCGAGCGTGTAGCGGTACGGACGCCCGAGTGTTACTGGTGTCGCGAGCGTGGTCGTGAACTGGCCGTTGCTGTCTAGCGTGGTTTCCGCCCCCGCCACCTGCTCCGTGCCGAATACGCCGTCGCAATCTCCGGCGAAGACGAATCGCGAGTCGGTAAAGTGCTCGGCGATCGCCGCAGGAGCACTGCACAGCGCGACCCGCGTGGCTCTCCACGTCACTTGTCGCTTGGCCATCGACGAGCCGAACAGGTACTTCGCGGTGACGACCCCCGCCAGCGACGCACCGGCGATAGACGATTCGCTGCCGAGCGTGGCGTCCACTCTGAAATCGGGGCGACGATAGGCGGCGACGAGGAAGTTGCCGGCAACAGGACGCACATAGCCGTCTTCATACGAGCGATCGGCGTCTGCCGGTGTCTCGTTCAGATCTGCGACGACCCGATAGTTGCCAAGCGCGCCGTCTGCCGGAAGAGTGAATGTCCACTCGATGCTGCTCCAGTCGTTGACCTTCAGCGTTCGCTTGTCGACATTCCGACCCTGACTGTCGCGCAACGACAAGTACACCGGCGTCCCAGCCGGGATCATGCCCACACCAGAAGGAGCGTCCGAGCGGAGAACGGCCTTGAAGTGCACTTCCTCCCCGGGACGGTACACGCCGCGATCCGAGAAGATGCTGCCCCGAAGAATCGCCTTCGACTCCCGCAGGTTGAAGTTGTGGCCGAACTCCCACGGCGAGAGCCCCTCGTGCCAGTTGCTGCCGACGTAGGCCGTGTCGCCGTCTTTCTCGGCCGTCACGATGAACTCGAACTGCCAGAACTTGTTGCGCGGCGTTCCGCCGGCGAGTGCCACGCCGTCGGCTCCCGTCGTGCCCTGCCAGAGCGTGCGGTTGTCGGGGGTGATGAGCGAAACTCGCGCACCCGGCACCGGCTCGCCGGTGTCGAGCCGCGTCACGAATACCAGTGTGTTGAGCGGACTGTCTTTGACGGTGATGCCGAGATTGGTGACCTGGACGATCGTCGCCTTGTCGCGCGCATTCTCCAGGCGGCGCGAGCGCGCGATCGGCTCCCCTTCTCGAACGCCTGCCCAGACGAGGCCAGTGCGAGGCGAGAGCAGCGCACGCGACAAGTCGAGACCGTGCGACTCGATCTTGTCGGCGCTGGTCTTGAGCGTGCGGCGGACTCCGTCTCCTGGCGGCACAGCACTAAACGATGGCTGCAGGCTGAGGATCCTCGGCATCAGATCTTCACGTCGAAGCGGAACGGCCCACTGTGTGACGCTCTGCAAGTTGCGCGCGTAAAACGGCAGCATCGTTCCACCCGAGGCTTCCCAAACTCCGTGTCCGTCGCCGAAGCTGCTAAAGGCGCGAGCGTGCCAGTTTTCGATGAGGTCGAGCCACGTGTAGCCGAGCGTCTGCCCATCCCGCGATTGGAGCGACGCATCGAGCCTGAAGACGTACTTCGAGTCGGGCGGCTGGCGATCGTAGCCCGCATCCTCGACTGAGACGTACTCCGGTGCGTCGTACTCCCACTCCGCGCCGCGCCGAGAGGTCTCCGCAGGAGCGACGATCGGCTGGCGGGTCGGGTTGGTGACGTTCCGGATCGAGAGCGCCTTGCGCACGGCGTCGATATCGATCCCTGTGCGCAGGCGGATGGGGTTCCAGCCGTCAGGATCGCATTGGACACGGCACTGGAATCCATCGACGAAGAACGCGCGCTCTACCTCGATGCGCCGGCTCTGTCCCTGCCCTGGCACCGCCCGTCCTTCCACGGCGGGAATCGATGCGTCGATCTCCGCCCGCACCCAGCTCTCCGGCGGTGCGGCATCGGTAAGCTCGATGACGACCAGATCTGGCGAAGCGGGAAAACGCTTCCTATCCCAGTCGGTCGCGAGCGTGTATCGAACCTGCGCCGTGGACGAAGCAGCCCTGTCGGCCGCAGCGACTTTCGCCTCGAATCGTGGAAGCGCCTGCGGGTCGTTGGTAGTGAGTCTGGCTTGGGCCTCTGCGCTCAGGAACGGCCGATCCCATCCATGCGGCTCGAAGCGCAACACCGTGTGGGCTTGAACATCACTCGGCCGCACGGGTTGATTGAATCGTAACGCCGCGACCATCGGGCCGTCGTATCGATTGTTTCGGCGATACCACTGAAGATCGACCAAACGTACGGTCGGCGTCGTGAACGTGAAACGGTAATCGGCGCCGAGGCGGCGTCCGCTGACCGCTGTAGCCGCCGCGCTGACGGCGACGTCGTACCGGGTCGCGTGCGGCAGCTTGCGCGTCGGATCAGGCGTGAAGATAAGGATCGTCGTCCCCGACCAGCGGAACGAGCCGTTGATCGCCGGTGCGATCGTCACATACGGCACCGTGACCGGCTGCGGAATGCGTCCCAGTACGACCATCGGCTCGGAGAACACGATTCTGATTTCGTTCGCCTCGGCCAGGCTCGCCACTTCGCCCATCGGCCCGCTGCTGACGACGGTCAGGCTGCCGGGCGATTGTTGTGCGGATGAGGACACCGGTAACGAGAACAACAGCCCGAGCACGACTGCCAGCGCTTTTCGCGTCATAAGACCAACCTTTGTGCGGATCTCTACCCCTCTGGTTATCGGATCTCGCAGGTTCCGAGATAGACGTCGAGGCCGGTGGGCGATGCCCACCGGCCCAGAGAGCAGTTGGTCTCTTAAGGTGGTGTGAGTGCGGGGAAATGAGGCGGCTGGCTAGCGGTCACGTTCGTAGCCACCGCCAGTGCAAATCACAGACCGCCCTCGAAATCGTATTCTGAGGCTGTAACCACATATGAGCCGCTCATAGACCCGGTAAATTTTACGGTCGCGCGAAGAAATTTCTGCCCTGACGCCATCGTTAACTCCCGACTGCAACTCCCGCCCGCCCGCAACACAGCTCCGCTCTCAAGATACCTGACAATCCGTTCGTTATAGGCTAGAGCAGTGTCGACAAGTACGTAGTGTCCGCCTTTAGGCGGACCTTGCACCGAAGTCCGGCTAAAGCCGGACCCTACGTACGACAGGGATATCAAAACGGCTTGTGTTGATCGCTGACCGGATTCTCACCACAGAGATCACGGAGGACACAGAGCTCTTTGAAGATGGTTCTCCGTGGCCTCCGTGCTCTCGGTGGTTCGTTTTCCTATCGTGCCTTGTATGCGTACGTAGTGTCCGGCTTTAGCCGGACCACGCTCAGGTCCGCCTGAAGGCGGACGCTGCGTACTTAGTGGAAATCGCGCTAGGGTCGATGGCCGCCCTAGATCATTATGGTTTGGTTCGCTTGTCCATGAAGACTAAAAGCATGCTCGATCATGCCGCGGCCGGAGAGTCGTTCGTTCCGAGGGACGTCGACGCTCCTTACCAGATTTGGGGCGAGAACCTCGAGGCGAGCGCCGTGCAGCAGATGACGAACGCCTGCAAATTGCCTGTGGCCGTGTCGGGCGCCTTGATGCCGGATGCGCATGTGGGATACGGGCTGCCTATCGGCGGCGTGCTGGCAACGAACGAAGCGGTGATCCCGTACGCCGTGGGCGTCGATATCGCCTGCAGGATGAAGCTGACCGTGTTGGACCTCCCGGTCAGCGCGCTCTCAGAGGATCAGACCCGGCTGACGAACGCGATTGAGCGCGAGACGCGTTTCGGAATCGGCGCGTCATTCCGAACACGGCGACAGCACGACGTGATGGACGCCGACTGGCAGGTCACGTCTGTGACCTCCGGATTGAAAGATCGTGCCTGGGCGCAGCTCGGCACGAGCGGAAGCGGCAATCACTTCGTCGAATTCGGTCACCTGACGGTCTTCGATGACTCGGCTGGACTGTCGCGTGGCCAGTACCTTGCGCTGCTCAGCCACTCTGGCAGCCGCGGAACCGGTGCCCAGATCGCTCAACACTACAGCCGGCTCGCCCGCGAATTGCACCCGGAGCTGCCAAAGGATCTCTCCCATCTCGCGTGGCTGGACTTGTCAACTGAAGCGGGCCAGGAGTACTGGGCGGCGATGGAACTGATGGGCCAGTATGCCGCGGCCAATCATGCGCTGATTCACGCGCACATTGCGCGGGCGTTGGGCGTGGAGGTGTTACTCGATATCGAGAACCATCACAACTTCGCCTGGCGCGAACGGCATCGGCTGCCCGATGGATCTGATGCGGAGGTCATCGTGCATCGAAAGGGCGCGACGCCGGCAGGTGCCGGCGTACTCGGCATCATCCCGGGCTCGATGGGCACACCCGGTTACGTCGTGCGCGGCAAAGGCGTCGCCGCGTCGTTGAATTCGGCCTCACACGGCGCGGGGCGCCGGATGAGCCGGACGAAGGCGAAAGAGATGTTCAATTGGGACAGCGCTCAGACATTTCTGCGCGAACGCGGAGTGACGTTGCTGTCGGCAGGGCTCGACGAAGTGCCTATGGCCTACAAGG